>NZ_JAFFQD010000001.1 GCF_016918565.1 Desulfogranum marinum
ATTTTTCGGTGACCATAGCGAAGAGGCTCCACCCGTTCCCATTCCGAACACGGTAGTTAAGCTCTTCAGCGCCGATGGTACTGCATGGGTGACTATGTGGGAGAGTAGGTCGTCGCCGTCTCTTTTTAAAAGACCCAATACACAATTGTGTATTGGGTTTTTTTTTGTTTGCTGCCGGCAGGGCCTACCACAGCCGAACAATTACAGTATGAAGTAGATTGATAGTTTTAAGATTTTTGCTAAATAGTTACAAAAAAACTACTCCAAAATTCGCCCTACTTCATACGCCAGATCCTCCGCATTAAAAGGTTTTGCTAGATAACCGGCCAGTCCTAGTTCCTCTGCATTCTCGCGTGTGACCAGCTTGCTATAACCCGTACAGAGAAGGACCTTGGTTTGAGGCTGGAGTTCTTGTATCCGTTCAAACAACTCAAGACCCGTCATCTCAGGCATCCCCATATCGGTTATCACAAGATCAAAGTTACCATCAGCCTGTTGAAATATCTGCAAAGCCTCTTTACTTACCGTGCTGGAAACAACCTCATAACCAAGATGTTCGAGGACTTGAGACTGAAGGCTTACAATTTGAGGTTCATCGTCCACTATGAGGATTCTACCGCCTTTAAAGACTGATAATTTACCATCCACTTTCCAGTCATCTTCTTCTGGATCAGCAGCTGGAATGTACAAAGAAAATTTAGTCCCCTTCCCTACTGTTGACTCAACTTTTACGGCACCTCGGTGATCATTTACTATTCCATGCACAACCGATAATCCCAGCCCGGTCCCTTCATTTTGGGGCTTAGTCGTAAAATATGGCTCAAATATACGAGATATATACTCCTTTGGAATTCCCTTGCCATTATCTTCCACAGTTATACATACGTATGCCCCGGGACTGAGATTGCCTATCTCCAACCCTTGTCGTGGGGTCAACACAACTTCTTCTAATCCGACCTTTATCTCGCCACCTGTTTCTTCCAGTACCTGAAAAGCATTTGTACACAGATTCAAAACAACTTGGTGCATTTGGGTCGGGTCCGCCTTAACCATTGCGCCCTTCGCTAAGTTTGCAATTATTTCAATATTGGCCGGAAGACTGGCGCGTAAAAGTTTTAATACTTCGTTTACGATTAAATCTATCTGCAATGTAGAAACACTTTTTTCACTCTGGCGACTAAACTGCAGGATCTGATTAATGAGTTTCCCTGCCCTTTCAGCTCCACGTATGACCTCCCCTAAATTATCATGCAGCACCGTGTTTTCTTGACTGAGGGCCTGGCTCAATTCCGCATAGCCCAAAATAGCAGTGAGGATATTATTAAAATCATGGGCTACCCCACCGGCAAGGGTGCCGATCGCCTGCATCTTTTGCGACTGGCGCACTTGGTTTTCCAGCGTTAGTTGCCGAGTAATATCTCTTTTTACTGCTACATAATGCCTGATCGCTCCCTGCCCATCCTTCACAGGTGTAATCGTCGCCTCTTCTTTATACAGACTGCCGTCTTTCCTTCTATTGGTAAAAGTTCCCCTCCAAACCTGCCCCTTCGAAATCTCCTGCCACATCAAATTTGTCTCCATCCGCGAGGTCTCACTGCTACGCAACATTTTCGGAGACCGCCCAACTACCTCTGTAATATCATATCCACTGACCTCTTCAAAAGCTGGATTCACATATTCGATTGTACCTGACAAATCAGTAATCATAATAGATTCTGCCGCCTGTTCCACGGCTGTTGCCAATAAACGTCTACGTTCCTCCAGCTTCAATCTATTTCGCAAATCATGGAAGGTAACCAATGCCACCCTTCTCTCTCCAATTTCTGCACTGGCAAGATGAATTTGCACTGGTACCAATTCACCATCTCCCCCTGAAATAGCAGTATCAAGACTTGCAGCATTATCTTCGCTCTGTAATTGCTGTTGATAGTACCGCCTATAGGTCGCTCTTTCCTCCTTCGGATACAGCAATGCATGGTCACTGCCAACCATAGACTCCGGTTGTCGACTAAAAAGTATTACTGCTTGCGGGTTGACCTCAAGGATCTTGTTCATGGCACAATCTATCAGGATAATCGCATCATTTGCAGCAGTGATAAGCATCCGATACTTTTCCATCGACTCCTGCAACTGGGAAATAAGATACCTCTCTTCTGTGATATCTACAAAACTTAACATGGCTACATGTTTCCCCTCCTCAGGGAGAAAATCCATATACACAGTAAAATACAGACGACCTTTATCTTGTTGGGAAAGTTGAGCCTCAAAACAGGCATTTTTTTTCTCATGCAGCAAAAGAGAGGTTACTTTGCGAAGAATATCTGTTTTGTCGGTAGAAAAGAGTGATGGCATTCTCAATTTGAAATCTGTTTCACTTTTCACTGCAAAAAGAGCAAGCATACTGGTATTCACGGCAAGACTCTGTAACAGGGCAACACCTTTTTCCTGGAGCTGCCGTTCCGCTGAAAGATAAGCATCAAGATCTGAGAGTTCCAAACGGCGTAGGTTTTCACACTCTAAATGCAAGGCTTCAAAATCTATCAACCACCTCGCAATCTGTCCGCTTTGAAAAAATATTTGGAAATAATTGTTCGCCATGCCGCCTCTGTGGCAATATTTCTACAGCAGTTAACTCAACATTTTGCTATTTTAACCAGATACTTTCAGGATACCTTTTTTCCTTATCAGCTACATCCTTTTTATTTACAGATCCAGAGTCTATCTTTTCAGCTATCTTCCCCATAATTCACAAAAAAAACCTATCCGCCATGAAACAGGCCCAGCATCTTCCCACAAACAAGGCACCCTCCGGACAACTTTATGTTGTTGCCACCCCTATCGGCAATCTCGGCGAGATGAGTAAACGGGCTTGTGAAATTCTCCACTCTGTGGATGTTATTGCCTGTGAAGACACGAGACATACGAAAAAGCTCTGTTCAGCTTTTGGGATAGCGACCCCCCTAACAAGTTATTACCGTGAAAAGGAGCAACAAAAATCCGACCAGCTTGTCAATCAACTGCTTAATGGTAAAAACATTGCACTTGTTTCAGATGCCGGAACCCCAGGTCTTTCAGACCCCGGGGCAATACTTGTTAAGAAGGCAAGGAATGCCGGAATTCCTGTATCTGCTGTAGCCGGCCCTTCGGCCCTTGCAGCAGCCTTATCCATATCCGGAATCACCGAAACCGGTTTTTTCTTTGCTGGTTTTCTGCCCGCCAAAAGCAGTGAACGAAGACAAATTCTCAAAAGCCTCCGTCCCCTTCCCTATCCATTGGTCTTTTATGCATCACCACACAAGATCCAGACAATCCTGAGGGACCTCCTCACGGTTCTCGGCAATCGGGATGCCCAGCTAATAAGGGAGCTCACAAAGATTCATGAAGAATGTCGCGAAGGGACCTTAAATCAACTCGTTGAATCTGTAGCAAAAGGCGTCAAAGGCGAGTTGGTACTTATAGTTCAAGGGGCTGCTGCGCCACATCAAGAAAAACCTGATAATTTGCATGAGCTCGTAACGTGGTACAGGGACGAACAAAACGCAACCCTCAAAGACACTGTTCGCCATATATCAGGTGATCTTGACCTTCCCCGTTCAGCTGTTTACAAAGAGGTTTTAGCTCTCTGGAACGACTCCTCCGACAGCTGACAAGCCGTCCGTAGATTCTTTCCCTACCAAATCTATGCATGTTCATCATGATCTTGAGGGATTTTGTGCATAAACAACGTCTACTCTTGCCCGTCTACATTTTCCTTTAACCTGTGATTACATTATCATTACTCAATGAATAGAATAACAACTGCTGCCGCTGACTGCAGAGATTCGCGACAGGGCCCCCTTGTTACCGTCGCATGCAAAGCCGCCTTGGCAGGCGGAGCTTTACTTACTTCGCTATATAAACAACCGCACACTATTACAATGAAGGGGAAAACAGATCTTGTTACCGAGGCAGATCTTGCCGCTCAAGATACCATTACCACTGTACTGGCAAAAGACACCCCTGGTATTGCTCTGCTCGCTGAAGAATCGGCAAAGGGGCATACTGACAACATGGACGGACAATTATGGATTGTAGACCCTCTTGATGGAACTACCAATTTCGCCCATGGCTTTCCCTATTTTTGTGTTTCCATAGCCTTACTTGCTCAAGGCAAGCCTCAGGTGTGCGCCATATATTCGCCCTGTATGGATGAATTATTTTATGCCTGCGCAGGGAAAGGAGCATGGCTTAACGGAGATCCCATAAAAGTTACGACAACAGATCATCTTATTGAGGCACTCATTGGCACAGGTTTTCCCTATGATGTCCCCCAACATTTGCAGGAACTCATTGCGCAACTGAAAACTGTTCTGCCCCAGGTAAGAGATATCCGGCGTGCAGGCGCAGCGGCACTGGACTTAGCTTATGTTGCCTGTGGTCGCCTGGACGGCTTTTATGAACGAGCACTTCAGCCATGGGACACGGCTGCAGGCTGGTTGCTCGTAGAAGAAGCCGGCGGTAAAGTCAGCAATTATGGAAACAAGCCGTACTCTGTTTTGTCCAAGGAAATAGTAGCCACCAACGGTAGCTTACATCTCAAGCTGCTGCCCCTGCTTAGATGATGAAAAAGTTACAACAAAACACAGGAGCCATCCCTGCACTCTGGCTGGTACACGGGTGCATTCTCTTCAGTACTACTCTGGTCGCCACCTCATTTACCGTGGGTAAAGCAATTGCCCCTGCACTTGACCCGGGCATCATCATTCTGCTCAGGTTTATATGCGCTGCCTGCTTTTTCATACCTTATATCCACTGGCAATATAAGCTGACATCTCCCTCTGCAGCAGCTCTCTTTCGGTACAGTCTTATCAGCGGGGTTCTGGTCGGCTTTTTTTGGTCAATGTTCCTTGCATTACGATTTACCACGGCACTCAACACAGGCGTTATCTTCACCCTGGTTCCGGGAATATCAAGTGTTTATAGCGCAGTGCTGATCAAAGAAAAACTGGGGATGTATCGGTTGGCATCACTCCTGCCGGCCACTTTAGGAGCGCTTTGGGTTATTTTTGAGGGCAACCTGCAAAGGATGCTCTCCCTTGAGCTTAATCAGGGGGATTTGATCTTTTTCTTCGGCTGCCTGCTCATGGCACTGTATACCCCGTTGGTCAAACGCCTCCATCGTGGCGAGCCGATGGCAATAATGACCTTTTGGATACTGGTGACAGGATGTGGCTGGCTACTGGTGCTCAGTGGGTACAAGCTCCCGACAGTAGCCTGGATGGATATTCAGCCAAAAATTTGGGTGGGCATTATCTACTTGGCAATTTTCACCACAATCATTACCTTTTTCGTTTCCCAATGGGCTACACTGTATCTTGGGCCTACCAGAGTCATAGCCTATTCTTTTCTCTATCCGCCACTCATAGTCCTTATCGAATGGCTCTTGGGAAAAGGTATTCCTCCGCTTTCCACCCTTTTGGGCGTGCTGCTGATTCTACCGGCAATGTTTATTATTCAAAGAGGGGTAAAACGGCAGTCGACCAGCAGGAAACAATGAAATAACTCCCCCTTTTCCCTACCGAATAAAATTAGTCCAATCTGTTCAAGAGCGATTCTATGGTATCAAGTCCGCCCTCCCAGAAGGATGCCGCATTCAAATCAATTTCAAATGGCTCCAGCAATTCGTAAGGCGATTTACTGCCACCTGCTTTCAGCAGTGTTTGATATTTGTCGACAAATGCACTTCCTTCCTGCTGGTAGAGAGAATAAAGCGCCAACACAAGCAGCTCACCAAATGCATAGGAATACACGTATCCCGGCGTACTTAAAAAATGAGGTATATAAGACCACCAGGAGGCATAATTTGTAGTCAGGGTAACGGAGTCGCCGAACATAGCCTGCTGCGTATCTAACCAGATACTATTAAATTCTTCTTCTGCCAGCTCCCCTTTTTCTCTCCGTTTAATATGCATGTGATGTTCGAACCTATTCATCGCCACCTGCCTAAAGACAGTGGCAAATATAGATTCTATTTTCTGGCAGAGAAAGCCTCGCCGCTGATTTTTATCCTTGAGTAAATTCAGCTGAGCGTTAAAAACGATAAATTCGGCAAAAACAGAAGCTGTTTCAGCAAGAACTAACGGGGTATCACTATTATAGAATCCTTTTTCTGCAGCTAAGAACTGGTGCACCCCATGGCCGAGTTCATGGGCTACCGTCGACACATCACGCATGGTCCCTGCGTAATTAACCATCACATAGGGATGGACTTCAGGCACACACGGATGGGCATAAGCACCGCCTCTTTTGCCCTCTATGATCGGCGCATGAATCCACTGATTGGTAAAAAAACGATCGGCAATGTCGCCCATCCGTGGCGAAAAACCACTAAAAGCATCGACCACAATCTGCCGGCAATGCTCCCATGGAATTGGATCTTCAGTGTCGCTGAGCACCGGAGCATATCGATCATAATCAAACAACTCGTCATACCCAAGCAATTCTTTTTTGTACTGATAATAGCGGTGCACCAAGTCGTAACGCCCTGTTACTGCATTGATTAAGGTATCGACAGTCTGTGCTTCCAATTCGTTGCTGAGATTGATAGCGCTGCTCCACGAATCATAGCGACGCACCCTGTCGGAAATCATCTTTTCCGATGCCAAGGTATTGAAGATATGGGAGAGCAAATGCATATTGCTCCCCAGTGCATCTGTCATTTCCTGTGCGGCTTGCTTTCGCACCTGTCGCTCACTGTGGTACAGGTCACTGAGCACTTCCTCTTCTGTCCGACCGGATTCTCCAAACCGTAGCTGGCCCATAAGTTTATCAAAAAGCACATTCCATGCATTGCGACCAACCGGAGCAAAATCCTGCAACAACTCTTCTTCCTTGCCGGAAAGTTGATGTGGAGCAAAACGTCGCAGTGATTGAAGATAATGCTTATACGGTGTCAGTGCTGGAGCAGCAAGTAACCGATTTGCTTCCATCTCTGTAAGATCATTAATTTCCAGACGGAAAAAAACAGTTAACCGCCCTACTTCAGCAGCCAGTTCTTCGACTCGTTGCAAGAATGCAGAAGCCTCACCGTTACCAGTCTGGGTGGAAAAAAGCAAATAGGCAAATGTAGCAAGTTTAGCAACCAAGGTATCAACCGCTTCCAATTGAGTAACCAATAGCAACATCTGGTCGTCATTGAGCCCTGCCACTTTTTGCGAGTATTGTTGGGAGAGACTTTCAGCTTTTTCCCTACACTGTTCAATATCTATGGTTGCAGCAGGATCATCGGTGCCTGAATAGAGATCACCAAGTTCCCAAACAATATCTTTCGTTCCAAGTGCTTCCGCGTTAACCTGTCCCATCCTCAGTATATCTCCTTCCCCAGTTCTCTTGCCTCTAGGATCATTGCCGTTCATAGCAACGCTTGGTACCGCCAGCTCAGGCGGCGCCGGCCAGTTCAGCAATAAAAGGCCCCACCGCTGCTGCACCCTGTTCATCTACAAGCCTGATAGTGGCCGTGCCGATAACCGCCATGTCGGCCTTCCCGGTCAACATCGCAATATCATCCCTGTTGCTGATACCAAAACCGACTGCCAAAGGCAGCCCCGTGGCTTGACGACATTGCTCAAGATACGAATCTAGAGATTCGTCAATCGCTGTCTGCTTGCCGGTTACGCCTCTCCTGGCCACGCAGTAAACAAACCCTTCTCCCTGCTGTGCGACCTCTGTCATTCTTTCCGCAGTTGAGGTCGGGGTAAAGAAGGTGATCGGGGCCAGCTCTAATTCTTTACTCAAAGCAAAATACTGCTCCCCTTCTTCGGGAGGCAGATCAGGTATAATCGTACCAACCAGTCCGACATCTCTGGTTCGGCGAAGAAACGCTGCCTCGCCATACTTGAAGACTATATTGTAATAGGTCATAAACAAAAAACAGACATCCGGATATTTGGCAGCCATTTCTGCTGCAAAGGCAAAACATTGTTCAACCGTAATCCCGGCCTCCAGGCTCTGTTGATTGGCTTTTAAAATAACAGGGCCATCTGCGATAGGTTCGGAAAATGGAATCTGTAATTCTATACAGTCAACCCCATTGAGGGCCATCTGTTCTATCACCTCTTTATTGGTATCCAAAGATGGATAGCCTAATACCAGGTGGGTCATCAGCAATATATTCTTCTTTTTCAGCCGCTGTTGTAATTCTGTTTGCAATTCCATGCTTTTTCTTACCATGTACTGTGTTCATTGATTGTTGCTCTACACTCAAGGATCGTACTTACTTACTGTATTCATTCCCCCTATCAACAATAAACTTCTTCCAGGACGGGTCATCAAAGGCATGAGCAACGGTAAAGATGTCTTTATCTCCACGACCTGACATATTGATAATGATTGCCTCATCGCCGGCCATGGTAGGTGCTTCTTTAAACGCCTGGACAAAACCATGGGATGATTCAAGGGCCGGGATGAGTCCTTCCTTGCGCATGGACAGTGCAAGTGCATCGACTACTTCTTTGTCAGTTGCCGCCTCAAACCGAACTCGGCCTTGCTCACCAAGATCAGCCAGGATGGGCGATACTCCGACATAGTCCAAACCCGCTGCAATAGAATGCGTATCAAGCATCTGCCCCTCTGGGTTTTGGAGAAACATGGTCTTATACCCCTGTGCAACGCCGGCACTTGCACGGTCGCCAGTCATACGGGATGCATGCCTATCGGTATCAATCCCTTCTCCGCCCGCCTCAACACCTACTAACTCAACTTCAGGTGTATCCAGAAAACCTTGAAAAATACCCATGGCATTTGACCCGCCACCTACACAGGCATACACACGGCTAGGCAAACGACCGAATTGCTGCAGGATCTGCTTGTGTGCCTCAATCCCTATGATGGATTGAAACCAAGCCACCATCTCGGGAAAAGGGTGTGGACCACACACTGTTCCGATCACATAATGGGTATCATCCATGGAACTTACCCAATCACGAAAGGCTTCATTCATCGCATCCTTCAACGTCCGTGATCCTGAAGTAACCGGTACGACAGTTGCCCCGAGTTTTTCCATCCAGAAGACATTGGGGCGCTGACGGGCAACGTCCTCCTCTCCCATATAAACAGTGCAATCAAAACCAAAACGAGCAGCCATGGTTGCGGTCGCAACCCCGTGTTGGCCGGCTCCGGTTTCAGCAATAACCCTTTTTTTCCCCATACGTTTAACCAGCAACCCTTGTCCCATAACATTATTTGCCTTATGGGCGCCGGTGTGATTAAGATCTTCTCTTTTAATGTAGATCCTTGCGCCACCAAAATGATTACTCAGGTTTTCTGCGTAGGTTAATGGCGTTGGGCGGCAGGAATAATTGCCCATCAACTCAACATATTCTTGCCAGAATGCAGCATCTGCACGCGCTTTTTCATATTCGGTATTGAGTTGTGCAAAAGTTGCGTAGAGTACTTCGGGGATAAACGCCCCACCCCATTGCCCAAAATATCCTTTTTTCATTACAATAGATTCCATTTATTTTTTTTTACAACTTCCTGGAAAAATCAACAAAGGCCATACGACAGGCACTGGCAAAATCTTCAGGATAATGACCACAGATATATCTCGACTGCGCTTCGCTAAAAGCCCCCATTGACCACGGTAGCTTAGGAAGCAACGAATAGAGTAAACGCTGTCCGTTTCTTTCACCAAGTCGCTTGGAAAATTCAATAGTGGTGACAAGTTCCGCCCCCAGCGCGGCTAATGTCTGCTGGGCAATGAGCAAACCTTTATCAAGTGAAGCCCGGACGGCATTCCCAGCCTCAATAATATTGCCGATTGGCTCCTGGTTGCCATTTGCAGTAACCATCAATTGCAATTCCCATTGCGATACTTGCGCTTTAGGGACAAAGAGTAACACATTCTCATCCTCCCAAACAACCAGTGAGCGTTCACCAACGCCCTGATCTACCCTGGAATTAGTGCGTATAGCTGTAAGATAATCTTCAAAAAAGTCTGTGCCATAAGCGTCATGGTATTGTTCAACTGTATCTGCCACCATGTCACCACAGGAAAAGGCTGTATACTCTTCCCCATTGACTGTTTGAACAGATTCGGGAACCATGGCATACTGCTGATGGATCATTTGATGGGAAGCATGCAGGCGATACCCGGAACCGGAAAAATCATACCCAAAATTCCATCCCCACAGCGTTGCAATTTTTTCAGGAACTGTTTTCGCGACTGCCGCAACGATTGCTAAACGTAGCTCTTCCAACTCAGTGACAGAATACTGCCTCCCTTTTACAGGGCTCGCTAATCCTAATTTTCCAGCCAAGACGACAAAAGTTCTCTGATAGTACAGATGTCGCACCCCCCTCATATCTTGCAAAGATAAATCATGAATACGATATCGGATTGAATTATGGGCAAAGTTAGCGGCAAAATGCCCCCAAGGAATATATGAATTCCCGCGTAGATACTCAAAAATCTCTACATCTTCACAGACATAGTCGCCGACGATTTCACTCTTTCCTTGCACTCCTGGACGCAGCACCATCACTTCTTTGTATGCATCAGGTAAATAGGGGTTATTGGCAACTGTCTCAAATAATTCAAAATCACCAATACTGACAACTGGTTTGTTAACATTAGTCGTATATTCGAGGCCTTGAGGTTGACCATTTACATCGAAAACGATTTTGCAGCACATTTTGGCAAGTAAAATCAATTCTTCCGGGTCATCAGAAGTCTGCGCGACACTCAGCTGGAGTGATCGAGGTAAGTCTTGAAAAATACTGTCGATTGTTTCCCCTGACAAATGCTTACCCAGTGTTTTTACAAACGATCCACGAGGAGACGGGGAAAGCCTAATGGATTGTAAATTCTTCGAGCGGTTAGCAGCCCAACTGGAATCGATATAGGTACAGCCACGAAACGGGAATGGATTTCTAATTTCATAAATAGTTTTCGTGCTCTTAACCTGCACATCACCTGTTACAAAATTAGCCTCATTAACAAGCACAGTGCCATCTTTGAACTTTCCTAAGTTCAAAGTATGATCATTTTGCCGAAGATTAACCACTTCGTATTCAGGCTGGTATACGCCGACACGGAATGACCCACCGGGGACGACTGAGGTACGTATCATGATATTTCGATTATCTGTTGATAAAATGAGGAGACTAATGAAGGAGTAGTTGATTAAATTACAGCGCACAAAATGACAACAACAATGATTCTACATGAAAGAACAGGGTATGGCCATCATATATCTATCCACACAATAAACAAGAGCAAAACAAATCTTTTTGTACCCATTCAGCGAATATCAAAAAACAGTCAATCTACCGCGAAGTATAACGGTTCAGCAGTGCTCTAAATGTTGACCCGCTGACCGAATAGCAGATAAGCCTCGACTTCAATGCATCGGTATGTTGAGCGGGAAGATCGTCGAGAGTTGGGTGCTGCTGAAGTTACATCTTTTAACAAAGAGACAGACAGAATAACGAAACAGCATAAACCATCATCTTGTTCTAAACAGCATGCCCAAAAGATAAACACAGTTTCAAAAAGATCGAGGACATTATTCCCGAAAATACATCAGGCAAAAATCAATGTGTGCTAATTGTGCAATCATTACAACGTAATCGTTCACGACAAAAGATTTTTCGATCCATACTACATGAATTAAATCAAGTCGATTTGGAGCGCAACCCCCAAATAACCCGTCTTCACAATTGGCACAATTGGCACACAAAAAAACGCACTCTCAATGCTCTGAATAATGAATAAATCCTGCAGATTATTAGCAACTTTTTTTTTACTTGACAGGGAATCTACCCCCTGTTAATGAATGATCGTTCAGTCAATAAATCTTGTTTGTTACTGAATATGGTCACGTTGCCAAAACCGGTTGAAACGCAGTACGTTTTTGTTTTTCGTTAACCAAAACTCAAGGTCAACAATTATGTCGTGGTTCATTCAAACTTGTCGGTCATCTTTAGGCAAAAAGTACATCATGGCCCTAACAGGTTTTCTGTTAGGAGGTTTCTTGCTTGTACATACCATTGGTAACAGCACTATCTTCTGGGGAAGAGAAGCTTTCAATGCGTATGCACATCATCTGCATTCGTTAGGGATTTTTGTTCCAATTTTTGAAATCGGACTCTACTCGATTTTCTTTATCCATGTTATCACAGGTGTACTTCTCTGGCTCCAAAACCGTAAGGCAAGGGGTCCGCAGAAGTATGAAGTACAGACCAATCCAGGTGGTAGGACTTGGGGATCCCAGACCATGATCTACACCGGCGCGACCATTTTTGTTTTCATCCTGATTCACCTGGCAAATTTTCACTTTGTTGAAAAGACGGAAGTGTTAACTATTTCAGACATTGTAACCAAGGTCCTTAACAATCCTGGTTTCACCCTTATCTATATCATAGGCATGTCCGTTTTGGCACTGCACATCAGCCACGGATTCTGGTCACTCTTGCAAACATTCGGCATCAATGATCCCCAGTACAACGCTCCCATTCGTGTTGTTACCTGGGCAGTTGCAGCTATTATGATCACCGTCTTTGTTTTGATCACTTTGCTGCTCGTTGTTTCTCAAAACCAACTGCTCGGCTAGAGCATTAGACGGCGCAACGTAACTGAAAACAAATTGCAGCAGAGAGTAAGGTACGGATCTACTGTTGCGATTAATGAATAGAGAGTCGACCTTTAAAAAGTCGCTACTTCACTTTCCACCCATAGCCAGAAGAAAATATTATGCAGCTTGATTCGAAAATACCTGAAGGACCGTTGGCAGAAAAATGGGATAAAGCCCGTTTTTCCAATAAACTCGTCAATCCGGCTAACAAAAGGAAATACGAAGTCATTGTTGTGGGAACAGGACTTGCCGGAGGAGCAGCAGCAGCGACCCTAGGAGAACTAGGGTATAACGTTAAATCATTTTGTATCCAAGACAGCGCCAGGAGAGCCCACTCCATCGCTGCCCAGGGTGGCATTAATGCTGCCAAGAATTATCAGGGTGATGGTGACTCCATCTTCCGTCTCTTCTATGACACCATCAAAGGTGGTGACTTCCGTGCTCGTGAGGCAAATGTTTACCGCTTGGCACAGGTATCCAACAACATCATAGACCAGGGCGTTGCCCAGGGAATCCCTTTTGCTCGTGAATACGGCGGAACGCTGGCCAACCGCTCATTTGGTGGTGCTCAGGTTTCTCGTACTTTTTATGCACGCGGCCAGACGGGGCAGCAGCTTCTTATCGGCGCGTATTCTGCAATGATGCGTCAGGTAGCAGCAGGTAAAGTTACCCTCTATACCCGCCAGGAAATGGTTGACTTGGTAGTCGTTGATGGCGAAGCCAAGGGTATCATCACCCGTAACCTGATCACTGGTGAAATTGAACGTCATTCAGCACATGCGGTTGTACTGGCAACTGGTGGTTACGGAAACGTATACTTCCTCTCTACAAATGCCATGGCATCTAACGTGACTGCAGCTTGGCGCGCTCATAAAAGAGGCGCTGGATTTGCCAACCCATGTATGGTGCAGATCCATCCCACATGTATCCCTGTTCATGGAGACTTCCAGTCTAAACTGACGTTGATGAGTGAGAGTCTGCGAAACGACGGTCGCGTTTGGGTACCAAAAAATCCAAATGAAACCAGAAAGGCCGCTGACATTCCTGAGTCGGAACGTGACTACTACCTTGAGCGTAAATACCCAAGTTTCGGTAACCTCGTTCCTCGTGACGTTGCATCCCGTAATGCGAAGCAGGCTTGCGATGACGGTCTTGGTGTCGGCGAGACAAAACTTGGTGTGTACCTTGATTTTGCTGAAGCTATCGAACGGGATGGTTTAGATGTCATTTTGAGAAAATATGGAAACCTTTTCCATATGTACGAAAAAATTACTGCTTCCAACCCAACCAAAGAACCAATGATGATTTACCCTGCGGTTCATTACACCATGGGTGGCCTCTGGGTTGATTATGAGTTGATGACCACTATTCCCGGTCTGTACGCCGCTGGTGAAGCGAACTTCTCTGATCACGGTGCGAACCGGCTTGGAGCTTCTGCTCTCATGCAGGGCCTTGCTGACGGTTACTTTGTATTGCCTTACACCATTGGTAATTACCTGGCAAACGTTGCTCCTGAACCAACCACCACCAACCACGAAGCGTTTGACGAAGCAGAAACTAATGCTAGGGAGTTTACAAACAAACTTCTCAAGAACACAGGTTCCGGCAAAAGCGGTCTGCAGACTGTTGACTATTACCACAAAAAGCTTGGTCAGATTATGTGGGATGATTGCGGTATGGGCAGAAACAAGGAAGGCCTTGAACACGCCCTGAAAGTTATTCCTGAAATTCGCGAAGAATTTTGGGAAAACGTTACCGTACCAGGCAACCGCAATGAGTTGAATCAATCACTTGAAAGAGCTGGTCGCGTTGCTGACTTCCTCGAATTTGGTGAATTGATGGTACGTGACGCCCTTGAGCGCGAAGAATCATGTGGTGGTCACTTCCGAGAAGAAAGCCAGACAGAAGAAAATGAGGCCAAGCGTGATGACGAGAACTTCTCTCATGTTTCCGTATGGGAACATAAGGGCGAAGGCAACAAACCCGTCATGCATAAGGAACCACTCACATTTGAAAACGTTACACCTTCACAACGAAGCTATAAGTAACGAAGATCATATACAATCGTATTGGAATTGTGGGTGTACCACTGAAGCATAAATCAAAACGCAGAAGATATCTCATGTCATCGAAAACGATTAATATCATAGTAAAAATATGGCGACAGAATGGACCCCATGCAAAAGGGTCCTTCGAAGATCACGCTCTCAAGGATATCAGCACTGGCAGTTCGTTTCTTGAGATGCTCGACGTAATGAACGAAGCTCTGGCTAACAAAGGAATCGAGCCAATAGCTTTCGACCATGACTGCCGCGAAGGTATTTGCGGTATGTGCGGTGCTGTGGTCAACGGAACAGCGCATGGACCTGAAAAAGAAACCACTTTATGTCAGTTGCACATGCGAAGCTTTAAAGACGGTGATACCATTATCATCGAACCTTTCAGAGCTACTGGTTTTCCGGTTGTCAAAGACCTTATTGTTGACCGGTCAGCACTTGACCGCATTATCCAGGCTGGTGGATTTGTTTCCGTTAATTCCGGCTCTCCTCAGGATGCCAACAGTATCCTTATTCCTCAGCACATTGCTGAACAAGCCATGGATGCCGCTGCCTGTATCGGTTGCGGTGCCTGTGCAGCCGCTTGTCCGAATGCTGCACCGATGCTGTTTATTGGTGCAAAAATTTCCCAGTTAGCGCTGTTGCCTCAAGGACAACATGAAGCCAAGACAAGAGCCGTTAATATGGTTAGCTGCATGGACGAAAATGGATTTGGTAACTGTGGTAACGAACGTGTCTGTGAAAACGTATGCCCTAAAGGTATATCTATCAGACATATCGCACGCATGAACAGAGAATACCTGAAGGGTTCCTTTTTTCGTGACGAATAACAGCCATTAATTATTTCATACAGCTGCCTAAAAGGCCTGCTTGCCCTAGTGGCTAGCAGGCCTTTTTTAGTTGCCGCCCTTCCCTTTATCAACCTTGTCATTCGGTTGTCCCCTTGTTATGGTATTTAATAATACATATTATCATGGTTCTTTTCTCCCTTAGGCCAAACGTTTGCGAATGCAATTACTAGCTACATTGAAAAAATCACTTGAAGTCACCTCCGGGTGTACTGAACCTGCGGCTATTGCTTATTGCGCAAGTTTTGCCGGCAAACATCTCGAAGAACAGCCAACCCGATTTGTGTTCAAAATCGACCAAAGAACCTATAAAAATGCGTTTGCAGCAGGAATCCCTCACGCTGGATCCCGTAAAGGATCCGAATGGGCTCTGCTCCTCGGTTTTGTGACAGCAGCGCCCGAACAAAGGTTATCGCTCTTCACACTTCTCAATCCTGAATTATTGAACCAGGCAGACCAACTTTACGCCCAAGACTTGATAGAGGTAGAGCTGATTGATACAGAGGGGCTACTGATTGACCTTATTGTGCACAGCAGTAACAACAAGGTGCATACTATCCTCCAAGGAGGGCATACCCGTATCAGTCATCTCAGTAGAAATGGTGTTGAGCTTGCAGCAGAAAGTCATCTATCACAAAGCAGTTCGCCCTTACCTATTACTTTTGATAAATCGTTCTACAACCCAGAAAGATGGCCCAAATTAGTTGACACAGCCTATGGGGATGCCGAACTACGACAGACTGTTCGCCAAGGAATTGCCTACAATATGGCTGCCGCCCTACATGGTCAGCAATATATCCCCTCTCAAGGAAATGACGGGGAACACCTTGTGATGGGGGCTATATTTGCCCGCATGAATGGTGACCCTATTCCGGTTATGAGCTGTGCAGGTTCCGGCAACAAGGGACTTACATCCTTTATTCCCGTAGTGGCTTACTCCAGACAACATAATCGAGGAGAAGAAACTGAAATAAAGGCGGTCCTTGTATCGATATTGTTAACCACCTTGATTACTTCACGCTTTGGTGAGGTTTCTTCTGTCTGTGGAGCTCAATATGCTGCAGGAGCTGGGATAATAGGCGGCATTCTTTATCTGCGCGATGAACTACAGCTTTTTGAAGGAGCATATAATAATTTTGTGTCTTCCATAAGCGGCGGTTTCTGCGACGGTGCCAAAGGAAGTTGCTCCATGCGCGGCAGCACTGCAGTATCAGTAGCGCTCGCCTCTATAAAGCATGCTGAAGCAGGATTTATAGTATCTTCAAGGGACGGGTTTTTAGGCCAGTCTTTTTTGGAAACGCTCGATAATCTGCAAAAATACAATCCACTTATTGCCAAATTTGAGCTAGAGACCATACGAATATTAAAAGAAAAATAACTTTATTCCTCTATCACTTTTCTTTATTTTTTTTTATCTGTGAACTCTTGTAACTTTTTTTTCAAAATGATACCGGGCCGTATTCTTGTTCTTGTCTGTTGTCTCTGTTTTTCCGCCCCGACTGCTTTTGCCGGAACGTCTCAGGCAATAGACCAGGATATCTCTCCAACTGAATTGAAAGGGTACTTTCCGGCAAACACGCCGGCCAATCTATCCCTCGATGACATTGTTCACCAACTCTACCAGGAAAATAATTTTTCCCCTCTCTGGATTCAGAGAAACGGCCAAAGAAATAAAGCAGCTACCATTATAAAAATCCTTGCTGACAGCTGGATTGAAGGACTTCACCCGGAAGACTATTTGCTGCCCTCTATCCATTCTCTGTGGTACAGGACCAGTCCGCAGGCATTAGCACAGCTAGACATCCAGCTCACCAAGGGCCTTGCCAGGTATACCTCTGATATTCAAGGGGGAAGAATCAACCCCTGTATGCTTAATCCACAACTTTTTGCTGCGGCCCTCGGTAAAAAGGTAAATATTCACCAACTTCTCCAACAGGCTGTAGCAGCATCTGATCTTGCAGGATTCATGAAAAACCTGCTTCCAGCCCACAACGAATACAGACTTTTAAAAGAAGCCCTCTCGCGTTACCGAAACATAGCCAGTGCCTCTACCTGGTCACCCATTGCGTATGGTCCAGTTCTTAGACCTGGGATGAAAGACTCCAGGGTACCCAGCATTATTAAACGACTGCAGGCCGGCGGTGACTTACCTGACACTATCATTCCCACAATGCAATATACTGAGGAAACGGCCGCAGGTATTGTCTCCTTCCAAAAACGTTTCAACCTGGCCGCAGATGGGGTGGTAGGCGATAAAACGCTGGCAGCATTAAACATCTCTCCAAATTCCCTCATCAAACGTATACTCATCAACCTAGAACGGTGGCGTTGGTTGCCCCACAAGTTGCAGGGCATGCATATTTTTGTCAACATTGCCAGTTTCCAGCTTACTGCCTTTAACGACAATAGCCCTCCTCTGCATATGCCGGTTATTGTTGGCAAGGTGTACAACAAAACACCTGTATTCAGTGATTTGATGCGCTATATTGTTTTTAATCCCTACTGGAATATTCCTTTAAGCATAGCTGCCGAAGAAATGGTTCCCAGTCAAATCGAAAATCCCGACTACCTTACTGAACATAATATAAAAATATTTAAGGGATGGGATGCCTCCAGCCCTGCCATTGATCCTGATGCACTTGATTGGGTAAACCTCGGCAACAAAATTCGAAACTATAGACTGCGCCAAGAACCTGGTCCAGGTAATGCGCTGGGCAGGCTCAAGTTTATTTTCCCCAATAAATATAATATTTATTTGCACGATACCCCTACTCAAAATCTCTTTAACCGCCATCAGAGAGCATTCAGTCATGGATGCATACGTGTTAGTGATCCGGAAAAGCTAGCACTTTACCTACTCCAAGGAAATCGACAACAATGGAACGTTGAAAATATCCGGCAACAGCTAGGAACAGGCAAAAGAAAGGTTGTCGTCCTCGATAACCCGGTGCCAGTGCACATTCTTTACCGAACCGTTTATGTTGATCCGGAAACACACGCTGTTCATTTTTACCCAGATATTTATGGTAGAGACAGCGAACTGCTGAGTAGTTTTTTCACCGAAGCTAATGAGCGAATTTGCCTTTATCCTCCTTATTGAGTCTGATTATCCACAGTGTTTGTGCTGACCTCAAAGAACTTCACATAAAAAAGGAAAGGAACCCATTGCCAAGATATTGGCGTAGCTTTGAAATGGCGGCAACACAGAAAGATTGGCCAGCGATCAGGATTGGCCACAGAAGAGACCTGTATACGCCCCTGTGGCCGGCCAACAAGAGATGTTCCCCCCAACGGTTGGGATAGAACAGAGGAAGGAACTGGTATAACCAGCGGGTTCGCTGTTTTTTGAGCAAAAAAAGTCAGTATACAGAAAACCCTGTCGTAGCTGAACGTTCTTTGATAGCTAAACTGCTAACAAAAGAGGAAACAACATTCTGCACAGAATCGAGATGGCTTAACGCTCCTCTTGGATGCTATTGAACCACCAAGAAGGGCCTTGAAACAGTCAGTACGTTTAATGTATATACAGCCTCCATTTATCCCATAATTCGTTTTCTTGATATCTCCCCTCTCCCCTTTTTTCATCTCCGACCGGAGACAAAAACATCATCAACCGCAGGAATCTGCATCATTAGGGTCATAGGTCCATGCGCCGTTACGATAGAGATAATCGTTAACCAATAACAATTCCTCTTGAGTGAGAACGTCCCACGAGCCATCACGAGCACATTTTTTGCGTCGTTTAAAAAATATCCTGTTCCAGGCTGCAGAAGTGTATGATTCTGCATGGAGAAATGGTGCCCCGCTATCACTCTCTCTTGAATGACAGCTTTTACATACTTCTCTGAATTTTTTACCGCCTGTTCCCCAAGGTTCGCTTTCCCAGTCGAGTGGAGGTTTAGCTATCAATCTACACATCTGCGTACGCTGATCGAACCGTTCAGTTGGACGCGCCTGTACTTCGTTTAAGCAGAAGGCAAAAAAAACAATTGCCATTATTGAGGCTACCATCGAGCTTTGCATATCACCCTCTTCAATACATTATGAGCAAAATTAACCGAACAGCAAATTAAATGCTTAACGCAGTTATCGTGTTCCTGTCATGGTTGTTTCAGAGATGAGATCTTAAAAGTCGTTAAGAGTAATACGTGAGAAAAGGGAAATTTTCCTGCTTGGGTAAAATCCCAAGCAGGAAAAAATCAATCGTTATTAGGGACCAGAAAAACCGGAATATTGCTATACCGGGTGACGCGCCGCGCACACGTTCCCATCATGGTATTACCGAAAAAGGAATGTGCACTTTTCCCGATCACGATCACATCCACATCGTTCTCTTCTGCAATTCTCAACAGTTCACGACTTGGGGTACCCAGAGTAACATGGACCTCTGTGTCAGGGATCCTTTCCGCACTCTCAGCCGCCAGTTCTTCTTCAGCAAAAAGTTGTACCCGTTTCTTCATTTTCTCCAAGACATCATGCATTCCCCCGTTTTTGAGAACTTTATCTGCTGTTTCAGCAGGAAGGTACGTCTCAACAATGGCACTCCCTGCGGTGCCGAGGGGCTCCACGACGTGAACCATCAGTAAAAGTGCATTATACCGACGGGCAAGACTAACTGCACGACGAAATACAGGTCTGGTATGCTCACCAAGGTCAGTAGCATAAAGAACTTTATTAATTGGTGGAATCATGTTGGTCTCCGTAATTTTTCATTTGCCCTTAGTCTCAAACAAAAACACCTCTGAGAAACTCAGAGGTGTTTTCAACAACGGTCACTTATTGATACCCGTGCAACTTATCCAAAAACTCTGGAAGGAAAAGTGATACCTGTGGGATATAGGTAATAATCACGAGGAACAAGAGTAACAACATCAACCATGGAAGACAGGCGCGGATAACCCAGCCAATACTATTGCCGGTTATGCCTGCAGTAACAAAAAGATTAAGCCCAACCGGCGGCGTCAGCATCCCAATTTCCATGTTGACCACCATGATGATTCCAAGGTGAATAGGATCAATACCAAGCTTAACAGCGATGGGAAAAAGAATAGGAGCCATAATAAGCAAAATGGCTGATGGTTCCATAAAATTTCCAGCCATAAGCAACAGAATATTGACTACGATAAGAAACATCCAGGGAGAGAGTCCCCAGCCGATAATCAGCTCAGCAAGGTGATGTGGAATACGTTCAGTTGTCAATACATGCGCAAATAACATGGCATTGGCAATAATAAACAACAGCATGATGCTGACTTTTGATGCATCAAGTATGATCTTTCGCACATCCTTGTCGTTGAGACATTTGGGTACAGCTATTATGCATTTCCCAATATTTCTGCCAACTGCACTTCCAAAACCTTCCCCCTTGTTACGCCATGCAACTTCTTTTAAAGGACCGACATCTCGGTAGCCGAAGATGGAGACTAAAAAGGCATAAATTGCTGAAACCGCCGCAGCTTCGGTGGGACTGGCAATGCCACCGTAAATGGAGCCAAGGACAATAATAATCAGCATCAGACCGCCAAAAGCTGATGACCCGGCAGAAAAGACTTCACCAAAACCTTTCCATGGCATGGCCGGCAGCTTTTTAATCCTGGCAGCAATGTAGATGGCAAGCATTAAAATACCGCCCATCATCAAGCCGGGGAGAAAGCCGGCCATAAACATTCTGGCGGCAGAGACCTCGGTAGCGGCAGCATAAACAAGCATAACAATAGAAGGTGGAATCAAAATTCCCAATGTGCCGGCATTGGTAATAACCCCAGCTGCAAAACTCTCGGGATAACCTGCCCGTACCATACCAACAATAACAATAGAGCCAATGGCCGCAACCGTTGCCGGTGATGATCCTGAAACAGCAGCAAATATCATACACGCCATGACTGATGCCATTGCCAAACCACCGCGAATGTGGCCGACCAGACTAAGTGCAAAGCGGATAATTCGCTTGGCAACACCGCCAGTAGAGAGAAACGCTGATGACAGGATAAAAAACGGGATAGCCAGTAAGGTATAATGCTCGGATAGTGCTTCGAATAATTTCAATGCGATAGAAGCAAGCGAGTCACTGGAGAAAAAGAGAATGGTTGTAATACTGGATAGCCCTAATGCAAGGGCAATGGGCATGCCAAGCAGCATACAGCCAAAGAGCAATATAAAGAGTGCTGCTGTTGTCATGACATGACCTCCTCTTCTTTTAATTCTTCAACAATCTCCATACTCTCTTTAGCCTCATCCACGTGACGAAACCCATCAGCATCGCCAACAATAACCTGATACAAGAGTATCAATATACGGATAGAAATAAAGGAAAACCCTACAAGCAACATTCCATGAGCAAGCCAAGTAGGTATTGGGAGATCTTCAAGTTCAATCCCTATTTTTTTCATCTTACTCAGATAAATCCAACTACCGTAAAGGATGAGTCCGCAGTAACAAAGAGAGAGAGTGCAGGCCACAATGGTTATTAATCTTCTCATTCCTCGAGGAAAGAGCTTTACAAAAGCATCCACGCCTATATGTGAACCGACCTTAATTCCATACGATGTACCAAACAGTACAAACCAGGCAGACATATGCAGCGTTAATTCCTGGGTCCACATAAAACCGGTATTAAAACCGAAACGCATAACCACATCCAGGAAGACTAAAAGCGTGGTTGCTATCAAAAGAAGACTGATCATCGCCTCTTCGACTTGATTTAAAACACGCAAAAACATAGAGCGAATCCTCATTAAAAAGAGAGGATAGGGACTAATCTGAAGAATTGCCCCTATCCTTGAATTTATTGCATCACAACGCCTATAGGAACTACCCTCTCTTTATTTATTGGAGTTATAAGCTGCATCGATCAGTTCTTTACCAATCTCATGCTCAAATTTACTCCAAACAGGCTTCATAACCTCTACCCATTGCGCTCTTTCTTCGCGAGTTAACTCAATGATTTGGCTGCGCTTTGAGTCAATAATCTTTTGTTTGTCGGACTTGGCTTTTTCAGCGGCAACCTGGTTGCCGAATATAATTGCCTCATCAAGAGCTTTTTTCACTTCCGCGCGTATGTCGTCGGACAGGTCCATCCAGAACTCTGTTGAAGTAACGACCATGTAATCAAGCAGTCCATGATTGGATTCTGTAATATATGGTTGTACTTCAAAGAATTTTTTCGAGTAAATATTAGACCAGGTGTTTTCCTGTCCATCGATGGCCTTGGTTTGCAGCAGAGTAAACACCTCTGAAAAAGGCTTTTTCAAAGGTGTTGCATCGACCGCCTGAAACTGTGCGGCAAGAACGTCTGAAGACATGATCCGGAATTTAAGACCAGCTGCATCAGCCGGTACTTTCAGCGGTTGCGAGGAAGAAAGCTGCTTCATTCCATTATGCAGATAACCAAGACCAATCAGGCCTTTCTTTTTCATGGCATTAAGCATATCCTGCCCTTCTTTACTCGATTGAAATTTATCAACCGCAGTAATGTCTTCGAACAAAAACGGCAGGTCATACAGAGCAACTTTTTTCGTGTATCTTTCAAACTTAGACAGTGAAGGGGCAGCCATCTGTACATCACCCAGCAACATGGCTTCAAGTACTTTATTATCACCAAAAAGCTGAGAGTTTGGATATACTTCAACCACGACCTTATCCCCAAGCTTTTCAGCAATAAGTTCCTTAAACTTGTTTGCCATCTGTCCTTTAGGGGTATTTTCTGCAACGACATGGGAAAATTTGATGACAATCGGCTTAGCCAATACAGGTCCGGCTGCTAGAGCTGCTGTAATTGTCAGTGCTGCTGCTGCCATTGTAATTTTACGAAACATACAATCCTCCATTTCTTATTCGGGTGATACATTACCGGCAAATGCCGAAGTCGATAAACTCTGCCAAGATAAAACGGCAGGGCTACCCCATATTTCTCATGAAATAGGGCTAGGAATTCAAACCTGTCATGGTTTGTCGGGTCTATGATTGCAATTTTAGCACCACTAAACAGAATTAGATGGTAACAACCTGAAAATGTGATAAATACCAAAAAAGATGTTTGGCCCAGGAGATATACCAATGGGTGAAAAACCACCCATTAGCAAAGAGATTGGAGGCGGAAGCCTACCCGCCAATGGGAAAAAAGGACTACTTAAAATCGTTTTTATCTAAACCGTATTTTTGCAGTTTATCATAAAGGGTCTTTCTCGGTAATGATAGGGTGGCCATAACCCCCTTGAGTGAGCCTTTATGTGCACTCAGAGCCTGCTCCAACAAAGCCCGTTCAAACATTTCGACCTGCTGATGCAGACTGCCGGAAAGTTCTGTAACCTCGCCTGCCAGCAATTGCTCAACCGACCAATCTGACTGACTTCCCAAGAGCACATAGCGCTCAGCCAGGTTACGCAGTTCCCTCACGTTACCCGGCCAGTCATAGGTCATCAGCATGTTGACTTCCGCTGGTTGGGGGGCTGGTACTTCACGCTGGTAGCGATGTCCGGCCACGAGCAAGTAATGATGAAACAGCAATGGAATATCTTCCCGCCGATGCCGTAATGGGGGGATATCGATACACACCACATTCAATCTATAATAGAGATCTTTTCGAAATTCGTTTCTGTCCGAAGCCTCCTTAAGATCAACTTTGGCCGCAGCAACTACTCGAATATCCAGCGGGATCAGCTTATTGGAACCTAATCGTTCCACTGCACGTTCTTGTAGCACACGAAGAAGATGTACCTGCATCTGGAGCGGCATGCTCTCAATTTCATCAAGCATAAGGGTGCCGCCATTGGCATGCTCTAATTTACCGACCCTCTTGTTTTTTGCGTCCGTAAAAGCACCTGCCTCATGACCAAGCAACTCACTTTCGATCAAATTTTCAGCAATCGCACCACAGTTAACTGCTACAAAATTTTTATTTCTTCTCCTGCTATGCTCATGGAGGGATCTGGCAACAAGTTCTTTACCTGTTCCGGTTTCACCGACGATCAGGACATCTGCTCCGGTGTCTGCTATCTGGGCAATCGTCGCACGGAGCCTCTTGGTTGCCGGCGTTACCCCTATAATCCTCGGTCCAGGAGCACTGTGGACCTCAAGCTCTGAGCGAAGGAGCCTATTCTCAAGGGTCAGCATCCGTTTTTCGAGGGCCCTGGTCACCGTTTTAATAAACCGCTCAGGTGCATAGGGTTTCTCTAAAAAATCATAGGCACCGTTACGCATCGCTTTGACGGCAGTGGAAACGTCTCCGTGACCGGTTATAAGAATAACGGGGAGGTCCCGGTCCATAAGGTTGATTTTCTCCTGCAGTTCCATCCCATTCATCCCGGGGAGACGGATGTCGCATACAATTACCCCTGGCCAGTCTTTGGTAATGATATCAAAAACCTCTTCTGCACAATCAGACGCTACAACTTCTAGCCCTGCAAGCTCAAGGGTCTGGCGGTTTGCCTGGCGAATATGCTTTTCATCATCAATGAAAAGGACCTTGGTTAAAACATTCATAACTATTTATTATGGCGCTTCTAATTGAATTTCAAAACAAGTCCCAACGGGCCTGTCGACAAGGGCAAGCGTGCCACCCATTTCTTTTATAATACGCGATGAAATTGTCAGCCCTAAACCCAGCCCCTGGCCCGGTTCCTTGGTCGTAAAAAATGGATCAAATATCTGTTCAGCATTTTTTTTATCGATTCCCGATCCACTATCCTGAACCACCACGTACACTTTCTGATCGACTCGGTGAGCAAAAATTTCTATTTTTTTCACCTTTTGGTCTTTCACGGCATGGATCGCATTACTAATTAAGTTAACAAACACCTGCTGCAATAAAACGTTATTAGCCTTGACTTCCAAGTCATCAGGGTCAATGCTGATATCGGGTTGGACAGCTGATTTCCGTATGACCGGCCCTAGTATTTCCAATGCTCCGTCAAGGGAACCATGAAGTGGTACGACATCAACCTTGCCGCTGTTTTTTCTGGCAAAAAGCTTGAGTTGCGCGCCAAGCTCTGCCATCCTTTCGGTTAATTCACTTATCTGTTCCAGGTTCCACAACGCATCTCCGCTCCGATGCTGCTGAAGGAGTTGCACTGCATTGTCGGAATAAACACGAATTGCTGCAAGCGGCTGATTTAATTCATGGGTTATCCCAGCCGACATCTGTCCCAATGCTGCCAGCTTCGCTGCATGGATCAGTTCCCTCCTTGCTCGTCGCAACTGCTCTTCTGTTTTCTGCCGTTCTTCAATTTCCTGCCTCAGCTTCACATTGGACTCGGTCAATTCAACCGTCCGACTGGCAACTCTAGACTCAAGCACTTCGTTAGCATCTTCAAGCAACTTACGTGAATTCTCTTCGTACCGATGGCGCTCGCTCAACCGTTGCTGATGTTGCCAGAATAAAAGTATAACCATGATCACGAATACAAAAAACGATCCGACCAGGACAATGGTACGCAAGACAAACTGATCAATTCCTTTGATGTCGGAAAGGATCTGTACTTCCCACCCTGCATGTGGCATAGAGGCACTGACATGAAGGTAACGATGAACAACTCCCGAAGAGTCATCTACTATTGATAAAATATTGTACCCCTGCCCCTTTTTGGTATGAGCGACGGAAAGGGGCAGCAAAGAAGCATCAGGATATCGCTTGCTGGCTGTAATCTGTGACAATACTTCCTTAGAAAGAGGCAAGAGAGTGCGGTAACGCCAATCAGAATCGGTAGTAATAAAAATTACCCCCTCAGGGTCTGTAACAAGAAAGGTGTCTCCCTGTTTGTTCCAGTTTTCCTCAACTACGTCGATATTAATCTTCATCACCAGCGCTCCGAGAATGTTCTTGCCCTGTCGAACAGGATAGGCAAAGTAATATCCACGCTGGCTTGATGTTGCACCTAGTGCAAAATAGCGCCCCAATTGTCCCTGCATTGCTTCTTGAAAATAAGGTCGAAAACTAAAATTTCTCCCAACAAAAGGACGGGGAGCCTGCCAATTACTGGCAGCAATAGTGAGCCCCTCTTTGTCCATGAGATAGGTATCTGCGGCATCGCTGATCACATTCACGGTCTCTAAATATCGATTAAAGGCTTCAATTCTCTCTCTACTGCCTGGGTTTTGCAAAAAATTGACCAACCGTTTATCGTGAGCCAGCAGCTCAGGCAGAATTTCATACCTTTCAAGCACTCCCTGCAAATACGATATATACAGGGTGAGTCTGGTGGAAACCTCTTCTGCTTTTTCGGTAACCCCCTGCTGATAAGCCCACCTGCCGGCTCCTGCAATAGTGAGCACCAAAAACAGTATACCGCTAATCAAGGCTATGATTAATGAACGTCCCACTTGTTTTTCAAACCTCTCATTGCAACAAGTACAAATGACACCTTGGATCCGCTTTTCTTCAACACAGGTGATTGTCTCTGGCTAATTTAAGACGGATCTCTTATATTCCTGGCAGTTAAACGCTTTTTACCTTGGGCCTGCGCTACAAAATTTATTTTTCTGATCAATACCCGGTACGCCCTTTGTATTGGCGCTCATAAATTTTACCGGTGACTTTCAGCAGCACGCCACCTGATCAGTTACAGATGGGAGTTAGCCCGAATTTCTCATGAGTTTTTTGCTTTTCGACTTAAGTTTTGATATTTATAGAAAATAAGGTAGCGCTAAAAAAACAAACTGTTTTTTCGTCGATAATCAAAAAACTCACCCTCCTGGTCAGCGGATTTTTCCGCAGACTCTTTGTTGCAGGCCATTTGCGGTAGCTTACTATCGGAGTCTACGCTTACCTGCTGCGTGTCCTGCGCCTCGATCTGCGAAAAACTTCACTGATGAGAAATCCGGGTTAGGGCTAGGCTATCTGCTATTCCCTGAATAGTAACTTTTACTGCAGAAATATTTCTACACAAAGTATACTCCCCGTTTACCAACCGACGAGGAGCAGACACTGTACCATATCCCAGATATCGGGAAAGGAATCCTTTTTTAAAATGATATTGAACCATAGTCAGTACAAATGAGTAGCTATATACCTTTTCCTTCGGCCAGCATCACACAACCCAAACAGCTAAATGTGTTGCGGGATATGGATATGGAAAGTATCAGCAGGGTGCATGCTACCTATCCTATGCGAATAAGTAATTACTATTTCCAACTCATCAAAAAATTTGGTACCCCACTGTTAAAACAGGCAGTGCCTGACATTCGTGAACTCCATGATCCCGACGGCCTTGTAGATCCTCTGGATGAAGAAAACCTGAGTCCGGTTCCTAACCTGGTCCATAAATATCCAGATCGTGCTCTTTTCCTCATCAGTAATCAATGCTCCGTATATTGCCGTTTTTGTACCAGAAAAAGAAAGGTTGGCAAATCTGAAATGGTCATTACCGACCAAACTATCGCGGATGGCATTACTTACATAAAACAAACGCCGGCAATAAGAGACGTTCTCCTCTCCGGTGGCGACCCACTCATGCTTACTGACCAACGTCTGGAAAAAATTATACAAGCTGTTCGCTTGATCCCTCACGTAGTAACCATTCGTATTGGCACGAGAATTCCTTGCACCCTGCCGGAAAGAGTCACACCGGAACTGGCACAGATGCTGGGAAAATACCATCCCCTTTATATAAATACCCATTTTAATCATCCTGCAGAGATCACCCTCCAATCCAGCCGGGCGTGTTCACTACTGGCTGATGCAGGTATCCCCTTGGGGTGCCAAACAGTTCTGCTTCGCGGAATTAACGACGATCCTGATATTATAAGAGAATTGATGTACAAACTTATACAGATACGAGTTAAACCATACTATCTTTTTCAAGCCGACCTTACCCGGGGTACCTCACATTTCCGAACTTCCATTGAAACCGGGATGGCTATCATGCGACATTTAATCGGCCATGTATCCGGCATGGCTATTCCGACCTACGCTTTAGACGCTCCTGGTGGAGGCGGCAAGATACCATTGACACCGGACTATATAACCAGCCTTGATAATACTCTTCAATTTACAACCTATCAGGGTAAATCCTGCAGCTATCCCAACACGACAATCGACTGAAAGAGAACTATTCAGCGTAGATTCCTCCTTGAATCCTTCAAAAAATCCGTTGTATACTCTATAGAGTAATATAATGATTAAACTCGTTAAATAATTGTACTGTTTTTTTCAGTCGATGTACATCAATGCACTCAACAGGTGTTGGCAATGACCCAAAATTCAGAAGAAGTACTCGAGCAAATACTGCAATCTAACGAGCTCCCTACCCTCCCTGTGGTTGCGTCAAAACTGCTCACTATCACGGCAAAGGAAGAAACCACCCTCACAGATATAGCTAACCTCATTACACGGGATGTTGCCCTGTCGTCTAAAGTGCTGCGAGTATCCAATTCCTCTTTCTACAGCTTTCCCCAACAGATCGCCAACATTAACCAGGCGGTTTCGATCCTGGGAACCAATGCTGTAAGAAGCCTCGTACTTTCCTTTTCCTTTCTCAACTTAAGAAGCAAAAACAGTAGCCCTCGCTTTCAATTTAATACATTCTGGGAAGAATCCGTTATCTGCGCCACCGCAGCTAAACTGATTTTAGAGCAACTCAATGATGTCAGCACTGAAGAAATTTTTATTTCAGGATTACTCAACAATTTAGGCAAGCTCATCTTCGCCACCACCCTTCCCGCTGAATACGATAAAGTGCTGGCAAAACTGGAAGAAAATCCTGAAATAGATGAAGAAATAATTGAAAAAAAAATAATCGGTCTTTCACACAGCGTTGCCGGTTATGAAGCTGCGAAAGCATGGGGTTTTCCGGATAGTCTTCTCTTACCCATAAAATATGCGCATGCCCCTGAAGAGTACGACGGTCAGGATACCAACCTTGAACTGAATATTCGTGCAATCTATCTCGCGCAATTACTGACCCGGATATACTATTCTCAAAAACCGGAGCAGTATCATAAACTCTTTCGCAAAAAAGCTAAAAAGCTGCTTTCTTTAAACCCTCTGGTCATCAACACAATCCTTCGTCAATTGGACCGGGAAATTGATAAGAGTGCTGATTTTTTTAATATAAAAATTCATAATATTAAATCAGTGGCTGAAATTCTTCAGGAAGCAAACCTGCGACTCAGTCTGCTTAATCTCTCCTATGAAGAGATGAACCGAGAACTGATAAAGGCAAAAATGGAGCTTGAAAACCTCACAGATGAGCTTGCTCAAAAAAATGCTCTACTCGAGAATTTAGCTAACATTGACAGTCTGACAGAAATCAACAACCATCGCTTTTTCCATAACTTTCTCGACACCGAGATCAATCGTTCCATTCGTAACAACAGTACCATCTCCATCCTTCTGGCCGATATTGACCATTTCAAACAATTCAATGATACATATGGCCACCAGGTTGGTGATTTTATTTTAAAAGAATTCTGCCGAGTTGCGAAAGAAAATATCAGAGAATATGACCTGATTGCCAGGTACGGTGGTGAAGAATTTGTCTTTGTGCTGCCGGAGACAGAGCCGGAAGAAGCCATGCTTGCTGCCGAAAAAATTCGCACAATCATAAATGATTATGATTTTGACGATAGAGAGCGCACCTATAAACTCACCATAAGTATCGGCGTTGCCAGTGCGCGACCAGAAAGTAAGGATTTTTCAAAAAATGATTTTATCAATCTGGCTGACAATGCGTTGTATGAAGCTAAAGCAGCTGGTCGGAATAAAACAGTCCTCTACTCACCGAAAAAGAAAAAATGGTTTAAACTATAACGATCTCGATTTTTGAGGCTCTCCTTGTAAGATCGTTCCAAATATTTTTTTACCGGCTATACTTTACATGCATGTAACCCCACATACAGGCACCCAATCTCTGGACAGTACTGATCTCTCGCATAGATGACTCTGTTGATTTACTAGAATTTTCGTTCAAGGTCGAGGCATGATAAAAAAATAACCACAGGCATATATTTGATATTCCGAGGATTATTTTTTTAACATAACGAAGAGATTGGTCGAAAAGGCAGTAAATCAACGGGCTCATAGATGAGTCTACCGAAATCTTCGCTTCCTTCGAAAAATCATGGCTGTCCAAACTGATGGTACATGCAAGCAGTTACATCCAATATAACATAATTGCCATCCTAGACTTTTCCATACTGCAAAAAGTTATCCACTACTCGGCAATGATCACAACCAACCTACGCGAGTATCCCCAACCCTTGCTAAATATAGATACAATTTCAGAATAACATGGCGTGACGTACATATCCTTACCAGTTTATCCAGCTAAAGATTGAGGGCATCTACGTTGCAAATAGAATATTTTACAGGCAATAGCCTTTCTCACTATAAATTTCTTAACAGGAAGCAGCCATCCTGATAAGGTAGACACTTGATTTAATATGATAAGTTTTCCCCTTTTTTCCGCCACCAATTTAGCTCACCATGAGGTGTATATGAAACCAAGACGATCAAATCTTTCTGTGCCCGGTCATGTTGAAAAAATGCATGCAAAGGCAGCCAAAAGTGCCGCGGATGTGATAATGCTGGATCTTGAAGACAGTGTCCCGGTTGATAGCAAAGACCAGGCGAGAGAACAAGTTATTGAGTCTCTCACGCAACTGGATTGGAGTAATAGTACGGTAACGGTAAGGATAAACAGCCTCGACACTCCTTTTGCCTACCGTGATCTACTTGAGGTTGCTGAAAATTGTGGCCATATCATCGACGCTATTGTCATTCCTAAGGTAAACCATCCTAGTGATATTCACTTTGCTGATCACTTGCTCAACGGTGTCGAACTCAATAAAAACATATCCGTTGCCGTCGGAATAGAAGCCTCCATTGAAACAGCTGAAGGCCTCCAGGCCGCATATGAAATAGCAGGGGCAAGCCAACGCGTAACTTCGCTCGTTTTCGGGATTGCTGACTATTCAGCATCTATTGGAGCACGTTTGGTTTCTATTTCAGGTCATGGTGAAAAAGAAGAAGATCTCTATCCTGGGCACAGATGGCACTTTCCACTCAGTAAGATGGTGATGGCCGCCAAAGCCAATGCCACTCTTGCTATTGATGCCCCTTATGGTAACTTTAAAGATCTCGATGGATTACGCCGGTCAGCCGTCATGGCGTGTGCCTTGGGATGTGACGGCAAGTGGGCTATTCATCCTGGACAGGTTGATGTAATCAACGAAGTCTTTACTCCGGCACAAGAGGATATAGATCTTGCTCAAAAAGTATTGGCAGCCAACGAAGAAGCTAAAGCAAAAGGGAAGGGAGCGATTGCGGTAGAAGGCCGAATGGTGGACCAGGCAACGGTACGCCTTGCAACCAACCTCTGGAACCAGGCTAAACACCTGGGACTTGTCTAAATTGAATTGCTAATCGGTTTAGTAACAATATAAAAAAAAGGGGTACTCAGAAGAGTACCCCTTTTTTTATACTACTGGGTAATGCGCGTTAGCCGATAACAGCCAAAACTGCATCTTTAACAACGGTATCACCGGAGGCAAAGCCAAGAGCTTTTACTTCGCCATCACATGGTGCACCAAGAGCGTTTTCCATTTTCATGGCTTCAAGAATAACGACGGTATCACCAGCGCTGACAGTATCACCAACATTTACATTATACTTGATGATCAGACCAGGCATTGGAGCGGTCAAAGGTGTTCCACCTTCAACAGCTACCGGAGCAGGTGCGGCAGCGGCAGGTGCAGCAGCAGGAGCGGCAGCAGCAGGAGCGGCAGCAGCGGCTGGCCTTGGAGCAGCAGCAGGAGCGGCAGCAGGTGCAGCCATTACAGGTACGTCACCTGTCGGGTCAACTTCAACGTTGAAATACTCACCGTCAACAAACACGTTAAATGTTCTAAGGTTAGCGGTTTTTTCAGGAGTGTCAGGCTTGGCTTCAAGCAATTGACCGGCTTTTGCCTTGGCAACCAATGCATCTTTAGCCTTAATTTCGTCCATGGTGAGCGGACGAACTTCTTTAGGCGGCTCAGAAACACCATATTTCCACTCAAGGAATTTCTTACCGGTTACAGGATAAATGGCATACAGTATGAGATCGTCGATATCTTTAGCAAGATCGCCGATTTCCTTTTTTGCTTTTTCCAATTCAGGCTCAAGTACTTCTGCAGGACGACAAGTGATAGGTTCTTCACCACGCTCGTATCCTTTCAGCGCTTTTTTCTGTACTTCAGGATCAATAGGTATAGCGGTTTTACCATACAGACCATAACAAAGATCTTTTACCTGGGCGGTAATCATCTTATACCGCTCTTCTTCGGTATCAAACAAAACGTTATTGACAGTCTGAATACCAACAATCTGGCTTGTAGGTGTAACAAGCGGAATCTGACCAAGTTCTTTACGAACGATAGGCAGCTCTTTGTATACGTTGTCAATTTTGTCAAGAGCGTCCATTTCACGGAGCTGATTAACAAGGTTAGACAACATACCGCCAGGAGTCTGGTGCAACAGTACGTTGATGTCAGTGATGGAAAATTTGGAATCATCTGCCAGGTGCTTGTACTTAGGTAGAACTTCTTTTTCCAGAATAACGTTAATTTCCGCAAGCTTCTTGATGTCAAAACCGGTGTCGCGGTTGGTACCCAACAGTGACATAACAAAAGGTTCAACTGCTGCATGCGATGTACGATAGGCATATGGGGCCATACAGGTATCAATAATGTCAACGCCGGCTTCAATTGCTTTCAGGTGACTCAGCGGAGACATACCTGAAGTGAAGTGACTATGCAGATGAACAGGTGTATCTGTATTTTCCTTGATAGCCTTAACAATCGCATACGCATCATAAGGAGCAATCAGACCAGCCATATCTTTGATACAGATTGAGTCTGCACCCATGGAATCAAGGTCTTTTGCTTTATTTACATAGTAGTCAATGTTATACAGATCGCCACCAAGACGAGGCTCGGTCAGGGTGTAGCAGATACAACCCTGGAAATGCTTACCGGAAGCCTTGATTTGTTTAACAACGGTCTCAAAGTTACGGTAGTCATTGAGTGCATCAAAGGTCCGGAAAATATCCATTCCGTTTTCAGCTGCACGTTCAACAAAGGCAAGTGCCAAGTCATCGGCATAGTTGCGATATCCAACCAGGTTCTGCGCACGAAGCAGCATGGAAAAAGGGGTTTTCTTGATATAACGCTTCAGGGTACGCAGACGTTCCCAAGGATCTTCGTTCAAAAAACGATGCATTGTATCAAAAGTAGCGCCACCCCAGGTTTCGATTGCCCAGAAGCCAACCTCATCCATCATTTCCGCCACAGGAATCATGTCTTCAGTACGTCCGCGGGTTGCGAACAGAGACTGATGTCCATCACGAAGACTGAGGTCCATAACTTTTACTGGATTTTCCGCTGCAGGACGGTCAGCATCGTAATTCATGGCGGTCATTTTCACTTGGTCGCTCATTGTTTGTGTCTCCTCTAATTCTTGATCATTAAAATTCGAAATATATGGGGAAGCAATTAAAACAATCTTGCTTGCAACATTCTTCGCATGGACATCATTTCCTGTCGTCCACTAATTGCCCATAAGTTAGGTCCGGCCTTTGCAGCTGCAGCAGCCATAGCTTGCTGCTCCAGGTAGGCAGCTTCAGCTTCCTGCTGCAAATAAGCATTTACTGCTGCAAGCGCCGCTGCCATTTTTACGCTCTTTTTTGCCATCGTATCACCCATTGATGATTAATTAGATCACTGCATTTCCATGTCCAGAGGACTTAAACTGCGATGTCACTCCTACAGTGGAATATTGCCGTGCTTTTTCGCTGGGTTGGTATCGCGTTTACCACTGATGGTGTTCAAGGCATTAATGATGCGTGAACGAGTCTCAGCAGGCTCAATAACGTCGTCTATATACCCACGCTCTGCTGCACAATATGGATTGGAGAAGTTAGTGGTATACTCGTTCTCTTTTTCAGCAAGGAATGCAGCAGGATCATCTTCATTTTTCGCTGCACGCGCATAGAGAACTTCAACAGCACCCTTACCACCCATAACAGCAATCTCAGCGGTAGGCCAAGCATAGTTGATGTCGCAGCGAAGATGCTTGGAAGACATAACACAGTATGCCCCACCATATGCCTTACGGGTAATAATGGTAATTTTAGGAACTGTTGCCTCACCAAAGGCGTACATCAGCTTAGCACCATTTGTGATAACACCGCCGAATTCCTGATCAGTACCTGGAAGAAAGCCTGGTACGTCGACAAAGGTGATAACAGGTATATTAAAACAGTCACAGAAACGAACAAAACGAGCTCCTTTTTTAGAAGCATCGATATCAAGAACGCCTGCATAATACGAAGGTTGGTTAGCAACAATACCAACACTCTTCCCGCCATAGCGGGCAAACCCTACGATGATATTAGCTGCAAAATTTTCCTTGATTTCAAAGAAAACACCGTTATCAACAGTCTCTCTTATGACGTTTTTCATGTCATAAGCAGCATTGGGATTATCCGGAATAATCTCGTTGAGAGAGTCACAACGTCGAGTGATCGGATCGTCGCACTCTACGTCTGGAGGATCTTCCATGTTATTCTGCGGCAGGTACGACAACAGGTTCTGAATGTAGAGAATAGCTTCATCTTCATTCTCTGCGCCGTGGTCCGTAACACCGGATTTGGTGGTATGCATGGATGCACCACCAAGTTGTTCAACGGTTACGTCTTCGTTGAGTACGGTTTTAACAACCTTAGGTCCGGTCAGGAACATATAGGATTGCAATTTAACCTGGATAATAAAGTCGGTAAGGGCAGGTGAATAGACAGCTCCACCGGCACACGGGCCGAACACACCTGAAATCTGCGGAACAACTCCAGAAGACAGAATGTTGCGCAAGAAGATGTCGGTATAACCGCGCAGAGCTTCAATACCTTCCTGAATACGAGCACCACCGGAATCGTTCAAACCGATAACCGGGATACCATTTTTCACGCCGAGTTCCATAACCTTGACGATCTTCTCAGCAAGGGTTTCGGAAAGAGAACCGGCCAATACGGAAAAATCCTGGGCATATATATACACAGGGCGACCATTAATTTTACCGCAACCGGTTATAATACCATCACCGGCAAACTTAATTTTTTCCATACCGAAATTAACACATCGGTGGAGCTTAAAACAATCGTACTCCTCGAAAGAGCCTGGATCGACGAGTTGATTAATCCGTTCACGCGCCGTTTTTTTCCCTTTGGCATGAATCTTATCAATCTTGTCCTGGCCGCCACCGAGAAGTGCTTTTGCTCTGCGCTTTTTCAGCTCTTCAATTTTTTCTTTTGTTGTACTACTCATGCTGTCTCCTTGCTGCAGAATTCAGTGATCATTCCGTACTTCAGTTATGAGCACAGGAGCAGTGACCGAACGATCACTGCTCCCGCCTATTGGTAATTCAAAGGATCAGAAAACTTTTTTACAAAGATCGCCCATTTTACCAAGGTTTTCACAATGATGAACACCACTGGTCTTCATTGCTTCAATCTTGGCTTCAGCGGTTCCCTTGCCGCCGCTTACAATCGCACCAGCATGTCCCATACGACGACCTGGAGGAGCTGTAAGTCCTGCAACAAAGCCAACTACAGGCTTATCGGTGTTTGCTTTAATCCACTCACAAGCATCCTCTTCTGCATTACCGCCGATCTCACCAATCATTACGATGGCTTTTGTTTCGGGATCAGCTTCAAATGCTTCCAAACAATCGATGAAGTTGGTGCCGTTAATGGGGTCGCCACCAATACCGATACAAGTCGTTTGACCAAAACCTACGGAAGTCAACTGGTGAACAGCTTCATAAGTCAAGGTTCCGGAACGGGAGACAACACCAACATTACCAGGCTTACCCATGGTGTTTGGCATAATACCGATTTTGCACTCACCTGGGGTCATGATTCCTGGACAGTTAGGTCCAATCAGACGGGTGGTCTTGGTTGCGAGATAATTCTTCACCCGCATCATGTCCATGACCGGAATTCCCTCTGTGATACAGACGACGAGCTCAATACCGGCGTCTGCAGCTTCCATGATGGCATCTGCTGCAAATGGTGGCGGGACCAAAATCATGGAAGCATTCGCTCCTGATGCAGCCCTTGCTTCTTTTACTGAATTGTAAATCGGTACATCGTCCATTTTCTGTCCGCCCTTACCGGGAGTTACACCGGCAACGACGTTGGTTCCGTAAGCAATACAGGACCTTGCATGAAACTGGCCTTCCTGGCCTGTAATACCTTGTACAAGTAAACGGGTGTCTTTATTTACGAAAACGCTCATTGTATTCCTCTATGGATCTATTTGATAATTCCGTTGAATTCGAGTTTATCTTCTTTCTCCGACTTCGCACTCCCGACTGGAGAGACAGACAAAGAGAACTCGTTTATTAGGCTACAAGTGCCGCGACCTTTTCAGCTGCGTCAGCAAGATCAACAGCATTAACCAGGTCGAGACCGGAGTCTGCAAGAATCTTGCGGCCTTCTTCAACATTTGTTCCTTCCATACGGACTACAACAGGTACAGAGAGGCCCAATTTGGTAGCAGCCTGTACAACACCCTGCGCCAGAATATCACAACGAAGGATGCCGCCGAAGACATTAATCAGAATACCTTTTACGTTAGCATCGCTCATGATAAGGCGGAAACCGTTTTCAATGGCTTCAGCATTTGCTCCGCCTCCTACGTCAAGGAAGTTTGCAGGAGAAGCACCTGCCATCTTAACGATATCCATGGTAGCCATAGCAAGGCCTGCACCGTTAACGATGTTACCTACGTTACCATCCAGGTTAATGTAGTTGAGTCCATACTGGCTGGCTTCCAGTTCAATAGGATCTTCTTCGTCCGGATCATGCATTTCTTTTACATCCGGATGGCGATACATAGAGTTACCATCAACGTCGATCTTTGCATCAAGTGCGATGATGTCGTCTTCTTCAGTAATGATCAACGGGTTGATTTCCAGCATGGAGCAATCATAATCTACAAACAGGTTGTAGAGGTTCTTCACCAGTGCAGACATCGGCTTCATCAACTCTTTAGGCAATTCCAGGCCAAAGCAAACCTGACGAGTGTGGAAAGGCTGAACACCGGTTGTTGGGCTGACATGAACAGTGATGATACGCTCAGGAGTTTTTGCTGCAACTTCCTCGATATCCATACCACCGTCCTGACTGCAAACAATAGCCACAGAACAGGTTTCACGATCGGGAATAACGGAAAGATAAAGTTCTTTCTTAATACTCACACCCTGCTCAACCAACACCTTGTTGACCTTTTTACCTTGGGCACCAGTCTGCTTGGTGACAAGAGTCATGCCAATAATTTCATCAGAAACTGTTTTCACATCTTCTTTGGTTTTAGCAAGCTTTACACCGCCGCCTTTTCCACGACCACCTGCATGAACCTGGGCCTTTACAACTACAGGGAGTCCAAATTCGTCCGCGATTTTTTCAACTTCTTCTGTTTTGTAAGCGACCTTGCCATTAGGGGTCGGTACATTGTATTTCCGGAATAATTCCTTGGCCTGATACTCATGAATTTTCATAGACGCATCCTTTTGCGGAGTACCGTTCGTAATCGACGGGCGGTCTCCTAGAGAAGTAAAGTTGTTTCAAATTCCAAATAAACACCGCTACTACGAGCTCCAAGTGAATATCACTCGCTTTTTCGGGGATGGATTCGGCTAGACATAAAAAAAAATGCTGCTTCCATGGCAACCGATAATCGCAGTTGCCCTTATAGCCATTGTCTCATGCTGTACAACAAGCCTAAACCAGGCGCCCGATAGGTTAGAAATCTACAAAGCGGTAGCTCTGCCGATCCTTCGACCCTCTCAGCGGACCACAATGTGGCCCAACGAGCAAACTCGAAAACCTATAAGCAACCGTTTTTTCAGGAAATGTTGAAGGCGAGAAAAAATGTGAAGATTAATGCCTGATGCAAAAACCCGGGTTTGCCCCACGTCTGAAAGGTGTGCGGAAAATAGAGTCTTCCCCTTTCAACAACGTTCATTTTACCGCTGCCATATCCGAAAAAACCACTCAAAACTCAGCACTTATCTCCAATTGCCAAGTCCGAGTCAAGCGATCATTAAAGAATGACGTGGGACAAAAAAAGAAATCCTGTTACATGAGAAGAAAAAACAAAACGTTATGCACTCCTTCCTAACGTTTTGTTTTGGACGTATCCAGCACGTTACACCCCGTCTTCACCCCACAAGATCGAAAATTACGCCCAGCACAATCCTTACTAATATCACTCAAAACTCAAGTTTTATAACAGCATTCACAACTGCCAGTCAAGGGATAAATAACGGTTGATACTCGTTATAAAATAAAGGGCCGTAGAGAAGATAAAATATAAAATAGGTAGACCAAAGAAAGTACCTGCAAAGAGTTATTGGTATACTTATTATTCCACGTCCTTTTTCCTCTCAGAAATTTTGTCTATTGAGATTTCAAGGGACTCAAGGATAATTCCTGTGTAGCGTTGCAGTCTCTCCTGTATATAGGATCGCATCTCGTGCAAGCCGCCGGCGAGTGTTTTTCCATAAGGTACGCTGACATACAAATCAATCCCGTAACCGGAACGAGAGCTTTTCACCTTAATCTTTCGTACCCGGACCTCGCTGTCATACTCATCTATACAGTGCAGAATCATCTGGGTGAGAGCTGCTTCAGAAATGGTTACACTGCCAGGTGTCTTTTCATTGCTGTGAAAGTCAGGCTGCACCACGGATTTATCAAAAAAACGTGCTTTTTTTACTCCGCTGGAATTTCTATCACCTTTAAAAAAAATGCGAATTGAGTCTGAAAGTATCTGGGCATAATCTCTTTTAATCTCAATTGCCGGAACAGGGATTACATGCTTCCCCTCTTCAAATCGTGACTTAATAGCATTTTCAATATCTTCTTTGCTGGCAATCTCTTCGATATTGACGATTTGACTTATGGGGGGTAAATCCAAGCGATCGGCCATCCTCGCTACCATTTTATTCGAAGTACCCAAAAGAAGAATTTTTTTAACCTTATTTTTCTGGATGGCTTCTACAACCTGATCACGATGAACAGAATCTGTAAAAAGGGCTGTTTTAATGGCACTGATATAATTTTTCTCCTGCTTCGCAGACCTACCAGCAAGAATAGTGGACTCATGGATAAGCAAACCGTCGTCCAGGATGTAAGGGATACCGATTTTCTCGGCCAATAATTTAGCGCGGAAGCTCTTCCCAGTACCACTTTTCCCGACCAGGGCATACACAGTAATCCCCTGTAATCGTCCTTTAACCTTGTTAAAAAATTGATAGATCTCTTTTCCTGTGAGATATATCCACTGCTGTTGTTCTTTGCTGCCTTTATCGGCGGAAACAGTCATAGGCCGTCTCTTGCTCAGCTCTTTGAAAATAAATCGTTGATAAACAGATACCATGCATCTATTTTTGCTCCAGGCATCATATTGTCCTCGAGATTAAGTACAGAGTTTGGCATCAATCTAGTAATTACGGGAGCAACAACATTTCCCTTAGGTTCGAAATCCTACCTAGAATTTCTCATAACTTTTTTGATTTTACACTCAATTATTTGATATTCTTTTTAAAAAATAACTGCGCGATTAACAGCCCATTTTTCATTTTCAATCAAAAAGGTCTCCTTTTTTCGAGTCAATAGATTTTCCAGCAGGATCTACGTTAAAAACCACTTGCGGTAGTTTACCACGGGGTCTTCGCTACCTGCTGCGCGGCCTGTGCCTTGCCCTGCGAAAAACTTTATTGATGAAAATTCCGGGCTCATCTTCATCACAAAATTATCACCCCAGCATGCCTTCACCTTTTTATCATTCTGCAAAAAACGCACCAACCCTACGCATATCTATCACTCTTGCCACCAAGTGTAGAGAAATTGCTCATAATTATAGTACAATGGGAGGGTTTGAGGATGCTTTAATCGTGCATCATAGGCTAGTCGATGATTGGCAAGGTACCAATTCGGTACTACATAGTAGCCATACCAAAGGACCCTGTCAAGCGCTCGACAAGCTGCAACCAACTGTGTCCTATTTTCAGCATAAATGATTTTTTCCACTAAATCGTCAACAATCGGATCCTGTACCCCTGCTATATTTTTGGAGCCTTTTTTAATCGCGGCAGATGCACTCCAATAATCACGCTGTTCATTTCCCGGCGACTGAGACTGTCCAAAAACAGCGACAGTCATGTCAAAGTCAAAATTTTTTATTCTATCAGTATATAATGCAGGATCAATGGTCCTGTACGTCACATCTATGCCCAGTCTTTTCAAATTCTTGACATAGGCAGCCATCACCCGCTCAAAAGACGGGCTTACAAGCAAAATCTCAAACCGAAAAGGCTGATTATCCTCATTCACCAACACCCCTTCTCGGACCGACCACCCTTCTTCTTCCAGCATCTGTTTAGCCTTGCGCATGTTTTTCCTCAAGCTACCTGGAGGGACGGTCGTTGGCGGGGATAACGGCTGGGTAAAAACCTCGGCTGGTAATGTATCCCGAAAAGGTTCAAGCATTTCCAATTCCAGGCCCGTAGGGAGCCCCTGAGCGGCAAGTTCAGAATTAGAAAAATAAGAGTTATTGCGGGTATATTGATTAAAAAATAACGCATTATTAGACCACTCAAAATCAAATGCAAGGCCAAGAGCCTGCCGGACCCGGGGATTGGCAAACAACTGTTTTCTCGTATTAAAAACAAATCCCTGCATACCTGCATTATTGTGGTGCGGGAAAGCGGTTTTCAATAACTCCTTACTGTTGAATCGTTTTCCTACTAAATCCCGCTGCCACTGTTTGGCTATATTGACGTACATGACGTCAAACTCACCAGCTTTGAAAGCTTCCACACTAACAACCTGATCTTTAAAATATTTGACGGTTATTGTGTCAAAATTAAACATCCCTTTACGAACCGGATGATTTTCAGCCCAATAGTTTGGATTTCTTTTATAGCTTATCGATTTACCCGGATTAATATCAGCTATCGTATACGGCCCTGAACCTATTGGGATTACCATGCCTTCTCCGCCTTCAGACGAAAAGGGGTGCTCATCATAAAACCGCTTATTGAGTACAGGGAGCTGACCCGCTATCATATGTAATTCGCGGTTCACTTGTGCAAAGTTAAAACGGATCACCAACGGGCTCAGGATTTCTGCATCTTTTATATCCCTCAGATAGATCTGGTAAAAAGGATGGGCAGCACTGCTTTTTAACGTTTGCAAAGAAAAAAGAACATCTTGGGCAGTAATTGGTGTCCCATCTGCAAATCGCGCTTCTTCATCCAGGGTGAAAGTTACCGATTTCTTATCTGCAGCCAACACGATATCTTTTGCAATAAGTCCATAATTGGCGAAAGGTTCATCCAGGCTGGGAACGGTCAGGGTCTCAAACACCAAGGATGATAGCCCCAGCGGTGCGGCACCTTTCAATGTAAACGGATTCAGCTTGTCAAAACTGCCGAGATCATGAAGAACGAGTTTCCCGCCCTTTTGGGCATCTGGTGAAGTATAAGCAAAACGCTCAAAGTCCGGCGGGTATTTCAAAGTACCGTCAAGGCTCTCTCCATGGGATGCAAAACAGGACGACGGAATTATTACCTGCCAGCAGCATACAAGCAGGACATAAAAACAAAATACTCTTTGCCGGGCCTTCGGGTTCAATATTTTTTTTTGCATAGTAGACTCTTCACGAGTTAAACGGGCAGCATGTACTCCGTTAGAGAGGGTGATCAAACAGTAAAAATAAGCTCAGGGGTTAAACATAAAGCCACTTGCAGAGCTCAACTCATGAGCAGGTGTAGCCACAACAATGACTCGACGACTTGACACTGTACCAGCAGTCACTATAAGCAATCACTCCGCTTCTGTACAGATGATAGCCCGGATTTCTCATCAGTTCAGGCAGCGTCAGGTTCAAAGTTTTTGGCTATGAATAAGAATAGGTTATATTCATGACCAAAATACTGAAGAAGATGGTGCTGGATGGACTGATCTGTGGTGAACATTGTGTTTAACTTTCAAACCCATATGAGTTTGCATGCCATGCAGAAATTGTCTCTAACTTGACAAGTTGAGACAATGTTCATGAGAAATCCGAGTTAGCAGCAAGTTACCCACTTCTTTTAAAGGAAAAAATTGACGAATTTTCACTCTGCGTGTAATTACTGTTCCTTTATTTAATCTTACCTCTCAAGACAAACCGGCACCTGTAAAAGTTGTCTGTCTGATCAAAAAATTTCCCTTTGATTCCTGGAGTAAAAAATGGGACAAACCATCACCGAAAAAATTTTTGCCGCCCATAAACGAGATACCCCTGCCCCTGATAACATGGTGCTTGATCTTGACGTTATTATGTGCCACGAAATTACAACGCCAATAGCGATAATGGACCTTGTGGAAAAAGGAATGGACCGCGTATGTGATCCGACCAAAATCAAGGCTGTTATTGATCACGTTACCCCTGCTAAAGACAGTAAAACCGCCACCCAAGCCAAAATCATGCGCGACTGGGCAGCTCGACACAATATACAAGATTTTTTTGATATCGGTCAAAATGGTGTTTGTCACGCCCTTTTTCCGGAAAAAGGATTTATCCGCCCGGGATACACGGTAATCATGGGTGATTCCCATACCTGCACCCATGGTGCTTTCGGTGCTTTTGCCGCCGGAGTCGGCACCACCGACCTGGAAGTAGGCATCCTCAAAGGAGTCTGCGCTTTCAGGGCGCCACAATCCCTAAAAATAGAAGTGACAGGAACCCTGCAGCCAGGGGTTGTTGCCAAGGATATCATCCTTCACATTATAAAGCAGCTGACGGTAAACGGGGCAACAGACATGGTCATTGAATTTTGCGGCCCTGTGATAACGGCAATGAATATGTCTTCTCGGATGACCCTGTGCAATATGGCTGTAGAAGCCGGGGCCACTTCCGGTGTCTGCCTCCCCGACGAGGTGACGGCACAGTATTTGTGGCCCTTTATTAAAGATGAATACGACTCAATTGAAGCAGCGATCAGTGATTTCAGCAAATGGCATTCCGATGCAGACGCGGTGTATGCGAAAGAACTTTCTGTCGATGTAACAGACCTGTCTCCACAGGTAACTTACGGTTACAGGCCAGACAATGTTAAGGATGTTGCCGAGCTTGCCGGCACCAAAATTGACCAAGTTTATATCGGCAGCTGTACCAATGGACGAATTGAAGACGTCCGCGAAGCGGCAGCCATCCTCAAGGGAAAAGTAGTAGCTCCAGGGGTCCGCGGTATCCTTACTCCAGCCACCCCTGGTATTTACTCACAAGCCCTGGAAGAAGGGCTGATCAAAATTTTCATGGACAGTGGTTTTTGCGTCCTCAATCCCACATGCGGTGCCTGTCTGGGCATGAGCAGTGGTGTCCTTGCCGAAGGCGAAGTCTGCGCATCAACAACCAATCGAAATTTTAACGGCAGGATGGGCAAAGGTGGCATGGTGCACCTGATGAGCCCGGCAAGCGCTGCCGCGGCAGCCGTTACCGGCGTTATCACAGATCCACGACAATTATCAAGCTAAACACATGTCAATGCTCTCCAAGTGGCAGGGCATTGACAGGCTAGCCATAAATAAAGGCAGGGAGAATTTGAGCGTAACACCCTCAATACCTCGACCTGACTATAAAAATAAAGAGGCACAATAACAATGAAACGCTTTGGTGGCCAAGCAGCCTTTATCAACAGAGATGATATTAATACCGACGAGATTATTCCAGCTAAATACCTCACAGAAATTACCAAAACCGCTCTCAAGCCTCACCTGCTTGAAGATCTGCATTTGGAAGGCCAGATTTTTGATCCTCACGCAGATGAGATCCAAAAAGCCAACGTGCTGGTAACAGGCTCAAATTTTGGTTGTGGTTCTTCCCGTGAGCATGCTGTATGGGCATTGGAAGTAAATGATATCAACCTGGTAATAGGAAAGAGTTTTGCCCGAATATTCAGACAAAACATGTTCAACTGCGGGATCCTCGCCATAGAGTTACAACAGGCCGATCTGGACGCACTCTTTGCAATGCCCGGTATAATTACAATCAGCGTGGACCTGGAACAGGAAACCATAACAGCTGTAAGCGATGCTCCCGAAACAGAAACACGGACCTGCTCCTTTACTTTAAACAGTTTTGATAAACAATTAGTCGCCGCCGGCGGCTGGCTCAACTTTGCCGATCAAAACTACTGATCCTGGTTTTTGCTCTTTTTCAGCCTACGAATCTCAACTCACCCTATCTCTGCCATGGACACCCTCTTTTCAGATAGAATTTCAGATGTTCCGCAATCGTTTATACGAGAAATACTCAAGGTAACCCTTGATGACTCTATTATTTCATTTGCAGGAGGGCTTCCCAACCGAAACCTGTTTCCGGTCAAAGAGCTGCAACAAGCCGCAGATTCGGTTTTCACAGAGGCAGGCCGCGAGGTACTGCAATATGCAAATTCGGAGGGGTATCTGCCTCTACGACAATACATTTCAGAGAGATACCGCATAAAGCAACAGTTGGATATACCACCTGAAAACATCCTGATCACAACAGGCTCCCAGCAGGGGTTGGACCTGCTGGGCAAAATCTTTATCAACAATGGCGATGGGGTGGCAATTGAAGAACCTGGCTACTTGGGTGCTATCCAGGCATTTTCGATGTATCGTCCCCTTTTCAAAGGTATTCCTGTTACTGAAGAAGGTATGGATACCAAACGGCTAAAATCTGCTCTAGAAGAAAACAACATAAAACTCATCTATACGGTTCCCAACTTCCAAAACCCTGCCGGTATTTCCTATAGTAGTACCAACCGCGAGGAAGTAGCTCAAATTGTCAGCCAAACCCAAAGCACCCTGATCCAAGATGATCCTTACGGTGATTTACGCTTTACCGGTCAAGCCAAACAAAATTTTCAATCGCTGATCCCTGATCAATGCGTTCTTCTAGGCTCTTTCTCAAAAACCATTGCCCCATCGTTACGCATTGGGTGGCTGGCGGCTAAGCCACAGCTCATGGAAAAGTTGCTTATAGCCAAACAGGCGTCTGATCTGCATACCGACTATTTGGCCCAAAGGATTTTGTATCAATTTTTAGCAGACAATGACCTTGACGCGCATATTCAAACAATTATTCGTGCATACGGGGAACAAAAGCAGACTATGGTGCAGAGCATCAAGCAATATTTTCCGCCTGATGTGCGCTTTACAAATCCTGAAGGCGGGATGTTTCTTTGGATCACCTTGCCCGAACAGTTGTCGGCAATGACCCTTTTCAAGACAGCCCTCAAAGAAAAAGTCGCCTTTGTGCCGGGCACACCTTTTTACGTGGACAGAGAAGATACAAACACATTGAGGCTAAATTTTTCCTGCATGGATAATGCGACCATAGAAACAGGTATTCAGCGACTGGGGGCAGCAATTCGCTCGCTGGCGAAAGAAAAAGACAACTCCATATGATGGTTATTTTTGAACAAGAATAAATAACCATCATATGGAGTTAAAAAGGACGAACTTCCTGATATGGAGTTAACTTAGATCAAACTAGAGCGACACTTCGCCCAGCGACTTTATAAGTTTTTCCTGCTCCTCGTTGAGTTCTTTTGGTATCTGAATCGCTATTTTCACAAGTAAATCTCCGCGATTTCCCCCTGGCCCACAGGGCAGCCCATACCCCTTGATACGCAACTTTGCTTCCTGCTGCACCCCTGCAGGCACTTTTACATTAAACTTTTTCCCTTCCAAAGACTCAACAGTCACCTTTGTTCCCAGACATGCCTGACTGAAAGGAATGCGCTCTTCCAGCACAAGATCTTCCCCGCTCCGTTTGAAACGCTCATGGGATTCTACATTCACTTTCAGATACAAGTCACCAGCCGGACCGCCTGAAGAAGACGGGCTCCCTTTCCCGGTCAAACGCAGCCTTTTGCCGGCCTCAATTCCCTGGGGGACTTTCACCGTCACACTGCGAGGTCGTCCATTATTGCGCAGGCTGATTACCTTTTCTGCCCCATTGAGAACGTCTTCCAGGGAAATGGTCAATTCAAAGGTAAGATCTTGGCCTTTGGTTTGCTGCGTATGCGTTGCACAACCACCACCACCGCATCCGCCACGTCCACTTGAATGGCTAAAAAAAGACTCGAAAGGAGTCCCTCCTCGGCGAGTTCCCTGGAACCCTGAACCGGTTCTAAAAGAGGCGCCTCCAAAACCGAATTGGCCGAGAATATCATTGAGATCAAAGCCTCTGAAAATATCTTCCTGGGAAAAACGCTGTTGAAAACCTGTCGAGCCGAACGTGTCGTACTGTTTCCTTTTTTCAGAATCTGAAAGAACCGCGTACGCTTCACTGATCTCCTTAAACTTCTTCTCCGCCTCTGCATTATCCGGATTTTTGTCCGGATGATATTTCAAGGCAAGTTTTCTGTAGGCTTTCTTAATTTCATCGGCAGTGGCTGTTTTAGCTACTCCCAAGATCGTATAATACTCCATTTTGTTTATCGACGTCGCTATAAAGTTGTAGAATGCGGGTTTTAACGCCGCCCTGAATTTTGTGGTTACAATATAAGCCCGATGTTACAATTGTCTATCAAACTCAATTGTAGTTTGCTTTATTTATCCACTGTCCCTGCGAAAAGAGCCCTTCCTCTAAATGACCGGTTTTCAATCGATCCAAAATTGAAGCACGATTGTTTTCAGGTTGATTAAGAAAAATAACATAGGGATGACCATCTGGAAAATACCCCGCATAATTATAGACGCCCTGCAAGGTGCCCGTTTTGGCGAGTACCCCCCTATATTTCCTGAGCAGTAACTTATGCGGTGTGAAAACTTTCAAAATTTTCAACATGCTTCGAACCGACATCCTGTTTTGCCGTGATAAACCGGCTCCATCAACGACAGCGGCGGCATCAGACATATCACCTCCTAACGCCTCATGCAATACCTGCTGTATGGCAGTGGCAGATTTTTCCCACGTTGCCGGATACCCAAACCGCTTAGCACCACAGGCAAGAAAAAGCTGGTTTGCTATAAAATTAGAGGAATAATAAAGCATATTCTTCACAACCTCTTCAAGCGTCCTTGGGTTTTTGTAAATAAATATGCACTGTGCTGTAGTGGGAACCGACCTTACTCCTGTTTCGCCTGAAACAAGGATTCCGACCTCCTTAAAGAGAGCGAGAAAAAGTTCGCTGGTATAACGCGCTGCAGCTGTTTGCGGCCGACACCCACCAACACAGATATTCACTCGGTGAATTCCCGGCTTTCTCCCTTTGCCGACCTCTTTCATAAAGGGCAACCATGGGGTCTGGGGCTCACTTGAAAGCACACGTCTTCGACTATCGACCCGAACAGGCAGACTGTTAAAATTGACCGAAGTGGCTGCAACAGGCGCGTCATAGGCGTTACTACTATTACTGCTTCCTGGTGGTACACCATCAAGCGCATACACTGAATTATCAATAAAAATCCCTTTGATATGTCCCACCTGCTGCGTTTTCAATTGAGTGACAATACGACGCACGTCTTCAGACAAGAGCAGCGGATCACCATAGCCCTTGATGTACAAGATCTGCTTGTCATCCAGATAAAATTCAGTGGTAAACCGATACGCTGGGCCAAGAATCCGGAGGGCTGAAAGAGCAGTAACAATCTTAACAACGCTGGCAGGAATGTAGGCGGTATCGAGATTGCAACCATCTACGACATTCCCGAAACTGTCGGCAATGCCATAACCACCGCTTTTAATAAACGTAGAATAATCCCGGCAGGCTGCATGTACAGCCCGCAGAGGGAAACAGGAAGCGATAAAAAAAAAGACAGGCAATATTAAAAATTTCCGCACCACTTCCGCTTCTCCTTTTCATCCCTATTGCTCATGAACTTTGTTTCAATTTACCCATCTGCACACAAGTTCGTCTTGTGGAACAACACCAGCTGCAGGTACAATTTTCCTCCATGTTCACCAAACGGAAATTGGCTATGCAAACAGTACCCTTTAAGCAGGTGTTTCTATTTCACGAATCTCAACTTTTTGAATTCTAACAAGAAGTGCCTGTTCTGGTGACAGGTTCAATCCATGTTCAAGTACTTCCCGTGGGTTTGTTCCTGCCTGACCGTGATAGTGAAGGAGTTCTACAAAAAGATCATGCCCCTGAGCCTCCATTGAAGCCACCAATGGCCGTAGATCAAGTTGCCGTCTTTTTTTCTTTCGTATTCGTTCTATGACCAGCTGGTCAAGAGCGTTAAAAGCAATCACCTGTTGCTGAATTTCATTTTCTGAAAACTCATCCAAAGTAACCTTGTACATGGCACAATAGCTGGCTTGGCGAACTTTCTTTTCCAATGTAATGTCAGTCACGGTTATAGTGGCCGGCAACTGTGCATCAAGGTTCGTTATTGTCTGGGCAAGAGAAGAAAGAGGCTTTCCAAGCTCAACATAAAAGTATTCAGCCCGACTTTCGATGCCCACCGGTAATGCCTGGCTAAAAGAAACCTTAGGCGACGGATTGTACCCCTGAGAAAAAAGGACAGGCAGACCGGCACGGTGTAGAGCGCGGAAAATCAGCTGCAAAATTTCCAGGTGCCCGTAGAATCGACTGTCACCCATACGAGAATACGACACTCTATATACAAAAGCCGTCCTTTCAGGTTTAACGATTTTTTCCCTGTTCAATGGAGCCGGAGGTAAAGAAGCCTCTTTTTTCTCATTTACCCTGGGCTTAATTGTCTCGAAATCGCAGATTCCGCACTGCTGACACCCTCCATTTCGACAATCTTCGGTGTAGAGTTGTTTTTTGGCATCAGCCAGCTCCTGCTCTAAAAACTGACGGTCTACCCCACTGTGCAGATGATCCCATGGTAGTATTTCGTCAAGGGTACGTTCACGAAGATAGGTATCCATTTCAATACCACACTCATCTGCTGCAACTTGCCACTGGTTAAGGTTAAAATGTTCCGACCATCCATCTAGACGTGCTCCTTTCTGCCAGGCTGTGAGAATCAGGTCAGCCAACCGTCTATCACCCCTGGAAAAAACGCCTTCCAGATACGATTGTTCAGGTTCATGCCACTTCAGGGCAAACCCCTTTCGAGGCAATATTTGTTTCAAACGATTTATTTTAGCCCGGGACTGCTCACGGGAAATTTGCGGTTCCCATTGGAAAGGAGTATGCGGTTTTGGAACAAAGGTGCCGATGCTGACATTTATTTTCACCTTCCCTCCTCGCCCTTGTCCAGCCTCCAGCTTGGCCTTTCGGGCCAGCTCTACAATGGCCTCCACATCCTCATCAGTTTCCGTCGGCAAACCAATCATGAAATAAAACTTGATCAAATTCCAGCCAAGAGCAAAGGCATCTTGACAGGTGTCCATCAGATCTTTCTCAAAAATACCTTTATTAATAACCTCTCGCAAACGATCGGTCCCAGCTTCAGGAGCGACGGTAAAACCAGTTTTCCGGACTCTCTTTATTTGATCCATGACCACCGGAGTCAGCGTGCCGACACGCATGGACGGCATGGAAACCGATACATATTCATCGGCAAAGCGATCCATCAGCTTGGTCATCAATGTATCCAGGCACGAATAATCTCCAGTTGATAAAGAAAGCAATGCAAGCTCATCAAACCCGCTGTTGGTAATACCGGCCTCAGCCAGTTCCATGATATCGTCTACTGATCGTTCCCGTACCGGCCGGTAGGTCATCCCGGCTTGGCAAAAGCGGCAGCCACGAGTACACCCTCGCGCAATTTCAATGCCTAACCTGTCATGTATAGGCTTAACAATCGGTACCAGGGGCTTGCTCACCAAAGCCGGTGATTGCATTTCAGGCAGTACTCGCCTCATGACTGATGTATACTCGGGCAATAAGGGTTCCACACTAGTGATTCGAGAACCATTGTACTGGGGCTGAAAAAAAGAAGGTACATACACCCCGGTAAGGGTACTGAGCTGCTTGAGTATTTCTTCACGTGACTGTCCCTGCTGCTTAAACTGCAGAAACTGCTCAGTCAGCTCCTCAACAATTTCCTCACCGTCACCAAGTACAATGGCATCGAAAAAATCAGCAACCGGCTCAGGGTTAAAAGCTGCCGCACCGCCGCCTAGAATGATAGGATGCTGCTCGTTACGATCCTTTGCATGTATGGGTATAAAGGCCAGGTCAAGCACAGTGAGAATATTGGTAAAACAAAGCTCATAGGGCAGCGTGATCCCCAGAATATCATAATCCGCCAATGGTCTGCGCTGCTCTAAGGAAAAGAGAGGCTGCCGGCGAGCTTTTAACGCTGCTTCCATATCAACATCCGGAGTGAAGCACCGATGGGCAAGCGCATCGCTACGCTGATTGAGGATATGGTAAAGAATCTGTAGTCCCTGGTGAGACATGCCTATTTCGTAGAGATCTGGAAAAATTAAACAAAAATGTACCTGCTCTTCTTCCCAGGTCTTGTCTACTACGTTAAGTTCCCCACCAATATATCGTCCCGGTTTGCGAACTAAAGGGAGGATCTGCTCTATGTTAACCTGTTTATTCATTGACATTATAGATAATTTAGGCTGTAATTCTCGTAGTCTCTACCGCAGGCGGTAAAGACAGTAAATGATTTAATACTACTTAATTAATATGCATTACAGTATGGCGTAATCACGCAATCACCATGAAAAAAATACAAATCTTTATTGCGTTTTCCTGTTGTTTGCTGTTTGCAGCATCCTGGTCAGCAGCTGTCGACCACAAACAATTGCTCAACAGCATTGAATATTTAGACCTCTCCTCGAATGCGGATCAAGTCACTTTTAAACTCAACGGTTCCTATAGCCCAAAAGCCTTTACTTTAAAAGGTGAAAGACCTCGAATGGTCTTTGATTTTCAGGATGTTCAAATCACCGGTAATATCAAAAACAGCATGCCGACCAACGGCCCCATTATTAAACAGATTCGTGTGGGCCTGCACAAAGGTGAGCCCCCAAAAACACGCGTTGTCTTTGATTTAGCCACCACAAAAGAAATATTCGTTGATCAACATTTTAACGATACAAGCTCAACGTTAACCGTTACGCTGTCAACCTTGGAATTTCCATCCACCGATTCTACGCAAGCACCAGAGCCTGGACAGGGTGTAAAAGTTGAAAAGGTTCTTCCTCCCGCAGCTCCAGTTCCCGCGAAAAATATGCTGCAGGCAGAAACGGTTCCGTCCAGTACCTCCACGCAAGAAAAAATCACCTCACCGCATAACCAGAACAGCAGCCCCGATTCCGGTCAGGCTGCGAATGCGCCCTTGCTGCGAGACGTTTCCTTTGACAATTCTTCCAACAAAGGCGAGATGGTGCTTTTTAAGCTCAATGGATTTTACCCGCCAATTGTACACGGCGTAGAAGTGGGACTTCCCAGAGCGGTATGTGACTTTCAAAATACAGTGCTTGCTGAAAGCGTTAAAAGTATAGAAAAAGCCAATGGCAAATATGTGAAATCAATCAGAGTAGGTAAACATAAAAATCCTGATAAAATCAGGGTCGTTCTCGATCTCGAGCCCAACAACAATTATGATCTACAACAGGTCTTTTTCAGGGAAGACAATCTCTTTGTGATCATCGTCAACACCATAGCATCTGCGCCCTTAAAACAATAAAGGCTCTTTTAAGGCAAAATGTCCACGGTAAAGTGGCTGGGTATGGAGAGATCAAAGGCTCCAGCGGGGAGTGGCGCAACAGATGCAACCTGCTGAACCTCCAGCCTGAATTTTCCCCTGACAGACTCTCCGCTAATATCAATTTGTCTCGGCCAGTGTGCGGTTCCAGAGGCAACCGGCAAATAGTCACTGTATAATATATCGATTGCAGGTCTACTTTCACTGTCAAGCATCAGGCGTCGTTTAAGAAATCCGTCATTTTGATCAAGCAGTAAGCGCTGCTCGCTCGCCCCCGAAGCTTCACTAACGCCATACCAGACTTCTTGACTGTGTTCAGCCCTGCCGCTTCCGGTAAAAAGACGATTCTCTGCCCCGGAAAGAAAACCGCCAAGCAGATAAAAAAGGTCCTTTGGCTCTATCAGCACCGGAATATATTGATGCCAGGTCTCTGATGCTACCTCACCTTTATATGCTCTGCCCGTGTGACTATCTACGATGGTGAACGTTTTGTTATCAGCAACAATGATTAATAACGCGCGCCCCAAGGGATCTAATGCGGTCAAACGAATGGAAGCAGGTCGCTGGAGCTGCAACACTCCATCAATACTCCCTTTACTGCCAAAGACATCCCAACTCAGATGCACATCGGCATCCAATGCCTCCGGAAGCGGTTGTTCCAGATATCTAAGCAATACTTCTTCCGCAGCCGCTCGCTGATCGCCCGGCAATGGCCGCAACGGGAGCACCTTTGCGCTGCAGCCATAAAAAAGAAAGACGCATAGCGATAGCAGCAGCAATCCGCTCCCTTGACTCCATCGCAACAGGTTCAATGATTGTCCCTATATTTTTTGCTACGATTAATTTTCTCCATCACGTTATCACGCTGTAAAGGATTATCCACAAAAAGCTCCCAAGCCCTCTGGTAGGCAACAATTGCTTGACCATATTGCCCGTTTTGCGCATATGCATCGCCCAGATGATCAAAAATAGCGGGATCATCTGGAGAGAGTTCGATTGCCTTTTTCAGCGCCTCAATCGAAAGCGCCAGCTTGCCCATTCGAAAATAGACCCAGCCAAGGCTATCTTGGATATACCCATTGTCGGGCTTCAATTGAACAGCCTTCTGAATATATTCAAGAGCTTGGTCTAGATTACGGCCCTCATCGGCCCAGGTGTAGCCTATAAAATTCAAAGCAGCCGCATTTTCAGGGTTGATGATGATGACCTGCTTCATGGCCTGCAAAGCAGCTTTACGATCCCCGCTATTTTCTTGAAAAAGACCATATTCATACAACAACATATCACTCTCGGGAAATGCAGCTATACCGTTAGCATAGGCTGCGGCAACACCTTTTTGATCATCCATTATCTCATATAATGCAGCCAATACGGCATACAATTCGGCAGATCGAATATCCTCTCGATCGACCATCGCCTTCACTAACGATACAGCCTCGTTAATTCGTCCCTGTTGTTGATAGATATGAATTTTCAAAAAAAGGGCATCGGTAAAATACTCGCCCTGCGAATCTATCTGCTGTAAGTGATGTAGTGCATCATCATATTGCTCCCTCTGCACATACAACTGGCCAAGCAGATATCTTGCCTCCGGCATTGATTCAACGGCCACGACCTCCTCCAGCAGGGAGGATGCGGCTGCATATTTCCGTTGTTTTATGTATAATCTGGCAAGAATCAGGTCAATCCGCCACGGCTGGTCAGAGATTTGACGTAATCCTTCAAGAACATTAACCGCCTTATCCTCCTGATCAAGCAACTGGTATACATGAAAAAGTCCTATTCGAGCCTCTTGGCTATACTCATCACGATCAAGAACTTCCTGGTATGCCTCCATAGCTTTTACATATTCTTTATTTTCCAGATAAAGCTCACCGATCTCCAACACTATATCTGCTGTCCACTGCTCAAGCAGCACTTGTTGAAGATGATATATTGCTTTTGTAGGATTGTGTTGACGCTTGAAGATACGAGCAAGCAGCAGGTGCCCACGGGGTGCACCATTGTCCATGGTTAACACCGGCAAAAGAATATGCTGTGCACGCTCGTATTCCTTTCTGGAAAAAAAAAGTTCTGCCAGAAGATACCGCGGGATTGGATTGCCAGGAAGCTGTTGGATAAGATATTGGTACTCTAAGATCGCCTGATCGAAATTATTTTGCCTCAAGTAGGCCTTTGCCAGCAATTCTCTCATTGCCGTATCATCAGGGGTGTGGACAAGGTGGTTTTTTAGCCAGGTTACAGCTTCATCGTCCCGTTCCATACGTAGCAATATCACAGGTATCTTGCGCTGGATAAAAGGATTTCCAGGATCACAAATCAACGCTTTCCGGTAAGCTGCGAGCGCCTCATCAAACTGTAAATACAGTTCTGTATACCTTGCCCAGAGAAAATAAAAATAAGAGCAACTGGGGTCAATTTCCTCTGCTACCTGCCGGTCGGCCGCATCTTTTGAGATTGTTCCGGAAATATCAGGGGTTGAGCATCCTGTATGTAGCAGCAAAATGCTTGCTAGAAACATAAAAATACAACGCCGATGGAGCCCCATACCTCTACCTGTTCACGATTGTAGTTTTTGAGCACACACCCGATCCACTGTCTCTCTGATCTTTTGCTGAACTTCTGCAAACGCGCCACCCGCTTCTATTCTCACGATAGCCGGGTCATCAAAAGAAGCAAACAGGGCGGCAACCTGCTCCAACTGCGCGGCCTGTTCGAAATCATTGAGCTGTTCCTGTCGCTGCTCCTGAATCCTCCGTAGACTCACATCAACACCCATGGTTAATAAAAGTACCAGATCAGGCCTCGGGGCAAATGCATTACGCTGAAAAATAGACTTGGGATCAGCTCCCAAAGCGCCCTGGTAGGCTGCGGTGGAATAATAATAGCGATCAGTTAACACCACGCAGCCTTTGTCGAGTGCAGGCTGGATGCATTCTGCAACGTGCTGACGGCGGTCAGCAATAAATAAGTCGAGTTCCTCTTCCATGGTCACAGTATGTCGACTGGTGTATAATGCCCTGATTTTTTGCCCATAAGGACCATCTGTAGGCTCTCGTGTTTCGACAACTTCTTTTCCCTTGCGGCGAAGGTAGTTGGCAAGATATTGTAATTGTGATGTCTTGCCGGTACCATCTATCCCTTCAAATGCGATCAACATACCTTTTTTCATCTACCCATAGCCTTTTTCCGATTGGATACGATGTCCGCAGCCATGGAAACAGCAGCAGCTAAACTTTTTTCATCAGCCAGCCAACGCCCAGCAATATCATAGGCAGTACCATGATCAACAGAGGTCCGCACAATCGGCAGACCTAAGGTAACATTTACACCGTTTTCAAAATGAAGCAGTTTAAAAGGAATCAAGCCTTGATCGTGATACATAGCAATCACAGCATCATATCGCCCTGCAGCAGCTTGATAAAAAACCGTATCAGGGGGCCAGGGTCCGGAAACATCGCCCAAATGTCGGCACGATTGAACTGCCGGGGTAATGATCAGTTCTTCCTGATCACCAAACATTTTCCCTTCCCCTCCGTGTGGATTGAGTGCAGCAACAGCAACCCTGGGACAGGGCAGACCAAAATCACGTTTTAATGAAGCCATAGTCATTGCTATACAATCAACAATGGAGTTTTGATTCAGCAGAGAAGGTACTTTTTCCAAAGCCTCATGAATCGTAACCAAAATCACCCGTAACTTTTCTCCTGCCATCATCATTCGGTAATTTTTGGTACCGGTCAAGCTGGCAAGCATCTCTGTGTGCCCGGGAAAAGGATAGCCTGCAAGATGGAAACTATATTTACTGATAGGACAGGTTACTAAAGCAGCAGCGTGGTCTTTTTGCACAAGTTGGACACTTTTTTCAATGTATTGCCCCATAACCTTACCGGTTTCAACATCAGGCTTACCCCAGCGCGTTTCATCATATTCCAAGTTGGAGACCGGGTAAACGGGAACAGTACCAGGCTCTATTTTTTCTCCAGGAGACCAGGAAACAACATCCAGCGGCACGCTCAAAGCACGAATAACTCCACGTAAAACGGCAATATCCCCAACTACCACCATTTGCTCATGAAAAGGGCAGTCGGGATGACTGAAATAGCGAATGATAATTTCAGGTCCTATGCCTACCGGACAGCCCATTGTCAGAGCTAGAGGTTTACCTAGAGGATCAGGTGTGCTGGACGATGTTGTCATAACGGCGTACTTTCAAAAGCATTGGTGATAATTTCGATCCGGCTTGTGCCGTCATTTGCTAGCTGGACAGCAACGACATCAAATCGGGCGTTCACATTGATTAAATTATGGCGACTAAGGTAATCCTGGGCGATTCTCGTAAGCTGACGCTGCTTCCTCACGTCGACAGCCTCAAAACCAGTGCCGAAAGCAGCAGACCTCCGGGTTTTAACCTCCACAAACACAATGGTAGCATCTTGGCGGGCGACAATATCGACTTCGCCAAACCGTCGTCGATAATTTCTGGTTATAATAGAGTAACCACTCTGGATCAGGTAATCAGCAGCTATATCTTCGCCATGTTTCCCAAGCTCTATATTTTTTGTTTTGCGTTTCAAAAACATGATCAGGTGAAAATCATCCAGGCTCAGCCTCTGCCATGCGAGCCATTTTTCCCTGATATACAGGAAAAAGGACAAACCATTCCAAAGGGCTTGAAAAAGAAATTCCGGAAGAGGGAGTCGAACATCTCACAATCTGCCCATGCACCTCATCTATTATGAGTTTGCTGAATTCACCAGGAAAGACAATATTGACAATGCATTCCTGGTCTTGATATTTTCCAGGAATTTCAGTGTCCAGAGCAAGTCCGGAAACACTGACATTATTTGACCATCCTTGAAATATTTTTTTATCAGAAAGCAGGATTATTGTCACATAAACCCTGTACGTCAACCGTGATCCATTCCTTCTGTCATCAATATCCTGCTTTAATTGCATACTCGTCTTTGCCTCAGCTAAGGTTTGCGGCTTTCACACTTACTCCTTCATTTGCAGCATAAACGAAAACAACTATAATTTCGACCAGATAAAGTTTTCCAATCTCTCGCCTGAAATAAAGAACCTACCTTTTGCAGGCATACTCAATAAACATAAAAGCAACCGGGCAGTATTACCTACCACAGCGAACCTTGCTCAGATGAGCTTGTCCGCTCCCCCTGCTGCCAATACTCACGGACACCCTTAAAAGTACGCCGGTGAAGTGGGCATGGACCGTATTCTTTGATTGCGAGCCTATGTTCTTTTGTAGGGTAGCCCTGATTTTTTATAAAATTATACTCTGGATACGCTTGGTGGTAGTCAGCCATTAATCGATCACGGGTTACCTTGGCCACAATAGAGGCAGCTGCTATTGAAAAACTTTTTGATTCACCTTTAACAAGAGGCAGTTGCGGTAGTGGCAAAGGAACTTGGAATTTGCCATCCACAAGCAAAAAATCGATTTTTCTCTTATGCAGTTTTTCGGCGCACTCCTCAACAGCTCGTTGCATTGCAACCAAAGAGGCTTGATGGATATTCAAAAATTCAATTTCCCGTGCAACGACCTTACCTACACCAATGACAGCAGTAGTTGCCTGCAGGGAAAAAAACAATTCTTCTCTTTGCGCAGAAGAGAGCATTTTCGAATCTTTATAAAAGGCAGATGGTCTTTCAGCGGGTAAGACAACGCACGAAGCAACCACTGGTCCGGCAAGAGGACCTCTGCCGGCCTCATCTACGCCGCCAATCGCAGACAATCCATGTGCATAAAGGGTAGTCTCGTAATGCCAGGGATCAATATCTTGAGGAGAACAACAAGAAGAGAGTGAAGGATATGAAGAGGGTACCATTTTTCCACTCCATGCGATTCACTGTTGAAAGGGACTATCAGGCTGACAACTGTACACTGTCAATTACACGCAAATAGTGTAAGCACGGTATACAAGCTGCCAGCCAAACAGGATAGTGCAAGAGGCTTCCAATTTTATGATCTTTCCGCAAGAAAGCGGGAAAAGAAAAGACCATACAGGCTGTGCCAAATAGCCACGCCTTTAGATAAGACCTCTTTCCCGAATACGAGCAGCTTTACCGCGGCGAGAGCGCAGGTAATACAGCCTGGAGCGACGAACACGTCCTAGTGTTACGACCTCAATTTTTTCAAGGCGTGGAGAATGTAGAGCAAATGTTTTTTCAACGCCAACACCATGGGATATTTTCCGCACCGTGAAACTGGCATTCATTTTCCCACGTTTGCGCTTGAGCACTACGCCCTGGAAAACCTGTACACGCTCTTTACTCCCTTCAACGATTCGAATGTGAACTTTCACAGTATCTCCTGGACGAAAATCCGGGATATCAAATCGCATCTGTTCCATATCAATTTTGTCTAATATATTCATTGCCATCTTTAACTATTTACGGGCACTTCTTGCAGCCTGCGGTGCTCTCCGACCCGAGGGATGCCTCCAAATCATCCTTTATAACACTGTCAATAGGCAACATACTCATTTGTATGATGCTTCCAGTTTCTAACTCCATAAAATACTATGTTTTCTCTACCCTTTGCTCAGCAATCGATCAAGAATAATCGAGACTGCAGAACGTACGGATAGATGGTTAAAGCTACTCTCACCCTTGATAGGGGGCAATGTTGCGTCTGCAATCTCCATAGCACTGGGTGCTAACCCCCATGCTGTGCCGAAAAGCAGCATTACCGGGACACCATTATAAATTTTATCCCTTACCGCCTTATAGTGCAATTGATTGCTTACGTCCTTGGCACAGGTGGTAAGAATAAAGGGTTTTTGTCCATTCTTTTGTGTAGAACCGGCAATTACCGAATCCAGATCTTCACTGACCTTAATAATTGATAATGCCTCGGCTCTGTCGCTGGCAACTTTACCACCATGTCCTGCCGTCCAATGGGAGGTGATTTGATTGACCAAATTTTGCTGCTCCTGATAAGGTGTGACTACCCAAAAGGTATCCACCCCAAACGTCTTCCCTGCCCGTGCAATGTCATGTAGGTCCAGATTGGTAACAGCCGACCCAATGGTTTCGCCTTTTTTATTGACAACCGGAGCATGGACAAGAACAACTTCGACGTGTATTGGTGTTGGCACAATCATGGTGCTTGGTTTATATCCTGAATAGCATCAAGCAAGCCTTCCTGCCTAAGCATTTTTTTTTCCGCTGAGGAAAATTGTGCCTCGGCAAGGAGGTCTGGACGATGTTTCAAGGTCAACCTCACCGACTCTGTCAATCTGAATTGCTCAATCGCAGCATGATTTCCAGAGAGCAGAGCTTGAGGAACTGTTTGCCCCTGGAACTCCCTTGGCCGGGTATATTGTGAGTGCTTCAGCAAGCCTCTACTAAAAGTATCATTGGTAGCTGAATCACAACATCCTAAAACCCCCGGCAATAACCTGGTAATCGAATCAACCATTATCATTGCTGCTAATTCTCCACCTGTAAGAACATAATCCCCGATGGAGATTTCTTGATCAACATATCTGTCGGTGAAACGTTGATCTATCCCTTCGTAGCGCCCGCAGACCAAAATCAATCGCGGTTCAGCAGCTAATTGTTGTGCTACTTGCTGCGTATACTGTTTGCCTCTTGGGGATAGAGCTATAACTTTATATGCCCTACCATCACTGACTATATCATCTATACACGCTGCAAGCGGCTCAGGTTTCATAACCATTCCTTCACCACCGCCAAATGGTCTGTCATCGGTCATTTTATGCCGATCAAGAGCATACTCACGTATATTACGTATGTTCACATCTATTTTTCCTGCGCCTAATGCTCTGCGGATAATACCCTCTTGCAAGGGAGACTCAAAAAAGTCGGGAAAAATAGTTAATATGTCGAAAATCATATACTACGAGTCTAACCGTTGATTTCCAACAGCCCTGGTGGTAGAGAAAAGATGATTTCATCGTCTTTATTTTCAACAACAAAATCAGCGACAAAGGGAATGAGATATTCCTTCCCGTCATCCTGAATACTGAGCAAATCTTGCCCTCTCCCTGTTATAACAGCAACAATCTTGCCAATATTTTGTCCTTCAACAGTCATAGCCTGCTTCCCTTGCAGAGAATGCAGATAGAATTCACCGTCATCGAGTTCCGGCAAATCATCCGCATCAACCCACACCCCCTGCCCTACCAGGATCTCGGCTTGATTGCGATTAACACACCCTTCAAACGCAGTAATAGCTACTCCACCCTGAGCACGCATTTTTTTAGCAGTGTATACAGTGTGAGTTTTACCATCATCAGCCGACAGATAAAATCTCGTGTAGTCGTAGAGGTTAGCTGCAGTTTCAGTGAAGGCATAAATCTTCACCTCACCACGAATTCCATGTGCTTTGACAATCTTGCCCAGCAGAACAAAGCTACCGGTCTGCCCTCCGGTATTATTCATAGCTACTCTAGTATCTCGAGTCGAGAACGCTTATTTTCTTTAGCAAGTGAGGCAGAAAGTACGGTGCGCATTGCCCGTACTGTTCTGCCTTGTTTGCCGATAACTTTGCCTAAGTCTTCTTGCGCTACCCGCAGTTCGACAACGACACTGTCATCTTCTTCCCGCAAAGAAACATTTACTTCATCAGGCTTATCAACAAGCCTTTGAGCAATAAATTCGATTATTTCTTTCATTTATGCAGCAGCAACAGGTTCAGCAGCATGCTTTTTGATAAGGCTTTTCACAGTGACTGTCGGCTTTGCACCCTTTTTAATCCATCCATCAAGCTTTTCACTGTCAATGGAGACAGCAGCCGGTTCCTGCATCGGATCATACGTTCCAACAATGTCTAAAAACTTACCATCACGGGGTGCCTGACTATCAGCCACGATTATTCTGTAAAATGGGCTCTTTTTGCGGCCTTTTCTTGTCAATCGAATATGTACTGCCATTGCTAGTTATCCTCCTGTGGATATAAAACGATCTCAACAGTTGTTCAGCAACGACTGTTGAAAAAAATATAAAAGTTGGTACCTACCGGGTTAACCCCTTCGGCATTTTGCGACGTTTTCCACCCCGCACTACCGATTTACCTTTGAGTTTTTTCATCATTTTCAACATCATGGTATAGCTCTTCAGCACCCTGTTCACCTCCGCAACGGAGGTGCCGGAACCCTTGGCTATTCTTTGCCTCCTGGAGGCATTGATGATCCGATGATTACGCCTTTCCTTCAATGTCATTGACCGAATAATGGCTTCGGTCTTACCGAGTTCCTTCTCATCAGGCTTAGGTGCGTCTTTCACCTGCTTTAACTTATTAATTCCTGGAATCATTCCCATAAGCTGTTCAAGATTACCCATTTTCTTGATCTGCTGAATTTGCTCTAGGAAATCTTCAAGGGTAAATTCGTTTTTCTGTATTTTCCTTGCCAGTTTCTGCGCTTTCTTTTGATCAACAACGGCCTCGGCCTTCTCAATAAGAGATAGAACATCTCCCATTCCAAGAATTCTTGAGGCAGTCCGATCTGGATGAAAAACTTCGAGCGCATCGACACCTTCGCCCACACCCACAAATTTAATGGGTTTACCTGTTACCTTTTTAACAGATAATGCAGCACCGCCGCGGGCGTCACCTTCCATTTTGGTGAGTATAACACCAGTGATTTCAAGATCACTGTTAAACTTAGCGGCAACGGTTACGGCATCCTGCCCTGTCATCGAATCAGCGACGAAAAGGGTCTCTGTAACATCTACAGCGTTACAGATGTCACGCAACTCGTTCATCAACGCTTCGTCGACATGGAGTCGACCGGCAGTATCGATAATAACGGTATCGCACTTGCTCTCCCGAGCACTGGCCAGGGCGGCTTCTGCTATATCCACCGGTTTTTGATCGGTAGATGAGTCAAACACAGGTACTTCCACCTGCTTACCAAGAACCTGTAACTGATCGATAGCTGCAGGACGGTAGACATCGGCAGGAACAAGCAGTGGTTTACGCCCGCCGGCCTTAAGTTGCTTAGCCAACTTGGCTGCAGTGGTGGTCTTACCCGACCCTTGCAGCCCAGCCATCATGATAACCACAGGTTGTCGGCCATCAAGCTGAAGAGGTTCTGCCTGACTGCCAAGCAACTCAACGAGTTCGTCATGGACTATTTTAACAACCTGTTGCCCAGGAGAAAGGCTAGTAAGGACCTCGTGCCCCACAGCCTTCTTGGTAACAGATGCAACAAACTCCTTAACAACCTTAAAGTTGACATCAGCCTCAAGAAGTGCTTTACGCACCTCTCCCATAGCTTCCTGAATATTTTCTTCAGTCAGCTTACCGTGGCCACGGAGTTTCTTAAATACACCTTCAAGTCGGTCTGTTAAATTTTCAAACATATCCTGTCTATAGAAAAACGGCTCTTTCGGCTTACAGCCGGAAAGAAGCCATTAAAATTTTGAAAACGGAAATTTTACACTATTACTCCATAGATCAACTCTTGTCAAGCAGGAAGAAAACCATGACGATCCAGGCTTTTATCACCCGGCAATAGTATCAACTACCTTTTGTAAACGTTCCGGGGTGTCGGCCTGCAGGCAAGTTACTCCTGACTTTCTCGGTAAAATTTTTCGCATCATACCTGTAAGTACATTTTTCGGACCTAGCTCAACAAAAACCTCAACCCCGTCGGCAACCATCTTGTCAACTATTTCAACCCAGCGTACAGGTGAAGCGATTTGCCGTGCCATTACAGATCGAATATCCTCAGGTTGCTCAATCGACTCTGCAGTCACGTTGAAAAAGACGGGTATAGAGGGGGACTGAAAAGAGACGGTCTCCATGAAATCAGCAAAATCAGCTACAGCACCGGCAACAAGCGGGCTGTGATTGGCAACACTCACCTGCAATGGAATAACTTTACCGCCCTCTTCCTGACAGAGAGCACTCACAGTATCCAATCCCTGCGCATCCCCGGAAATCACCACCTGTGCCGGCGTGTTATGATTGGCAATAACAGCAACACCCGGCCCTGTGGAATTGGTGAGCAATGCCTCAACTGTATCACGGGAAAGGCCTAAAACAGCGCGCATTCCACCTGGATTTGCAGCGCCTTCTCGCTCCATCAGCTCTCCACGTTTGGTCACCAGAGATAACGTGTCAGCTGCGGAAAGTACTCCTGCAGCATGCAAAGCGGAATACTCACCCAAACTATGACCAGCAAGGTAGTCAGGTTTAAAACCAGGCAGCATCTTAAGCAGTTGTTGCCAGCAAATAAGGTTAATAACCGTCAGTGCCGGCTGAAGGTGTAGGACTCTGGTTAACTCCTCAAGCGGTCCATCAAGACAGAGCTCTTTGAGCGGAAATCCTGATATTTCACCTCCCAACCGGAAGAGGTCAGCAGCGTCCTGATCCTGTTCGAGAAACTGCTGCCCCATGCCAATATATTGCGATCCCTGTCCTGGGAAAAAAATAGCTGTTTTTTTCATTACTACTTCTAATACTCACTACTTGGTGTGTTTCTTTGCCCGCTCAAGAATAACATTGGTAACAATAAACAGGATCACCCCTACTGTAATTGCAGAATCAGCAATATTAAATGCGGGCCAGTGTGAGGTTCCAACATACACATCGAGAAAATCAATCACATAACTCAACCGAACTCGATCAATGAGATTTCCAATCGCACCACCGGCAATAAGAGAGAGTGCAACACTATACCAGTTGCTTTCCCTTGAATAACTGCGATGAGCAATCACAATAATGACCATGGCGATGATAGTGGCACAGATAAAAAACAACTGCCTCCATAATGCCGGCTGACCAGCCAGCATACTAAAAGCAGCCCCATTGTTGGTGAGATAGGTCAGGTTAAAAAAACCCGGAACAATCTCCCGGGTTTCATACAAGTCAAAATGCTGCACTATCCAGATCTTGGTTGCCTGATCAAGGACGGCAACCAGCAGCACCACGATGAATGAACGCATGGCGTTTACGATCTTTCTAGGCAAGCGAACGCACAACAGCGGAACAGCGGGCACATATCGTTGGGTGTTCCGCATCTAAACCGACAGAGGGTGACACTATCCAACAACGCTCACATTTTTTTCCGGATGCAGGCTGTACGGCTATTTGCAGACCATTTAAATTTTCGGCGGCTACGAACTGCACTCCCACTTCTTGGTTATCCTCTTTCACCAGTCGCAGCGAAGAAACAATACAGAGTTCTTGTAACTGTTCTTGATGCTCTTCCAGAAAGGGGATCAGAGCATCATTCGCCTGCAGCACAACTTCTGCATCAAGAGAGAGTCCTATGATTTTTTCCCGACGGGCATTTTCAAGCACTCTGGTCACTGCGCTACGTAATTCCAACAAAGTATCCCACCGGGTGAGCAACTCCTTATCAGATTTAATATCCTGCACATCAGGAAATGCAGCAAAACTAATTGTCTCTTCAAGAGCACCGTTTTGAGGCAACGAATGGAACGAAGCCCATGCTTCATCTGCAGTGAAGCAGAGAATTGGTGCCATCAACCGGAGCAACCCATCCAGGATTCGTGATATCACAGCCTGCGCTGCACGACGTTCAGCAGCATCAGGAGTTGAACAATACAGCCTGTCTTTGAGAACATCCATGTAGATGCTGGAAATAACAGTACCACAAAAATTAAAAATGGAATGGTACACGGTGTGGAATTCATACCGCTCATAGGCAAGGGTGACCCGATCGGTCAAAGCTGCAAATTTTGCAAGGGCCCACCTATCAAGTTCTGTGTAGTGCTCAGGCGCTACTTGATGAATATCAGGGTTATAATCATATATATTGCTTAATAAAAAACGAATGGTATTGCGTATTTTCCGGTAAGCGTCAGACACCTGTTTCAAGATTTCATCGGAAACCTTAACATCATCCTGATAGTTTTCACTAGATACCCACAACCGTAAAACTTCTGCACCATATTTATCTATCACTTCTTGTGGAGCAACGACGTTACCCACTGACTTGGACATCTTTTTCCCTTGTCCATCTACTACGTAGCCGTGGGTTAACACCCCGTGATAAGGAGCTCGATTGCGGGTTCCAATAGAAGTGAGCAGAGAGGACTGAAACCAGCCCCGATGCTGATCACTGCCTTCCAAATAAAGATCGGCCGGCGAATGCAGCTCTTCACGCGTTTCCAACACAGCGGCATGACTGGTACCGGAATCAAACCAGACATCCAAGATATCTGATTCCTTGACAAAAATATTGCTACCACAGCTACAAGACGTTCCTTCAGGTACAAAATCTGCAGCCTCGTGCTTAAACCAGGCGTCTGCTCCTTCCTGGAAAAAAGCCTGTTCAATTTTTTCACATACACCGGGATCTTTTAATATTTCACCGCAGGCCTCACAGGTAAGCACGGTTACCGGCACTCCCCATGAGCGTTGACGAGACAGGCACCAGTCAGGCCGAGATTCAACCATACCGTAAATACGCTGCTCTCCCCAGCTAGGTGTCCACTTTACTTGCTGGATAGCTTTCAGTGCCTTTTCGCGCAATTCAAGTTTTTCCATGGAGATGAACCACTGTGCAGTGGCCCGGTACATGACGGGCTTTTTGCATCGCCAGCAATGGGGATAACTGTGATGAATAGATTTTTCATGGACCATAGAACCGTCTGCAAGCATATCATCAGCTATCTGCCTGTTGACATCCGGCACTAGCTGCCCGGCATATTTTCCTGCTTCTTCTGTAAAATGTCCATCATCAGTGACCGGAGACAAGATATCCAGTCCATAACGCAATCCGGTCAAATAGTCATCGGCACCATGGCCGGGAGCAGTATGCACGCAACCAGTTCCCGACTCGGTGGTGACATAATTTGCCAACACCATTAATGAATCACGCTCCAAAAACGGGTGACGACATCTTTTCCCCTCAAGCTCTTTGGCTGAAAATGTTGCAACCACTGCATAGTCATCGCGCCCAAACGATTCAAAACAAGGCTCGACCAATTCTTTGGCCATTATCCAAATCTCACCGTCAACAGCGACGGCCGCATAAACGAAATCAGGATGAAAGGCAACGGCCAGATTTGCAGGCAAGGTCCAGGGAGTGGTTGTCCAGATAAGGACATTCACCTTTTTGTTGCTTAACTCAGGTATAATTTCGCTCAAATCGTCAATAACTGGAAATTTAACGTAGACAGACGGAGATGTATGATCAGCGTAGTCTACCTCTGCTTCGGCGAGCGCTGTGCCGCACGAAGAACACCAGTACACAGGCTTTTTAGAACGAACCACAGCACCGGAAAGAAGAAATTTATTAAACTCGGCTGCTATCGCTGCCTCATAAGAATAATTCATGGTGAGGTAAGGCTCGTCCCAGTCGCCAAGAACCCCAAGACGTTTGAATTGTGCTTTCTGGGTCTTAATCCATTTCCCGGCATACTTGCGGCAGGCCCCCCTTTTACCGAGGGTGGATATTTCCTGTTTTTTTGCTCCCAATTCAAGATCCACATTATGCTCAATGGGCAGTCCATGACAGTCCCACCCTGGAATATAGGGAGCATTGAAGCCAGCCATTCTTTTGGAGCGAAGAATTATATCTTTTAGGACCTTGTTGAATGCGGTCCCTAGATGGATATTTCCATTAGCATAAGGAGGGCCGTCGTGCAGAATAAAAGATGGCTTTCCTTCGGCGTGCTGCTGCAATTTTTTATAAAGCTCTCCCTTTTCCCAACGCTTAAGCGCTATCGGTTCTTTCTGGGTAAGGTTGGCCTTCATCTTGAAGCTTGTTTTCGGCAGGTTAAGTGTGTCCCTGTATTCCATTTTTACTCTCAAAATAGGTAAATATTCGATACTCTATATGCTAAAACCAAAGGTGTAAATTCTACCAACAACGTTGCAAGATGCAAGAGAAAAACATCAGCACCCAGCAAAATAACCATCAACAGAAGAAAAAACGGATGGATAAACAAAAAAAATCAGGCTAAAATTCAATTAGATAAAAAGCCAACAAAATGCGCACCCCGGTCACTGGGCATTAACCGTTGTCATCATAAAAAGTTATCACTCCCTATCCTTTTCCTGCAATTCCTTGCACGTACCATGCTGACGGACATATTCATACATTGCCACGGAAGCGGCAACACTCGCATTGAGACTTTGGACATGCCCCCATTGTGGTATTGCCAGTGAACGAATGGCAGGGTACTGAGAAATATCAAAACTCACCCCGAACTCTTCATGCCCGACTATAAATGCTGTTTTCTCAGGAAATTGTTCACTCCCAAGCAAACGATCTGTTGCCGGCTCCAGGCAATAAAAGATAAACCCTTTATCGGAAATCGCCTCATAACAGGATTGAAAATCGGGATGCTGATGGAGCACCACCCAACGCATGGAACCTTTAGCCGGTTCAGGATCAAAAAAATCAACCCCGACAAGATGCACCTCTTGAAGACTAAAGGCATCTGCAGAACGAATGATCTTACCTATATTGAAATCCGGCTTCAGCCCGTCAATAATAATAATACAATTATGAACACCAGGTTTGGCATAGGCAAGGCCACGGCGTCTTGCCTTAATATACCTTGTTTGCATATCCTGGCGGCGATTAAATCGACTGCGCATGATTTCTTTCCTGTGACAATGTTATTTTTTCTTTTCTGATCGAAACAGGCAGGGTATAGAATCCATGAATACGTTGATCCAACCAAAAACAGGAGTGCAAACTTGAAGGATACCAACACCAAGATAATCTGTGACATCTGCGGTCTCGCTGAAAAAAAGCTCCAGCACGTTGAAGGACAAATGGCCTGCTCCAGATGCACCTTACTACTTGAAACCGTGCAGAACAATCCTGGGCTCATTAAAAATCTCTGGCGAAAATATCAGGACGAGCCTATCCTTCTAAAGCCACACCCACATACCATTGATTCAGAAGGCGAGCTTCCAGAAGTACTGGATGGTAAACGATACCGCACCGTTGATCGAGAGTTCAACAAATGGTATCTCTCGGTAAGCGAGATAAATGGAAACCCTGTGGAAATATTTGCATCCACAGCCTTTGAACGAGACCATCAGCTTCAATCAAGAATCTCGAACCTCACAACGATAACTCGCCTTATATCCCTGATTCTAAGACATGTTGTCCTAGGAGAGCGTATCACTCTTGAAAAATGTTTAGTGCAGATCAAGCGTAGTTCAAGACAGCAAGACGACTTGCCGGACATGCTGTATGGCGTATTAAATAAGTACAACACACCGGATAAAAAGCAATAAAGCAACTTTCTCCCTGCCTAGCCATAGAAGAAGGCAGGGAGAAAACTCCTTTCGCATATCCTCTGCGGCAAGCAATCAGCTGCAGGCACCCCCAAAAAAACACACGGGACAAAATTACAACTTCGCCATAAATTTTTCCGTATCAATAACAAAACGCTCGTGGAGCCCTCTACCTATTTCGCCGACCTCATCTCTGGCAACAACTTTAAATACGAGCCGCCGCCGGTCCACCTCAATTAACTCGGACTCACACACTACCTGCATTCCTACCGGCGTTGCTTTGCTGTGGGAGACATTGACTTTCACGCCAACCGTTCCATGCCCTGCCGGCAGAAACGGCAACACCGACTGAAGACATGTTTTCTCCATCAGGGCGACCATTGCCGGGGTAGCATACACCTCTACAAGACCACTCCCGTAACGTGCTGCGGTATCCTTTTGCTCAACAATCAGTTCTTCCCGCCCCTGAACGCCGGGCTCCAATTGCATATCCATAACCCCTCCATCAAATTTCACCCCGACTTTTGTGACGGGTACAACATAAGCTTTACAAAAAAAGCGGATATGCCGTTTCGGCATATCCGCTTTGTAAGACAGTTCTTACAGAACCGACTCCTTACATTTTCTTTTCCGTAAAGGACCTTTTACTGCTCTGCCGGGATATGGGAATCATCCGGACGCTTGAGCATAAGTGCAATTACAACTGACAGTACCAGCAGACTCGCTGACAGATAGAAGGCAGTAGTAAGACTACCTGTCTTATCTTCGATCATTCCTGCAAGCCTAGGCATAAATGCACCCAGTCCCCAACCGAAGAAGACCACTCCAAAGTTCATAGCAAGATTCTTTGGGCCATAAAAGTCTGCAATAAAAGACGGCATCAGTGACAGCAGACCACCGTATTGCCAGTATCCGACACCCGCTGCGACAAAGAGCAGGAGTACATTTCCAGAACCGATGATAAAAGGCATACTGGCAAGAGCGATACAAGCCATGAAGTTATTCAAGGCATAAGCTTTCATCCTGCTCCATTTATCAGCATAAATCCCTGTAAATGGTCGACCGGCAGCATTCATAATACCACCGAAAGATGCTAAAATCCAACCGTTGGCTGCCAAGAAAGGAATACTGGCACCTACTTTTTTCAGAACGCCTGCAGCGTTACCAATGATAAGAAGTCCGGACTGGGTAGCGCAGATAAACATAATAAGCAGCATCCAGTACTGAGGAGTCTTGACCATCTGTTGCCACTTCCAGTTTTTGGTGGTTGCAACAGCCCTTTTGGGTGCCGTTGCCCCTTCTTTTAAACGTTGTACCGGTGCAACATAGCCTTGTGGTGGAGTCAGAAGAAGTTGTCCCGCGATGATAACAATTACGGCAAAGAAAATACCAAGAGCAACAAAACTACCGGTAATACCATATTTACCGAGTAAAAATTTTGCCAGAGGCGAGATGTACAGCGCCGCGCCACCATAGCCCATTACAACAAGACCAGCGATCAAGCCGCGCATATGAGCTCCAAACCATACTAATGCAGCAGGAGTTGGAGAAGCATAACCGATACCCATTGCAGTACCGCCAAGCACACCAAAACCGATCATCAATCCCATGTAGCTTTTCATCATTCCTGCTACGATACAACCAACAGCAAGTAGAAGACCACCAAGAGTGGCGCCAAATTTAGGACCAAATGCATCTCGGATCTTTCCACCAGGAATCATTGTCAGTGCAAAGAAAATAATTGCAAGCGAGAAAGGAGTAGAAAGCTGAGCCGCAGATAAATAACTCCAACCTTCATTTAGGCCACCCATTGGCTGCCCAACCATGTCGACGGACGGGGCAATCATCGCCCCTTTCCAGACACTCCAAGCATAAAGAATACCCAGACAGGCGTTAATCGCCGTACCCGCGAATGTGGTAATCCAAGCTTGTACAGGCACTTTGTCTTGACTCATGAAACTTACCTCCCCCTTGTATGATTTACTATTGTAATAGATACGGAGTTGACTCCCCGTATCTATTGGTGGACAACGCAATCAATACAACCACTTCAGCAAGAAATATGAAAATGAAGCTAAGCTCTTATAACAATCCGCATTCTACGAGTCAAGAGATAAAAAACGTGAAAACAGGCCAAGATGTGGTGCTGGGGCGGAAACAGGATTACGGCACGAAAAGTGCAAGAAATTCAACGAGATGCAGTCATTAATTTTTCATATTAACAGATAATAATTATACTGGCAAGCTCCTGTTTATGTTTTTTGGCATCCCCTTTGCGCAATACTATTCACAATGAATGAACATTCAGCGATAATTCCCTTAAAAACAATTATTCTTTCATGCTTGCCCTTTCATTATTTTTTTACATTTTTTCCTAGGTCACCCCCCTTCTAATCCACATTTCATGCAGAAAAAAATTTTGCCAACCACGGGTCTCCACGCCAATTGTTGCAGTTTAAAACACGATTTTTTTTTCTATTTACCATTGTCGTGTCTAAGTGATTCTTCCTACTCACCATCTGCAATAAAAAAAGCAAAGGATGCATTCCTCAGCAAAACGCACTCAACCGATCATCATTACTGAGTAAATACTGATCAAGTCATTTTCCAGGAACATACATAATATGTATCCTCTTGCCTGTTATACAGACGGTCAATTGAACAAGAGACGGTTATTGTATAATAATGGATTATGTGCTACGTTGTGTGAACATGATCATTTTTACGATGTCATTCATATTACCTATACAGCAGCTATGATACGCTTTCTCACTCAGCCAAGGGCCTTGATACCTGGTCACAGAATGTTCACGTTAGTTTCTCTGTAATCTTCTTTCCTGTTAACTCCCACGATTATACTCCCACGCCATGCACAGCACCGAATCACAAGCTCCCAAACTGGAAACTGAACTTTCGACCGAGGCAAGTCTGCTCAGTGAAATTTATGGTTTTCTCGCTTTGGCTATGCGCTACCCAGACTCATCCTTTCTTGACGGGCAGTTTCTTGATGCATACGAAGCCTTATTACAATCTCTTGAGTGGAAAGAAGAATATGCGGATATGCAAAAGTGGCGGTCGCAAACAGGTGACTTCCTCAATGATCTCCAAATAGAATATACCCAGCTTTTTATAAATGCTTCACCAGGAACGACCATACCGCCCTACGCCTCTGTGTATATGGATGGTGACAGATCCATCCAGGGAAAAACTACAGAAAAAATCAAAGATTTTTATCGCAGTTGCGGGTATGAAGTCACATCATCCACCGAACCACCAGACCATATCCAGCATGAGCTCGAATTTTTAGCAGCACTTGCCGGCGAAAACAGACGGGAAGAGGAAACGCTTTTTTTGCACTCACTCTTTCGGCCATGGTTTATACGATTTTTAAAGCACAGTATACAGGAAGCTCGTCATCCATTTTACAGGGTGTCGATACAGTTAATTGATTTTTTCACCAAGGAGGAACAGTAAATGGCAATACATCTTTCCAGGCGGAATTTTTTAAAAACCGCCTCCATTGCCGCTGCGTCCGTGCCGCTATCAAAAGTAGTGGCAAAAGCAGAGACTGGAGTTGCAAAAGCACCACTGGTACCACCAGGAAGCTTTAAAGATACAGACACGGTTGTTGGCGGTGTCTGTGAAATGTGTTTCTGGAGATGCCAGCTGGTTGGAAAAGTTCGTGATGGCCGCCTGGTAAAGATTGAAGGCAACCCCAAATCCATCGACAATGGCGCCTCCATCTGTGCCCGCGGGAATGCCGGCGTAAAGCTGCTATACGATCCAGACCGCCTGAAGTACCCCATGAAAAATGTTGGCAAAAGGGGAGCTCCAAAATGGCAACGCATCACCTGGGATGAAGCGCTTGACACCTGTGCCACCAAGCTGAAAAACGTGATCGACGAACACGGGCCGGAAAGTCTTGCAATATTCCCCCATGGAGCATCTGCCAGTTATCCCTTCCATTTCTTTGAGCACACGGTAGGCACACCTAACGTGTCTGAAGCATCCTTCTTCCAGTGCCGCGGCATCAGGGATATGGCCTATATGGCCACCATCGAACAACCGCCTGGCGAAAACGTAGACATGCCTAATACCAAGGTGATCTTCCTTTTAGGCGGCCACTTTGGAGAGAATGTTCATGTCTCCCACCTTAAGCGTTATCTTAAGGGACTGGAAAATGGAGCCAAACTGGTTGTCGTTGACCCACGTTTTTCTGCATCAGCAGCAAAGGCTGACATTTGGGTACCCATCCGTCCGGGAACTGACACGGCCATGCTGCTGGCTATTATGAACTACCTCATCCAAAATGATAAATATGCAGCAGACTTTGTCGATGAATACGGTGAAGGATTTGAGGAATTTGCAGAAGGCATCAAAGAATGGACACTTGAAAAAGCTGCTGCTGAATGCGATATACCTGTTGCCCAGATAAAAGAGGTCGCCGACCTGTTGGCTGCCAACATGCCGAACGTGGCTATCCACCCTGGTCGCCATGTGTCCTGGTATGGAAACGACTTTCAGCGACAGCGTGCCCTTGCCTGCCTGACAGGCGTACTTGGTGCCTTTGGCGTTAAAGGCGCATTTGTTCCTCCCAAAGGACCAAAGGGGTTAAAAAAAGTGAGCTGGCCCCATGGTGACCATGACCCTGATCTGCTCAGTGACTATGCTGATAACTCGCATGATTTTTCCCCTCCGGGAACTCCGACGGATTTGATTCGCGATGCTGCCATCACCGGCAAGCCTTACCCCATTAAAGGATGTGTGATCTGGGGACAAAATCCGATTCAAACTATTCCCAATCAGGAAAAAACCATTAAAATGCTCGAACAGATGGATTTTGTCATGTGTACCGATGTCATGCCTACAGACATCACCATGTATGCTGACATACTCCTGCCCGAATGCTCCTACCTCGAGCGATACGACTACATAAAAACCGGCACCCAGTGGAACTTTGCGGACGAACACCAGCAGTATATCGCCCCTCGCATGCCGCTTGTGGATCCTGAATTTGAACGTAAAGACGGTATCTGGATTACCAATGAACTGGCTAAACGGATGGGATACGGCGAATTCATTCCCACCAAAGATCAGGTTGAGATGGTCAATACCCGTCTAGCCGGCGTCGGTCTCAGTATAGATAAAATTCGTGCTGAAGATGGAATCCATATCCAACCTGGTAAAGATCCATATGGTATTTCCGAGGACATGACTGTTATTTTCTACAATGAAGATCTGGAAGATGCGGGTTACCCACCGATCCCTACCTATATTCCAGTGGAAAGGGCTCCTCAAGGATACATGCGCCTTTTATACGGTCGCTCGCCGGTACACACCTTCAACCGTACCCAAAACAATGCATGGTTGATGGCTGCCATGGACAGCACCCCTGTATGGCTCAACGACAAAGTTGCTTCCAAGCTGGGCTTTAAAGAAGGCGATACAGTCTCCTTGGAAAACCAAGACGGGGTCAAGTCACGTACGACGGCAACCGTCAAGGTAACACCGGGTATCCGTGAAGATGCGGTTTACATCTACCACGGCTTCGGCTCCATAAACCCGGAACTGACAATAGGGCATAACAAAGGCATCGATGACACGAGCCTTATTACCAAACTGGCTGTTGATCCTGAAACAGGTTGCCATGGTATGCGCAATAACTTTGTCAAACTTGTAAAAGTCAGTTGATGGCTGCATATAATCACACGCTCGCAACCATCAAGTAAGATATTCTCTGGAGGAATGAGAAATGCAATATGGCATGATTATCGATATCGACAAATGTGTTGGCTGTCACGCCTGCACAATTGCCTGTAAAGCTGAGTGGGAGGTACCCGCCGAGTTTGGGCGCAATTGGGTATATCGACTAGGACCGGCAAATACATCAGCCGGCATGTCCTACACGTATTATCCGGGACTTTGCAACCACTGCGATGAGCCCCCATGTGTAGACGTCTGCCCTGCTGATACAGTCAATATGACCATGAAGGATGCAAAGACTGGCAAAACCGTCACCATGGAAGTTGCTGCTACCTGGAAAGACCCATTCAACGGTACCGTCCAGATTGACAAGGAACGTTGTATAGGCTGTGGCGCCTGCCGTGATGCCTGCCCTTATGGTGCCAGATACATCAATGAAGATCTCGCCGACGACGAAAGTGACGGTAAAGCGGACAAATGCACCTACTGTATGCCAAGAGTCGCCGAAGGACTTGCTCCATCTTGTGTACAGACCTGCCTTGCAGGGGCCAGAATTTTCGGCGACCTTGATGACCCTGAATCAGAGGTTTCGCAATATGTCAAAAAAGGAGCTGTAGCCCTCACGTCACCAGCCGTGCAGATTGGCTCCAACGGCCGCTATTACAGTAGCAAAAAGGCTGACATGGAACTGCTGATGCAGAGCGCACCTCAGGAGATGCCTGAAGCTTCACTCAGGCGCATTATGCTTGCGAAAATGTCACAACCCGCACTGAAGCAGATAAAGGAATTGGGACTCATAGGGTTGGCCGGCGGTCTTTTTGTCAAGTCGCTCAAACAGGATAAAGAGTAACGCTTCCTTTCGTTCTATTGATTATAACCCGCCACTTCAGTGTGGCGGGTTCTTCCTTTTATGACGCCATTACCAGATCTCAAAAAATACAAGCATCTCACCCGTGCCTGCTTTATAAACGCACCATTTGATCGTCTTTGTCCCGACGACCTGCTTCCTTTTTTTTTAGACAACAAGCTTCAACCCGAAATAGGCCTTGAGGGGAATTTTCTATGGACCGAACCAGATAAAAACTTCCAGGAAATGGCTGACAAGCTCAGGGACCACGGACTCTCCTGTACTCTACACGCCCCTTTTCACGACCTCGTCCCAGGTGGATTTGATTCTCAAATCATATCTTTATCACGGCAAAAACTTCATCGGGCCTTTTCGCTGCTCCCTGTTTTCAAACCCAAAAGCATTGTCTGTCACCTTGGTTTCGAATCGCATAAACATGCTCATAATCTCGACCGTTGGTTGGATGTAAGCACAGAAACATGGAGCCGGTTGCTGCCACTTGCAGCAAGGGAAAACATACCGGTTATGTTTGAAAACACCTATGAGCTTGATCCATCTGTTCACCTGGCTCTTTTTTCCAGGCTCAAATCGTTTCCATTTGGATTCTGTCTCGATACAGGTCATGTACTGGCTTTTTCCAACACCACGTGGCAAGATTGGGTCAAAGCTCTTCGTCCTTGGCTGGGGCAGGTGCATTTACACGACAACGACGGCACCAGAGATGCTCATCTCGCAATTGGTGCTGGTTGTTTTGATTTTGCCGGCTTTTTCAAAAGCATACATAACAAGCCTTTACTTTGCACCCTTGAGCAACGCTCGGCAAAAGATGTTGCTGCAAGTTTAGAAAAACTCGAGTGGTTGAAAGCCTCCTTCCTCACGTCTGACCTTTGCCCACAAAAATAACCACCAGGAAGATCTCCCCCCCTTGGCCCGCACTCTTCCCGCCGGCACTAAAAAAAAAGCTGGAGTAAATGCTCGTCTATGATGGTAACATGGTACTATCTGATCGATATTCTTGTGACTAATGAAAATTCTACTTTTGTTTAATAACAAAGTTGTCGATAAAAAGGCATGGAAGATAACAAAGTTCCCCCTCCGTCAAAACATTTGCCACCAGTGGATGAAACAAAAAAAGCAGACAGCGTCGAAGGTATATCCAGGCCACCTGTTGATTGGCACAAGGCGACAACGCAGCCTACTTTTGTTGTAGAGGATTCTTTTTTTCGTTCCCGTACTCCGCGACCTGTTCACTGGTCTATCGCATGGGCGGACCTGATGATGACGATGTTTATCCTCTTTCTCACCCTTTTTATCTATCAACTTGCCAACCGTGAGTTTCTTAACCAAGAAAGCGTTGAAGTAGTAGCAGGCGAGATCATTTCCCGACCGCCGTTGTCGCCCGAGACAACTCTTCCGTTTCATCCGATCTCTCCCCAAATCTCAAAACATCGCGCCGATAAGCTCAAATCAGTAGAGCGCGTATCTGAAGATGAAATCATAGTAGACGACACATTGGCAGAAAAAGAAATTCCAATAAATGCTATCGAATTGGATTTATCCGAACCAGTCCCCATAGAGCCTGTTTCGCCGCCCCTCTCGACTGCGCCTACCGACACAGTGATCCCCCGTGAACTGATAGTGAAAGAGAGCTTGCAGATTGAACAAGGGATAATCAAAGAGCAAACTGAACAAACAACTGTCGATGACAATATTTTCACTGAAATTTACGACCTTTCTCAGACTACCCTTACCGATGAAAAAATGGCCGATTTTGCTTCGGTGGAATTAGTTCCAGATAAAACGGTACGTATCATCATTGCCGGCGACCTTCTTTTTGCGTCAGGCAAAGCAGAACTCTCGCCTCAGTCTTTAGAATCTCTGCGCAGCCTATCTGTCATCATCGCACAGACACCCTATATGATAAACATAGTAGGCCATACCGATTCCGTACCCATGCATTCGCAGCTTTTCCCCAGCAACTGGGAGTTATCAGTTGCACGGGCAAGCCGGGTTGCACGTTTCCTTATAGAGGATATAGGGGTCCCCGGTAAACAGATAGTGGTATCAGGATTTAGTTATTTTCGACCAGTTCGACCAAACACCAATGAAAAAAATAGAAGTAAAAATAGAAGAGTAGAAATCATCCTCTCCAAAGAACCACCACCTGCAATCGACAGGACCAAGCCCGCTCAATAAAAGAATAGGACTATCATGAGAAGAAAAAACCTGATCGGATTTATTCTGTGTGTTGTTATTTTTGTTACCGGTTTTTTGATCAAAGGCAACCTCGCACTCTATTTTAATATTGCCGGGCTCTCAATCGTTCTTGGCGGAAGTGCTGCTGCAGCTCTGTTAAGTTTCCAGGTCAGCAGGCTAAGAATCGTGTATATGGTTGTCCGCGCTTCGTACACCCAAAGAAACATCTCTGAAGACGATATTGTCAATATCCTGATTAACCTCGCCATAAAATCCCGCATGGAAGGTGTTTTGTCGCTGCAGGAGGAAGAAAACGAAACATCTATCTTGTTTCTCCGCCGGGGGCTTGGATGCCTGGTTGATAACTACGAACCGCATCAAATTCGTGATATTTTAAACACAGAAATGTATTTTTTTAAGCTACGCAGAGAAGACAGTGAAAGAATCCTCCGTACCATAGGCGACTTTTTCCCTGCGTTTGGCATCATAGGCTCTGTTGTCGGCCTGATCTCCATGCTCGCAGGAATCGGCGACACTTCTGTGATTCTTAAAACAGTACCGGTTGCCCTTACCTCAACCCTCTATGGGCTCATTTTTGCTAATTTCTTTTTTGTACCCTTTGCTGCCAATCTCCGGGAAAGGACCAATCATGAGCTGCTGCTCCAAAAAATTATAATGGAAGGTATCATTGCTATTCAAAGCGAACTCAATCCCACCATTTTAAAAACAAAATTACTTTCATTCCTTACTCCCTCCGCCCGAAAAGCAGACTTGGTACCGCTGGCAAAAATCAGAAAAAGATTTAATATCGACGATTCCCTTATGCCTGCAGCAGATCCTGACCGGGAGTAGTTCAACCAAGAAGAGGATGGCAAAATTTTACAGGTATGTGTATTATATCACCTGCCAGATACGACTCCCTGTAAATGCGTGCTTGCTGCTTACGCGAAACCTGCCTGCCGGAACCATGTACCAGTTCATCTTCTTTGCCTGCTCTCTTTTATTGCTGTTAGGCTGTTCCCCTGCAACGGTCAGCACCATTACCGACCAGCCCGGAACCAAAGAATTACCACCTGCAGAAATACTGGAACTGGTAGAAGGGAACACCCTCTACATTCAGTCTTCAGAAGAGGATAGCTATCTTTTTTTCGATCCTTCAAGCCGTTTATTCGGCAAAGATCTCTACGCTAACCAGGACACAGGGAGATGGGACGTTAGTGAAGACGGACAGGTGTGCTTGAAAATGAAAAGTTGGTGGTATGGCGACTTGAAATGTTATCGGATTTTCATGAGGGGCGACCGTGAGAAAATTTTTCTGGCCAACAGTGCCGATGTGGTCGAATATTCTGCAGTATATTTTGCAGGGGACAGCAAGCACCTTTTCGTTGCTCCTGCTGCCAAGAAAAAAAGCTTCCGTAAATCTGCTCGACAACGACAGCAACAACCCACGACCTCTTCTTCTGAGGAGCAGAACAATAGTCGTCAACAACAAAAAACTGAGCAATACGCGGTTACGGAGCCGACAACTACCGATCATGCATCAAAAGATACGCAAGCCACTGTCAAATGGGTGGCAAAGAACTGCCCAGGATGCAATATGGACGGCGCTGATCTGAATAAAGCCAACCTGGTTGAGGCTAATTTGGCTGGTACCAACCTGGCGAATGCTGACTTACAGATGGCAAACCTGCGTCGGGCGAACCTCCGGGGGGCGAACCTCAGAAATGCTGTCCTTAAGTATGCCAATCTCCCTGGGGCGAACCTCCAAAACGCCGACCTTAGAGGTGCCGATCTCCAAGGTGCTAATCTTATTCGCGCCAACCTCACAGGAGCAAAACTAGATGGAGCCAACTTGCAGGAAGCACATATAGACGGCACCATAGGCCTTAACTGACCTGTTCCTTATAGAAACAAAAAGTATACCCACCCTTTCAATCACCCAATCTTTACACTTTCTTTGCCGCCTATGTCTGCACCATTTGTTCACCTTCACGTCCATACACAATACTCCATGCTCGACGGAGCTATCCGCCTCAAAGACCTTATTGACCGGACCCGCGAGCTCGACATGTCCGCGGTAGCGGTTACAGACCACGGCGCCATGTACGGGGCTCTTGAATTTCACGAAAAAGCAACCAAAGCCGGAGTAAAACCGATTGTGGGTTGCGAGTTTTACATGGCTGAAAACGGGATGCATATCCATGACCGTTCTGCTGGTCACAACTTTCATCTGGTCGCTCTTGCAACCAATGCCGTTGGCTATGCCAACCTAATGAAATTGGCGTCCATAGCTCAACGGCATGGATTTTACTATAAGCCCCGTATCGATTTTCCGACCCTGTACAAACACCAGGAAGGCCTGATAATCCTTACCGCCTGCCTTCACGGGGAAATCCCCTGGAGAATTACCCACAATGATATTAACGGAGCCAGGGCCAAGGCGATAGAAATCCAACAGGTCTTTGGAGATCGGCTCTACTTTGAAATGCAGGAAAACGGCATTGTCGAACAGACCATTGCCAACAAAGGCATAATGGAGCTTGCCGAGGAACTCGGCGTCAAACTTGTTGCGACCAATGATTGCCACTACCTGAGCAAAGAAGAGTCTTATGCTCATGAGGTCCTTCTCTCCATTCAGACCGGGAAAACTATTACAGATCCCAACAGATTCCGATTTCCCACCCAGGAACTGTATTTCAAAACAGCGGAGGAAATTGCCAAGCAATTTCATTACTGCCCTGAGGCAGTTACCAACACCCTGGAAGTCGCTGAACGCTGTAACCTTGAATTGGAATTTGGTGCCCACTATTTTCCCATTTTCCCCATACCTGAAAATGATACCCTGGAAAATGTCTTTGAAACATCCTGCTGGGAAGGATTACAGAAAAGGCTTGATCACCTTCGAGAGTTGCAAGAGGTTCCACCGGAACTTGAAGAAACCTACAAAGACCGGCTAACCATGGAGATAGGGGTCATTAAAACAATGGGATTTTCAGGTTACTTCCTTATTGTTGCCGACTTTATCACCTGGGCAAAGGCGCATCAGATTCCGGTCGGACCAGGTCGTGGTTCCGGAGCCGGAAGCCTCGCAGCTTTTTGCATGTTTATCACGGACATTGACCCCATTCCCTATGGACTTATTTTTGAACGGTTCCTCAATGTGGAACGTATGTCCATGCCCGATTTTGATGTAGATTTCTGCAAAGATCGAAGAGATGAGGTTATTGACTACGTGCGCAGTAAGTATGGTGGTGATGATTATGTCGCCCAGATTGTTGCATACGGTTCAATGAAAGCAAGGGCGGTGCTGCGTGATGTTGGCCGGGTACTCGAAATTCCCCTGCCGGTTGTAGACCGGATTGCCAAACTGGTACCGGATGAGCTGAAAATTACCTTGAAAAAGGCGATCGACAAAGAGCCACGCCTCAGGGACGCGATGAAGGATGAAGACGTCCGTGAATTGCTCACGGTGGCACAAACCCTTGAGGGGCTCTCTCGGCATAAGTCTACCCATGCTGCCGGGGTTGTTGTATCTCCCACGCCGCTGGTCGATTATCTACCGGTATGTATCGGGCCAAACAAGGAAATTCTGACCCAGTACGACATGAAGTATACCGAAAAAACCGGACTCATCAAGTTCGATTTTCTCGGTTTGAAGACCCTTACCGTCATTGACCGAGCCTTAAAACTCATCGCCTTTGATGTTGGTAAAGAAGTTGAGCTCAGCAAAATCCCCATGGATGATGCCAAGAGTTACGACCTGCTTTGCCGAGGAGACAGCCTGGGGGTTTTCCAGCTGGAAAGTGACGGCATGCGCGAACTGCTGATCAAGATGCATCCCGAGCAGTTCACCGACCTCATCGCCCTGGTTGCTCTCTATCGTCCGGGACCACTTGACTCCGGCATGGTTGACACCTTTGTCGAAACCAAGCATGGTCGCCAGCTGCCAGACTACCCGTTACCACAGATCAAACCTGTCCTGGAAGAAACATACGGCGTTATTGTTTATCAGGAACAGGTCATGAAAATTTCCAACATTCTTGCAGGCTACAGTCTGGGAGATGCTGACATTCTTCGTCGGGCAATGGGGAAAAAGATACCCGAGGTCATGGAAGAGGAACGGGAAAAATTCATGGCCGGTGCCAAGAAACTCGATGTCCCTGAAGATAAAGCCAAGTACATTTTTGACCTCATGGCTAAGTTTGCCGGGTATGGTTTCAACAAATCCCATTCGGCAGCCTATGCTCTTATTGCTTACCAGACAGCCTACCTTAAAGCCCACTACCCCGCCCAGTTCCTGGCAGCTCTTCTTTCTTGCGATGTTGACAACACCGATAAGGTGGTCAAATATATTTCGGAATGCAAGCAGAATAATATTGATGTACTCCCCCCGGATATAAACGAATCCTATCATGACTTTACGGTTATCAAAGACCGAATCAGATTTGGGCTGGCAGCCGTCAAGAATGTCGGTGGAGCTGCCCTTGATTCTATTTTGGACGAACGTAAAGAAAATGGACCATTTGCCTCTCTGGGTGATTTCTGTAATCGCATTGATGGAAGCCGGGTGAACCGAAAAGTCATAGAAAGCCTCATCAAAGCCGGGGCCTTTGATTCCATGAAAGGAAAACGCTCCCAGTTTATGGAAGTTCTGGACCACGCACTTGAACAGGCTAAAGCGATTCAACGAGATCGCATGAGCGGTCAGATGAGCCTCTTTGCCCTAGGTAATCAGGCTGAAACCACCAGTTCAACTGAAATTACCCTCCCTGCAATAGACGAATGGCCTGAATTAAAAAAACTTGCTTACGAAAAGGACACTGTCGGTTTCTTCCTCACCGGCCACCCACTGGAAGGCATTAAAGAAGAAATGAGCATGATCACCGATGCTGATGTTGAAAACGCCGGCACGTGGCGAGATGGGCAGCCAATTCGAATAGGTGGCCTCATCTCCAGTTACAAGGAACACAAATCCAAAAAAGGCGACCGAATGGCCTTTACTTCCATTGAAGACATGACAGGCGAGATAGAAGTCATTGTCTTTCCATCCACCTTTGCCGAGTGTTCAGAAATTCTTCGAAGTGATCTACCACTGGTTGTCCTCGGAACAATACAGCAAGGGGAGCGTGGGGCAAAAGTAATAGCACAGGAAATCAGCTTGGTTCAACAGGCCATGGAAAAATATACAGAAAAAGCTGTAATAACCTTGCAAGCTGAGGCTACCTCACGGCAGCATCTAAGCCGGCTCAAGGAAATTTTATACCGATACCATGGTCTCACTCCGCTGCATCTCACTCTTCATTTTGATGGAAGAGGAGAGGTGGATATCGATATTCTCAAAGACCTGACCATAAAATCCTGCCCCGATTTTATCCGTGACGTAGTAGGGTTATGCGGTAACCGGACACTTTCTCTGCGTATGAAGACGCCTGAAGTGAAGCGACGAGGGAATGGAAATGGAAGATCCGGCTTCAATAAAAAAAACCATGCATAAAACGAACTGTACTATCAGATAACCTTAGGCTTCCACTGAGACCTGTTGAGGTAATCATAACCGCAAAGAATGCTCTGTTTGAAAAAGCTCTTTAATGCATGAGCACCACATCAAATCCATAGCTACCTGGCATTATAGGTGGCCATGGCTGCAATAATTGCCACTCTTTACTACCTTAGGCCGGCTCGTTTACCTGAAACCTGTAAAAAAGGCTTGCTTTATAATCAATATAGAGTATTAATATCAGGTGAAGTAGGGTATTAGCTTTTCATGTTGAGAGATTACTTTCTTGACCGTCCAATGCTCTTTAGAGGAGCACCGGACGGTTTTTTTATATCATGAGAGTAAATATATAATATCCTCGATCAATGAATTGGCCGTCTCAAAGGCCAGCAGAAAGGAAACAAAAGAATTGAACAACGGTATTGTAAAGTGGTTTAACGCGTCAAAGGGTTTTGGTTTTATTGAACAGGAAAATGGTTCTGACATATTTGTCCATTATTCCGCGATCCAATCAGATAGTTACAAAACACTTGATGAAGGCGCTCAAGTACAGTTTGAAGTAGTAGACGGCCAGAAAGGACCGGCAGCAGCTAATGTAGTACAGCTGTAAACTCTTTCTAAAACATACGACCCTCAAATGCCCTGCTTTCAGAGCAGGGCATTTTTTTTGGAGAAACAGCGGTGTTTCCCCAAATCACCTTACTACCAAACACCATCCATTTCCTTTTTATATATCTCATGACAACATTCTCAGATCTCGGCATTAAAGACGAAATTATACAGGGACTTGATTCCCTGGGAATCGTCACCCCTACCCAAATTCAAACTGAAGTCATTCCCTTGCTGCTCGGCAAGCAAGGCGACCTCATAAGTCTCGCCCAGACCGGAACAGGAAAAACGGCAGCTTTTGGCCTCCCCTTGATCCAGTTAACAGAATACAGCAACAGAAGTACACAAATACTGATCCTCTGTCCGACAAGAGAATTATGTGTCCAAGTCGCTAGGGATTTACAGGATTATGCTAAAAATATTCGAAAATTAAAAATTCTGTCCATCTACGGTGGTGCCCGCATTGAACAACAAATGCAAGCTCTTCGAAAAGGAGCGCAAATTATTGTTGCAACTCCAGGGCGCCTCAATGATCTGATCCGGAGAGGAAAAGTCGATATATCCCATATCCGTTACGTTGTGTTTGATGAAGCCGACGAAATGCTGCAAATGGGCTTTCAAGATGAGATTAACGCCATTTTGGAACAAACCCCTGCACAAAAAAACACCCTGCTTTTTTCCGCGACCATGCCAAGAGAGGTCGCTGCAATTGCCGGCAAGTACATGACGGATCCTGCCGAAGTAACCGTGGGCAAGCGTAATGCTGGAGCAGAAAACGTACTCCATGAATATTACACTGTACATCATCACAACCGTTACCCGACTTTAAAGCGTCTCCTTGACAATGCACCGGGCAACTATTCCATAGTATTTTGCCGGACCAGACTGGAAACCCAGGAAGTTGCGAACAAATTAATCCAGGACAACTACAATGCAGACGCACTGCATGGGGACCTGTCCCAGGCACAGAGAGATCTGGTCATGGGCAAATTTCGCTCTAAACATCTTCAGATTCTTGTTGCCACAGACGTTGCCGCCCGTGGCTTAGACGTTAACGACCTCACCCATGTGGTCAACTACAATCTCCCTGATGACTTTGCCAACTATACCCACCGTAGCGGCCGTACAGGCAGAGCCGGACGCAAAGGAATTTCCGTTGCCATCATCAACCCAAGAGAGCGGTATAAGATACGGGAAATTGAGAAAAAAATTAAAAAGAAATTTATCCAATGCCAAGTGCCTTCCGGCACGGTGATCTGTCAGAAGCAACTCCTCAACCTTGTCGACACGGTGAGCAAGGTCGAAGTAGATAGCGCACAAATCGATCCACTCTACACAGAGGTTGCAGAGTTACTTGCATCCTATGACCGGGAAGAACTTATCAAAAAATTCCTCTCCCTTGAATTCAACCAATTGCTTGAATATTACCGCAATGCACCTGATCTCAATGCAAAAGACAGGGACAGAGGCAAAGGTGAACATGAAAAAAGGGATGGCAGGCGTAAGCTTCAAACTCGACATACGGATCGCAATCAACAGTTCACCCGCTTTTTTCTCAATGTCGGCCGCCGTGATGGGATCATGCCGCAAAGACTTATAGGCACCATCAATGGTGCTCCAGGTGGAGGGCGTATCAAGGTCGGGAAAATAGAAATAATGAGAAATTCTGCTCTTATTGAGGCAGATAGTAAATATATCCCCCAGGTTCTCAGCGCCTTTCAAGCTATTACCATAAACGGAAAACCGGTTTCCATTGAGGTGGCCTCAAAAAAACGAGCCCCGAAATCAGCTGCAAAGGGAAATCCTCGTTTTTTTAAAGGCAACAATAAGGCCGGGAGGAAATAATATCCATCAACTTACACAAAAGGCAAAAAACAGGGGGTCCCTGTTCTGCCTAATCCAGTGCCAGCGTACACGTGCACGATAAAGCTCATCTGAGGAGAGTGATTATGAATATTTATGTGGGTCAATTACCCTTTGATGTAAACGAAAATGACCTTGAGGTTCTCTTTTCAGAGTTTGGTGAAGTTGCCAGCGCTCGCTTGATAATGGATCGGTATTCAGGCAGACCTAAGGGATTTGCTTTTGTAGAGATGCCAAACAACTCAGAAGCCGATGCGGCCATTAAATCGTTAAACAAGAGTATGTTTAAAGGGCGAGAAATAAAAGTCAATCAGGTACAGCCCCAAAAACGTAACAAACGTTCCAAGCGCCGTCCGCGCTACTAAAAGCCTTCCCAAGTTACAGCCCTGTTATGCAACAGAACAAAAACGATTTGTTGACGGGTTTTTCTCCTTTTGCATAACAGATATTCCTCCTTTACGAGCCCCAAGGATCAGGCAGCAATCGGGACAGGCCGTATACTCTCTGTTGAAAAATAATATCCATCAAGACAGGTAGTCTGCTTAAGGCTGGTATCATTACAGCAGGAGTATGGGGTGGGGGCAAAATCTTCCAGGTCTTGCTTTCTCAATATTCCTATTTAAGAATAATCATACCGCCTTCAATACCCTCATCTCTACCTGAAGCACAGCACCACCACACCTTTACCAATGTGTCGTCCTTGCTCGTAAATAAAAAGGGATCCAACAAATCGCTCTGATCGATAACCCACAATTATTTTACCAGCAGGATCGTCTCGCCACACTCACCTGGTATAATTTTCAGGAGCGTTCTTGATGTCTCATCTGGTGTTGCGCTATGTATTTCTCTGCCCGAGTCCAGTCAACAAGCTGTTTTCCACAATTTGTACATACATTTACTTCATACCGATACTCTTGTTACCGCACTCAAGGCACTATCTCGGGATAGGCACCCAATTTGCTGCAACATAGTTCTCTTAGCCCTGGGCTGAGAAATCCTACAGAGCCGCCTGGTTCCATATCAAAAAAAAAAAGGGGCCATATTTTGATGCTGCCCCTGCCCCTTTTTTATTTTTGATTACCTACAATAAGGCTAACGCTTCATTTACAAAATATAGCGGCTCAGATCCTCATTGTCAGCTATATCCGTCAGCTGATTTCGTACATACTCAGCAGTAACAGTAAAAGTAAGGTCTTCTCGTTCAGAAGCGTCAAAAGACACCTCATCAAGCACCCGTTCCATTATGGTATGCAGCCTCCGCGCACCAATATCTTCGGTCTTCTGATTGACATGAACAGCTATCCTGGCCATTTCATGGATAGCCTCTTCTTCGAAAACCATATGGATATCTTCTGTGGCAAGGAGCGCTTTATATTGTTTGACCAGAGCGCCCTGCGGCTCTGTTAAAATACGAAAAAACTCTTCCTCGCCAAGAGCATTGAGATTGACCCGTATGGGAAAACGTCCCTGCAATTCGGGCACAAGGTCAGAAGGTTTGCACACGTGAAACGCTCCACTTGCGATAAAGAGAATATGATCTGTTTTTACAGGACCATACTTGGTGGTAACGGTTGCCCCTTCAACAATGGGCAGCAAATCTCGTTGCACCCCTTCTCTTGAAACTTCAGGAGAACCGGAGCCGCTTCCTCCCCTGGAAGCAATTTTATCAATTTCGTCAAGAAAAATTATCCCTGACTGTTCAGTGCGGCGGACAGCTTTTTCGGCAATACTCTCGTTATCAACCAGCCTTTCAGCTTCTTCCTTGTTCAAACACTCAAGTGCCTCAGGCACTTTCATTTTTCTACTTTGCTTCTTTTTCGGGAAAAATTTAGAAAAAGCATCCTGAAGGGAACTCTGCATGTCCTCCATTCCAGAAGCTGAAAAAACCTCAACCATGGGGGTACCGGTCTGGTTGCTTGCAACATCCAGTTCCACCATACGGTCATTGAGTTCCCCATTTCTCAACATCTGACGAAATCGTTCTCTGGTTGAACCTGATCCTTGCTTGTGGCCGGATGCGGCCGCATCATCACCATCATAGCCAAGAGAAACGACTCCGGAATCCTCCCCTTGTGCTGGGGGAGAGACGGGCCTCTGCGGTACGCGAGGCAGCAGCAGGTCGAGCAAACGTTCTTCTGCTTGCCTTTCTGCCTGTTCTTGAACCCCACCCTCTTCCTCCTTGGTCACCATATTCACAGCCAACTGGGTGAGGTCTCTGACCATTGACTCCACATCCCGGCCGACATAACCGACTTCAGTGAACTTGGAAGCTTCTACTTTAAGGAACGGACTTTGGGCCAAATGAGCAAGACGCCGTGCAATCTCCGTTTTGCCAACCCCGGTGGGACCGATCATAATAATATTTTTAGGAGCTATTTCCTCCCGCAGGGGCGAGTCTACCTGCTGTCGTCTCCACCGGTTACGAAGTGCAATTGCAACCGATCGTTTAGCATCAGCCTGGCCTATAATATAGCGATCAAGCTCTGCTACTGTCTGTTTAGGGGTGAGTGAGTTCAGTCCTTTCATCATTTATTTTTTCAACAACAATATTGGAGTTAGTATAAACACAGATGGAGCCTGCAATTTCAAGTGCGCTCCTGGCAATTGCAGGTGCATCAAGATCTGAATGCTCAATAAGTGCGGTGGCTGCAGCTTGCGCATATGGACCACCAGAGCCTATGGCAATGATCCCGTCATCAGCTTCGATCACGTCCCCATTGCCGGACAGCAGCAGTGAATATTTACTATCGACAGCCACCAGCATAGCTTCAAGACGGCGCAACATTTTATCTGTTCGCCAATCCTTTGCAAGCTCCACCGCCGCTCTCATCAAGTTGCCGTTAAACTGCTCAAGCTTCTGTTCCAGCCGATCATAAAGGGTAAATGCGTCAGCTGTTGCTCCGGCAAACCCGGTAATAACTTTGTCGTGATAGAGCCGGCGCACCTTTTTTGCCTGATGCTTAATCACCGTGGCGCCCAGGGTAACCTGACCGTCCCCGGCAACCACGACTTCTCCTTTATGGCGTATGGCAACTATAGTTGTAGATCGAATTTTTTTCATATTTTTCTAAAAAGATAGAATCAACATTGGTAACAAATCACAGTGCTGGGCAATATTAAGCACTCACCCTCCAAGAGTCAATCCCTGTTCATTTTTCAATGAGTCGCAAATTGCTGCAAGATCCCGATGGACTGCTTACTCAGTACCATCTCCCCCAAGCTTTGAAAGCTGTGCTTTGGGATGGGCCTTATCGTACACAAGGGTAAGATGGTCTATGTTGACATGGGTATATTTCTGAGTGGTCGACAGACTGACATGGCCAAGTAATTCCTGAACCATGCGTAAATCCGCCCCCATTTCCAGTAAATGAGTTGCAAAAGAATGCCGAAGCCCGTGCGGAGTAACCGGTACTTCGATACTTGCTCGCTCGCCATACATACGTATTGCTCGTTCGATACTTCTAACACTTAGACGGGTTCCACGACTGTTGAGAAACATTGCTGCTCGTTCCGCCTCATAGCCGCGACTCACCCTTGCAACGATGAGGGCCTGACGCTCAGCCTGATAATACCCTAGAGCCTCGGCTGCGGTCCTCCCGTAAGGGACTACTCGCTCTTTTTGACCTTTTCCCTTGACCCGGACCACCTCTGCTGCACGTTCATAATCGGCCACATTGGTTGCAACCAGTTCAGATACTCGCATCCCAGTCGCATACAACATCTCCATAATGGCTTTGTCCCGGAGGTGAAAAGTATCTTTAGGTTTAGGTGCTTCAAGCAAGGCAAACACCTCATCCACGGTAAGGAAATGAGGAATGTGCTTTCCCGTTTTAGGATTTGCAATCCCCGCAAGTGGATCAGCATTTAACACGCCTTCTCTTGACAGATAACGAAAAAATGTACGCAGCGCTGACAACTTTCTCGCAATCGTAGCACCACTGTTGACTCTGTATAAAGAAGCGGTGAATCTTTTCACAACCGCACTGTCCATGGCATCGACGTGAGCTGGTGCTTCACAAAAACGATAAAATTCTTCTACATCTCGCCTGTAACCATCGATAGTATGCGGGGAATACCCCTTTTCTAGGCATAGCCAGGAAACAAATTGATCAATATAGTGTATCATTGCCAAACAGGTATTGAAAGGAAGGGATATTATGTTTAAGCTATAAGATTAACCCTGTACGCTTTGCAAGGCAAGCACCAAACCGACAGCCTTTTCGACAGAGAAAAGCATGGAGCCGAGTTATGGCCAAAAAAACATTCGAGAGTGCACTCACCAAATTAGAAAAAATCACCGTGGAACTGGAAGCCGGCGAATTACCCTTGGAAACGAGCTTAAAAAAATTTGACGAAGGCATGCAGCTGGTCAACTTCTGCAACACTACCCTTGAAGAAGCCAAGAGCAGGGTAGAGATACTCATGAAAAAAAACAATACCTATGAAAATGTCCCCTTTGAGGAGAACTCAATTGGAGATTAAGGCATACCTGAACAAACAACGCAGCATTGTTGAAGCGTACCTTGAAGAAGCAATAGCCAAACCTGTTGGCGACTTTGCCGGCCACATTGAGACAATGCGCTATAGCCTTTTTGTCGGCGGGAAACGTGTTCGTCCCATTCTCTGCCTTGCGGGGGCGGAAGCAGTCAGTTGCGGCAAGTGCGATATACAAGAAATACTCCCCATCGCCGGTGCCATGGAATGTATTCACACGTATTCCCTCATCCATGACGACCTGCCGGCAATGGACGATGATGATCTTCGCCGAGGAAAACCGACCAATCATACCATCTATGGCGAGGCAGCCGCTATACTTGCAGGTGACGGACTTCTGACCTATGCATTTGAACTACTCAGCAACGGGAGTTCACAACGTGACCCGGCTGTTACATTGCAAGTCATACACCTAATCGCCCAGGCAGCCGGAACGTTCGGCATGGTCGGCGGCCAATCACTTGATATGATTTATGAGGGAAAACAAGTTGCCTATGAGACCCTAAAAACGATCCATAAAAGCAAAACAGGGGCACTGATTACCGCCTCTGTCGTAGGCGGTGGTCTAGCCGCAGGTGCTGCAAAAGAACACCAACAGGCGTTGACAAGCTATGGCAACAACATTGGCCTTGCTTTTCAAATAATTGACGACCTGCTGGATGTAGTATCAACTACGGAGGAACTGGGTAAGCCGGTAGGTAGCGACGAGGAAGCCGACAAGGTCACCTACCCTTCCCTCTTCGGGATCGACCAGTCAAAAAAAATGGCCGAACAAGCAGTTGCCGATGCTCTGGAATCCCTTGCCATTTTTGATCACCATGCTGACCCGCTCAGGGGCATAGCATCCTATATCATTGAACGGAAGTATTAACATGCTCATCATGAACAACCCGGTGGATCAGCACCACAAAGTCTTAGATTATGTAAATTCACCCAAAGATCTGCGCAGCCTCACCCCTGATGAATTGCCGGCCCTAGCGCACGAACTCAGAGAGACTATTATATCAACGGTTGCAGAGACTGGCGGTCACCTCGCGCCCAGCCTCGGTGTCGTAGAACTCACCATGGCACTGCATTACGTCTTTAACACGCCTGAAGATAAACTCATCTGGGATGTCGGCCACCAGGCATATGCGCATAAGCTGTTAACCGGTAGAAAAGACGTATTCCATACCCTTCGCCAATATAAAGGGCTTAGCGGTTTTCCCAAACGCTCGGAAAGCATTTACGACCCTGTTGAAACCGGGCACAGCTCCACTTCTATCTCCTATAGTTTAGGTATGGCAGTAGGCAAGGAATTGCGACAGGATAACAACAGGGTCATCGCTATTATCGGTGACGGTTCCATGACTGCAGGTATGGCCTTTGAGGCGCTTAATCATGCAGGCGACCTTGATAAAAACCTGATCGTGATCCTCAACGATAACGAGATGTCCATCTCGCCAAACGTAGGTGCTTTTTCCAGCTTTCTCAGCAGAAAGATGACAGGAAAAACTATTCGCAGGGTTCGCGATCACATCGAAGAACGACTAATGGCCTTGTCTTCTGTGGGGGAAAACATTCTCTCCATCCTCCGCAAGAGCGAAGAAAGTCTGAAGGCGTTCCTGACTCCGGGAATCCTCTTCGAAGCACTGAAATTTAAATATGTCGGCCCCATACCAGGTCATGACCTTGATAACCTGATAGCAACGCTTGCCAATGTCCGAGACAACAGCCACGGTCCGGTTCTCATTCATGTCGTAACGACCAAAGGCAAGGGCTACAAACCGGCTGAAGAGAACCCAGGTGCGTATCATGGAGTCGGCCCTTTTGATATCATTTCAGGCAAACCGAAAAAATCAGGAAGTTCCACTCCCTCCTACACCAAGGTTTTCGGGAACACTCTTTGTAAACTTGGCCGTAGCAATAACAAAATAGCTGCAATCACGGCAGCCATGCCCGGTGGTACAGGACTCCAACCATTTTGCGCAGAATTTCCTGAACGTTTTTTCGACGTTGGAATCGCCGAACAACACGCCATTACCTTTGCAGCAGGTTTGGCACTTGAAGGCATGCGTCCTTTTTTTGCGGTCTATTCCACCTTTATGCAGCGCTCTCTGGACCAGTTGGTACATGATGTATGCCTGCCCAACCTTCCGGTAACCATTGCCTTGGATCGAAGCGGAGTCGTTGGTGCGGACGGCCCCACCCATCACGGAATCTTTGATCTATCCTTTCTTTCCTTTGTGCCCAATTTAACCATGATGGCACCCAAAGATGAAAATGAATTACAACACATGATGTATACAGCCTCGCTCCACGATGGGCCGGTTGTAATTCGATATCCACGTGGCAATGGAGAGGGGATCCCCTTTGATCTTAATTTCACGGCACTGCCTCATGGAAAGGGGGAGTTGCTTACATCCGGCCAAGACGTTCTCCTCCTCCCGGTGGGCAATCGGGTCTACCCGGCCTTAGAAGCTGCAAAAGAACTTGCGGCACTTGGTATTTCCGCGGCAGTGATTAACCCTAGATTCGTCAAACCCCTTGACCGAGAGCTCATAAGTAAATGGGCGGTAACAACCCGGTATGTAATCACAGTGGAGGATAATTGTACCCAAGGGGGCTTTGGCAGCATGGTGCTGCAAATGCTCAACGAGCAAGGCCTTCATATACCTTTGCAAATGCTTGGTTACCCAAGTACCTTTGTCGAACATGGACCACAGAAAATCTTATGGGAAAATGCAGGAATAGACAGCAAGGGCATTATTGCTGCAACGCGCAAACTGCTTAACAGATAACAATATATTTGTAAAAAAACAGGTCAACGATCCTGACCAGTCGAAGAAAAGCCCTACAGGGGGATAGAGGTAAATCCCCCTTTCCCCCTTGTAGTCAGTTCGATATTCTTTCAATAATTACGCAACAACAGCCCCAAACAAATAGAGTCATTGCTTAAATGCGGTAATATTCTCTATACCATTGCACAAAGCGTTCAATCCCATCTTCAATACTGGTGGAGGGTTTAAAGTCAATTTCCCTCACCAGGTCATCAACATTAGCGTAGGTGGCAGGAACGTCCCCATTCTGCATCGGTAGAAAATTTTTCTCAGCTTTTCGACCAATACACCGCTCAAGCACCTCTATATAACGCATTAACTTTTCTTTGTTATTATTGCCGATGTTAAAAACTCTCCATGGGCAATAGCTGGTTGCAGGATCCGGCGCATCGCCCCGCCACTCTTTATTGGGCTGAGGCACATGATCGATAACCCGCAAAACGCCTTCAACAATATCGTCAATATAGGTAAAATCCCTTTCCATCTCCCCATTGTTAAAGACATCAATGGGTCTACCTTCCAAAATAGCCTTGGTAAAAAGAAACAGCGCCATATCAGGCCGTCCCCAAGGGCCATAAACCGTAAAAAAGCGGAGGCCGGTTGTTGCCAGGTTAAAGAGGTGGCTATAGGAATGAGCCATCAGCTCATTGGCTTTTTTTGATGCCGCATACAAGGAAACCGGATGATCCACATTGTCATGCACGGAAAAAGGCATCTTGGTATTGGCACCATAGACCGAACTTGAAGAGGCATATACCAAATGCTTGACACCACTTTGGCGACACCCTTCCAAAACATTAACAAAACCGACCAGGTTGGTATCCACATACGAATGAGGATTAATAAGCGAATAGCGTACTCCTGCCTGAGCGGCTAAATTTACAACCGCATCAAAGCTCGATTCTGCAAACAATTTTTCCATTTCCTGACGATCAGCCATGTTAAACTCAGCATGCGAAAACGTCTTGAAAGGTTGTAACTGTGCCAATCGATCCCGCTTCAATTGCGGGTCGTAGTAATCATTTATATTATCAAGGCCAACAACAGTCCTGCCCTGTTCCAACAGACGTTTTGCCAGTCCATGGCCGATAAATCCAGCAGCACCGGTTATAAGAATTGTTTCCATAGTATATTCTATTCACGACAGCGTTTGAAAAACCTAACCATCTTTTAGAGTGTAACAGACTTACTAGAAGTCTGTTGTTCAAAAAAATCCTATTTAACCCAAGAGGCAGGTTAATCGTCAAAATCACCTTCCGGTCCTTTATCGGTGTCAAGGGCTGCAGCTCGTCTGCGGATCTCAGGCTCACTCCATTCTTCCACAGGCTCAATACGTCCGGTTTTAGGACCGAGATCATAGCTTCCGGCATCAAGTAAAGCTTCCACGCCATATCTGGCAGTATCAGCAGCGTTGAAGACTTCAACCAACAAGGTGTAGACAAAATCTTCAACCCTTCTTGCCATCCTCTCGCGAATGGCTCTTGGCTGGCCCATAATTTTATTTTCAAAAGGCAGATTGAGCTTTTTGTAATCTCCTTTTTTCCAGCCCTGAGTTTCCGCGTACTGTTGGATATCCTGCCACAATTCTTCGCCAACCCCTTCACCGGGTACTTTGATAAACTCACCTTCAGCATCAAGGGCTGCATTGCCGTAATCATTGACGGCAAGTCCCCAGGAAATCATCTGCAAGGCCGTTGCCACATTGGCCTTTGTTGACTGTGTCTTGCTAGCAATCTCTCGCAGTCGATCGGAATTGTTTCCCGAGGTCCCGTGCTGGGCTCCGGAAACAGCATATTTAGCCAAGGCATCATGAATCTCTGCTGTCAACTCAACCTGGATCCCCTGGGCGGAGGCCTCTATCCCATGGGTTGTCCCGTTATTTAAAGCAATCCAATCGGGAAAAATATTATGTGCATTAAGCCCCCGGATCAGGAACAACGCCTCTTCAGAAGATGAAAGCCCTTGAGTCCCTTTTATCTCGCCGACTTCGGTCTCAAACCCAGCCCATGAAGGCACATATTTAGCCAACTCTATACTTGCCAGCAAATTATCATCATCGGGCATGTGTGAAGCATCAATGGCAATTGAAGTAATTCCTGCATCAAAGAGTGAAGGAATTTCAACACTTGCAGGGGCAATATCAGCTGTGTTTTTAATGCCGTAATGATCTGCATGAATAGCAACGGGAACAGTAATTCCCATTTCATTGCACAATGCGTCAACTTGACGGGCAATATTCCAGTAATTGACCGCACAATATGCATTTGCACCGCCTTCAGAACGGGCGATCTCGATGATAATAGCTGAACGTGCCCTTTGAGCAGCTTTGAGAGCACCACGGATCACTACATTACTCCTACCGTTGGCTGCTATGGTCATAGCACCGCCCTTGGCCATCATTGCACGATCAATAACCTTGCCACTCACAATCAGTGCCCGCGAATGCGGAAAAAGCGTTGTAATATTAGGTGGTCGCCCAATCTCAAGAGCCTTCTCAAAATCAGCAATATATGCCATTGTAAACCTCCTCAAGGTTCTTTTTATCACTTAAGATGCTATAATTTACAACAATTCTACACTATCAGACGATAACATCTCGGCACCAGGATTATCAAACATATCGATTATTCCCTCAAGCCTCCTTTGCTGCCCATCCTCATACCCTGAAAATCCACTTATTCAAGAATCCTTCTTTTCCGGAAACCCTATAAATGTGGACTTAACCAGCAAAGATACAGCGATGATACTCACCTCATACAATACTATCAGTGGACCAGCCATAAGCAGCTGATTGACGATATCCGGCGTGGGCGTTAATATCGCAGCAACAATAAAAGCGATCAGTAGTGCATACTTTCGATTTTTCTGTAAAAATTGTTTATTGACCACACCTATTTTTGCTAAAAAGACCATAAACACAGGCAACTCAAAAACAACCCCAAAAGCCAAAAGCAACCGCAAGGCAAGAGAGAAGTATTCGCTCACAGCCGGCATAGGTTCCAAAAAAGAGCTTGAGTATCCGATCAAAAAGGAAAAAGCCGGAGGAAAAACAACAAAGTATCCAAATGCTGCTCCACCTAAAAAACACAAAGAAGAAATAAACGTGAAAGGAAGCAACACCTTTTTTTCATGGTGATACAACCCTGGTGCAATAAAGCGCCACAACTGGTGAAAAAGGACAGGGCTTGCTATTAACAGTCCGCACACCAGGGCTAGTTTTAGATAAAAAAAAACCCTTCCTGATAAGAGATAAATATCAAACTCTGCTTGTCTGGCAGCACCCGGACCAGTGGACGAAAAAACCAATCGGCTATGGGTCGTATGCACGTATAGGCTATGGCAAAGCCGGCACCAATGGCAGCCATTGAAATAATCAGGCAAGAGCGAAGCTCTGTCAAATGTTCCGTTAATGTTTGTTTGTCAAAATTCTCTTGATTACCCACAACCTGTACCCGTAATTATATTAATAAACTGTGGAAATCTACCGCATCTCGGCTGTAATGTAAACCGGATAAAAGCACCTAATCGCCGCTGCGGTGCCCTGCACCCTCCTCCTGACTCATCGCTGATATCCGGATAACAATTGACTCCTGCAGCTGTTACGGCTAAACTGCCGGTATATTACAATCAGCTGAAATAGTGGATATTTTATAGGTATTTTATGGCATCCCTGCTCGTTGTTGACGATGAACTGAGCATGCGCGAATTTCTCAAAATTCTGCTTGAAAAAGAAGGATACAAGGTTTTCACTGCTCCGAACGGAAAGACGGCAATAGATAGCATACGCAAACATCCTGTTGACCTGGTTATTTCAGATATTCGCATGCCTGGCATGAGTGGTCTGGACCTGCTTGCTGCAGTCAAAGAGATCGACAGCGATATCGGGGTGATAATGATCACCGCCTTTGCCAGTCCTGACGATGCCGTCACTGCCATGAAAAACGGAGCATTTGATTACATCACCAAACCCTTCAATGTGGATGAAATAAAAAATGTCATCCGTTCCGGCCTGTCCAAAAAAAGTACCGTCAGTGACCAGGAACAAGATAACAGTTTTCCTGAAATCATTGGTCAAAGTCAGGAAATGGTGAAAATTTTTGATCTCATCAAAAAAATTGCTCCAACGCCGGCCAATGTTTTAATTTACGGAGAATCAGGGACAGGAAAAGAACTCGTTGCCCAAGCCATTCACAATCGTTCCAGGGTTGCCGACCGACCGTTTGTTCCCATTACCTGCAGCGCCATTCCCGAAAGCCTGCTTGAAAGCGAACTATTTGGACATGTTAAAGGTTCCTTTACAGGTGCCATTGCCGACAAAGCCGGACTCTTCCAATTGGCCGACCAAGGTACTGCCTTTCTCGATGAAATAGGTGAACTCACCCCAATTATTCAAACGAAACTGTTGCGAGTACTTCAGGAAAGAGAATTCATGCCTGTTGGCTCCACCAAGACACGCAGTGTTAACGTTAGAATTATCGCAGCAACCAATCGAATTTTAGAGGAAGAAATTATTTCCGGAAAATTCAGAGAAGATCTCTATTACAGATTAGCCGTTGTGCCCATTCGGGTGCCGCCACTCAGAGAACGCATAGGTGACGTTCCCCTCTTGGTAGATCATTTTTTAAAGAAATACGCTAATATACTAGGCAAGGGTGTACAGACCATCTCCTCGTATGGTCTTAAAGTTCTCATGGAGTACGACTTTCCAGGTAATGTTCGGGAACTGGAAAATATCATTGAACGAGGAGTGGCGCTGGAATCATCAAACATTATTCTTCCTGAAAACCTGATGCTTTCCATACATCGTCGTAATCAGCAGCAACCTTTAGAAAAATTCGAGCAGCCGCTTTTTGTCGCTGCAATGAATGAAAATGAACTCTTTGAGCGTGGCATGGAAGATATCTTGTACCAATTAGAAAAGGAAATGATTCTTCATGCACTTGATAAGGCTGGTAACTCAAAGATGCGCGCAGCAGATCTTCTGAAAATCAGTTTTCGCAGCTTACGTTATAAAACAAAAAAATATGAAATAGACTGACGTGTTCCCTTACATTAGCGAGCAACAGGTCAGTTTTTCGCATGCAGTTTTCCTTCTTTCTTTAATCGATACTCATATACAGTGAACGCCATCCATAACTGGCTCAACAATTTTATACCTGTTGAGGATAGTGACCAGCAGCTTAAGCAGCATATTCTTTCATTTATTTTTGTACGAGTATGCCTTTTCACATTACTGGTTACAGTACCATCGATCTTTCATATCCAGGCCCATAATCTTATCCTGCCTAACCTGCACATATCTATTGCATTTCTGGTTGTCGTTGTCTTTTTTTCGGTATGCTCGGTACTTATTGTACGCCGCACCGCTCTATCATTGAAACGTTTCGGGGTCATTCAGCTCTTGGCCGACATTGGATTCACAGCACTGCTTGTCTACGCGAGCGGTTGCAGCCACTCCATCTTCACGCCGCTTTTCATTCTCCCTATTATAGTCGGTGGTTTAATCCTCTACAAATTAGGGGGCCTCATTCCGGCTGCAGCGGCAACAATTTCCTACGCTATCGTGCTGGGGGTGGAATACGTCGGCGCTGTCCCGCGTTATTTCCAAAATACCGCTTATGAACCACCACTTGATCCTTTCACTGTTTTAAATCTCTTTGCTGTTTACGGTATTACTTTTTTTGTAATAGCGATCATCAGTGGACAGCTGGCCGGTCGTTTACGACGTACGGAAAAAGAACTTTCCAAAACAGTTCTTGAATTTGATCGCCTTTCTCTTCTGTATAAACAAATTTTTGACGATATCACCACAGGCATCATTACCACCGATGAAAAAAACATTATAACTTCCTATAATAATGCAGCAGAACGCATCACCGGCTGTCCGACAAAACGTGTTATGGGCATTGATCTTCATACCTGTTTTCCAGAAATACAACTTACTGGTGACAAAGAACGTAATGTCTGCCACATGGAAAGAAGTGACGGAACGGTCATTCGGGTTGGCTATTCTTTTTCCCAATTAGGCGTTCCCGCAGCATCTGAAAACGATGATGGTCATTCCTACTGCAAAGTGGTAACGCTTCAGGATATCAGCAAAATTGAGCTCATGGAAAAACAGATGCGGGAGGCAGAAAAAATGGCCGCAATAGGGGAACTCAGTGCTTCGATTGCCCACGATTTCCGCAACCCCCTGGCAGCCATTTCCGGCTCAGCTCAGATCTTAGCAATGGACTACGATGAAGACGACATAGCCAAGACAGGTACCGGCAAGACGCTGGTTGGAATCATTCTACGGGAATCAAAAAGGATGGCTACAACCATCACGGATTTTCTTCAGTTTGCAAGACCAGAAGCTGCAGTTCAGAAGTGGTTTGACCTAGACCGCCTGATAACTGAGGTAACCGAAAAAACTATGCCTCTTTACGAACAGTTTGAGCTGGGAAACGTGGTGAAAGACATAGAAATCCACTTGAACTGTTGGGGCGATCAGCAACAGATTCAAACCATACTGACGCACCTGATTGATAACACTCGTTCTATTTCGGACGCAGAACAGGCAGTCAAGGTCGCAATCCGTGCCTTTGAAACCAACAGAAAAAACATAAATTACACCTGTATAGAAGTTTGTGATACAGGACCAGGCATTCCAACGATGTTACAGAAGAAGGTTTTCACCCCTTTTTTTTCCACCCGTGAAGACGGTACAGGCTTAGGATTGGCCATTGTCAAGCAGCTTATTGATAACCATAACGGGATCATTGAAATTGACAGTGACAATGACTATGGATGCATCATACGGCTTTTTCTACCGCACCCAGAGGTGATTACTCACTGATGCGATGAATATCAGCACCAAGATCGGCCAGCTTTTTCACCATATTTTCATACCCTCTCTCCAAGTGGTATATTCTGGAAATCTCGGTTTCCCCTTCTGCTGCCAGTCCTGCGACAACCAAGGAAGCAGATGCCCGAAGATCCGTTGCCATCACCTGAGCGCCACTCAATCCCCGGCGTCCGACACCACGAACAATGGCACTTGCCCCATCGATCTTGATATCCGCGCCCATCCTTTCCAGTTCAGCGACATGCATGAACCTATTTTCAAAAATGGTTTCATGGATCACAGCAGTACCGTTGCCCAAGGCCATCAGCGCCATAAATTGCGCTTGCAGGTCGGTGGGGAAACCAGGGTAGGGCAAGGTTGTAACATCGACACTCTTTAATTGGCAGCGATTTTCGCTCCTGCTTATAGGGCAACATACCTTGAGACTGCTTTCTCCAACCTCTATATCAACCCCACAGCGCAATAATTTTTCTGTTAATGCCGGCAGGTGAGCAGGCACACAGTCTTGAATTTCAACCTTTCCTCCTGCTGCAGCAACAGCAATCATGTAGGTTCCGGTTTCAATACGGTCTGGGATAATTGACGAGACAGTCGCCTTAAGTCGAGTCACCCCGTTAATGGTTAACCGGTCGCTCCCCTTTCCTTCAATCTCAGCTCCCATTGCTGTCAACATATCAATCAAATTGGCAATTTCCGGTTCCCTGGCAGCATTTTTTATAATTGTCTGTCCTTGGGCGAAGACAGAGGCCATCAGAATGTTTTCCGTGCCGGTGACCGAAGGTTTATCGAAATAGACGCTGCCACCCTGTAATCTGTTTTCGACTTTAGCTTCAACATATCCTTCGTTGAGACTGGTTGTAATACCCAGTTGCTCAAACCCCTGGAGATGATAATTAATCGGTCGCGCACCAATTGCACATCCACCGGGCAAGGAAACCCGAGCTGTGCCCAAGCGGGCAAGCAGCGGTCCTAGTACTAATACTGAGGCACGCATGGTTTTCACCAATTCATAAGGAGCTTCGGTACCGGATAAATTGTCGGTATTGATCCTTACCCTTTTCCCTTCCCTTTCCCACTCGGCGCCAAGAATCTCTAATAACTTGAGCATGGTTCTGGTATCTCTGAGATCCGGGACGTTTTCAAGGGTATGCCAACCAGGCGCAAGCAATGTGGCGGCTATAAGCGGCAAGGCAGCATTTTTCGCACCGCTGACAGCCACCGTACCATAGAGGGAGTTGCCACCACTTAATCTAATTCTATCCATATATCCTCGTTATAGTAGTCACCGGCACCCCAATGCCATAGCAACAAAAAAATCAGCCACAAAAACACGCCTTGGCAATTCTATCGCGTCCTGACCAGTCAGGAACAATGGCGATTTCTTTGTAATCACCAGCGGCCCTAAAAAGCTCAATCACATGTTGGCCTTGATCGGCACCTATCTCAAAAAAAATACATCCACCGTGGGTCAAGTGTTTTTTTGCCTGGTATATAACCTGTTTAATACAATCAAGCCCGGTTGATCCTCCTGCAAGGGCGAGCATCGGTTCAAACTGACTCACTTCCGGCTGGAGCGCGGGAATATCATTATCAGGTATGTAAGGTGGGTTACAGACGATGAGATCAAATCTTGCCGAATGTTGCAGAGCAGAAAAAAAATCGCTTGCTGCGAGCTGCACAAGATGCTCACAATTATGGCGGGCGATATTTTGGGCAGCCACGGTCAACGCTAAAGGTGAAATATCAATTGCAGTTACAGTGCAACCAAGCTCCAAGGCCAACACCACGGCAATGACCCCGCTACCTGTACACATGTCCATTGCTCTGAACGTACCCTGCCTGATCTCCAGACTTGCCAGGACGTGGTCCAGCAAAAATTCTGTTTCCGACCTGGGAACAAGTACTGATGGCGAGACATGAAAATCAAGAGACCAAAATTCACGAACTCCGGTAATATAATGGAGTGGAATACGCTGACAACGTTGATCAATCAACGACAAAAATTCGTCACATGTTGCCGGTTCAATTGTTTTATCACAGGCTAAGAACAATTCACTGCGCGACCAATGAGTGACAAATTGCAAAAGCAGGCGGGCATCAAGCGTATATTCTTCAATGCCGGCCTTTTGTAACCGATGGGTTGCCTCATCAAGGAGGCTTGTTATTTTCATAGAGCGCGGAAGACTACTGCGCAATGTTAAGAGCTTCTGACTGGAAATGAGTAATAACAGGAATAATAACCTCATCCAGATTGCCGGAAATAATCTGATCCAATTTATAGACGGTGAGGTTGATTCGGTGGTCTGTTACTCGTCCTTGGGGAAAATTGTAGGTGCGAATTCGTTCGCTCCTGTCACCGCTCCCGACTTGACTCTTTCGCTCCTCGGAAATCAAGCTCTGTCTTTCAAGTTCTAATTTATCAGAAAGGCGAGCCCTGAGAACTTGCAATGCCTTGGCCTTATTCTTGTGCTGGGATTTTTCATCTTGACAGGTGACGACTAATCCCGTCGGAAGATGGGTGACTCGCACGGCAGAATCTGTTGTATTAACAGATTGTCCACCTGGTCCGGAAGAACGGTAGACATCAAACTTTAACTCATTGGGTTCAATGTGTAGATCAACCTCTTCTACTTCAGCTATAATAGCAACGGTCACAGCAGAAGTATGTATTCTACCTTGGGTCTCGGTGTCGGGCACTCTCTGTACACGGTGGACACCGGACTCATATTTTAAACGGGAATACACATTATTGCCTTTTACCAGAGCAATAATTTCCTTAAACCCGCCGATACCAATAGGATTGGAACTCATTACCTCTACTCGCCACCCCTGAGCTTCAGCATACCGGCTGTACATCCTGAAAAGATCAGCAGCAAACAGGGCTGCTTCATCACCACCTGTACCGGCCCTGATTTCAAGAAAGATATTTTTTTCGTCGTTAGGATCTTTAGGCAACAGCAGAACTCGAATAGCTGCTTCAAGCTCGGTTATCCGCTTCCCCCCTTCCTCCAATTCTGCTTTGGCAAGCTCAACCATGTCTGGATCTTCGTCTTCATCCCGAATCATTGCTTTATGTTCGCCCTGCTCTTCTACAAGACGACTATATTCACCGTAAAGACCTGCCAGTTTGGATACGGTAGAATGCTCACGCACGACCTCCTGGTATGCTTTTTGGTTATTAGCCAACTGCGGATCAGACAGTTGATGTTCAAGAACACTCAGTCTTTCGTCAATGTCGCGGAGATTTTCAAACATGGTCAGTGGTGTCCCAAATAAAAAAAATCCACATGTCCCCTATCAGGAGTCATGTGGATATGAAGTAGAAATTGCTTTCTTACTTTTTCAAATGTCCAGCATACTTCTTCTTGAATTTCTCGATTCGTCCGGCGGTATCAACCAACTTCTGTTTTCCGGTAAAAAACGGATGACAGGCTGAACAAATTTCCACCTTCATTTCCTTTTCTACAGAACCAAGTTCAAATTCGTTACCACAGGCACAAACTGCCTTTATCTTATGGTATTCTGGATGTGTATCGGGTTTCATAGGTTTTCACTCCTTCTAAGAGTATAGCGCATAATTTGAAAATAAAGCAAAAGATTAGCAATATACACCTTTTGCTGTTTTTTTAAAGCACTTTTTACCTGTTCATAGAGGCAAAAAATTCTTCATTATTTTTTGTTTGTCTCATTCTATCCAAGAGAAACTCCATGGCATCTGCAGGATTCATTGAGGACAGTAACTTACGTAATATCCAAATTCGGTTAAGATCATCTGGTGGTAGAAGCAGGTCTTCTTTACGAGTTCCTGATTTGAGGATATCAATGGCAGGGTAAATACGACGATTAGCCATTTTCCGATCCAAAACAATTTCCATATTGCCGGTTCCCTTGAACTCTTCGAAAATGACCTCGTCCATCCTGCTACCGGTATCTATAAGTGCTGTAGCTAGGATAGTCAAGCTACCGCCCTCTTCTACGTTACGAGCTGCCCCGAAGAATTTTTTCGGTCGCTGAAGCGCATTGGCCTCAACCCCGCCGGAAAGAATTTTTCCAGAAGCTGGGGTAACCGTATTGTATGCTCTGGCAAGACGCGTAATGGAATCAAGCAAAATAACAACATCTTTTTTATGTTCAACCAATCGCTTTGCCTTTTGGATGACCATCTCCGCAACCTGAATATGACGTTGAGGAGGCTCATCAAAAGTTGAGCTGACAACTTCTGCATCAACAAAGCGCTTCATATCAGTAACTTCTTCAGGCCTTTCATCAATGAGCAGCACAATAAGATGGGCGTCTTTATGCTTCCGCACTATGGAAGAGGCTATTTTCTGCATCAAAACGGTCTTGCCTGTCCTTGGAGGAGCCACGATAAGCCCTCTCTGCCCTTTACCAAGCGGAGCGGTTATATTAAGAACCCGCATGGATAATTCATCCTGCTCGGTTTCAAGGTCTATCAACTCATCGGGATGCAGTGGAGTAAGATTGACAAAAGCTGTTTTATTTTTAGCTGCTTCCGGCTTTTCATAATTGATCCGATCGACCTTAAGCAGGGCAAAATAGCGCTCATTATCTTTGGGCGCCCTTACTTCACCTTCAATGGTATCGCCGGTCCTCAGGTTCAGCCTTCGAATCTGAGAGGGAGAGACATAGATATCATCCGGACCTGGGAGATAATTGTAATCCGGTGCACGAAGAAAACCGAACCCATCCTGTAAGACCTCAAGTACCCCGCTGCCTCTCAATTTACCATCCTCATCGGCCTGAGCTTTGAGGAGTGCAAAAATCAATTCCTGCTTTCTCATGGTACTATAGCCTTCGATACCTAGAGAAGCTGCAAGCGCAACAAGTTCCTTAATTTTTTTATTTTTCAACTCAGTGGGATTCATTGACCGGTCTTTCCTCCATGTGGTCATAAGATAATGCTGTTCATGCTTAAGTGCATAAAAGCAGCATTGCACGGGATACAAACAAAGATTCGTTTAAAAGCTACTGAACCGCCAAATCCGTATAAAATGCTAACACACCGAAAGCCTTAAAAAAGGTGATCGTTATTTATATAAATATAGATAGTATTCAGTTGAATAGCTGTGGCGGGAATAGACTTGGAATGGTGTTGTATAATCTAGATTAAATACCGGTTCAGTATTACTTTACCGACGGTATAATTATTATATTTGATTCTATGAAATATCTGAACAAGAAGTCAACAGACAACAAGCTGATTCGTCGAAATGTTCCTACGTAAATATTGGGTAATGGTACTACTGTCAAGTTATTTCTACAAATTTCATTACAAATAATGATCTTCAAGCTGCTCTGCAAGTACTAAGACAGCCTTACGGGTCGTAGTCCATGCTTCGCTGTTGTCAATAACATAGTCTGCTGCCTGCTTTTTCTGTGCAAGGTCTATTTGCGAGGCAATGGAAGCAGTTGCCTGTTGCCTACTGACGCCGTCTCTGAGCATTATCCGCTGGCACTGGAGTTCTGGTTGAACGTAAACAACCACAACGCAATCCATATCATCCTGCCAGCCTGCCTCATACAGGAGAGGGATTTCTACCAAAGCAAAAGAACTTTTCAGACTTGTAATTTCCTTTTGTAACCGAACTTGCACCAGCGGATGAAGCAGGCTATCCACTTTTTTTCGCAATACGTGGTTATTAAAAATCGCGTCACGAAGTACAGATCGGTTCAGTCGTCCCTTCTCATCAAAAAAGGTAGCATTCAAGTTGGCGTGAAGCGCTTGCCAACCAGGTGCCCCCTTTTCAAGCAGATCCTTGCAACGTTGATCAATATTGATCAACGGGATGTTACAATAACTGGCGAGCAAGCGACTTACACAGCTTTTACCGCTACCGATACCACCTGTTATCCCAACAATTCGAGTACTCAAACGTCAAGCCCCCTCAAAGTCTGCACAACCTCTTCCATATCAGGCCACAGAGGTGCCAGAAACTGCATAGGTTCAAGGGACACAGGATGATTGAATTGAATACAAGAAGCGTGGAGCATTTGCCTGCATGGCATACCAGGAGTGTGCACACCGATTTTACCTCCGTAAAGTTCGTCCCCGGCAACAGGCGCTTTCACAGAGGCCATATGGACCCGAATTTGATGGGTCCGTCCCGTTTCAATGGTAATTTCTGCTAGACACATCCCATTGCCATATCTTTCTATAATATGCCATTGAGAAACTGCATACCGACCTTTAATCGGCCTGATCGACATTTTTTTACGATTGGCAGGATGCCTGCCTATGGGAGCAATAATTCGTCCATCCTCGTCCCCAGGATAACGGAGCAAAACAGCGTAATAGATCTTGTGAATTTGCCGTTCTTTAAAACTTTCAGCCAGCCTACGTAATGACATTTCCGTTTTAGCAACCAGCATTACACCTGACGTATCTTTGTCTAGTCTATGGACAATCCCTGGCCTGCCGCCGTCTAATTGCGGCAGGTTTCGGTAACGGTATAACAACCCATTGACCAAGGTACCGCTGTGGTGCCCGGCTGCGGGGTGGACAACCAATCCCGGCGGCTTACTGATAACAAGCAGATGCTCATCCTCAAACAAGGTCTCAAAAGCAATATCCTCTGGCTGTAGCTCAGATTGCGCAAGTGGAGGAATATGAATATCAATCATTTCCCCGCTACGGACTTTATGCCCCGCTTTGACAGCTTTTCCACCAACAACAACATGGTGAGAAAGAATGAGTTTGTTTATATATGAGCGCGAGAAGTCAGGATATTTTCGAACTAGATAGTGGTCCAGACGTTGTTTTTCTTCAACGGGTTGAACAACATGCTGAAAGTTTCTTTGGTCCACGGGTCAATTCACTGTCCCGTGGACAGCCTGTAAAGAAAGGATAAGCAAAAAAGGACGGTCACTCAAACAAACAATTTTTCGATTTGTTTTTCAACCTGTTCTTCTTCGGTGTGTTTGGCTAGGGACAATTCTTTTACCAGTAAGCTTTTGGCGGTATCGAGCATTTTCCGTTCACCATAGGACAGTTCTTTGTCTTCTTTCAAGAGAAAAAGGTCACGTAAAACAACTGCTACCTCAAAGACAGAACCCGTTTTTATTTTTTCCATGTAATCGCGGTAACGACGGTTCCAAGTCTGTGCATTGATCTTGATATCACGTTCCTTGAGGATGCCGATGACCTCTGTTACCTCATCGTTTGAGATAATAGCACGAAGCCCAACATTATCACTGGTCGCGGTCGGAATCATGATAGTCATGTCATTATCTAAAATTTTCATGACGTAAAAACTCTGATCAACACCACCAATTGTCTGTGTTTCTATGGCCTGAATCAGCCCAACACCATGTGCAGGATATACAGCCATATCGCCTTCTGAAAACACGTTGATCCTCCAAATAAGATAGAATGCAGGATATGCACTAAGAATGAGTGTGTATCTTAATGAACATAAAATACTATATTACCATATTTTTCCTGAATAGGAAAGTACGGAGCTACGAATGTACTAATTAACCTACCGTCCACGAAAAGCTGGGAAAACTCGAAGGCATCATTCGTCAGGATTTATTCTTTTTTGGCTCTGCAATTAATCAAGTTCATACAGGGCCCAATACCCTGTTTCAGAAAAATATCAACCGCATCAACTACTATGGATGCTCTGTCATCTATTATTTTTTGCTCAGACTTGGAAAACCCAGATAAAACATATTTGTCCACAGGTTGTTTTTCAACACCACTTTCAATCGTCGGTCTGCCTACACCAAATTTTATACGACTTATTGCTGTGGATCCAAGATGTTGGGCAATAGATTTAATCCCATTATGTCCACCCGCACCACCTTTTGCAACCACTTTTATCCTGCCGCAAGGGAGATCTATATCGTCATGGATAACAAGCAAGTTTTGCAAAGGGACATTGAAATAATCGACAAATTGACGCACACATGCACCTGACAAATTCATATATGTCTGCGGCAGTAAAAATAAAACCTGGTTCGTTGCAATGCGATGTTTGCAATATCGCCCCTGCATTTTGGTTTTATCAATATGACAATTGTTCAACCGGGCAAGATGTTCCAACATCATAAACCCGATATTATGGCGGGTTGTTTGGTATTTGGGACCTGGATTACCTAGTCCGACAAGCAGGTAAGGAGAAGCCATGAAGAAGGCAAATAGAAGAGAGCCGGTAGGTTCCTACCGGCTCAGCTATACGAAGAGTTCGCTGTCAGCAAAAAAAACTAATAAACAACGACACAGGTTACATTAGGTTTTTCAAGCATGGTCAATTTCTCGGAAACCGGCAAATCACCATAGGTGACACCCGCGCCACCCTGCTCTAAAGGTGTAATATCAACCTCAATGGTATCCGGTACATCAAGGGGGCAACCACGGAGCTTAACATTACTCCTAAAAACATTAAGTTCACCGCCCAAATCAACACCCTTGGCTGTACCCACATAATCAATAGGCACAACAAACTCAAGTTGCTGATCCAGCTCAATCTCTAGAAAATCAACGTGTACGATGCTGCCGGACACCGGTTCCTTTTGAATCTCTTGCACGATTACATAGCGTTTATCTTTACTATCGCCATCTATCACAAGGGTGACGACTGCGTTACGTCCTTGGACGAAAAGTAATTTTTTAAAGAGTTCACCGGCGTCAACCTGCAAAGAAACAGCCTCGCCGCCACCACTATATAAATTTGCCGGTGTCGTATTATTCATCCGCAACTGGCGCATAGGTCCTTTGCCAAAAACCGTGCGTATCGCCGCTGCCATATCGACTTGTAACATGGAAAGCCTCCCCCTTACTTCCGGGTTGATATAAAAAAATATTTACGTTTAACTATACAAAAAGATAGCTGACGGAGTCTTCATTATGAATCCTTTTGATTGCTTCGCCAAGCAATGCACCAACCGACAGCACTGTAATTTTTTCACACTCCTGCGCTTCCTGTCTCAAAGGGATGGAATTAGTCACCAACAGAGACTTAAGACTTGAGGCATTTATGCGATCTATGGCAGGACCGGACAAAAGAGCATGGGAACAACAGGCGTGCACTTCTTTTGCCCCTTTTGCCTTTAAAATCTCGGCACCGCCGCAAAGTGTTCCTGCTGTATCCACCATATCATCAAGCATAATGGCCGTCTTACCGGCGACATCGCCAATAACATGCAATGCTTCACATTCGTTAGCTTTCTCTCTTCTCTTATCCACTATTGCCAACGAAGCATCAAGTCTTTTCGCAAAAGCTCTTGTGCGCTCTACGCCTCCAGCATCGGGAGAGACAAGCACAACATTTTCAAATTTATCTCTGATATACTTCAACAAGATGGGTGCAGCATACAGATGATCTACAGGTATATTGAAAAACCCTTGAATCTGACCGGCATGGAGATCCATACTTAAAACTCGCCTGGTTCCTACCGCCGTCAGCATCTCTGCAACAACTTTAGCTGTAATAGGTACCCTTGGCCTCACTTTACGATCCTGCCTTGCATATCCGTAATAGGGCAAAACAGCAGTAATCCGTCTAGCAGAAGCACGACGGAGCGCGTCAACCATAATGACGAGTTCCATCAGGTTATCATTGACAGGCGGACATGTGGGCTGAATCACAAAAACATCCGCTCCACGAACATTTTCACCTATTTCAACAGAAGTCTCACCATCAGAGAATTGCTTCACTTCTGCTGCCCCTAGGGGCATGTCAAGATAGTTACAAATTTCTTCAGCAATAGCCGGATTGGCATTCCCTGTAAATATTTTCATTATATTGGGCATAATGTATTTCTCGCGCGAAGCTACCGGACACCAATCCGGCGAGAGGAAAATATGGTGGCAAGCACCTAGGGATACTCAGAAAAATAGACTGGCTGGGGCGGAGGGATTCGAACCCCCGAATGCAAGGATCAAAACCTTGTGTCTTACCGCTTGACGACGCCCCAACCTTTTTGCATTATTTTTCTCAATACCAAACTTAGGCGAATGGAGAGGTAACAAAGACCGAACCATATTGTTTATTAAAAAAGTGACAACATTCCTGCGCCCGCTGACGGTCTCCAAATACTGCAAAAACCGTTGGCCCGGAACCAGACATCATCGCAACCAGTGCTCCGTGAGCTACCAAGCCTTCTTTAATGCCCTCTAATTCGGGATGCATGCGAATTGTCACTTGCTCTAAATCATTCAGTAACGAAGCGTATGGAAACACCTGGCGAGCAACACTCTCTTGCCATGCGTGCCTCCACAACTCGATACGCGAGTCGGCAACAATAAGACTTTTTCTATCACTTGTCAATATAAAATTTTCATAGACTTGCTTAGTCGACACAGAAAAACCTGGATTCACCAAAACAATGGAAAGATCTTTAAAGCTGGCAATAGGGTCTAAGAGCTCGCCAATCCCTTCCGCCCAACATGCGGCACTGCGGTCAACAAAAAAAGGTACGTCCGCACCTAATTGCAGCCCCATGCCTGCAAGTTCCCGTTCGGAGAATAAATCCGCAAAAAGCGAATTAAGCCCCAAAAGGACAGCAGCGGCATCACTGCTCCCCCCTCCTAGACCTGCTGCAATGGGAATTTTCTTCACAAGAGTGATATCTACCCCACACACAAAAGTGCTGAGTCGCGCTTGTGCTGACTGCAAAAAAATCTGTGCTGCTCGGTAGGCAAGATTTGTATCATCTGCAGGTAGCACATTATCGGGGCAATGCAGGATAATTCCGCTGGAATCGACTAGACGCAGCTCCAGATGATCATACAAAGTCACCTTTTGCATTAAAGAAGCAATGGTATGATACCCATCCGCTCTTTTGCCGGTCACCTTGAGAAAAAAATTTATCTTTGCCGGCGCCTTTATTTGAATAGATGCGGAGCACTCCATACTTTACCCTATTGCCACCTTTACGGACGGGGAAGACTCACAAATTTCATTTTTAAATCATACAGCACTCTGGTCAACAGCTCCTGTTCGTCGACTTCAAGGTTACCTTTTGTTTTTTCTGCAAGCAGACCAAGAGTATCTATGGTGTGTTTAGCTAAATCGCTGTCAACAACCTTCTCACCGCTCTCCGGGTGGGGCAACTCTCCCATGTGAAACAAGGCTGACGTGTTTAACGAGAGTATAAACGAGGTAAACGTAACCTGTGGCATGACACAACGCCCGGCTTCATTCTTTACCATCCCTTCGGGACATTCATCGCAACTAGAAAGATTTTCAATCATATTTCACTCTTCACTCTTTTTTCCTTGTATCAGCCGGCAAGAAACACGTCCCCCCAGCGTCATCCACCTTTACAGCAACAACATCACAGTATAATGCCATTACCGGCCTCTCACAACATATAAAATATATTGACAGGACTAACACAGCTTCAACCTGCTCTTGCCTGGCAGCCAGTCACCGCTCTTATTGCTCAGGTCACGTTTATCGATAAAAGCTAACAATACGCTGAAATACTTTTGCATAATCACTAAAATTCCACGCCGACCGGCTCCCTTTTTACCGGCGATAGAATCCCAACAAAACACAAAAATAAAAATCCTTGTACCTTCCCCTTGAAGATTCACCGGTGAAGAGCTATATGTTAAGTTTTTTATTTGTCGCCGAGTATAGATAAAGAAACTCTTTTGATTGAAAATCAGACAATCAAAGCATTGCATGCAATAATAATTCTTCAGAACACAAACGATTCCATGCATCACATGTTATTTTTACTTGCGCCTCATCCTTTTTCACCTATACCCATTTAACATAATCAGGAGTCCCCCCATGGTAGATGTTCGCGTTCGTTTTCCCCCAAGCCCAACTGGTTACCTGCATATTGGCGGAGCCCGAACAGCTTTAATCAACTGGCTTTTTGCCAAAAAACACAATGGGAAACTCATCCTTCGCATTGAAGACACAGACACGGAACGTTCGACTCAAGAATCCATCGACGGCATTCTTGAAGGACTACGCTGGCTCGACCTGGATTGGGACGAAGGCCCTTATTTTCAAACAGAATTCGCCAACGACCATGTACAGGCCGCTCAGAATCTCCTTGCCGGCGGGAACGCCTATAAATGCTTTTGCACAAAAGAAGAGCTTGATGAAAAACGAGAACAAGCCCTTGCCCAAAAAACAACCGTCGGCTACGACGGTACCTGCCGAAACCTCACTCCGGAGCAAGTTACCGCCAAAGAACAACAAGGCATTCCCTACGTGATTCGCTTCAAGGTACCGAAACGAAAAGGAACCCTCGTTTACCACGATAAAGTACTTGGAACTATTGAAAGGGCATACAGTGAAATTGAAGACTTTGTTATTGTCCGCTCCAACGGGAAACCTCTTTACTTGCTGTGCAATGTTGTAGATGATATTCGTGACCGAATTTCGCATGTTATAAGAGGGCAGGACCACATGACCAATACCACCCGTCAAATTCTTTTATATGAAGCGCTTGGTTCGCCCCTGCCCGTTTTTGCACACATGCCGTTAACCCTTGATCTCCAGAAACGGAAAATCTCTAAACGGAGCCATGGTGAAGTGGTCGCCGTTCAATTTTACAGAGACAAAGGTTTTCTCCCCTGGGCCTTGTGCAATTTCCTCTGCCTGCTTGGCTGGAATCCAGGAACCGAACAGGAGTTCTTTTCCCGTGAAGAGCTTATAGAGGTCTTTACTTTAGAAAGAATGAGTAAGGTCAATTCGGTTTTTAACTACCGTCCCGGTGATCAAAAATTTTTCACTGACCCAAAACTTATCGCAATAAACGAGCATTACCTGCGAACCATCGACACAGAGGTCCTTGGGCAACTGGTTGAAGAAAAATTGAAAGCTTACGAACTCTGGGACGATTCCTATGCAGTAGAAAGGCGTGACTGGTACCTGGCCACCCTGGACTTGATCAAAGACCGCTTTCATACGCTTAACGACTTTGCGTCTCTGGGCAGAGCATATTTTTCAGACAGCTATGATATCGAAGAAAAACCATTGAAAAAAAATGTCCTTAAACACCCTGACCTGGTCCAATGGTTCAAAGAGTTAAGCAAAAGATTTGCCGACCTTTCCACATTTAATCAAGAGACCGCCGAACAGACCACAAGAGAACTAGCAGACGAGCTAGCTATTAAACCAGGAATCCTTATCAACGGGATGCGTACGGTACTTACCGGCCAGTTAGCTGGTCCTTCCATGTTCGACATACTCACCACCCTTGGCCAAGATAAGGTTGTAATGAGGTTGAGTGACATCAGCCGTCTCTATCCATCTACCTGAAAAAAAGGCTCTCATTTACACATGAACACAGAAACGCCCAAAACCGACAAGCCGCTGGACTTTATCCGTCAAATCATTGCTGAAGACATAGCCACTAAAAAACACGAGGAAATCACCACCCGCTTTCCACCAGAGCCCAACGGTTTCCTGCATATTGGCCACGCCAAATCCATATGCCTTAATTTTGGAGTTGCCGCCGAAAACAACGGTACCTGCCATCTCCGTTTTGACGACACCAATCCGGACAAAGAATCCACCGAATATGTTGAAGCAATAAAAAGAGATGTCCACTGGCTTGGTTATGACTGGGGAGAACACCTCTATTATGCATCAGATTACTTTACCCAACTCTACAACTTTGCAGTTAAGCTGATAGAAATGGGAAAAGCCTATGTCTGCCACTTAAGCGGTGAGGAAATGCGAACGTATCGGGGCAATCTTACCGAGCCAGGTAAAAAAAGTCCTTACCGGGACCGGAGCATTGCCGAAAACCTGCAACTGTTTGAGCAGATGCGCAACGGTGAATTTGATGAAGGAACCTGTGTGCTTCGTGCCAAAATCGATATGGCATCGCCTAATTTCTTAATGCGCGATCCAGTTCTGTACAGGATCATGAAAACCAGCCACCATCGAACCGGCGACAAGTGGTGTATCTATCCAATGTATGATTTCACCCATTGCCTGTCGGATATGCTTGAGAATATCACTCACTCCCTGTGTACTCTGGAGTTTGAAAACAACCGTCCACTCTACGACTGGGTGCTGGACACTCTACAAACACCCTGCCACCCCCAGCAGATTGAATTTGCTCGACTCAACATCAACTACACGGTTACCAGCAAACGAAAACTACTTGAATTAGTTGAGGATTCGCTGGTGTCAGGATGGGATGACCCCAGGATGCTCACCCTGTCAGGACTTCGCCGTCGGGGGTACACCCCTGCCTCTATCCGCGCTTTTTGTGAAGGTATAGGGGTTGGAAAAAGAGAATCCTGGATAGACATGGGCATACTGGAAAATGCGATCCGTGACGATCTTAATACTAACGCCCCTCGAGTTCTGGGCGTTCTTGACCCATTAAAAGTCGTTATTACCAACTATCCGGAAGACTCAACGGAAACACTGGAAGCATTAAATCATCCCCAAAATAATCAAATGGGCAAACGCATGCTCCCATTTTCCAGGGAACTGTTCATCGAACGTTCCGACTTTATGGAGAATGCACCTAAGAAATTCTTTCGCCTTTCAGAGGGCAGAGAAGTTCGGTTGCGGTATGCTTATTTGATTACCTGCGCAAAGGTTATAAAAGACGAGAACGGAGAAGTCGTAGAATTACATTGCACCTATGACCCAGAGAGCCGCGGGGGAAATGCGCCTGATGGTCGTAAGGTAAAGGGTACCATTCACTGGGTATCTGCAGCCCACTCCCTGCAGGCTGAGGTGCGGCTGTACGACAGACTTTTTACCGAGGAATTCCCGGACGCTGACAAAGAAATACCATTCAAGAATTTTTTAAACCCCGACTCACTGCAAGTACTGACCGATTGCCGCCTTGAGCCCAATCTTGCGAATGCGTCAGCCAGCGACAGGTTCCAATTCGAACGTCAAGGGTATTTTTGCATAGACAGTGAAGACAGTTCGGCGCAACACCTGGTGTTTAATCGCATTGTCACATTACGCGACAGCTGGGCTAAGCTTGCCGGAAAAAAATAACAGCTGAAATAAAGCCACATTTTCTTTTTGCTAACCAAATAATCACTACTCACACAAGATCCTCGCCATGACCATCGTCAATCTTAGAAAAATGTCGATAAACCAAAGCGGTACCATTTCTGCAGTTCGAGCGGGCGGTGAGTTAGGCCGCCGGATTAGAGAAATGGGCTTAGTACCTGGTAGCAAAATTACCATAAAACAACGGGCACCACTCAACGACCCCGTCGCCTTACGGGTGATGGGCAGCACCTTGACCCTCCGCAATAATGAAGCGGATTTTATTGAAGTCGAGATTTAACTCGCCTCGTGCTTTCCGGAGGCCGGCTCCGTCTAGAGTCCAGCGTCCACAATCCAATCCCAATCGACCGGATATAGTTCCTCTATCCGGTCACTCTCCAAAGGGAGGGGGAAATATCCGGTGTGACTTCTACAACAAGCACCTCCACCTACCCAAAAGTGTTCTGCTCACAGTAAACCCTTTCCCACTTTTTCACGATAGCCTTCTTCTGTGAAATACGATTAGCTATTCGCACGCGATAAAGACATGCTCAAAAGTAGCATCACAGGCATACCATCACCTTCACAACCTATACGCATGTCCAAAGATTTACTTAAGCATGCCTTGGCCGGCTCCAGACTCGTGGCGATTGGACGAAAAGATAATGATAGCAGATGAGCTTTAATATCGCTCATCAACAATTTTACCATTGGCAAAGTTGTTGACAGTGACCAATGTTTGGTGTACCTAACACATGTATTTTTTACTGAAAGCATAGTTGCAGGATATAAAAAATCAGGTGAAACAGTTCACTGCCTGCATACTTCTTTTAAAGCACAACCTTGTAGAATATACAGCGCATGAAAAACAACCGCTTCCAAAAAACATGCTGTTTTTTTAACGGTGTTAAAAAGCGATGCATGAAGGGAAAGAAAAGAGGTCATTGTTCCACTTCTTACCCGCTGCATGAAGCATGCTCATGTAGCAAGCTGAAAGTATGCTCAATCAGCGGTGATCGACAAACATGTGCCCAAATGGCCAACCTTGGCCTCACCCCTGGTAAAGAAATAGAATTATTATGCAAAGGCGGCGGCAACCAATGCATGGTAAAAATTAACGGCGGAACCATCAGCTTAGACGACATTTCAGCTGCCAATATCCAGGTGGCACCGGTGTAAAAACGCTTCCCGCCGCAATACACAAGTTCTTTCTCCACAGGACGCAAAAAACATGCAGCGCGTTATTGTTTTTATTATCATCAGCTTTGCAGTACTCTTCATTGTCCGTAGAATCTGGAAAATATTTACATCCCAGACGACAGGCCACTGTGGAGGCAGCTGTTCATCCTGTAATAACGACGGCGAGAGCTTACCCAACGTCCACGCTTGTAACAAAAAAACAAACCATTAAAATCATGCTGCAAGCTCAGGCAACCATCCCATCTTCCTGCGTAGACATATACGTTAACATATTGCAATATCTGCGTAGTGCGCTGCAATAGCACCCCTTTATAAACGATTCAGCCCCAACCTTCTGACTTTCAGGAACCCTTCCCATGGACACAGTTATCAATATTGCGCTGGCTGGAAATCCCAATGCCGGAAAAACAACGCTCTTCAACTACCTGACCGGTTTGCGTCAACATGTGGGGAACTATCCTGGTATTACGGTTGAACATATACAAGGATGCTGCCTCCATAACCAACAAGGGCTCAGCATTGTTGACCTGCCCGGCACCTACTCGTTAACAGCATATTCTTCAGAGGAACTTGTTGCCAGGGACTATCTGATCAATGAAAAACCGCAAATCGTCATCAACATTGTTGATGCATCTAATCTTGAACGAAACCTGTACCTTACCTGCCAGTTTCTAGAACTGGGAATCCCCCTGGTTATCGCTCTCAACATGATTGATGTTGCTGAAAATAGGGGTTTGCTTGTAGACGCAGAAAAACTGAGTGAAATTTTGAAAGTACCGGTAGTACCCATTGTCGCCCGTTCAGGCAAAGGGGTGGACCACCTGCTTGATACCGTCATCGCAGCCACGCAAAGCGGAGTAACTCCTGAACCGGCATTTCTCAGGTATGGCTCAGATATTGATGAAGCTCTTAGCGAGATGGTTCCCATTATCAATAAACATGCTCTGCTGACAGACATATATCCGGCTCGTTGGACCGGGGTTAAACTCCTGGAAAACGATGAGCAGGTCTACGAAAAATCAACTGCTGTCAATCCTGAAGCGACACAAGAGCTCAAAAAATACTGCGCCCAAGTGACCGGCCATTTGCAGCAAACCGCAGGTGTCTACCCTGAGGCTGTCATTGCCGACCATCGCTATGGGTTTATTAAATCCATCATGCGACAGCATATCGTTACCGAAAAATTTGTAGGGGACAGGCTCTACACCTCAGACCGAATCGATAAAATAGTGACCCATAGAGTGCTGGGCCCGTTAATCATGGCTTCGATCCTTTTTGGACTCTATGCATTTACCTTCAGCTCCAGCACCTTTCTGGTCGAACTGTTTGCCTCTTTTTTCGCCTTGCTGAGCAGCACGGTGGATTCCGTATTAGCGGACGGCCCCCTCAAATCCATGCTTATTTCAGGAGTCATAGATGGGGTTGGGGGCGTGCTTGGTTTTGTTCCCATTATTATGTTCATGTTTTTTGGCATAGCAATCCTGGAGGACAGCGGATATTTGGCCAGAGTAGCCTTTATGATGGATCGTATCTTCCATGCTTTTGGCCTCCATGGATCTTCGGTGATGCCATTCATCATTTCCGGCGGGATCGCCGGAGGATGTGCAGTACCGGGAGTTATGGCGACCAGAACCCTTCGTTCGCCAAAAGAAAGGATGGCAACCCTGCTGACCGTGCCATTCATGAATTGCGGAGCAAAGCTGCCGGTACTAACGCTGCTTATCGGGGCCTTTTTTGCCGATCATCAAGCTCGATATATGTTTCTTGCAACCGTTATTTCCTGGATCGTTGCCTTGTGTGCAGCTAAATTTTTACGAATGACTGTCCTTCGCGGAGAATCAACCCCCTTTGTAATGGAGCTGCCTCCTTACCGGTTTCCAACCATTAACGGACTTGTTATCCATACCTGGGAAAGGACATGGCAATATATAAAGAAGGCAGGAACAGTCATTCTTGGCATCTCAGTCCTCTTGTGGGCAATGATGACTTACCCAGGACTCCCCGAAGACCAAGTCACATCCTTTGCACAAAAACGTCAGCAGATCATTCAACAATCCGATCAACCCGCAAGTGAGCCTACCACCAAAGCCTTGCATGCACTCAATGCGGAACAAGCTGCGGCAGGACTGAGACATTCCATCGCCGGTCGTATCGGCATTGCCCTCGAACCTGCCAGCCAACTAGCCGGTATTGACTGGCGCACAAACATAGCTCTGCTTGGTGGTTTTGCCGCAAAAGAAGTCATTATTTCAACTCTTGGCACGGCCTATTCCATAGGTGATATTGCCACCGAGGAGCCGACCTCTTTAACCCGGCGTCTTGCAAGTGATCCTGCATGGAATCCGGTTGTTGCCCTGGCAGTGCTTCTGTTTATAATGTTTTACGCTCCTTGTTTTGTAACAGTCATATGTATTGCCAAGGAATCAGGATCCTGGAAATGGGCTTTTTTTTCAATGGCATTCAATACCGCGTTTGCCTTCATAATGGCAGTGACTGTGTATCAAATAGGAATGCTGCTCAACCTGGGATAACCTATTGAGGTGTACTTTGCGACATGCCACCACTGATTAGGGTATGAACCAAGCAGAAAATAAGGGCTATTTGTTCAATGCAGATGGCCCTTATTTTATGGTTTGTATGATCCAAATCGCTCCAGTACATCCTGCATCTGCTCCGCAGACAAAAGAGGCGGATGGCCTATCTGTAAGGCCTGGACATACATTTTTGCAAGTGCCTCTATTTCGATTGCCAGTGGCAGCAAATTTTCAAGATCTTTGGTAAAACAAACCATTCCGTGATGAGCCAAAAGGCAGGCGCGTCGTCCTTGCAGGGTAAGTAACAGGGAATCGGAAAGTTCCTGGCTGCCAAAGGGGGCATACGGCGCCAGTGGAATACTATCTCCACCAGCAATCGCCACCATATAATGAAAAGAAGGGATAGGCTTCTCCAGGCAGGCCAGAATCGTGCACCACGTGGCATGGGCATGAAGGATACAACCTATGTCAGGGTGCTCGACGTACAGGTCCCTATGCATCCGCCACTCTGTAGACGGCTTGCGGATGCCTGAACACTGTCCCGCCATATCCACCAAAACCATATCCTGTGGCTGACACTGCTCATAAGGAAGAGCTGAGGGGGTAAGCAAAAAACCTTTCCCGCTTCGAACACTCAGGTTGCCGGAAGTTCCCTGATTCAAGCCACTGTTATTCATGGCCATTGCAGTTGCTATCAGCTGCTCACGCAGCTCATTCTCAGACATCATTTCTTTTCCGGATAAAGGGCAAGTAAACCTTCACTGTTTGCCTCCGCAACGCCCCGTTCTGTAATAAGCCCGGCAACCAAATGTGCGGGGGTAACATCAAAGGCCGGGTTATAGGCACATGTTCCCTGGGGGGCGATTTCAACCGACTCTACGGTGCCGGCCCCGCTCCTTCCCTGGACAAACAACACTTCTTCTGTGCCCCGCTCTTCGATGGGGATATTTTTCACTCCATTCCCTGTCGCCCAGTCTATGGTTGAACCGGGCAAAGCTACATAAAAAGGAACATTGTTGTCTGCAGCAGCCAATGCCTTAAGATACGTTCCGATCTTGTTGCACACATCGCCATTTGCTGCCGTCCGGTCTGTTCCCACGATGCAGAGATCCACCATACCTCGCTGCATCAGGTGTCCCCCTGCATTATCAACCACCAGGTGATGATCAATTCCTGCTGCCTGCAACTCCCAGGCCGTTAGGTGAGCCCCCTGATTTCGCGGCCTGGTCTCATCCACCCAGACATGAACTGGAATTCCAGCTTGAGCGGCCTTATACACAGGCGCCAGTGCTGTCCCCCAGTCTACAGTTGCCAGCCACCCGGCATTACAGTGGGTAAGTATATCTACCCGCCCTTGCCGCTGCTTCTGCTGCCAAATACGTTCAATAATAGCTGCGCCATGATTGCCGATTGCCTTGTTAACCTCGCAATCTTCTTCGCAGAGCAGCGCAGCCTCCTGATAGGCATACTCAAGCCAGTCCTTTGCCGAATGTTTACTCAGCAAGGTGTTTAACCGCTCGACCGCCCACTGCAAGTTGATCGCCGTGGGCCTACAGCTGATCAGACGCCGACTGATTTGTTCAAGCTGATTTTGTGTGCATTGCTCACGGAGCCCGAGACAGATACCATAAGCAGCAGTAGCGCCGATTAACGGAGCCCCTCGTACCTGCATATCTGTAATAGCAACAATGGCATCTTCCACAGTGGCAAGGGAGTGGATAACAAATTCGTGAGGCAATTTTGTCTGGTCAATTATATTGACGCTTCCCCCTTCCGTTTCCACCCAAATGGATCGAAAACTTTGCCCGTTTACCAGCATATCATTTACTCATTGGAAAAAGAGTTTTAAAAGAATGGCAACTATTCAGCATCACCTTAACTCTCCACGATTTTCTCGACCAGTATACCGATGTATCGAAACGAGACTTATCTGCTACATTGGTCAGCTCGTGAACATTTGGAGCACGACTGAATAGTTACAGTTCGGGGTAGATTGGCATTTTTTAGATCTTCGCTGAATGGTTACCAATAATATAAACCACGCGCTTCCCCTATTGCCCTGACGATGGGATCAGCTCGGGGGTCCAAAAGATGACACCCCGCCCTTCGGCTTCCTCCCAAAAACTCGGCCCATCCCATTCCCTTGTTTGATCCAGATAGCCATCATGGATGACTTTCATAGTGATCTTACTCGTATTCTCCAGCTGCTTTTCGCTAAACTGGTGTACGCCTCGCAGCGGGGTATTACCGAGATAAATCCATTTGCCGGCGCATGGCAAATCTTTGCCCGACGCCTGATACACGACATGGGATCCTTCAGGTTCCGAGTTCACTTTGAAACGTACGGTAGCTGTTTTGGAAGAACAACCAGATATAACCAGCGTGGTTAGAGCTACCCCGAAAAGCAAACATTTGGCAATGGTGGTCGAAGAAATACTCTTTTGTCTATTCATTACTTATTGTTCCTTTTAATCAAATCAACAATAATAGGCTGCGCTTCTTGCTCGGCGTCCTCTCTTGTCTCATGTCTCGTATTAACCCAAAAGGAGGTAATCTCCTCCCTATAACCTGCCTTGCGCAACTGCACGGTCACATATTCCGCTTTACCTTCTTCAGCCTCCCAGAAAACGACCAACGGGGTATGGGTATTTCCCAATGTTGCATCATCCTTGAGATTGACGACTTCTGCTCCGGCAGGATTACTTGTGAACTTTACGGCCCCGTATGTTTTCTGTTTAGCACAACCAGACAGAGCAACGATGATAGCAAGACCGGCAATACCCAAAAAACACTGGATCAACTTTCTTTTACACATTTTTTCCCCTTCACCCTAAGAAAGACATTTATTTATTTGCGATATAAGCTTTTTATCAGGCAACACTACCTAACCACTGATTACAGGGTCAAGTTATATTTGTTAAGAACACCCAAATCCTTGCTAATACATAAGGGTGTCTTAAAGAATTTGTATTTCCATCAAGACCAAGGCGTGACTTTTTTCCAAACGCATGCATCTATCTGATATTCTGATTATTAAAAGACATCACAACGTAGAGCTTGGCAAAAAAAAACATTTTTCAAGGTACCATTTGTCTTTATCTCTTCTTTTCGTTTTTTTTACCCGAGAGAATGAAGATTACTATTGCCTCTTTCAAAAATTCAAATTTTTATACATTTTTACTCATTGATTAAAAAATTTATATTTGTTAACTAAGTAATTTTAGCTATCGCACACCATTAATCTGTTATTTGGCTTTCTACGCAAGCATGGACCACCGACTACAAGCTCTTGACAACCTTAAAATATCAGGAAACTTACCCAGCATGCCCCAAGTGCTGGTTCAGCTTATTGATATCTGTCATGCTCAGGAAATCGATCTGCAACAAGTCATTCAAGTTGTTACCAAAGACGCACCTTTAAGTGCAAAAGTCCTTCAATTGGTGAATTCTGCTTTTATTGGCAGCCGAAAAAATTTTACAGACGTGGCCCAGGCAATTGTTTTTTTAGGCGCAGATGTCATTAAAAATCTTGCCATCAGTGTTTCTGTTCAGCAGGTGTTTAGAAGGGTCGAGACCAACGGCCTGCTCTCTCTGGACAGATTCTGGCATCATAGTTTTCAAACAGCACTGCTTGCGCAAAACATTGCTCAAACAACCTCATTCCCGTCCACTTCTGAAGCCTATCTGGCAGGACTGCTCCACGACATAGGAAAGCTCATCTTATGGATGGCCTTTCCTGGTCAGTATGCGCCACTTTTATTAAAAGGTGTTCGTTGTCACGACGCCAGACTGGCATTTTTGGAACAAGAAAGATTCGAGATCGACCATTGTGAGGCCGGAGGATGGCTCTGCGACCAATGGCAACTCCCCTCCATTCTATCCGACGCAGTAAGATATCACCACCATCCGGTTGAAGAGGTGGCACAAGCTCTCCCACTGACCAAAATTATTGCCCTTGCTGATCTTTTAAGCCATGGAGACCCTCACGATAGAGATATTATTGACACAGCAGGACGCCTTTTACACATTACCTCTTCACAGCTGGAAATTATCACACTTGATGTGGAGGAACAGGTCACCCTCATTGCAGACGAATTTAATATTCGTATTCCCTCTTCTACCAAATCTTCCATGGAAAAGGATAAAGAGAGCGAAGAAGTGCACAAACAGGTCTCTTTAGGGCTTATCAATCGGGTCCGTGACATTAGCCAACTCACAGGCCCTCTTGAAGAATTGCTCAAAGTGGAAACCAGAGACCAGATGATGCTTGTCATTGAGCAAAGCCTAAAAATTCTTTTCAATGAAAGCAACTGTCTCTTTTTTACCTGGTCCAATCATGACAACACGCTCCTTCAAGGCCAAGTTTCCCCAAAAAATCATCTCTTCGGTACTGTTGACCAATTTACCTTCAAGGTAACCCCTGAAGGTAGCAGCCTGCTTGAGAGGGCTGTCAGTAAAAAAAACCTGATTCATTCATTCAATAGCTCAGACGAACAACCAAGAAAATTGAGCCTGCTTGACCAACAATTGCTCCATCTCTTCAACAAGGATGTATTTTCAGCAGTACCAATGGTCTACAATAATGAAGTGCAGGGACTGCTCATCATTGCCTTCCAACAAGAGGACCAAAAACGTTTCCTCAGCCAATTAACCCCTGTTCACATTTTAGCCCAGCATGCTGCTATTGCTCTCTACCTGGAACAGCTTCACCTTCGACAGGCGGAACAGTTAGTGCAAGAACGAATTGATGCAGCCTCTCAGCTTGCCAAAAAAGTAGCCCATGAAATAAACAACCCTGTTGCAATTCTTAAAAATTATACGCAAATCCTCAAAATTAAAAGTCAAAGCGGAGAGGCTATTGATTCCGAACTGGTCATCATAGACGAGGAATTAACCCGTATCGGCAACTTAACGGAACAGTTGCAGGATCTAGCAACAGAACAAACAGATCGTCATGTCAAGCCAATAGAAATCAATACACTTCTTGCCAACATTCTCCATCTGTATACGGCATCCCCGGCAAACAAGCACTCGGCTGAAATTTTATTTACCCCGGATGAGGCCGCACCAATGGTCATAGCCAACGAGGATAGCATCCGCCAGATAATGATGAATCTGATCAACAATGCAATGGATGCGATGAGCGAGAAAGGAACTATTGAAGTTACGACTGCAAAGGTAGCAGACAAAGCGATCATTACAGTTGCCGATAATGGTCCAGGCATCTCGGAACAGGATCAGCAAGAAATGTACACACCGGGATACACCACTAAACACAACGGCCATTCAGGCCTGGGACTTGCGATCATTAAAAAACTGACAGAAGAGATGGGAGGATCAATTTTGTGCCAAAGTAGTCATCAAGGTACAACATTTAGTATCTCGCTCCCTATCAACAAGTGATATCGCTCGTTTTCAATATTTGACATGTTTTTAATTGGACTTCTCTTTCAAAAACAGTTTCAATATTACAAGTGTCTACAAAACAGATTGTTTTTTTTTTACAACTTCCCTAGGCTTCATATTGATCAACACGGTCTCCATGACCAGCACATTAGAATGTCATCAATACAAAGGTATCGACAATGACGGTAATAACCAAACATCCACATACGGTTTTTCACTCTCGTCAGTCTCTCATCATTTTGCCTCCAAATAAATAGCCTTCCTTTTGTAAGCTCACCTATGGGACATTCTATACTAATAATTGATGACGAACCTAACTTCTGTAAAAGTCTAGAGGTTTTGTTTGCAGCAGATGGTTACAAGATAGAAACCGCTATTTCCGGTAAAGAAGGACTCTTCCACCTCGACAACTTTGCGTTTGATGCAGTTCTTATCGACATAGGTCTTCCAGACATTTACGGTATTGAACTGGCAGCCCATACTATACAACAGCACCCAGAAGCGGCTGTCGTAATGCTCACGGGCAGTGCCACTGTTGAAAATGCGGTTGAAGCACTTCGCCATGGTGTGTACGATTTTCTACGAAAACCCTGTGCTCCAGACAGCATTTTACGAACAATTGCCCGTGGAATAGAGCACAAACAACTAGAAAAGGATCTCAAAAACAGCGAAAAACGATTTCGCCAACTCTCACAGGCGACATGGGAAGGTATCATTCTCTACGACAAGGGCACAATGCTTCAGGCAAACAACCAACTGTGCGAAATGTTTGGCTACAGTGAGGATGAATTACTTGGCAAACAGGTATTTGATGTGTTGCTTGACCGCGACTCCATCCAGACCCTGCACCTGCAGACTGACCCAGATACCATCGGCCCCTTTAAAGCCAGTGGTATCAAAAAAAACGGCGAACAATTTCCGGTTGAAATCAGGGTAAAACATATCGATTACCAGGCACAACAAATGCAGGTTGCAGCCATCCGGGATGTGACGACCAGCGAACTTGCCATGCAGCAAAAAATAAACCTTCAGGAACAGCTTGCCGATGCAAAGCGTATGGAGTCTCTTGGGTTGATGGCCGGCTCTGTGGCACACGATCTTAACAACATACTTGCCGGCATTATCACCTACCCTGAGTTGCTCCTTTTAGACCTGGATGATACTTTTAAATATCGTGAAGAAATCACCATGATTCGCGATGCAGGGAAACGGGCCGCAGCTGTCGTCGATGACCTGCTCACAGTCGCCCGCGGTGCCACCTGTAAAAAAGAAATTCAAGATATCAATACCATTATCACAAACTATTTCAGTTCAGTTGAGTACAATACCATTCGGCAGCGCTTTCCTGATGTGACCATAGAATCCTACCTGGATGATAAGCTACACCATGTAACCTGTTCGACCATGCACGTCTCTAAATCAGTCATGAACCTGGTACTGAATGCAGCTGAGGCGATCCAAACAAAGGGTTCTGTTACTGTATCTACAAAAAATATCCATCTCAAAGAGGTGCATAAAGGATACGAAACCATTGAAGCAGGCAATTACACCGTCATCAATGTAGAGGACACAGGATCCGGTATTTCTCCAACAGATCTTAAAAAGATCTTCAGCCCTTTTTACAGTAAAAAAATCATGGGCAAAAGCGGAACAGGTTTAGGCTTAGCTGTCGTCTGGAACACCGTCCATGACCATGGCGGCTATATCGATCTGGTAAGCAATAAAAAGGGTACCCTCTTTTCTCTCTACTTTCCTGCAAGCAGTACTCTTTGTGAAACACCCCAGCGATCTTTTGATAATTCTACCCACAAAGGGAACGGGCAACGTATCCTTGTTGTGGATGACCAGAAAAGCCAGCGCGAAATTGCCATGAGACTGTTATCCCACATGGGCTATAAGCCCTATACGGTGTCTTCAGGTGAAAAAGCGATCGAGTTTGTAAAGAATAACAAGGTTGATCTCGTCATCCTGGATATGCTCATGGAGCCAGGCATAAACGGATGCGAAACCTATCGCCTTATCCTGGAACACGCACCAGAGCAAAAAGCAATTATTACAAGCGGATACTCTACAGCCACAGATATGCACCAGGCCAAAGAACTTGGAGTAACCCAATTCGTTAAAAAACCTTATTCACTCCAAGACCTTGGTGACGCCCTCCAGCAGGTCCTCCCCGGGCTGCCTCTATACACCTGAGAATCTCCCCTCAAAAAACCTCGTACATTACCAATCATTTGACTTTAACGGGGTAAAGCAATACCTTTTTTAGATATTTTGTAAAATAAGTACCACCCATCCAACCACCCCCACTTAAACGAAACAAAATGATAAAAAAAATATTCTCATTTATTTGGCTGCCTTTTCATTGGTTTTGGAAATTGCTCTCAGCCGGGATGGCCGTTTTTGCCAGCTTGCTTTTTTTAGCCTCTTTATTTCTTGTTGTTACCACTCTTTTTTATCGACCTGAAGTAACCATGCCAGATGACGCGGTATTGATCTTTGCGCCGGAGGGAGACATCGTTGAACAACGCTCCCCCATCGACCCAATGGCACAAGTAATCAATAATCTTTCGGGTGTACCGGTAGAAAAAGACATTCTACTGCAGGATGTCCTAGATTGTATCTATACGGCAGCTGACGATTCCAGAATAAATGTACTGTTTATAGCCCCTGACCGACTGGGAAAAGTCGGGCTCAACCAAATAAAGGCCATCGGCAAGGCTGTAGATTACTTTAAAGCAGCAGGAAAAAAGGTTGTCGCCGCTGGCGACAATTATAATCAGGCGCAATATTACTTAGCATCCTGGGCTGATGAAATTTACCTGAACCCCATGGGTGGATTGCGCATCCAAGGTTTCCGGGTATACCGCCTCTACGCGAAGGAACTTCTTGAAAAACTGGCAATTGATTTTCATGTGTTCCGCGTTGGTACATTCAAATCCGCCCTGGAACCCTTCACCAGAAACGACATGTCACCAGCCGCCAAAGAGGCTAACAAGGTCTGGCTGGATGCGTTGTGGGAAATATATAGTCAAGACATTGCTACCCACCGAAAAATGACAAGCCGACAATTCAAATATATAATCGATAATCTGCCGACCTACCTCGAGCAAAGCAAAGGAGACCGCAGCCAAATGGCCCTGCAAGCAGGGCTTATCGACGGCATTAAAACCAGGCAGGAATTACTCGCTTACCTTTCTGAACTCTCCAACGTTCCGCCTGATTCATCAAAAAAATTCCCCCAAATAAGCTATAAAAATTACCTCCAGTCAATTACGCCTTCCTACGCACCCGCCCCGGAGAAAAAAGACAATGTGGGCATCATCACGGCTACCGGCAATATAATGTATGGTAAAGGCGCTGTTAATCAAATTGGATCTCAATTATTGATCGAACAAATTCGTCAAGCCAAAAAAGACAATAATATAAAGGCACTTGTTCTACGAATATCCACCGGTGGCGGAAGCGCTATGGCTTCAGAACTGATCAGGCTTGAGCTACTCTCGTTCCAACAAACAGGTAAACCAGTGGTTGTCTCCATGGGTTCTATGGCTGCTTCCGGCGGCTACTGGCTAGCTGCCGATGCTGATCTCATTATAGCTTCACCTGTTACCTTAACCGGCTCGATAGGTATTTTCGGCGCTATTCCAACCGTCAACAATACACTTAAAAAAATAGGCGTATATGGTGACGGTATAGGCACCAGCAAAACTGCTCTTTTCGGCAATCCAGTCTCTGCGATGTCGACTGCGGAAAAGTCCTACCACCAACTCAGCGTTGAAAACGGATACCGTCAATTTCTTTCCATCGTTTCCCAAGGCAGAGACATGTCCTTGGACAAGGTAAAAATGATAGCTGAGGGAAGGGTGTGGGATGGTAAAACAGCAATGCGCCTGGGCCTGGTAGATCAACTAGGCAACCTGGATAAAGCCATTAAAGAGGCTGCCAAGTTAGCAGGCATAGATGAAAAAAATGCGGTTTATGTTGCTCCAAGACCCAGCAGTCTACTCATGATTTTCAGGCAACTTGGTAACTTCATCAACACTCATGCCGGCCTTCATATAAGCTCAGCACAGATTCCGAAAATTTTCCGTCAGGCAGTTGGCGGCCAATGGGAGATCCTCACATTGGGCTTAAGCTCAGACCCCGGTGATCTCTACGCTCATAGTCTTTTTTCAACAGCGGCATTTGCTTTTTAAAACTTCACCTGCTATTTATGAGTCTGTTGATTTAATAGGATCTTCGTTCAAGATCGAGGCATGTTGTAAAAATAACCACAGGCATATAACTGATATCGGAGTCTACGCTTACCTCCGAGGATTATTTTTTCAGCATAACGAGGTAAGCGTTAGACTCCGAGAGATTGGGCGAAAAGACAGTAAATCAACTGGCTCATTTGTAACCATCAATCTTTATAAAAAAAATGGAATGGAATGGCAGCCTGCCCATTACACCAATCCCTATCCCCAAAGGGTCACTTACAGCACCGGCAAAGCGGGCATATTTCTCCCACTGTGGCATGTATGCCAGTGGCGGCAAGCTTGCAAGCCCATCAAACCTAACTTTTTGGAGTCTCTATGCGCCACCTAGTCGTCTTACTGACCTTTATCTTCCATGTCACCGGCTCCCCTCTTTTCGCCCAGCCATCCCCTGTAATGGTTATATCCGGCAACCCCGAGGCCCCACCTGTCGCATGGAACAAACAAGGTAAACTCCAAGGCGTTGGGCCAAAGCTGGCAACAGACATCCTCTCTCAACTCAACATACAATACTCCATCCAACCAGCCACTGACTGGCTCCAGGTACAGCAACAACTTGTCGCAGGTGAAGTCGACTTGATTGTCTCTGCATACAAAAATAAAAAGAGAGAGCAGCATATGGTGTTTTCGGCCCCATACCTCGAGAGCCCGGTTGTAGCGGTCGTGAAAAAGGGAGACCGTTTTATCTGTAACTGCTGGGAGGATATGATAGGCAAAAAAGGCGTTGCCGGCCAGGGAGAGAGCTTTGGCGACGATTTCGACGCGTACATCAAAGACAAGCTCGATGTGACCTATACTCCCTATCAACGGGCATTTGAAATGCTCGAAGAAGATACAGCAGACTACCTGATCATAGATCTTTATCCTGCTATTATTTATTCAAAACTCCTTATGGTCGAAGACAAGATTGAGTTCATGGAAAAACCCATCGTAGTGCAACAGCTACACATGGCAATATCCAAAAAATCACCCTACCTGGATCAACTCCCAGCAATCAACAACCAGTTAAAGCAACTGAAGGCAGCAGGAAAAATAAAAAAACTGGCTATTGATCAGTACAACAGCTGGCACAAAACATTTAAAGAACGCCAGCATTTTTACGCTAAGGCCCAAAAAAATGCCTCCGATGCCCAGGCAACTTTCAACGCTGAAGCAAGGGACCGGGGCCTTGACAATCTTGCCCGTTTTATTGAAGAGGGAAGACCTTATATGGAAGGCGGGACAGGTCACTGATTACCTGCAGACAGGGCTTCTCCTATAAAGGATGTGCCCTGAAAACGAAAGGGACTGCCTGGTAGTAGTCCCCTTTTTTGCTCATTCATAACAGCAAAAAAACTAACAAGCACGAAGCAGATTGCCAGAGAGGATCCTCGACTTACCCTTTCACAACTGCAAGCGGTGAAAGCTCGACCACTATCTCGACCAAATCTTTTTGGTTGTTCATCACGCTCCCGATATCTTTATAGGCGCTGGGAGCCTCATCTAAATCCCTTTTGCTCCTCAGTCCGTGCAAAATACCCTTCTTTTCAAGCTTGGCTATTTCCTGCTGCAGGTCCAGGCTGCGCTGGGCTTGTTTCCGGCCAAGAACGCGTCCAGCCCCATGAGAACACGATGAAAAGGAATCAGGATTCCCCAGCCCGCGGACAATATAGCTTGTACTACCTTGAGATCCGGGAATAATCCCCAGCTCTCCAGCAAATGCTCTGGTCGCCCCTTTGCGATGAACCAGAACCTGTTGGCCAAAATGGTTTTCTTTTGCAGCGTAATTATGGGCGACATCCAAAGGGGGGTGAAATTCTTCACAGCCCGTTACCTCACTCACAATCCATTGAATCCGGCGCATCATCTCTTGCCGGTTGGCTCCGGCAAAGGCAACACAATAGTTCATCTCTGCCATATATCGCACACCCTCCTTGCTTTCCACCCACAGAGCAGCGAGCTGCCACTGTTTCGGCACCTTCAAGCCGGCATCAACATTTATTTTTTGGGCCAACTTATTGTAATAGCCTGCAACCTTGTATCCAAGATTCCTACTGCCGGAATGGACCATTAGCCAGATATGGTTATCACTCCCACGCTGCAACTCAATAAAATGATTTCCACCGCCAAGAGTTCCAACCTGGTGCCTCCCACTTTCATATTCCCGTGCGATAACAGGCAATTCTTTTTCGACCTCCATATCCGCTAAAGGCGGCATAATCGAATGCGGTCGGGGGGTAAGGTGATGCTTAAAACCAAGGGGAATAGCTCTGCGTATCGAGCCTACAATCTTTTTCAGCTGATCAGTGGTTGCCTCTGTAATACCGGTTTTAACCGCACACATGCCACAGCCAATATCTACCCCCACCGCATTGGGAACAACAGCCCCTTGAGTGGCCAGCACCCCACCTATGGGCATGCCGTAACCGACATGGGCGTCGGGCATAATAGCCACATGATGAAAGGCAAACGGCAGGTTGGCAAGATTTTTTGCCTGCTGCAACGCATCCGGATCAAGATCATCAAGCCAAAGCAAAAGTGGTATTTTTTCAGATTCTATTCTCTTTTTCATGGAGAGCACTTGCTGATTTTACGTAGAGGTTTATAGTGCAACGCTACTGCATTAGCTCAATCAATCCAGCAAACATTTACCTTCCTTAGATCAGGCGACAGAGTCTATGACCGCAGAAAACATGTTTCTCGACTTATGGACCGGATTAGGCTGGCCCCTTATCCGGTTGCTCTTTTTCATCTCTGTTGGGCTAATGATAGCTAATTTGATCGAAGCTCTCAACTGGACAAGAAAAATAGCTTTTCTTGCCAAACCATTGACACGCTTCGGTCACCTTTCTTCTTTGACCGGTGCGTCCTTTTCCATGGCCTTTTTTTCCGGGGTGGCAGCAAATACCATGTTATCGGAAGGGTACGAAAAGAAAACCATCACCAAAAAAGAGCTCATCCTGGCAAACCTGTTTAATAGCCTCCCTACCTATTTTCTCCATCTCCCTACTACTTTTTTCATTACCGCCCCACTTATCAAGGGTGCGGCTGTCGTATACGTCGGCCTGACATTTGGGGCAGCCATACTGCGCACGTTAGTTATTACCCTCCTCGCCCACTTCCTCCTTCCAGCCAAAAACGTTGCCGGTGAGGAATTCAAGCGGGCGGAAACAGCCACGTTTAAAAGCGCCCTTGCAAACACACTGAAAAGATTTAAAAAACGTATAAAAAAAATTATTCGTTTTACAGTACCTATTTATACACTTTTTTATTTCTTTAATCAGTTCGGTCTCTTTACCCTCCTTGAACAATTCATGGCCGAGCGCTTCACCTGGCTTGCCTGGCTCTCCCCTCAGGCAATGTCAATTATAGTTTTACATGTGGCAGCTGAATTTTCAGCCGGTCTCGCTGCAGCTGGTGCCATGCTTGCAGATGGCACCATGGAAACCCGAGAAGTGATACTCGCTCTGTTAGTAGGTAATGTCTTATCTTCGCCAATTCGTGCGGTGCGGCACCAATTTCCTTATTATGCAGGCATTTTCAAACCAGCCTTGGCCACCCAGCTCATCTTCTTCTCGCAAAGCTTCCGCACATTGAGCATAGCCGGCATGGCGCTACTCTACTTTTTTATCAGTTTGTAGACTTTCACACCAGCCTCGTGATAAAATAGCAGAAAGACACCTGAAAAAAACAACCACCCCTCCCCAAAAAGTAGGAGCAAGGAATGGAAAAAACAGTAATGGTGGCCATTGATGGGTCTGTATACAGTTCGAACAGCCTGGACTATCTGATAAAAATATTCGGAAACGAAAGTAGCTTTCATATACACCTGATCAGTGTCGTTCCTGCAGGCGGATCCGGTCAAGACTGGATGTTTGACGTTGACCCGTTACGCCAACAATCCCCTATCACCGAAAAACGCTCCCGGGTGGCGAACCGCTATCTGAAGGATGCCAAGGCAAGACTCGTCCGTAACGGTTTTTCCAAGGAGCAGGTCAGTTACAGCACCCAAATCTCTTCAACATCCATCTCGACAACCCTGCATCATGCAGCCCACCAGGGGCAATACGACTCCATCCTCATAGGCCGCCGTGGGATCGGCACTGTAGGCGGCCTTTTCTTCGGCAGCACCTCTGCGGATTTCATCGAAAAATGTCATGAAATCCCGATGTGGATTATTGATGGAGAGGTTATATCCAAACGATTCCTCCTCGCAGTGCAGAGCCAACCGGAATCACTTATGGCAGCAGATCACCTCGCCTTTATGCTCCAGGATCATCCTGAGGCAAAAATCTGTCTCTATCACTCCAACAGTATGTTTGGCAGGCAACAACCGGCAAAGCCGGAACATTTTCACTCCCAATGGGGAAAACAATGGTGTGAGCAATATCTGGATTTGGAAAACTTTCTTTTCTATGCCCATGCTCAGGTGTTGATTGATAACGGCGTCCCCAAAAACCGCATTTCTCAACTACCGGCGCAAATGCATCTTGACGTAGGGGCGGACTTGCTTCGCCAGGCAAAAAAGCACAACTGCGGGACAATCGTCATCGGTCGCCGAGGTCGACAAGGAGGAAAGGGCCTGCTGAAAGGTGTCTCTGACCGAACAGTGCAGCAGGCCCAGAACATCGCCATTTGGCTTGTCGGATAAAAGCGCTACCTCCTCGAACTGGTAACAAACTCTGCGGCTAACTCCGGCTTGAGGTATAAGGCAGCCAATTGCTTAAGTTCTCTTGTAGTTATTGACTGAAAGTCGTTAACAATAGAAAGCGGCCACTGCAGCTGTTGTGGATGTCTGCTGGAAAGTGCCATAACCGCATGTAGCCAATAGCTATTATTGCGCTGCATATCGCGAATAGAAGTCAGAGTTGGTTCCAGCGCCCGCTCAAGCTCCAGCTCTTCGACACCCTGCTTTCCCAACTCACCGGCTACCTCCTTGACCAACTCTGCCATGGCAAGGGCCTGGTCTGGAGAGACGGTCAATTTACTTTGTAACATCCCAAACCTTTGATGGGTCCGACTGGACTGATTGTACACAACCGGCGAGTAGGTCGCCCCCAGCTCTTCTCTGACCTTCAGGCGCAGGCGATCACCAAGTACTGAAGCCAGCAGGTTCAATCTCCTTGTTCGTGCAATATCCCAAAAATCATCTGTCTGCCAAGCAACAGTAACAAGCGCCTTGTCAATGGAACTGTTTACACGGTGCACAAATTCCTGCCCTTGGGGGAACAAAACCCTCGTGGGCTGGATCAGCGTATGCTCACTACGATTTTCCCGGCCAAAATAACGCTGCACCAGAGCCAAAGCGTTTTGCTGATCAATATCCCCGACAACGTTTATCTCTAAAGGCGCTGCAGAGAAAACCGGTTGCAGCCATTCAACCACCTGATGCAGTTGAACATCCATCATTTGCGTACGGTTTGCCATGGTATAAAAAGGATTGTCACCGGTTAAAAATTTTGATCCGACCAGCTGTCCTTGCCCTTCAACCGTGTTCTGTATCTGGTCAAACATTTTGCCTGCTCGTTCTCGACTTTTCTCAAAAGCTGTCTTACGAAACGCAGGATCATGAAGCTGGGTATATACTAGCTGCAGCAACATCTCAAACTCTTCGGCCAAACTTGTGCCGGTCAGCGAGAAACTCTCAGCTCCAACTTTAAAACCAAGCTCAACATTGGTCCCCGCAAAAACTTGATTCAACTGTTCACGGGTCAAACCACCGACCCCACTCTCCCTGACCACACTTTCAGCAAGCCCAGCCATTCCTGGAGAGGGCTCGGATAATTTTCCCTGACCAAAATGAACAGCCACCTGCACCTGATGCCTCTGGTAAGGGGTTTTTTTAAAATTAATCCGTACCCCACCAGCCAGCTGGACCGTTTCCACACCAATGGTGTCGTAACTTTTCCTTTCCTGCACTCTGCCAATGGTCACCGGCGATTGCAGATAGGGGAAATGCAGCCCTTGCTCATCTTTCCAGTCTAGTGCTGCAACCCGGCTTTGCTCAGCAAGCACTTTGAGTATCTGCTCTTCAGCCTGCTCCTCGTCACTGCCCAAATCGACTGTCCCAACTACCTGTATCAAGCGACGTTCTCTTTTCCAGAGACGAGCAAAAGCCTGTTCCGCATCATCAACCTTCATAGCCTCAAGCATAGGCTTGTATAGGGCGAGTTCCTGCGCGGGTGAGAGGATAGCCTCGTTACTATTGAGCTTACGAATAATTTCAGCAGCAATTTTCGTACTGTTTCTGGTCTTTGCGGTTTGTTGTTGTTTTTTTAAATAGGCAAGTATTTCTTTTTTTGCCCTCTCCAGTTCACTAACGGTAAAGCCGGATTCCATTGTCTGGCTAATGGCCTGCCGCAAAACAGATAGTCCTTCCCGCCAACGGCTATTATCGGTTGAAGCAGTAACTGTGGCATACCCCAGAGTGTCAAGAAAAACACCTGAGTACACATCCGCACTGGTAAAAGGGCTGCCGGGTTTGCGGGCAATTTTTTCCAATCGGTTGTTAAGTATAGATGCAGCCACATAGGCATGCAGCTGTTGCTCTTCCCAGGCTTTGGTGTTATCTGTGGATTGCTCGTTATATACAGTGCCGTACGATATCCTGGTGTACCCTAACTCAGGCTCATGAAGATACAGTACATCTGTCCCTTTTTCCGCCACCCTGCCGAGCTCACTGCACTCTGGTTGGACACTTCCCGGGTTGAGCCCTGAAAAATGCTTTACAACCAGCTGCTCGGCATCGTGCACACGCATATCGCCAACGACCACGACCACCATATTTTCCGGCCGATACCATGCATCATAGTAGGTACGCAAATCCGCACTACCTGCCTGCAGCAGAACTTCCTCAATGCCTATGGGATCTCTTTGCGCTGCACGGGTTCCGGCAAACTCAAAATGCATTTGCTTTTTGCGCACCCTGGCAGCAACGGAATCGCGAGAGCGTTTCTCAGCTAAAATGATGCCTCGCTCCCTATTAACCTCTTCCTCCAGTAATAAAGCACCTCGAGCATAATCAGCCAAGACGAGGAGCCCCTCATCAACCATTTGCCGGTCCCCTTTGGGCAACAGCAGCTTATACACAGTTTCGTCAAATCCAGTATGCGCATTGGTATCTGCACCAAATCCCATGCCAATGGATTGAAAATATTCCACCAGCGTTCCCGGAGGATAATGGGTGGTCCCGTTGAACAGCATATGTTCAAGGTAATGAGCAAGTCCTCGTTGCTTTTCTGTTTCCTGAATCGATCCAGCCTGGACATTTAAATACATACCAACCCTGTTTTGGGGCTCATCATGGGCAAGTAATACATACCGCAGTCCATTATCAAGACGACCAAAGGTCAGATCAGGATCAGGTTGAAGATCACTCTTCTCATGGGGCCAGCTATTGGAAATACAAGGGGAAGTAGAGAGGATTTCTCTCTCGTTAAGGGATGCGCACCCGGAAAATAAAAATAAGCTGCACATGAGCAGCAAAAAAACAGACCCCTGAGGGATGGTTAACCATCTTTTTTGCTTCATGATGTCTCCTGCTGGAAAAAACATTTTTTTGAGAATAGGAAAGGGTACTTTTTAATATTAGATTTTTCGAACAAGATCAGGTAAACCCCGATTGCGGGTGCCGATCTATTGCTTGACCGCAGCCATCTGTTCGTTGCCCAAAGAATACATAATTGGTAATTTCAGCAACGCTCCACAATCTGTCCGTTCTGCATAGGGATGTATGTACGAAGTCGGGGCTTATCAGCTAATCGGTCAGTTTGTGAACATTTGGAGCACTGCTGAACAGTTACAGTTCGGGGTAGATTGACAGTTTATAGATATTCGCTGAATGGTTACCTAAATTGGCCATAACCAAGGAAACGAGCGACTCCGATGAATTGAAAGATAAAGCCATAGCACAAATTGCTTCAACGTAATCACACCCACAGGATGATATGAATATTTCAGGTAAAAACAGCCTTGTTTTAGGAGCTTCCCGAGGAATAGGCCTGGCCATTGCCAAAGCACTTGCAGGCAAAGGGGCTTCCTTGGCTCTTCCCTGGTACGACTGGCCTGAAGATTCTGCTGCCATGTGTGCACTCTTTCAGACCGATACCGAAAAACACATAACCATCGAAACAGATCTTCGCCAGAGCGGTGATGTCATTAAATTGGTCCAGCAAATAGAAAAACAGTTTGGCCGATTGGATATCCTGATCAATAATATCGAGCGAGGTGGAATGCCTGTCATCCATGGTGCCTATCATCGCTCGGTAAACGCAGGCCAGTGGCAACGGGAAATGGAGACAACATTGTATGCAAAATGGCAAATTTTTGAACACTGCCTCCCCTTACTGCAAAAAAGCGACAATGGTGCAGTGATTAATATTTCCTCCATCGCAGCACTTACCGGACGATCAGGCCCTGCAGGTCTTTTTTTTAATGACGGCTATGCAGCTGCCAACAGGGGGATACAGTCATTGACCCACACATGGGCCCGTAGATGTGCACCGAAAATCAGAGTCAACGAGATCATGCTCGGTTTTTTTGACACCCGACACGGGCCGGGAACGCGAGGCTGGAAAGAACTCAGCAAAGCCGAGCAGCAAGAGCTGCTGAACCATACTCTTGTCGGGCGAACAGGCAGGCCGGAAGAAGTAGTGGCAACTGTTCTCTATCTGCTTGAAAATGCTGATTATATGACAGGGGCAACCATCAGGCTGGATGGAGGATACATGCTCGGAGGAGAGGAAGTGCCGGAAATGCCGCCAGGCGTGATTTAAATAAATGATGCTCTAAATAATCACCTCGTCCAGCAACAGACGGCAAGGCTCCTTAACAAACGCTTTTAACCTGGATATTTTACATATCCAGAGCCCACTCTGGAATCCTATGCAGGATATACTCGGTGAGTTTGGCTTTAGAGTCTTCATCGCTTTTGGTAATACCCACATCCTGCATCACCTCGTCATAGTCAAACCAACAAATTTCCTTGTTGCCCTGGTTATAAACGGTCAGGATACGATGATCAGGACGATGAATATCCTCCTCCTCTTGAATCGCCCCAACAAGTCTCGCGGCTTCATCATACGGTAAGAAACGGACTTCTTCGCTCATGAGGACCTCCATACATATTCAAAACGGTCAGTACATCAATACGGCACAGGTGCCAATAAAAAAAGGCGAGAAGAGTAACTCCACTCGCCCTACAATACAAAGGCTTTACTAATCAAGCAGGTTTAACGACAGCACCAGATCTGATACATCGGGTACAGGCATTAATACGTACGGTGCTGCCATCTTTGGTGACAGTTCTTACCCTCTGCAAATTAGGAAGCCAGCGACGACGGGTTTTGTTATGGGCATGACTAACATTATTGCCTGTAACAGGACCTTTGCCACAAATTTCACATACACGGGCCATGATATATTCTCCTAAATCAGGTGTTCAAATTTCACAAACTTTTTATAATAACGGCATTACTTAAAAATGCAAGAGAATTCACCATGCAAATAAAAGAAGTATTAGGCAGATTGCTCACAGACACAGAAATGGAGGCCATGATATGGAGCTACGACCGCATCGGGGACATTCTCATAACTATCATCCCTGAATCACTGAAAAAAAAAGAAAGCCTGATAGGAGAAGCTTTACTCCGGGCCCATCCTACCATTCGGGTGATCGGCAAACGGACAGGTATACACCAGGGAGAATTTAGAACACGTGGGCTGCAAATAATTGCCGGTGAAAACCGTAAAGAGACACTGCACAAAGAAAACGGTATCCTGCTTTACCTGAACCCGGAAACAGTTTACTACTCAGTCCGAATGGCCGGAGAACGCCTGCGCCTGGCAAATCTGATCCAACCGGAAGAACGAATAGCTGTATTGTGCTCTGGTGTGGGGCCGTTTCCCCTGACCATGGCAAAACACAGCAAGGCCCGATTGATTGTCGGCATAGAAAAAAACCCTGTGGCTCACAGCTTTGCCCTCAAAAATATACAGCTAAACAAAATGAAAAAGAGGGTTCGTTTTTACCGGGGAGACGCAACTCAGATCCTGCCGGCATTGCCCCGGCAATTTGACCGTATTGTCACAGTCCTACCTACAGCCGACCCCTCCATGTTTGTCAACTTGTGCCTTCCATCATTGGCGGCCAAAGGAACGCTGCACCACTATGCCATGGTCAACCAGGGCGACAAGCAGACGGTAAAAAAACAAATCATCCGCACATGCAATGAACATGCAAAAAAAATCTCAACTATCACAAGCCACCGTTGCGGGCACTGCGGCCCACGAACCGATCGTTTCTGTTTTACGGTCCGGTTCTCATAACCAAGACATCAACCAATTTATTGTTCGAAGCTTGACGGTCAAGGTGTCCTATCAGGACTTGACCATATCCCACTTTGTAGGGTATCATCCGCTGCAAATAATAAAAAAATTGCACTCATTTAACATGTACTTTATAGAGAGATCGCTCGTAACTGTTCAACAGCACCCCAACTCTCCACGATCTGCCCGCTCAGCATACAGATGTATCGAAGCCGGAGAACACCCGCTAAACTGTTAACTTTGTCGATATTTAGGCGCTGCTAAACAGTTGTAGTTCGCCATCGATTGACAGTTCTTTGATCTTCGCTGAATGATTCTGATCGCTCTTCCCAGTAAATAATGCTCAATTCGCTCAAAGGAAAAACATGTCCCAAAAAGGTTCACAGGTAAAAAAGCAAACACTTTACATCAGCATTGCCACGTCCTTGCTCATCGGGTTTGTATGCGGCGTACTGTACAGTGCCCTGCAAACACCTTCTTTAATGTCGACAGAGGAACACACCCACGATCAAGCAACAGCGGCCATAGAATCTCTTGAACAACAAACCAGCAACAATCCGGATGACAGGGAGGCATGGGTTAATCTTGGTCACGCCTATTTCGATTCCGATCAGCCAAGCAACGCAATCAAAGCGTACAGAAAAGCTCTTGAGCTTATGCCCGGAGATATGAACGTCATGACCGATCTTGGCGTCATGTACCGGCGTAACAAGCAACCAAAGGAGGCCATTGCCATCTTTGACAAAGTGTTGCAGCAGGACCCGAACCATGAGCAAGCTCGTTTTAACAAAGGGGTTGTCCTGCTTAGTGACCTTGATGACAGGAAAGCTGCGATTGTCGAATGGAAAAAGCTCGTCGTTATTAATCCTCTTGCCGCGACACCCTCCGGCACTACGGTCAAAGAACTCATCCTGCAACTGGAAAATCAAGCCCAAGAACCCTAAAAGCAGCTACGCTGTTCACACCCCATGTTAAAGCGGGAAACGAAGTAAACAATCATCTTTGTTTGCCGCTTTAACACTTTATCAGCATCCGATTTACTTACTTACAGTTACTCTTGGCACCCTCTTTTGCAACTCCATAAGCACTTACAGGCGCAACAATACCATACCCCTTTTCACCTCTCTTAAAATTGTTCGCTCTTGACAGCTATTTTCATCGTCTATATAGTCAATGGTTCTCTGTTATCAAAGGTAGAGAAAAGGTAAACACAGATATATATTCTGCGTTTCCAAGGTAGTCGCTTCATCCACTGGTGATGTTACATAACCGCACCCTGCAGGCAACAAGCAACCCACAGCAAAGAGGAAAAAATGAGTAAAATAACAGGCTCTCAGGCAATCATACAATGTCTGAAGGAAGAGGGCGTTGATCTAGTCTTTGGGTATCCAGGTGGTGCTGTTATTGAACTCTATGATGAACTGTGCAAGACTGATATCAAACATGTACTGGTTCGTCATGAACAGGGAGCGGTACATGCTGCAGACGGATTTGCCAGGGCTACGGGCAAAGTAGGCGTTTCCATACTCACCTCCGGACCTGGCGCAACCAACGGGGTCACAGCCATTGCCACTGCTTACTGTGACTCTATCCCGCTGGTTGTCCTCACCGGTCAAGTACCCCGAGCACTTATTGGTAACGATGCCTTTCAGGAGGTTGATATTGTCGGCATCACCCGCCCCTGTACCAAACATAATTATTTAGTCAATGACCCGGAACAACTGGTTCCCACCCTGCGGGAAGCCTTTTACCTGGCAGCGTCAGGACGTCCCGGCCCGGTACTGGTCGATCTCCCAAAAGATGTGATAGGCTCATTGATTACGTATCCGAAAAAAGAGCAACCAAAAATGCAGACCTACCAGCCCAATGTGGAGCCGCATCCCGGCCAGGTGGAAAAAGCATGTAAAGCCTGTCTCAACGCCAAAAAACCGGTACTCTATGTTGGAGGTGGGGTTATCCTCGCCAATGGTAGCAAAGAATTAACGCAATTTGCCAGAAAGCTCAATATTCCGGTTACCATGACCCTTATGGGACTTGGCGCCTTTCCAGGGACCGACCCCCTCTCTTTAGGTATGCTGGGCATGCATGGTACTTATGCTGCAAATATGGCCGTTGCAAAAAGTGACCTGCTCATTGCCGTTGGCTCACGATTTGACGATCGGGTTACCGGAAAACTCGAAGCCTTTGCCCCCAATGCGGAAATAATCCATATAGATATCGACCCCACCTCGATTAGTAAAAATGTTGATGTCGACATTCCCATTGTTGCTGACTGCAAGCAGGCATTGCAGGCAATGAACAGCTGGTTTGAGAGCCATAATGCATTTGATGCGGACACCTTTGCCGCTGGAAATCAACCCTGGGTTGACAGAGTTTTAGAATGGGACAAGAAGCATCCCCTTTGCTACCACGAAGAAGGTGACATAATCAAACCCCAATTCGTGATTGAAAAAATTAACGAGCTTACCGGCGGTGATGCCATTATCACAACCGAGGTGGGTCAGAACCAGATGTGGACGGCTCAGTTCTATAAATTTAACCATCCCCGTCGCCTCCTCACTTCCGGAGGATTAGGCACCATGGGATATGGGCTTCCTGCCGCCATTGGCGCACAATTTGCCTTCCCGGATAAACCGGTGTTTGACATTGCCGGTGATGGCTCTATCCAGATGAACATCCAAGAGCTGGCAACGGCAAAACAATATAACATGCCTGTGAAAGTAGCCATTTTAAACAATCAGTACCTTGGAATGGTCAGGCAATGGCAGGAACTCTTTTACAACCGGCATTATGCATCAACCGTAATGGACCATGCACCGGACTTTGTTGAACTGGCTAAGGCCTATGGTGCCGTCGGCCTGAGAGCAAAAATAAAAAGCGAGGTGGAGCCGGTAATAAAAGAAGCTCTGAGTACCAACAATGTGGTTGTCATGGATTTCTCGGTCAGCCGTGAAGAGGGGGTATTCCCTATGGTTCCTGCTGGAAAGCCCACCACAGAAATGCTTTTGGTATAATAAATAAGCAATCCTGCAGCTCAGCAAGCCGCTTGTGCATTATCGCAGGTAGAACTGCAACTACAGTGTCAAGAATCAACAAGGAGCAACACCCTAATGAAGCATACCCTTTCCGTCCTTCTACGAAACAAACCAGGAGCACTATCCCATGTTACCGGTTTATTCAGTGGTCGGTGCTTTAATATAGAAAGCCTTTGTGTTGCCGAAACAATAGATCCTGAAGTGTCCTGCCTTACTCTGGTAACTCGTGGTAAGGAAGGAGTCATTGAACAGGCAATCAAACAACTCCACAAGCTCATTGATGTCATCAAGGTAACAGACCTCAACGAAAAAGATTTTGTGGAAAGAGAAATGGTTCTCATCCGGGTTAAAGCAGATGCATCAAGCCGGGCAGAGGTGCTTCGCATCATCGACATTTTCCGTGGCAAGGTAGTTGACGTCAGCGCCAATTCCTATACCGTAGAAGTGACGGGCTCTGAATCCAAGATCAAGGCGGTAATCGATATTCTTAAGCCCATCGGCATCAAAGAGATTATCCGCACAGGTACCGTTGCCATGGCTCGCGCCCCAAAATCAAAATGATGCGCGTTCAGAAACATCCAGCCTGGTGCTATCGACAGAAAACATTTTTTCTGGTGAAGTTATGAAACAAACGACTATTCCTATCCACCCTGAAGGATACCCTTTCATTCTTTTCAGCGGTTTTGCCACTCTTATTTTTGCCCTCATTGATCTTTGTATCCCCGCACTGGGGGCACTTCTGCTCACCGGGTTCTCAACCTATTTTTTTCGAGACCCATCAAGGGTCCAGCCTGAACAAGAGGGTGCGATTATTTGCCCTGCTGACGGTAAGGTGATTGTCGTGAACGAAACCGAGGATACCCGTTTTCTTGATGGCAAGGTTAAAAAAATCAGTATCTTCATGAATGTGTTTAACGTACATGTGAACCGAATCCCCATCAGCGGCACGGTCAGCAGCGTTACTTTTCAGCCTGGAAGATTTTACGCAGCTGATAAAGACAAGGCTGTACTCCACAATGAATATGCTGCAGTTACTGTTAATACGCCCAGCCAGCACCAATACTGTGTAGTGCAAATTGCAGGTTTAATAGCACGGCGTATTGTTTGCCAGGTAACCAAAAATGACCCGGTTACTGCCGGTACACGATACGGGCTTATCCGATTTGGCTCCAGAGTTGACCTGTATCTCCCCCTTGAAGCTGAAATAAGCGTCAAAGTAGGAGATAAAGTCAAAGCTGGAGAAAGTTTGCTGGGTATTTTAGCATAGCCTTGAGTCTTCTTTTCCACTGAATATCCGGTCACTCCTCCCATGCGAATAACAGGCGGCACCGTCCGCGGTCGAAAACTGGCTGCTCTCAAAGGTGCCGGAGAAATCATCAGGCCAACCAGTGACCGCGTTCGCGAAGCCCTGTTCAATATCCTCGGTCAAAAACTTGTTAACAGCAAAATCCTTGACCTGTATGCGGGTACTGGTGCCCTGGGCATTGAAGCGCTCAGTAGAGGTGCCGAGCTGGTTGTCTTTGTCGATCAATCAAGAGAAGCGGCACAACTTATCCAGGCCAACCTCCAGACCTGTTTCCCAAAGCCAAAAGCCTCATTTCTCCATCACCGGTTACCGACCCCGCATATTCGCCGGCTGCTTGATAAAAAAGTATCCCCAAAAATAACCTTTGATGTCATCTTCATGGACCCACCTTACAGGCAAGGGCTAGCCGAACATACGCTGCACATGATCGCAGATGCACATTTACTTGCTCCAAAAGCAGTGATAATTGTAGAAGAGCATCGAAGCGTAGAACTGCCCGAGCACATCGGCACGCTACTCCAAAAAGACCATCGTCAGTACGGAGAAACAGCCATTTGGATCTACGATACCACTGCAGAAAAACGGGGGAATAACACAACATGAGCCAGGAACAACATCCGCAATCGAAAGACCGCACCTCTTCTTCTACAGTAGCGGTCTACCCAGGAACCTTTGACCCCATTACCAACGGTCATATTGATATCATCAAACGAGGACTCCAGCTCTTTGACAAAATCATCATCACCATAGCTGTCAATTCGCAAAAACAACCGCTGTTCTCCCTGGAGGAGAGAACACTACTCATTGAACAATCGTTCAAAGACATGGATGGCCGCATTGCAGTGGACTATACCGACGGCTTGATTGTTGATTATGCCATGCAGCAAAACGCCGCTACCATTATCAGGGGATTACGTGCCATTTCCGACTTTGACTACGAATTTCAACTAGCCCTCATGAACCGAAGACTACAGCGTAAGGTGGAAACCGTTTTCCTGATGACTGGTTTTCGCTGGATATACATCAGTTCCACCAGTATCAAAGATGCTGCTAAATGCCAGGGGAATATTACCGGTTTAGTACCGGAGCATGTGGAAAAAGCCCTCAAGGAAAAATTCAGCTGATGTCTGTGACGCAAGCCCCCCGCCCTCTTCCTCCTAAACACTCTCGCAGGTCTCTGCTACGCAGATTGTTCAACTGGTCTGCAGCTGCTGTCGCCCTTTCTCTTCTCTACCCTCTCTTGAAATACACCCGGTTCAGAGTTAAGCCAAAACCTCGCTATGTAACGGTTAACGGCCCCTTGCCCCTGAGCGGGTATCATGCAGAGCGTGATTTTATTCTCTTTGCAGACAGCGAAAATGCCGTAGCGGTATCACGAACCTGCACCCACCTTGGTTGCAGAGTGAATTTTCTGGAAGACCAAGACGCTATCGAATGCCCCTGCCACCAAAGCAGGTTCACCCGCCAAGGCAAACGAATAACCGGACCTGCAGAAAAAGACCTGCCATCCTACGCAGTGGAAATCAAAAAAGATGCCGCAGGGGTAACCACTCAATATGTGGTTGAGCTCATATGAGCGGGCTTGACAAAAAGAATATTCTTCCCGCTATCAAGGCTGCTGTTCTCGGCAATCGTTGGGGGGGCCAGTCCTTAATCAGTTTATACATTTCCCTTGTTTCCGGCATCATCCTCGCCTTGCAGTATGATGCAGGTGAAGCCTTTTACTCCACCGCTACCATTGAGCTTATAGTTCCCTACGGAAGCTTCTGGAGAGGACTCCACTACTATTCAAGCCAGTTCTTTTTTCTTCTCTTACTCGGCCATGTTCTCACCATTCTCTGGAAGCAGGAAGACCTCATCCCCCGCAAAAGCTGGATTCGGCTCTGCTCATCGCTACCAGCAGCTCTGCTCCTCCTTTTTACAGGATATGTCCTTCGTGGCGACGCCACAGGCGAAGCTGCAGGAGCAATCGCGGAAAACCTCTGTCTTTCCATTCCTCTTATCGGTGAATGGATCAATGATCTGTTTTTTGACATACAGGATAGCGGCCTGAGAAAGGTTTACATGCATCACCTCATAGGTCTGGTCGCTATGGGTGCTTACGCGTTGTGGCCTCATTTGAAGCGCTATCCGGCCCTGTGGCGCAACCATGTTTTTCTCATCCTCGGCACCATAATGATTGCTGTCTTTCTGGCCACACCTTCAGAACCGGACAAAATCGGATTATTGCATATTGCGGGCCCCTGGTTTTTCCTGGGATTACAGGAATTACTTCGTTATATGCCTGCGTTTGTTGCTGGGGTCCTCCTGCCTCTGCTGCCTATGGTTCTCCTCTATCTGTTGCCCGGAGACGTTTGCAAACGTAAGGGGTATATATGGGGAATTGGACTTTGGTTGCTGGTATACGGAATAATATCAATAGTGAGCTATGTCAGAATTGCAACCAGCTGAGAAAGCGCATTGATCACCATATCCGGATGTTCATCACTTAACGCCAAATCATCTGGCCACAACCGTAAAGAACGGCTATCACCTGCAAAAAGGACGGTCTGCCACCCTGCCCTGTTTGCAGGATAGATATCTTTTCGCATGTCATTACCAACATAGAGCACGTCCTCCGCGGCAATGCCTTTGTGCTCCAACCTTCGATTCATCTCTGTAAAAAGCTCAACAGCAGGTTTCCCTCTTTTTTCCTGATATGACCATATCAGGAGTTCTTCATCAAATCCTGCTTTAGCCAGTGGCTGCTCAAGGACCATCTCCAACAGCAGAGGAGTATAAAACTGTGCATTAGAAAGAACCCCCACCAGCACATCGGATCGAGACAAGATAGACAACACCTCAGCAAGTCCAGGCATAGGCCAGACAGGATTAACGCGGCATTCGTAAGAGAGCGCTGCCAGGCGCAGCATACTGGCGCTGAATTCGGTAAAGCCCAACCGCTCGACCACCCGGTGCCAGATATCAAGAATATCTATTTCCGGGTACACTACCCCTTCGGCCTGTCTTTGGCGGCGAACCATCTGCACAGTCTCCTCCAGAACGCCTTCAGGAAGATAAGATGTTTTTTTTTGTTGCATTAAAAAACCCGCATCCACCAGCGCCTCACGGAAAGAAAATTGATTTGCAGAAGCAGCATCTGCTCCGACATCACCGGCTGCTGAAGAAAGCAAAGTGCCGTAAATATCAAACACAATTACTTTTGCATTGGCAGGGAAAAACGAAACAGCATGCTTGGTGGGCACTATGGGCAATGGCGTCAGCAATCGATGCAACAACCGACGTTCTGCAGCACTGCCTCGCATGGCCTAATCCACTCGCAGCAGGTGTAAACGTTCCGGCGCCAGGAAGTGATCCAACAAAATTTCACCTTCCAAAGCCTCAACCGAGGAAACAGCCGAGGAAGCGACGTGCTGATAGAGCCTGAAAAGTACTTTTCCATACTCTTTGAGACTGTAGGCACGCTTAAGGATCGCACAGTTATGGGATACAACAGAACTACTATTTTCAGGTCGTGGCAGACATGACGGTTCCAACTCCATACTGTCAGCTCCATTTTTTACAATCCGCCTGATAACTCTTTCCTGAAACGATTCGTCAAGCCTTCCAAAATCAACCCTATCATTTACAATCCAGGCAGCACGCAGCCGCTCCACATCTGCCAATTGCGGCGTACGGCCATACGCAGCCATGCTGTGTTCAAGCCCTTTCCACCCTGCCTCTATCACTTTATCCTCTCCAAGCCAGCGCAAAGGCACATCCACCCTGTGATACCCCCACGGCAGTTTCACTCCAGCCAGACAAAACTCATGGGTTATCTCTTCAAGAATGCGACCGGTAACCGGTCGCCCAATCAACCATGGCTCCAGAAAAGCCATACCAAAACCTTCAGCAACACTTGTCGTTACCAGTGCGTCAGCCTGCCTGAGCATGGTAACAAAACTGAGATCCTTGGTAGCCCCCATTTCAAGTTCTACCGGTAACTCCAGCTCCAAAGCGAGTGCTTTCCATCGTTCATAGCGGGGCCGCTCCAAGGGATTATCAGGTCCCAGGGTAGTGGCAAACCGTTGCTTTTCAGGCGCAACGGCTGCCCACAACAGGAACTCGCCAATATTTTTTCGCCGAATGCCACGCGTGGGATAGACCCACAAATATTCCTCTTGTTGCCGTTTCTCTTGAGGATCAGCGCATTCCAGATGGAGATCCACTGGATTAGGGAGCAGATGCAGGCATGAAGGATCGCCGCCGGCACATTGTATAAAGTTATAATCCCTTTTGTTGAGCAGTGCATAATGGACATGAGTGGCGCGTGGGTAAAGTTGAGCAGAGAGCTTTGCAACCTTTCCTCCTGCCATCTTGTTGAGCATCAACCGGTAATTTGCCGGTCGCCCGTCCTCAGCAAAATCGTGTATCTGCAAGAGCATCGGATGTCCCTGCTTGACCAGCCTGATCAAAACACTGGGTAAGACGGTACTCTTCCCCAGACTGTGATTATGTACATGCCACAGATCAGGCATACCGCCAAGGGCATCACAGGCGGCTTCAACCATTTGCGTATACAACTCGGTGGCTGTAACACGTGGTCGTTCCTGTTCATATTGCAACCCCTTAACCACTTTCCACGCACCGCTAAAGCCCGCTGGAGGGTGTTTCCCGGTTATAACAACCGTCTGCAGCGGCTTATCAGCCAAAGCAGCTAATCCATTTTCAATAATCCTGGTAACACCGCCTGGCTGAAGATGATAATGCACTATCGCTACCCGCATACAGCTACGACCCGATCACGGGATATCGCAGCCACACCATAAAATTTGGCCGGCTCTCTTTCATTGTACCCTCTTGTATTTTCCAGATTTTGAAGCGCAAATCATCCGGTTAGTGTTGCAAGTGAAAAAATTTCTCCTGATACTCTTCTATCTCCTGCATTGCAGGTCGTTCCTCTTCGACAATTTCGTGAATTATCTGCTCATAATGACTCTCACGAACCTGAAACTGGCGAAGATTCATGGTCAACTGTGGCAAATCAACAACCATCCCGTTTGCATTCAGCCTTTTGATAAAGGTTTGCAGGATTCCAAAAGCCATCTTACCAAGATCCCTTATCTCCTGATGACGGTGAACCCTTCTATCCAAGTCCGTCTGGGCAAACGCCTCTAAGCCATATTGAGTATACACATCTATGAGATGCGAAGTTTCTACCCCATAGCCGATGGGAAAGGGTATTTTTTCCAATATCTGTCTGCGTACTGCATACTCGCCGGAAAGGGGCTGAATAATGGCTGTCAATTCAGGGAAAAAAAGTGAAAAAAGTGGCCTGACCAGTATTTCCGTAACTCGGCCGCCACCCGATGACCGTATTTCCTTGGAAAGCGCAAGGGGGCGATCATAAAAAGATTTCACATATTGCACCTCTGGACGGTAAATCAAAGGCGCTACCAGTCCATAAACAAATCGTGGATGAATATTACTTATATCAGCATCAACATAAACAATGATATCGCCTGTTAACTGGTAAATTGCTTTCCACAGGTTCTCCCCTTTGCCCCGCTTAAATCCCTGTTCCGGCAAGATGTCTGCCGAGGAATAGACATCTGCTCCAAAAGCACTGGCCACTTCCAGGGTCCTATCGGTGGATCCGGAATCGATCACAGCAATTTCATCCAGCAAAGGGTAACGGTCCTGTAATTCCGACTTAAACAGCACCACCTCTTTACCAATGGTTTTTTCTTCGTTAAGCGTTGGAATACAAAGCGAAATTGTCAGGCCAAGCGCTTCTTTTCTCCTGATGAGCCTGAGTAGATCCCAAAACTGGCTGTGATGAAACGTATTGCTTTCAAGCCAAGTGGTAATGTTATGCACAGTCACCTCCATCTATGCACAGCAGCAGCCCGATAATCTGGGCGAGCCCGGTAAGCATGGGTTCAATTTCTATATACTCGTCGGCATAGTTTAAATTATCACCATTAGATACTCCGAGGCATACAGCCGGAATATCATGCTCAAGGTATGGTGAGATGGTGGAGGAATAAATCAACGCCTTCGCCTGAACCCCTATGGAATGCATTATTTTTCTGGCCGCGATGACCAGAGGATGAGAGCCGTCAAGCCCGCCGGATCGAGTGCGGGCGATAACTTCAAGATAAGCAGACACTCCTTTTGTCTTTGCCGCTTCATCGAGCATGTTGAGAATTTGTCGATTAATAGCATTGACTTTATCATCGGCATCACTGCGCAGTTGGAATCGCAAATGGGCAGTGCGAGCTGGTAATTTATAGGTGGCCCCTCCCCGTATCGAGCCCAGCACAAGAGCCGTATTTGTCTGCGGGCACAACTCTATCTGTCTCAGTTGGCTGATCAGAGAATTGAGAATTTCAATTGCACTTAAGCGGCACAGCTTTCGATCGACATGACAAGAAATCATACCGCCAAGCGATGCCATGGATCGGTAATGCAGTCTACCAAGCGGGCACCCTTCCACAACAATTCCTGTTGTGATAGGGATGGTAGAGTTACTTAAAAAAAAACGTATTCCCTGCTGATCACCCTGCTCAAGGCTTCTGGTGGGAGCCAGGAGCAGAAGATCACTTTGCAGCTTGATCCCCAAACCTTCCAGCACGGTTGGCAAGGTTGCCAACACTGCCAGCCCCAATGAATTATCCGCCACCCCCGGCCCGCTGATTATTCCCGGTTCGATGGTAAAGCTATGATTATCATTGGCCGCAAAGGGAGTGTCGGCGTGGGCACTCACTACAATAGTTTTATCGCCTCTGGTTCCGGGCATAATGCCCATGCCATTGCCGACCTCGTCACTGGAACAGCTCTGCAAGCCGCATTCGGTAAAACGCTGTTTGATAAAACCAACCCTTGCCTCTTCACCAAATGTCGGCGCCGGGATCTCCCCCACCATCACCACATTGGCAAGCAGCATTTCACGATACGGCTCCAACTCGGCGGCCAACCCCGGCATCCTGGCAAGCTGTCTAAAAACCTCTTGCGCTCCGTCCATTATCCTTGCTCCTGGGCAATCCTGCCGTAATCATCCTCCAAGCGCTCGATATCATCTTCTCCAAAATAGTCACCAAGTTGTACTTCGATGAACACCACATCAACTTTACCGTCATTCTGCACTCGATGTATATCGCCAAGGGCGATGTCAATGGCTTGCCCCGGCCCAAGGGTGATCAAATCGTCATTACGGGTCACCACAGCGGTACCACTTACCATCAACCAATGTTCCTGCCGATGCTTATGCCGCTGCAGAGAGAGGCGATGCCCCGGTTTAACCACAATACGCTTGACCTTATGGTCTGCTTCATCTGCTAATATAGTAAAGCTCCCCCAGGGGCGATGATCGGTAAGTTGTTCATAACTATCCGTGGTAATTTTATCCATTGCTCATCCTCATCGTTTCTACACTGAAAAATGGCCTCACCAAATAATGCCGACAACAGGTTTTCAAGACAACTTTTCCAACCAGAGACACTGGTAAGGTTCCACCAACATCTCAGCTGGGTACTCTTTTTCTGAAATATGATCTTTGAAATATCGTGCTTGCGACTCTTTCATAAGAGCCTGCATGTTCAGTGGCTGTTGTTGACCAGTAACGTTATGGACACAAAACAAAGGAGAGCCTCCGACGGGCAGACGACGGAAAACGAACAATCCATCATCAGCTTCCAGTACCACTTGCAGAGCGTCCGGATGAAAAGCTGCCATTTTTGCTCGTATACGCAACAGCTCTGTATATTTATTGAAAATAGTAGCAGAAAGGCTCGCCGGGTCAGCTAACAGCTTTCGCAGGCCCTCATCTTTCCATCGTCCCCGGTTCACGCTTCGCTTCATGCCGGTTTCATCGACCCCTTTGCGATCATTACGCCCCCCTGTCAGTGAATGAAAATAGATTGCAGGTATCCCCCGCATCCCCAGCATTATTATCTGCGAACAAAAAAAACGAAGAACCTGCCATTCAAGATCATCGGATCCGGCAACATCCTGCATGGCATCAAAATAGGTGATATTGAGTTCATACGGCTGTTCTTTTCCGTTTTCTCCGGTACGGCTTGAGACGTAACCTCCGCATTGCCGTACACTCTCTGCCAGATCATCTATTTCCTCCTGGGTCAACAACCCCTCAAGTGGACGGACACCGATACCATCATGGGAAGCGGTAAAATTTAAAAACGTACAGCCCGGTGGCGGCGGTGATAAAGACTGAGCCCACCGGGTAAGATAACGGGCTGTTCCGGCTTGAATAGCATGGACAAGAAGCGGGGCCAAGCTGAACTGATAGACGATGTGGGCTTCATCGCCTGCTCCGAAGTAGCTGACATTTTCCTTATGGGGCAGGTTCGTCTCAGTGAGCAACAAAGCTCCGGGAGTAACATTTTCCACCACATCACGAAATAGCTTCACCACTTCATGGGTGTACGGATGATTAATACATGGTGTACCGATTTCCTTCCACAAATAGGCAATTGCATCCAAACGAATAATTGCCGCGCCTCTGTTGATGTAGCCGAGCAGAATATCCATCATCTCAAGCATCACATCCGGATTGGCAAAATCCAGATCGATCTGATCGTCACTAAAGGTTGTCCATACCTGTTTTTCTCCTTTCACCGTGGTCACGGACGTGAGCAAAGGTAATGCCCTAGGCCTGACCACTTGGGAGAGATCTACCCCAGGTGGGACTTCAATAAAATACTCCCGCGCAGGAGCAACGGCCCCACGAAAATCATCAAACCATTTTGATTTACTTGAAACGTGATTTAAGACAAGGTCAAACATCAAACGGAATTTCAGCCCCAGGCATTCCACATCACCCCAGGTGCCTAAAGCAGGATCTACCTGCCGGTAATCGACAACCGAAAACCCATCATCAGAACTTGATGGGAAGAAAGGCAGAATATGTATAACCGTGACAATGCCCTCCAAAAAATCACCGGCAAACCGTTCAAGAGTTACCAACCCCGGCTCGTCAGGCTTATGCAGCATATCACCGTAGGTAATAAGAATACAGCTATGCTCATCCCAGCAAGGACTATCAAAACTGCATCGCTCTTCCAGGTAGTTATAACGTCCGGCCACCAAGGCAATTCGTTCAAGCAGCCGATCAACCTGCTGTTGACCGTACAGCTTTGCAAGGCGAGGGCGTAGAGCTTCCTTAAACACATTGGTCAGACGCCACATAATTTCCTCCTGTTAACGTACCGGTATACTTACGATAACCTATGCCCTCAACTGTGAATTAAAAAATATTCGTCACCAGATGCCGTAGGCAATATTATTAATCAATGTCTGCAAACAATATCGCAAGATAGGATATCCATAGTATTGCTTTGCCAGAGCATAATTATGGGTCACCATCTGTTCACAATACTCTGCATCGTCCAAAAGGCGTACTGCCTCTTTAACAACGCTACGATTGACAAATCCATCCATGACAGGCACCTTGAATCCTTTGGGCTCAATATCACGGACCCATACCGGATAGCGATTGACAATGATAGGCACCTTAAAATAAAAGGCCTCCAGCAGCGCATTACCAAACCCCTCGTAAATAGAGGGGTACATCACCAGGTCTGCATGAAGATACAGATCATGGAGGACGTACATTTTCTCACCATTACTATTTATATGCCGCCGGTCACCGACCCGGTGGCCGAAAAAACGAACATCCACCCCTTCCGACTCCGCCAGTTCGGAAATTTGCTCAGGATAGTCACTGCCCTCGTCACCGGCTGCGTGAGAGATAACCAATTTACAGCGAGGATTCTGCAACCGCTTAACCAGGGCAATGGAATGTTCAATACCTTTTCGGGGCACAATTCGGGTAGGCTGGAGGATCAACTTATCTTCAGGGTCAAGGCCGATCTCGCTTCTCAAATCCTGACTATACGCATCAGCGGGTTCCGGAGGGTTGCAAAAATCAAAAACATTGGGCACAAGCATGGAAGAAATGCCTTTGCGCAGAGCCAATTCCTCTCGAGCGGATTGATTAATCACCACATGTTGCAGCTGAATATCTTTTGGGGGAAAACCCATGTCCAGAAAATCAGGCACATTGTTGACTTGGAAACGACTTCGCTCCCAAAAAAAATCGTGATGATGGGCGATGGCCGGCATGCTTGTCTCGGCAAGAAATTCGGTTATGGCCAGTCCAAGAGGAAGGTGCATGGGTATGGTAAGTGCATTCTGCACCAGCAGGACTGAAATATCGAACTCCTTGACAAAGTCATACAAGGTGCCTTTTATGTACTCGGCCAAGTCATGGATACGTCTGGTTACTTCAGGTGGACGATGGCTGTGCCCCCAGATCCGTTGATTGATCCATTCATTTTCCGGGTGGCCAAAATAGGTCTCCGGAATACACATGGATACACCACCGCTTCGATCAAGAACACCTCCATACCAATAGCTGGTGTGCGCATCCCGCCACAGTACCTCAGCCCATTTGGCCGACTCCAATGAAACACCATCTGTTCCGGCAAACCGGGTGGAAATAAATCCGACTCGTTCTGGCATATCCATGTCCGTTTAAGCAATGGGCGATCACCTGCTGCAGACGGATCAGCATGCGACACGGTTCAACATGTTGATACTCCATATTATTATACGTTCTTTCCCGTCCAAGTCAACCACTCCCAGAGCCGTAGGACACGCTCCAGACCATTTTTATTACCAAATACTTACATCACTTTCAGGTAAACTGTTTTACCTAAATCCTGCACGTCGAATGTTAGAAAAAATAAATTCCACTTTAAAAAACAACATATTGAGCAGATAATTGATTTGAAGTTCTATTCACTGTTTGAGTGAACCTATTTTTTCTCACCTTCAACGCCCTTCGGGATCGGCAATTTCACCAAATCTGCTACGTTACCGAAGGCTTGAAGTATTTTTATACGTCTGCGCCTCCGGTGCCTCACATCTTCGGCAAAATTTCCAATTGCAGGATTTAGGTTTTACTGTTTTTTCAAACTGCTGCTGCTTTCGACTCAATGCTTCAGTTTGATGGCACAGAGACGAGAAAACCCCTTGTCCTAATACATCAATCAATGTAATTTTAGCCGTTAATGCCACCTTACCGAGATGATCCCTATGACTGAAAAACTTGATTGCAAACTCCTCGTTTTTGAAGACGACCCGAATATCCAGACCATGCTGCGGACCTATTTCCGCAATCAGGGGGCAGAAGTCATAACAGCAGATAACGGCAAGGATGCTTACCAGCGCATTACCGCCACCCAGCCCGACGTCATTTTACTTGATGTGGTGATGCCGCACCAGGACGGCCTCTCTATCCTTAACGAGATGCGTGCAGCAGCGGTGGAAACACCAGTCATCATTCTCACTGACAGGAACCGTGTGGATGACAAAGTCAAAGGATTGGAACTCGGAGCAGATGATTATCTTACTAAGCCATTTAGTCTGCGCGAGCTGTCTGCCAGGGTAAAAGCTCAGTTGCGGAAATCTGCTAAAAAGGAAAAAACCATGGCTGCCGGTATACACATCGGTCCATTGCAGATAGATACCCAGGCACGAGAAATTTCCCGGGACAATGGAAAAAAAGTGATGCTTACCAAAACCGAGTTCGACCTGTTTGCCTATTTGGCGACCAGACAAAAAACGGTCGTAACACACAGGGAACTTCTTCAGGAGGTGCTGGGCTACGATCCCGATATCGAAACCAAGGCACTGGTAATGCATGTTGCAAATCTTCGCAAAAAGCTGGAGAGCAGCAGTCCCAATACCATCGAAATCTTGGCTGTTCCAGGAGTTGGGTACAAACTGTCTGCAGTGAATTAACAGCTCCGCAATAATCGCCCAGACAACCTTCCGACCTTTTTTCACAGTAGACCACACCATGAACGGACAGGAAAAAAAAAGACGTAACCATTTGCTTCAACCACTACTGCTCTCCATCTTTCTTCTGGCTGTCTGGCTTCCGCAAACGAGTATTGCAAAAGACATGCTGGTACCGCTTCATGTCAAAAGCGGTACCAACCTCATTCACCTTGCTCGCGATTATTGCCATCAAAAAAGCGACTGGAAAACTATTGCCAATATTAACAAGCTCAGGCCACCTTATCTCATCCGTGAACAATCAACCCTGAAAGTACCTCTTTCCCGCCTCAAACACAAAACACTGAAGGCAAAACTGGCAACAATGAGAGGAGAGGTCAACATCGTTGACACAAACGGAGAAACAATCCCAGCAAAAAAAGGAACACTCCTAAGCCCGGGGCAAACAGTGGTTACAGGAGACAGTGCCTACGCCCATATTATCTTCCCGGACCACCGCTATCTGAACATGGAGCCCAATTCAAAGCTGACATTCAACTACCTCATCGGTCTGGTCGACCAAACGGTTAAAATCGATTTTACGCTGCACAATGGAAGAATTTTCAACAAAATAATACAGCGGTTACAGCCAAACGACAGTCATCAGATCCGTACACCCATTGCCATCACCGGTGTACGCGGCACCGAGTACCGAATAAAAGACCAAGGACAGGCGAGCATCTTTGAAACCCTCACCGGCAAGGTGAATGTTGGTGCCGCCGGTGCAGGCATCACGTTGCCGGCTAATCAGGGGAGCAGGGTGCAACCTGGTGCTGCTCCGGAAAAACCCAGGCCATTGCCATCACCTCCTGTCCCACCGCTCCTTAAGCCGATCTTTCGAGTACTTCCTGCTGTGATACCCGCTCCAGAACATCTGCAGGCTGAAACACTTCGGATGCGAATCACTGCCGATAATGCAGGCTTGACAACCGTAAAAGAAGTGTATTGTTCCCCAGACGAAGCATTTGTCATAGACTCGCTTCCGGACGGATCATACTACAGCTTTTTCACGGCCATCGACAACGAGGGCTTTGAAAGTCTTGCCAACGGTCCTCTACCGCTTACCATCCGAACTATCCCCTCGGCACCAGTAATATCCAGCCCAAAGGAGGGCCGGATATCTTGGGACAAGCAGATTACAATTACATGGCTAAAGGGCGAGCAGGTCGATCGTTTCTTTTATCAACTGGCAACTGACAATGCGTTTAAAAACATTGTCGTAGAGCAGGAAACCACAACCCCATCCCTGACCACTCCGGAGCTTGAGCCTGGCGACCATTATTTCCGGGTACAGGCTATCAGTCCAGACGGATTTGTTACGCTGTACTCGCCGCCGCTTTCATGGAAAATGGCAACACAACCAGAAATGCAAAGTGCCACTACCACGGCTTCTGAGCCACTCGCTCTGCGGTGGTCTGCCATGGCTGAAGAATGTACCTATGATCTGCAGATAGCGGAAGACAGACAGTTCACGACTCTACTACTTGACAAAAAAGCGATTACAACCGCTAGCTACGAAGTACAAAAACATCTACTCCCAGGAAAATATTTTGTACGTATTAGAGGCGTGCTCAGTTCTGAAGCTATTGGTCCATGGACAGCCTCGCAGACACTGGAAATCAAACGAGACCCACTTGGCTGGAAAGAAGTCATGATCGGAGTGGTTATGCTGGGCATCATACTTCTTTAATGATAAACCCATTGCAAAACCGTTTATCAATTCCCATCGCGGGTTGCTGTTGCGTTTTATTACTCTACCTTTTTGGCTTCACCCATGGCCTGAGCACCACGGCACAGGATCTTCTTTTTCGTCTTCGCGGCCCGGTTGCCCCGCCGCAATCGATAGTCATCGTAGGAATTGATGAAGGCAGCCTGAAAAAGCTGGGAGCATGGCCGTTTCCTCGCAAAACACATGCTAAACTCCTTGTTCAGCTCTCTCAGGCAAAGGCAATTGGCTTTGATTTTCTTTTTTCAGAGCCAACTGATGACGACGTACTTTTTAACAAACAACTCAACCATTCCCCGCCGGTCATATTTGCCTCGGCCACTACTTTTGAGAATACAATGCTCACTCCCTCACCAGGCCTAGATCAGGTCACAGGGACCGGGCATATTGAAACAATATTTACCACCGACGGCATTGTCCGTGAAATCCCTTTCAACATACGCTCCGGTCAGCAACCCTTTAGCTTGGCGCTACTTCAGGCATCCGGAAAAGAGATTCCCATGCCCCCCACACAGCAGAAGCCACTCCTCATCAACTACTACGGCCCGGAGAGAACCTTTCTTTACCTCTCCTATATCGATGTACTTGAAGGGCATATCCCTCAGGACTTTTTCAAGGATCGCTTTGTGTTCATTGGGGCCGAGGCCATTGGTCTTAACGATACTTTTATTACCCCTTTTTCCCACACCCAGGTTACTCCTGGGGTAGAAATCCAGGCAACTATCCTTGGAAATCTGCTTGAACAACGCTTCCTTCACCCCCTGCCATTACTCTCCTTTTTTCTCGTTGCCCTACTGCTTATCATGGGTGCAGTTTTATGGCCGGTAGTTGGCGAACGCTATAACATCTGCCTCAACTTAATACTCCTCGGTACAGTATGGGTTATCGCTGTTGTATTTTTTCACAACTGCTTTTTTATCGACATAGCACTCTTTTCCGTGGTGCTCTTTCTTACGTATCTCTTTCATCTACTGCAACAAACGCTTTGGGCCGGCAATGCGATTTATATCCAAATTCGCGCCCTCAATAAACGGTTGGACAAGGGTCTGGAGCAAATATACGGATATATACCCAAAAAAAATCACCACCGTAGCAAACGAGGAATGCTCAACACCTTGGGGATTCATCAATACATTGAGCAGTTACAACATGCTGCCGACGCCCTGGGTATGCAGCACACTTTTCTTGACAATTTACTCAACAATGAACTTCCGCCACTGGTACTCTGGGATACATTCTCCGGCCAACCTATTTTCGCAAACATTCACTTCCGTAAATTTTGGCAGCACCATGTCCCTGATGATTCAGGCTTACCAAATTATGCGGTTTTTGCTGATCATATCTTCCGGCATCAGATAACAAATACCGACAAAGTAACAGCCAGTCCCATCCTTGGGCTAGGCACTCCCCTTCACATCGAGATACAAGTACTTAACAACTCCGGCAGGCACTACTTCCAGATCGACATGCATCGCTTTTCAACCGAAGAAACACCCTTTGAGGGGACCATTGCCATCCTCCATGATGTTACCCGACTAAGAGAATTGGAAAAAGTAAAAGATGAAATAGTTTCCATAGTTTCGCATGAACTGAAACTTCCGCTGACAACCATTCTCGGATACGGAGAAATGCTTGCAGATAGCCTGGACCTTGAGCAGCAACAATATGCTGAAACCATCTGCACAGAAGCGAAACGATTGAACCAGCTCATTGTCACCTTTCTTGATATCAATCGTATTGAAAGCGGCAAACAACAATTACAGTTTTTCCCATTTCAGCCACTTACGCTAATTGGTGATGCCATAACCAGCGTCACTCCAGCAGCTCGAAAAAAAGCAATTACGCTCACCGCCCAGCTCCCTAAAAAAACATCCACCATGACGGGTGATGAACTCCTGTTACTCCAAGCAGTTATTAATCTGCTCGACAATGCAATAAAATTCAGCCCTGAAAACAGTAGGGTAACGCTTACCCTTCAAGAAGAGGAACATCATTTCACCCTCAGTATTGAAGACGAAGGCCCAGGCATCCCCGAACAACTACACCAGAATATATTTAAAAAATTTAATCGGGGAAATGATACACTCAGGCAAGAAGGATTCGGCCTAGGGCTTAGCCTAGTCAAAGAAGTCGTCGATAGGCATAACGGACAGATTACGATTCTTAACAAAAACAACAGAGGAACAATTTTTGCTTTACACATTCCCAAGCAAATAACGGTTGAGAGTTAAGTCTCACCAAAAGAGACTCATCCAGGCAAAAATTGCATGGTAGGCGTCCTTCGTGCTCACCTGTTAAATATAATTTTTCCCTGGCAATCAGTACCACCATAGGGAAATCCCTGTTCGTAAAAAAATACGGTATTGCTGTTTATATATGGTACCTGCCGATTCTTTTTCTTTTGGAGACATAGCAAGTAAAACGGCAGGAGGGTTAAGGCCTCAACTCCTTGATTTATAAACAGTATAAAGTTATAGGACGGCGAGTAGGTGAAGGGGTACTGTTGTTGCTTCGCCTGGAAAATGAGAAATTAGAATATATGCGCGTTCAATCACAGATTCTGCTCAACCAACTGGAACTCAACATGAGTTTGGCTCATTGCACAGGAAAAATCGCTGAACTGCAGAATAAAAAAAAATCCCAATCTAAGCGGGAAGCATTTCAAAAATATAATGATGACCGGAAGATGCCTTCTGTGCAGGTATCTGGGGAAGGCATGATGAACGGTAGGCAACTTAACAACAAAAGGGGTATATTCATCCCAAAAGGAGAGAAACTGTTGTGGATAATGACATTGCAGCTAAAACAACTCACAGGCTTGGCTTCACAAGATACTATTGACACGAGTGAATAACCGGCAGAAAGCAAAAGATAAAAGAGCGTGATCTCATGGCCAAGAATCGAACGTTTCAATTTTCTCCATACTATTCCCTCCTTGATTGACTATGCGTAACGCCTTATTTTTTCTGCTCTTTTCTTCACTCCTTCTTACCTTAGCCATCATTTTTCGCCTTCCGCTGTTGGAATGGAGTGTTCCTAAGTATCTCTCCTCTAAAAATTTCCACAATATTTCTCTTGAACTGCACTCTTTCTCTGTTAACCACCTTGAGATTAAAACATTCTCAGCCGATTACAAACACAAACAACAACAGTATAAAGTATCGTTCTCGCAGATGGTGCTTCAATACACAATTACTGGATTATTTGCAAAAAGGGTGGATCGACTTTCTATTCAGCGCGCTGCGATTACCCTCCCGCCTGCTCTTCCCTCCCGAGCACCAACTAAACAAGCAACCATTAATCCATCTACAGTCAAAGATGTGATTAAAAAATTGCAGGAAGTAAACATCCCGGTAAAAGAAGTCGCTATCAAACAACTTTTTTTCAACACAACGAATATAGGGTATTTAAGCAACCTCCCCATTGCCTTGCAGTTAAATTCAAGAGGCAAAGAGCTACACTCAAACCTCCTTTTTTCCCTTACCAATCAAGAGAATATTGAATTTACCCTCCACAGAAAACAGCATCACCCCCTTAGCGTAATTATCCGCCATAGCAAAAAGGAACAAACAGTGCAAACGCTGCAAATTGAGGCAGAGGCTACCCAGCTTAAAGCTCAAGCAGCCTTGTCCATTGAGGAACTCTCCCAGTACGTACAGATCGACCAGCTACAAGGACACACCGGCAAGGTAAAGGCGTCCTTTTCACTCCAGCTGAAAAAACCATTGTCACTCCAATTACAAATGCAGGCTAGTGGCCTGCAACATCCCAGGTATTCAGTCAGGGCACTCAATTTGGCCATGCAGTTAACGCTTGATGCCGATAAACGAATAACCATTAGCAACGCCTCCCGGCTACAGGCTGAAGGGCTAACAAACGGCAAGGTAAAAATAGAGCGCCTTGACCTCCCTGTCAGCAGCACCCTGATACCCGCCGATGGCGGAATAAACGTGTACTTTTCCTCACCTCAACCATGGCAGGTGAAGCAACTTGAAATTGGCGGAACAAATATACAAGATATACATATCCCACCTTTTAGAGAACTGCTTATAACCAAAGACACAACACGCCTCACCCCTCAACTTGCTCCGTTAACAATCCATGGGATGAGTGTTGCCGGATGGCATGTTCCGAAGTTGACTTTCACTCCAGGGGCAAAAGTACCGATCACCATGCAAACAGCCTCTGAAACAATAAAAGTCACCTCTCCTTCCTGGAAAACAACTGCTTTCACGATTGAAAAAGATAAGCTGCAACTTGCCTGTGAATCAATACATGCAGACCTGAAAAATACAGCCATAACTACCACTCTGGAGACTGATCTCTTTCTGAGAACATCTGCGCTTCTTTTGACATCAAGTAAGATGTCTCTACCGGTGAAAGAGATCACCGGAAAAATACTGCTCAAGAACCAACGTCTCAACGCTGCATTGCAGATGATGCCGAGTAAAAATACCGGAAAAATAAAAATAACGGTAAAACACGGCCTGAACTCCGGTAAAGGAATGGCCCGGATGACAACAGATGAGCCTATTCTTTTTTCGCCAACGCAAGGTATTGCCTCCCTTATTAAAGGCGTATCGCTTCCGCTCACCATGACTTCAGGCAAATTCAACACCGACGTGGAAGCCTCCTGGCAAAAAACACGACCATTCATGGCAAAGGCATCGGTACAGGTCACAAACGGAGCCGGCCTCCTCAAAGAAATCCCATTTTCCGGCCTACATATCGACCTAGACCTGGACTTGCTGCCTGAATTACGATCTAACAAGCCCGGCAAGCTGGAGATAGCACAAATCAATCGTGCCATTCCTGTTACCAACCTCCAGGGAATATACAACATTTCACCTTCGGGTAAAGGTAAGCTTCCCAGCTTTGATATCCAACAGCTAAGTGCCGACATCATGCAGGGTAATATTAAAACGGACCCTTTTATCTATCTACCGGGTGCAGACAAACAGGCGGTTACCATTCGGGCTGAGGATATCGACCTGAGCGAGATTGTCGGTGTTTTAAAAGTGAAAGGATTACAGGTTGATGGAAAACTAAATGGTTATCTTCCGCTGACTATTGACCGCAAAAGAGTGAGCCTTGATAACGGGGAAGTGTATGGAAGCAAACACGGCGGCACCATTAGATTTCGCCCGCAGGGGGTACCGACACAGCATTCCCAGCTCACAGCCTACGCACTCAAGGCATTAGAGGAATTTCATTTTACCGTACTCAGGGCACCGGTCAGGTACCAGGCAGACGGCACTCTCCTAATTGATATTCAACTGCAGGGAGTAAGTCCACCCCTCTCGACCACCAGGCCGGTACATCTCAATATTCATACCGAACAAAATCTGCTTTCGCTTCTCAAGAGCCTTCGCTATAATGACGCCTTAACCAAAGACTTGGACAAACACCTGCAGAAACAATATTAAATTTCTGAAACAACCTTGTTCTAAAGGAACCCAACATGTTGAAATTGTTGATCAGCACCATGACTCTGACAGCCTTTCTGATCGGATGTACCCCTACAGTCCAGGTTGCTCCCCCGGAAAAACCTATTACCATTAACCTTAATGTTAAAATTGAACATGCAATTCAAGTTAAAGTAGAAAAAGCACTTGATGATGTCATCAGTAAAGACAGCGGATTATTCTAAGAGGAGGAAAATCCCGTGAAAAAGTTCGTAGCAGTCATTTTTATTACAGTCTTTGTTGCATTGAGCAGTGCTCTCGCCCTGGATCTGCAATCCGCCAAATCCCAAGGACTGGTAGGCGAAACCCCCAGTGGTTACCTGGCACCTGTTGAGGGCGGTAATGCGGAAGCGGTAAAACTGGTGCAATCAATCAATGCCCAGCGTAAAGCACATTATCAGGGTATTGCCAACCGAAACAAAACATCCCTGCAGAGCGTTGAGCTGCTTGCCGGCAAAAAGGCCATTGAGAAATCGCCTGCTGGTCATTTTGTACAGATTAACGGTCAGTGGAAAAAGAAATAATGCTATAGCGGGAAGGAGCTTTTGCCGGACACCCATCCCAATAATGGGGCTACATTTTGCCGTGGCGGATAATGGACAGCAATAACCAGAACCCCATTACTCCGGCCACGACAAAACCGACCAGGCCGATGATGGGAATACCATGCCAACGGGGTGGTATATCAGAGAGAACAATAAGAGAACTACCGATTACAAGGGCGGCAAGAACGATGGCAAAGGACACCCGGTTGGAAACCCGGTCAAGCGCAACCCCAAGAGATTGCACGCCCCGATGTTCGAACTCCATCTTTATCTTGCCGCTTCGCAATTGGCGCGAAATAGCCAGCACCTCTTCCGGCATTTCCTTAAAAAATTGAAGATAAGAAGCGGCCGTATGACTCATTTCGTTCATGACCCGGTCAGGCTGCATGCGACCATACTGGATCTTACGCATAAACGGCTTGGCCAGGTTGATGAGTTGTAAATGTGGGTCAAGCACCAGCCCGACCCCTTCCACCGTGGCCAAGGCCTTCATCATCAAATAGAGCCCTGGTTTAATAGACAGTTTGTGCCGTGAAACCAGGTTCAAAATATCCTGCAAAATTTTTCCCGCCTCCAATTCCCCTAGCGGTCGATAAAGATACATATCCATCATATCGCCAAGATCACCAGCAAGAAGCGCTTGATCTATTTCACCATGTTGCAGGGTAACATTCAAAAGTCCACGGGTTGCCTTACGCTCATCACCGGCAACGAGGCTCAATACAAGATCGGTAAAATCTTCCCTATCTTTAATGGACAGGCGTCCCATCTGACCAAAATCTATGAAACAGACAACGTTACCTGGAAGGATAAAAATATTTCCGGGATGCGGGTCGGCATGAAAAAAACCATGGACAAAAATCTGCTCCATAACCAGAACTGCTCCACGCTCGGCAAGCAGAGGCAGATCAGCACCACTGGCGGTCAATTTTCCAACATCAGAGCACTTGATCCCATCAATATATTCCATGACCAATAACCGCTCGCTACTTAACTGAGGATAGACAAGGGGAATATGGACGGTATCGTTATGCTCAAACTGAAGCCTGAAACGCTCAATATTGGTTAACTCTATGGAAAAATCGATCTCCCGACTCAAGCTTCGTGCAAACTCATGGACAATGGACGATGGGCGATGCCCCTGTACCTCTTCCAGATACTGTTCCATCAGTTCCGCTATATGAGCCAATATCTCCAGATCAACGGCTATAATGTTCTCAATTTGCGGCCGTTGGACTTTGACCACCACCTCCTCACCACCGTGAAGTACGGCACGGTGCACCTGCCCGATGGATGCCGCTGCAAGAGGCGTGGAATCAAAATACCGATAGACCTGCTCCGGTGATTTCCCCATCTCTTCTGCAAAAATAGTGCATACTTCTTCATAGGAAAAAGGCGGGATCTTATCTTGGAGTTTTGCCAGTTCGTCCAGGTAATCAGCAGGGATAAAATCGGGCCTGGTAGAGAGGAGCTGCCCTAGTTTTATAAAGGTAGGCCCCAGTTCTTCAAAAACAAGGCGAAGCCTTTCAGGACGTGAAAGCCTGGCGATCTGTTCGCGGGGCTTTCGATTAATCATGCGTAAACCGGATTCAAGATACTGATCGATATGCAGTCTATCAACCAAATCATCAAAGCCGTACTTGAATAAAACCCGCAGGATGCGGTGATAACGGTTCAGATGCCTGTAGGTACGGCCAATGGCACCAAGTTTACGAATGCTGAACATTCTCAGTCGACCTATTCGCTCTTTTCTTGTGTATTTAATGCCACCTGAAGCTCTTCAATCTGTCTTCGAAGTTCATTGACCTCATCGACCGTTGCCAGATTCAGCTGTTTCACTTTTTCCTCCACCCGCCTGTTTATCCAAAGATTGAGCTGTTCTTTAGCTTTCTCTGATTTGCTCATCAGTTCATCGACAAATTGTTTTCCCTCCTCCTGAGACATTTTACCTTTTTCAATGAATTCCGCTTGGAGCTCTTCAATTTTTTCCTTGGTCAAAAAGGCAGCACCCAGTCCGGCATACACAATATTTTTCATCATTTCTTTCATAACGTCCTCCACCTTTACAGGTTATAAGTTATAGTAACTCGCAAATGAATTGAGCCTTAACCAAGCTGTTAACATTTTAACAAATCATAACTCTTGGTTTCAGTGGGGCACCAATTCATCGGCTATGGACTATAAACAGCTTCCTTCACTAATTCATTTTTATAACTTTGCAGCGAATAAAAAATAACCTTGCCATACTCTCGATCTCTACCTACTCAACATCGCCCCATACACTCACAAAATATTTGAATTATTCACTTTTTATCAATATCTCTATGATACACCTCAAGTACAAAACCGCACCGGCCCAAAAATCGACGAAGGTGCTCAGTTACGGCGACACTACGGTGCCTGCCTCCTGTACACCCTATGGCCACGGTTAATTGCTCTCTTTCCTTTTTCTGATGTTCTTCCAGTAAAAACTGGAGGAAAGGTTCCAGCCTGGCCAAAAAAATATGGCCTTTCTCATTATTCAGGACATGCAGCGCTACTTCCGGATCGCAGCCGTTCCCTGCCTTTAATTCCGGCACCCAGTATGGGTTGGGGAGAAAACGAACATCCAGGACCACATCAGCCTCAGGATACCCATGTTTATACCCAAATGAGTGCAGAACAATATCCACTAGCCACCTCCATAAGCCTGAAAAATAAACATTTCTTTGTTGTAATAATATTATACACGCCCAATGCTAAAGCAACAGAAATAAAGAGATTATTCCAGCACCGAAATACTTTACCATTCCAGCGCAAAGCACAAAAAAAGGGAACAGTCAAACTGTCCCCCTTTGATCCATTTTACGACTGGCTCCCCATTTAGGTGGAGGAGCAAAGCATCCGAATCGATTCAGCCTTTTCAGTAATCCCGCGATTGAGCATTTCTCGATTATAGGCGGCAATCACCTCCTGACGTTTAAGCATTCCCAACACCCATGGTTCTTCCAGTCGTTCCACTACTGGAATTTCGTCAATGCCTTTCACATCAAAAAGCTGCATTGCATCGTATAAATTATCATCAGGAGTAAGCATGATTACATCTCGGGTACAAATAGCACCGACCAGGTAACAAACCCGCTGTTCTGCATCATGGAGGATGTTTTTCACATCCTGCATGGACACAACTCCCACCATCAGTCCCTTGTGGTTCACCACCGGGAAATAAAAACTGTTTTGGGCAAAGCGAAACAATTGAAGCAAATGATTAATATTTGCATTTTCACTAATAAAATCGACGTCTTCTGTGATTGCTTTTCCCACCCGGATTGACTTCATGATTGCCACTTCCCTGCCTTCATGAATATCAATTCCCTGACGAGTAAAATCGACCGTATCAATGGAATCATGGTAAAAACGGCTGGCTATCATGGTCCCTAAAACAGCGGTAAGCATAACAGGAACAATGACCATATTATTGCCGGTCATTTCAAAGAGGAGAAAAATGGCTGTCAAAGGCGCATGGGTGGAAGCCGCCAGAAAGGCTCCGATACCGACGGTTGCATACGCCCCCGAAGATGCAGTGTATTCTGGAAAAAAGTAATGCACAACACCGCCAAAAGCACCACCTATGACGGCACCGATAAAGAGTGCCGGCGCAAAAACGCCCCCTGCTCCGCCGGACCCAAGGGTGATGGCAGTGGCAATGGATTTCAGGAAAACAAGGGCCAGCATTATCCATACGATACCGTGACCGGCGAGGGTCGATTCAATATATTCATACCCGTCCCCCATAACCTGGGGAAAAAAGATCCCGATACAGCCAATCATAAAGGCGCCGATGATAGGCTTGACTTGGGGATGGATCGGGGTCGCCTGGAATTTGTCACGAACGTAATAAAAAAATCGGATATGCGCCACAGCAAGGACTCCAACAACTACAGCCATAAGCGCGTAAAGGGGAATCTCAACAAAATAGTTAACTATCTCAAAATCAGGAATAGGAAAGGCAGGAATTTCGCCGTAATAGGCACGCGAAACAACAGTTGCAAGGGCAGAGGCAATAACCAGGGCCGCAAACGAGGAAATCTCGTACGTTCCAAGCAATACTATTTCTGCAGCAAAAAAAATACCTGCCAACGGCGCATTGAAAATACCGGCAATACCACCGGCAGAACCGGCTGCAATAAAGACCTTCATTCTCTTGCCGGAAACCCTGAATCGTTGCCCTACCTGCGAACCAACCGCACCGCCTATTTGCGCAATAGGGCCTTCCACGCCAGCGGAATTTCCTGACCCAATGGTTAGCGCGGTGGCGGCAATCTTGATAAAAATATTACGTCCCCTGATAACGCCGTTTTCCAGATTCACTCTGCGCAGAAAAGCAGTTAATCCATATCCATTTACCTTTCCGGGAAAAGCAAGGGAGAGAGGGATCAGAGCGACAGCCCCGACCATTGGTAAAAGAGGCAGGAGGAGTTTTCGCCATCCGCCTTCATCAATGCGCAAAAGTTCATACCCACCAACAAAGACCACTTCATGTACCAAATCCACAGATTCACGAAAGGCTATAATTGCAAGGCCCGCCATGACGCCGATGAATGCAGCGATGAAAATTACCCGTGTTTGTTCACCAGGCAGAAACAGTTTGAGCTTAGTCCGCATACATACTCCGACAGAATTCTATTATTCACTACTTTTTCTAATTTTCCAGCCTAAAGAATACGAGACAGGTGGAGTCCAAAAGGTTTACAGGGATACGCAGATAAACGCAAAACAACATGCCCATTAACGCACTTGTAAATCAAAGTTGGCAGATATAACAAAAAGCAGGGAGCTTTGAAACGCTTTTTTACGCTGTATTAAAGATATAGAGGCATTGTTATACGTTTAATGGAAACATACACTGATTTTCACCTGCTTTTATAAGCTACTATTTACATATCCGTGAACAATAACTATAGAGAGACCAGTAACCATTCAGCAGCAAATAATTATTTTTTCCACGAGACCTTATTTCATTGGAAATAGAATATGCCTAAGCAAAACAAAGAAAATCCTTCCCCCCAAAGAGTAGCCTTTCTTCGTCAGCTACCACTCCACGTAAAAGAAACCATAACAGGTGATGAAGCGCACCAGTTTATGTTTGAAGAAGAAATTCCGGAATCACTCTATGAAAAAATCAAAGATTACATAGAGGAAGAAAATCAATAAAACTTCCAGGGTTTGAGATCGTCTCGGCAAGCGCTTGAGGAGCATCATTCTTCAAGATAAAATGTTTCTCCATTCCCCGAGTAGTTAACGGCTTCTCGCCCCTCTTGCATTGCCGCTACAGGACCGAATATGCCCAAAATTCTTTAACATTGCATAATCACATTTTTTAGTATATCTTGTCGCTATTTTGTAGCCTTTCCTTTCTAAAAACTCGTCAGGACAAAGGATACATTACGCATTAAATCTTAGCTTAACTGACTGGAATAATTATTGCCCGACGGATAAGCAGAAACAGATCGTTGAATGAGGCGTCAATCATTTCACGTCGGTAGTCATATCCGCTTGGGCATTACAAGTATTTAGGTTCTCTGTTTGCTGTAAGGAGAATTTACTTTGTTAAAACCCTTTCCGGCTCTTTTGTCGGAAAACAGTAACCACCGTGTAAGGAGAATGAGCTATGTCGCGAAAAATGGTCAACATTGATGGCAACCAGGCATGTACGCATGTCGCATATGCTACCAGTGAAGTCATCACAATTTACCCCATCACCCCATCCTCTCCGATGGCGGCAGAAGCCGATGCCAAGGCTAATGCAAAACAGGAAAATATCTGGGGTTCTATCCCGGTTATTTCTCAGATGCAATCCGAGGGTGGAGTTGCCGGCGCGCTGCATGGTTCGCTGAACTCGGGCGCTCTCTGTACAACTTTTACCGCATCCCAGGGCCTGCTGCTGATGCTGCCCAACATGTATAAAATCGCTGGTGAGTTGACTCCTACGGTTTTCCATGTAACTGCTCGTGCTCTGGCCTACCAGGGACTTTCCATTTTTGGTGATCACAGTGACGTTATGTCTGCCCGGCAAACGGGTTGGGCAATGCTCAGTTCACAGAGCGTCCAAGAAGCACAGGACATGGCACTGATCGCTACCCAAGCCACCCTGATGTCCCGCATTCCTTTCCTCCATTTCTTCGATGGTTTTCGTACCTCCCATGAGGTTGCTAAAGTTGAAGAACTGACAATGGATGACATGAAGGAGATGATCGATGAAGATCTCATTCATGAGTTCCGTGCTCGTGCCTTGACGCCAGATCGTCCATCTATGTGTGGTACAGCTCAGAACCCTGATGTTTTCTTTACAGGCCGTGAGACAGTCAATAAATATTATGAAGCCATCCCTGGTAACGTACAGGCAACCATGGATAAGTTTGCAGCACTGACCGGTCGCCAGTACAACCTGTTTGACTATTACGGTGCACCTGATGCAACCGACGTTATTGTTATCATGGGTTCCGGTGCTGAAGTTGTTACTTCAACCATCGATTACATGGTTGCCCAGGGTGAAAAAGTCGGTATGGTTATTGTCCGCCTTTTCCGTCCGTTTGACCAAACAGCAATGGTGAATGCTCTGCCGTCAACGGTTGAACGCTTGACTGTTCTTGATCGTACCAAGGAACCTGGTGCACTTGGCGATCCGCTGTACCTTGACGTTCGTGCTGCAATCGGTGAAGCGGCAGAAGCAAACCCAACCATGATTCCGCCAGTCATCCTTGGTGGTCGTTATGGCCTTGGTTCTGCTGAATTTACACCTGCAATGGTCAAAGCTGTCTATGAAAATATGACCGCATTTGCACCAAAGAACAAATTCTGTATAGGTCCACACGACGACGTAGCCTTCACCAGCCTGAATTACGACAAGACTTTCAATATCGAAGGTGATGATGTTTATCGCGCCTTGTTCTATGGTCTGGGTTCTGATGGTACCGTTGGTGCTAACAAAAACACCATCAAAATTATTGGTAACGAAACAGAAAACTCTACTCAGGGTTACTTTGTTTACGATTCCAAAAAGTCAGGTTCCATGACTGTTTCTCACCTCCGTTTTGGTGAAAACAAAATCGTTTCTCCTTACCTGATCAACAAGGCAAGCTTCATTGCCTGTCATAATTTTGCGTTCCTTGATAGCTATGACATGCTTGCCAACCTTGAAGAAGGCGGCACCTTTCTGCTGACTACTTCTTTTTCCAAAGACGAAATCTGGAACCACCTGCCGGCATTGGTTCAGAGACAAATGATTGAAAAGAACGTCAAGTTCTTCATCATCGATGCGGTAAAACTTGGTCTCGCTCTTGGCCTTGGCGCGCGCATTAACATGATCATGCAGACAGCCTTCTTCATGATCTCCGGCATTCTCACCAAAGAAGATGCCATTGAAGCGATCAAAAAAGCGATCAAGAAAACCTATGGTATCAAAGGTGACAAGATCGTTAACATGAACTATGCAGCGGTTGACGGAGCGATTGAAAACATCGTTGAAGTCACTCTGCCAAGTGAAGTTAACGGCCATGAAATGCCACCGACTGTTCCTGATGAAGCCCCTAAGTTTGTCAAAGAGATCACCGCAAAAATGATGGAAGGTCATGGCGACGAACTTAAGGTTTCTCAAATTCCTGATAATGGTCGCTGGCCGACAGCCACCACCCAGTGGGAAAAACGTAACATCGCTGTTAACGTATCCCAATGGGATCCGGAAGCATGTATCCAGTGTGGTCGCTGTTCACTTGTTTGCCCACACGGTTGTATCCGCATGAAAGTTGCCACCCCTGAAGCTCTTGAAGCTGCCGGTGCAACTGCTGATTTTAAAACCGCTGATGCAGTAGGTAAAGAGTACAAAGGCATGAAATTCACCATGCAGATCTCCACTGCCGACTGTTGTGGCTGTACACTCTGTGTAAGCGTTTGCCCTGCTCGTAAGAAAGATAAGGATGGCAATAAGACCGACAAGGCTGCCCTGAGCATGGTTCCGAATACTGAGGAACTCTACGAGCATGAAGCTAAAAACTGGGCTGCTTTCCTCAAGTTGCCTGAAGTTGATCGTAGCACCCTCAAAACTTCCACCATTAAAGGAAGCCAGTTCCTGAGGCCTCTTTTTGAGTTCTCCGGTGCCTGCGCAGGTTGTGGTGAGACTCCATATGTCAAACTTGTCACCCAGCTGTTTGGTGATCGCATGATGGTTGCAAACGCCACAGGCTGTTCTTCTATCTACGGTGGCAACCTGCCTACAACCCCATACTGTACACGTGAAGATGGACGTGGTCCTGCATGGTCCAACTCCCTTTTCGAAGATAATGCTGAGTACGGTCTTGGTATGCGCCAGGCAGTAGACAAGCTTGGTATGCAGGCTGTTGAGCTGATTGAAGCCGCTGTTGCTGAAAATCTGATCGATAAAGCCATGGCTGATAGCCTCATTGATGCTACCCAAAATGATCAAGCCGAAATCGAAGCAATGCGCGAAAAAGTTGCAGCGCTCAAAGCTGCACTTGCAGGCAATGATGCCCCGGTCGCCAAACGTCTGATAGGCGTAGCAGACTATCTCGTCAAAAAATCCGTATGGATCTTTGGTGGAGACGGCTGGGCATACGATATCGGATACGGCGGATTGGACCATGTATTGGCATCCGGACAAAACGTTAACGTTATGGTCATGGATACCGAAGTGTACTCCAACACCGGTGGTCAGATGTCCAAGTCTACCCCACGTGCGGCTGTAGCTCAGTTTGCTGCTGGTGGTAAGCGTGCTCCTAAGAAAAACATGGGTATGATCTTCTCTACCTTTGGTAACGTCTATGTTGCTCGTATCTCCATCGGTGGAAATCCACAGCAGGCTGTCAAGGCTATTGCTGAGGCTGAAGCCTATGACGGACCATCTTTGATCATTGCTTATGCACACTGTATCAACCATGGTATCAACATGGCCCATGGACTTGAGCAGCAAAAGAAAGCGGTTGAATGCGGTCACTGGTCACTGTATCGCTACAACCCAATGCTGGAAGCAGAAGGTAAGAACCCTCTGACCATTGACAGTAAAGAGCCTACCATGACCTTTGCTGACTATGCATTGAATGAAAACCGTTACAGGATGCTGAAAATATCCAATCCAGATATGGCTGAGGAACTTATGGCCGAATCTCAAAAGGATGTTGATAAGTCCTGGAAGATGTTGAAAGCATGGGCTAAGGCACTCGAAGCTGAGTAAGTCCAGTCCTTGACATTCAGTTGTACCTAAGCAGCCCTGCCGATTATTCGGCAGGGCTGCTTTTCTTTTTATCTTTTTTTAGCTTGCTGTTTATTTTTCATTTGGTGTTATATACACACAATCAGAAAAAAATATCACACCCTGCAAACAACGTAAGAAGGAGAGAGTAATGCAGTTATTTGCAAAAGATATCATGATTAAAAATTATGATACCATCCATATGGATGAGCCGGCAGAAAAGGCTATTCATAGAATTCTCACCGCTAAAGTCAGGCCCACTGGCCACAAGACAGTCAGTCTTATGGTTATTGATGATGCCCACAGACTGGTGGGAACGATAAGTATGTTCTATATTTTGTATCACCTGCGACCATCTTTTCTCAACTATGGCATTGATGGCGACACGCTTTCCTGGCAGGGTGAGCTTGATCAATTCATCAATTCAGTGAAGGAAAAGACTGTAAGTCAGATAATGAATGCCAATATATTGAGTATTCCACCTGATGAGCCACTCATGGCGATTGTGGACAGGATGGTTAAAGATAGAATCCGACGAATGCCGGTTGTGGATAATGGCAAGTTGGTTGGGGTTGTTTATCTTTCAGATATTTTTTATCACCTTTTTAATAGGTAACATGAATATCATTACATTTTGCACAGAGTGATACAACAATAAAGCCGGAACAGGATGTTCCGGCTTTATTGTTCAGTGTCGCTCCGCAAAAAAGAAACTGGGGATGAACTGGCAGTAACTTTTATCCGTTTTTTTCTTCACGTTCTCGCAACAGGCGATCCCGCTCAGCCTTCAATTCTTCGTACTCACGTTCAGCGTTTTGCAGGGAATTGTCCTGGCGCTGTTTAATCTCTTCTATCTTCGCTTGCAGCTTTTCTTGCTTGATGGGCATCTCGCCGGCACCAAAAAGAGTGTTTGCCAGATACTGAAACGAAAACAACATAAGTTCAATGTCGTCTTCCTTAATTTTTGCCAGTGTCTCTTCATCGACCACATAGGTATCAAGAAAGGAACTTTCAAACACAAACTTTCGAAAGGTATCAAGATCAGTTGATGCCATGAAAAACATTCTTTTGGCAGCATCACTTAAAGTCGCCTGCAAGCCAAAAGATTTACGCCGCATAACTAAACGCAGCCACTCTTTATTCATCTCATCCCGGACATCAACCCCCTGATCTGCACGCCACTCTCTAATTGTCCATTTTTTTGGTTCTTCATGACCTTTGCAGTGATCTTCTTTTACAAGAAAAAAGAACTTCTGTTCAGCTGCATCATTGGTTCCTCCTTCATGAAAATCTGCCATGCCAACAGGATAATATCGACAAGCAGTAGGACGATCTTCATACACGGTGCATCCTTCAGGGGTTACAAAAGGGCACGCCTTTTTTTCACCAACCAATTTTAATTGCACGCCCGGCATATCGGTTTTTTCCAAATAAGTTGGTTCTGTATATTGAGTAATCAGTTCATGCGAAGCAATATTCAGGCGCTTTTTTAATAAAAGGATGTCATAAGGGGTCAAAATAATTTTTATATTATGACAGCAAGCCGTAAAACAACTCACCCCTGGATGACATTCAAACTGGAGAGCGGAATCGAGAGTCAGCTTCTCGGGCAGGATGTTGGATGGATTTTTATCGGTGCTGGTAAAAATTTTTGCATCACTTAATTCTTGTTGCATCTTCTCAGACATGCTTTTCCTCTTTCAGAAACTTCCCGGACAGATTGCAACAATACAAATACAGGAGTTCCAGAATTTCATATTCCCTGTCACCGAGCATGATGCTCAACGACAAAAAACAAATTATTTATGTAAGATTATTTTCCCGGAACTTCATATATTACCATTTCCCTCCTCTGTGTCAAACCCTATTGATTGGTTTTTCTTTTTCTTCTCATCTCGCTCCAACTTCATCTATAAAATTTAGCTACACCTCAATCCCTCTTCAAAGGCAACGCCTTTTCATTAGTTCAGTAACGGGTAAAGAAAAATTTTAATCACCGTATGCAATTTTATGTTTTTTTTCCCTTAAAACTGTTACTAAAACGGGCTGAATGAATTGATACCGATCTTTCTAAAAAGATAGTCTTCCCAAGTATCCATTCAAAGTATCTTAACTTTTGAGTACCTGGTCAATGAGTTTGCTGACCGTACATAACGATCCTAATGAAATTATTTTTATCCCATACCATAGACTTCACCAAAGTTGACACCCTTGTTTATCATCTGCCTGACGGCCCTTCATTCTCTCTGGAAATGCAAAATATAGGGGATCTCGTCGACATTGAGATGGAATACGGCGACATTTGTGATACATCAGATATCGACGGAGTCGTTCACTTTTTCCCGCGAGGCAACGCCTGACTACACGAATCCTGCTAGCCAAACCTTCTCTTGCAGGCTAGCTCAACCCTCCTCATCTCTGCTTCAGCATGAACAAATGCGACCCTATAGATATCGGTTTTGACGGTCATGTACATACCTATCTTTGCAATCACGCCAAGGGTACCATGGAAGAATATGTGGTCGCAGCAATCAGCAGAGGCCTGCATACGCTCTGTTTTTTAGAACATCTGGAAGTTGGAATTACCTATCACCAGCGAAGCTGGCTGAACGAAGAAGACTTTACTGTCTACTTCAGAGAAGGGACTCGTCTCAAAAAGGCGTATGAAGGTCAACTCACTATTTTACTAGGAGTTGAAGCAGGCTATAATCCGGAACAGCAAACCCCTTTTCTCAATCTTCTCAAAGCCTATCCATGGGACAGAATTGGCCTCTCACTTCATTTTTACAGAATAGGAAACAAGCATTTCAACCTACTCAGTCGCCAACCAGACAGCCTCGCTCTGCTGATTGAACATGATCCGGCACTGATCATGGATGCTTATTTTGATTCTCTCTTGGAAGCAATCCTGATTATGGAGCGCTGTGATGTTGTCTGCCATCTGGATGCATGCCTACGACATGCCCAAGAGAGAAGGCTTTCTGAAAAAAACTATATCCAAATCAACACCATTTTGGATACTATGCAACAAAAACAAATCGCTCTGGAAATAAATACTTCAGGCTTCACATTGCGCAAAGCCCCATTCCCGGAAGCAACCATTTTAAACAGGGCAATGCAACGGGGGCTCCTGCTGGTAGCGGGATCAGATGCCCACGCCCCACAACAGGTTGGCCGCCATTTCGACCAGGTTAACGATTATCTGCAACTCGCCTCCAAGCTCTCGATGTAAAAGAGACAACCTGCAAGGTGGTACTATAGCAACTCTCCTTTTTAGCTTTAAGGAAGATTGATAAATTTCCCCATCACCTTTCTCAGGCTCTCCACGTTAAACGGCTTCATCAATATGTCATTGACACCTGCATTGGTTGCGGCCTCATGATCCTGGATGTCACTCTGGGTGGTCACCATTACCACTGGTAAGTCATCGGCACTATACAGTTTTCGAATTTTTTCAGTGAGTTCAATTCCTGAAATATCGGGCATATTCAAATCGGTGAGGACAAATGCCGGTTGCTCTTTGGCCAGCCATTCCAAAGCTGTTTCCGGAAATTCAAACAATACCGGCTCACACCCCAGTTCATGCAAGGTTGCCTTGTAAATACTGAGAATCATCCTTGAATCATCTACGGCACACACCTTCAGCCGACGATTTTTTTCACCGCTGTCGCCTTCTATCCGATCAGCAAATGCTCCCCCAAGTCCTTTTTCGCGAAGCACAGTGGCGTAGTGATTTCTGATGTCAGGATGGGCATGGGGCAAATAGGTCAATGCCAGCTCTTGAAAAAACTCTTCATTGGCCAGACTTAAAAAGATGTTATCCACTTCGGCATTAACTATGATCTTCACTATATGCCTGGCTTCGCTTCCTCCGCTCCGGACAAGATTCTTAATGCCGGCCGAGAGAATTTCATTAAAATTTTTATCAATAGCGCGGGCAGCCGCAGTACAAACATGATCTTCAGTATCTGTTAGTCCAGCTGCCAGGGTATATGCTCCTTTACGAAGCGGAAGCAACGCCAGAGCTTCATAAGCTGCGAACCGTACATTGGCATCTTGGGGAACAGTGTTCAAAAGAGTTCGAATGGGCATAACCGCAGCCTCATCCCCTATCTCGCCCAACACATTTAAGGTATGAACCAAGAGATCATTATCGGTGTCCTTTAAATTTTCAATGAGCGTCGGCACTGCCTTGGAACCAATCTGAGTAAGGGTATCCTTTGCATAGATGCGCATATGCGCGTAATGGGAGCGTAAAGTATCATTAAGTATTCTCAACGATACTTTATCTTGTACTTCAGCAAAAATAGTGAGAATAACCAGATCCAACTCATTATCAGTTCCCATCCTCTCGGCAAGCCGGTGCATGGCTGTTTGCGTTCCGACCTGCCCGAGAGCATAGATGGCGCTGTTGATAAGATTACGATCTGCAGAATACAAAAAATCAGTTAACGTATTAACCGACTCCGGATCACCAATCAGGCCAAGATTTTCAATAATCAATTGCATAACCTGAGTGTCATCGTTCTGACTAAGTAACTCCACCAGAACCGGAGCAGCTTGCTCAAGTTTGAGCTCCCCGGCGGTCTCAATCATAATCGTCTTATCTTTGACGGTGGTGTCACGAAGTGCCTGCAAGAGGACATCAGGATAGGCAATCAGATTAGAGATTAAAGTTTCCCTGATAACAGGGAGACTCACTGCCAGCTCCGGCTTATCAACCAACAAATTATTCAAAAGAGGAACGGTAAAGTCAACATCGGCCTTGAAGAGCTCGTAAAGCAGCCTGTTCTGCGACTTTCTATCGATATCTCCAATATGGGTCAGCACCAGACGAGCTTTCATTCTGTCGCCTGTTTTGATGTTAGCCTGAATCTCTTCAATCATATGGTCAGTGTTTAATTCTGCCATATTCCTCCTATACTGCTCTCTGAATAATTGGATAGATACTATAAAATACTATTTTATATTCCACTCCAGGTCAAGGCGACTGACGACATTCAAGCCTCCACCCACTACATAATTATTTGTTTTCCCAACTGATTCGAGAAAAACCTGCACCTCATAAGAACGAGTCCCTGCATTGCATATGATAATGCATGTCTTGTCATCAGGCACCTCTTGGTGACGCGCTCTCATCTCTTCATATTGGACGAAAAGCCATTTGTCGGCTCCATATTTTTCCACATAGGGTTTGGCTTCGGCCGGATGGCGTATATCAAGAGCCACCCAGTCTGGTTCCGTCGTCATGTCCTCCATCCAGGCAAGAAAACGATCCAACTCGATCTGCCTGAAACGTCCGTCGCATAAATTTTCCGCTGCATACGCGACAGCATTGATGGAATCAATGGCAGAAGAGAAAGGCGGCGCATAAGCCATTTCCACATCGGCAAAGTCCTCTATCGTCGCTCCCTGAGCAATCAATCCTGCCGCCGTATCGATCCGGGCAGAAAGAGAATCGTTCATCATCCCGAAACCTTGTACTCCTAAAACCTTCCTGGTTCTTTTATCAAAAACCATCTGTAAAATCACCACCGCCTGATTGGGAAAAAAATGCGCTCGATCCGGTGGGGAGGTAATGGCATATTCTGCGTCAACTCCTTCTGCTTTAGCCGCTTCATAACTAATTCCGGTTGTAGCAATGCACCGTTCAAAAGCCTTCATGATAAAAGAGCCACACACCCCTTTAAACTGCGTCCGTATTCCTGCCAGGTTGTCTGCAACTACACGTCCCTGACGGTTGGCCAGTGAGCCGAGCGGAGTAAATGTATCGCGACCGGTCACCAAACTGAGACTGGCAACGCAGTCCCCGGCTGCATAGATATCCGGATCTGAAGTTCTCATCCGCCGATCAACTCTAATACCACCCCTGGAAGCGACCTCAAGACCTGCTTCTCCGGCCAATTCACTCCTAGGGCGTACACCGACGGCAACAATGACCAATTCTGCTTCCAGAGTACGCTTAGGCGTTTTTACCGCAGTTACCTTCCCATCATCGTTACCGATAATCTCAGTGGCCGATTCTCCGGTGTAAACATTCACCCCATTCTCCGACAAATGCTTTTTAAGCATACTTGCCATTGGCCAATCAACAATTGAAGGCAGTAACTGCGGTGCCAACTCCAGCAAAGAAGTTTCCACTCCCCATAGATCTTTAAGCGCCTCGGCCATCTCAATGCCTATCGCCCCTCCGCCAATGACAACCGCCTTACCTACCTGCCCCTGAGCTATCCTTTTTCTAATTTCAACGGCCTTATGAAGATTGGCAATGGTAAAGACACCATCCAAATCAGCGCCGGGAATGGGAAGAGCAAAAGGTTTTGCTCCGGTGGCTAGCATCAGCTTGTCATAGGGCAATTCCTGCTTCTCACCACTGTCGAGGTTTATAACCTTTATCACTTTCCGTTCCCGATCGATGGCGGTCGTCCTGGTACGAGTCCGGACATTCACTCCTTTTGCCTTCTCAAAAAACTTCTCATCACGGACAACATGAAAGCTGGTAGCGCGCAACTCACTTGCATCAGACACATCACCACTTACATAATAGGGGATGCCGCAGCCGCCATAGGAAATAAGACTATCCTGGTCTACCAAGGTAATATTCCAATCAGGTTTCAAACGTTTCAAACGACACGCCGCTTTAGGCCCAGCTGCAACAGCACCAACAATAACTATCTCTTTTCCCACGACATTTCTCCTAATATTACCGATAAATTCTCTCAAAACCAACGTATAATCCAGTACCCAGGATAATCTCCCCAACCAGTGCCCAGCCGTAAACAGGTGGTTTACTAAAGGGCTGCCAGGCGCCTGTCGAGTTGAGACATTTCCACTTCAAATCAAAGATTGTGAAAAAATAAAACACAAACATATACCGACTATTGCAAGCATTATTTTTTCGACAATTACTCCGAGTTGAAAAAAATGCTTCTGTTCGACAAGCTCTGGAGAAGAGATAAACGCTCTACAATATACAATACAACGTCACTATTCGACAAATAACGATTACCTTCGCCTTAACCTCCTAACCCGTATTTTCATTAGTTCAGGCGGCGTCAGTTTCATTTTTTCGGCAGTGAAAGGGTAAGCGGATACTCCGATAGTTACCTTTTTTTACTGCAAAAATACAGAAGTAGATGGCGTCGACCGGGCTGACCTTTGGTGACCATTGTGTAAAATTGTAAGTTCTCATTATTGAGTCCAAGCAGCTACAATCGCACAATATCTATCAATTTAACACAATGGTCAGGGGAAATCCGGCTAATGCGATACATCTCATTATTCCTTTTCCCTGTACTTGTCAAAGCACAGATAAACACTTTTTCCCCGTTCTATCAGCAATCATGCTCTGAGCAGGTGTGCGGTGCAGGTCGTCTCAGTTCCCAAATATATTCTCTAATAAACCCGGAATAACCTTTTGTATTTGTTTTTCTACCGCACCGGCAGCTGCTTGCTTAATGATTTCGGCAATGGTTTGTTGGAGATTATCTCTACTGAACAATGGCTCATCAACAGAGCCTTTAATGGGAATATCAATGGTTGTTCCTTCCAGAATCCGGTACCCTTCCTTGCCGACCAACGCCTTGGTAACAGGAATAGTTAAAAGATAGTCCAACGACCCATCATATCCCGCTGACCCATGCAGGGTCATCTCCGCCTCCGCAGCCAAAATGTGCACAGGTGAACAGCTGACGCGACCATTCTCCCCTTGGCAGGTAATCTCTGCATCCTTCAAGTCCAGAGAATCTCCGGAAACATTCACCAGCTGCAATATTTCACGTAGAAAAACATTACTTTCAAGCTGAACCTGCTGGACATCAATAATTGTCCGAAAACGAGTCTTCTCGGCTTCACCAAGCGGGACAAAAAGCGAATCAGCACGCATACTGATCACCCCTTGTGGACGGACAAGAACACCGAACAAAGGATGCATTTTTGCCAGTACATTTTTCACCAACGGTTCCTGCAGGTGAACTGCCGAAAGAATTTCTTCCGGCTTCTGTAGCGAGAGAGCAGCAGTGTCCCCGGTTCCGTCATACAATGGGGAGAACGATAGAGTTCCCTTGTTCAAGTTTCCCGCTGCAGTGAAAATCCCTTTCCCTTTCTCAATAGCGCTGGACAAAGTAAACTTACTGATATCAATCCCCTGGTACTGGATAGCATCTATTCCGCCTTGATAATGGAAAGTGAAAGGGTTACCTTTCTCCCCGCTTTTACTTAAAGCAAGGGAGGCAGAAATGGTCTGTGCGTTTCGCCCTGTAAGTTTAAACTGCTTACCCGTGACGGATTCAAGTAGTGTCGCCAAAAAGGTAAAGTCAGGGATCACCTCCCCTTCGATGGTAATATTAGCTGCATCACCACCACGGAAATCGGCTTTGCCGTCCCAGGTCAAGAGCTGTGACTGTACCGATATCTCCGGTAATACAGCGTCTTTCGTCCCAACAGCATGGTGCAGTTCAATCTTGGCATTGAGATCCTGTTTGTCTACAATTATTTTCTTATCACGGAGATAGGCCAGATCCTGCCCCTGAATTTGCAAAAGTGCCTCAAGCTGCTTGTCACGTCCAAAGACGTGTCCAGAAACGACTGCGCTGCCCTTGCCTTTGACGGCACCAGGCAATTGATCCATCTGATGGATGACTTCCACTAAATTATCTACAGCAAATTCGCTGGTAAAATCCAAGGTAAAATCGCGAGTCAAAAATTGCCAATCGGCAACTTGCATAGAGGCGGAAGGAACTGAAAGTATTCCAGAATCAAAAAACAGATGCGGCAACACCATTTCCCTATGGGTCAGATCAAAGGTTGCCCACCCTTTTTCAACGCTCCCGTAGTCTTTCCAGTCATTAAGCACCACCAAAGGGGCCACATTCACAAAACCAATTGGAGAATCAGGTGTTTTCCCCAATAGAGCAAACCGTACGTGCTGGTCTTCATAGCCTATATCACGATACTGCATCTCCAAATTACTAATTTCAAAATCAAATTTACCTATTTTTAGTAATTGCGGCTCGGTTTTACCGGAGGCCTTTACCGAGGCTACCCCTTTGGCAAATATTTGTTCCTTGTCAGGTCGAATACGATTGAGAAAGGTGGTCAGCGGTTCCAGATCCAGGGAACCGTTAACGGCATACCCGCCGTTGAGCCAACCGCTGCTGCTCCGGCCGGCATCACGCTTCATATCAAACAACTGCGCTTGTCCTTCTCCCAACCAGCTGTCAGTGGAAAAATCTAAGTCCATGCTTCCTTTGCCGTCTAACCAGGAACGCGGAGCTGTTCCTTTCACTGAAAGCTGCAATGGATGCTCAGGGACAAAATTGCCGCGGGTGTCATCCATGGCAAATTTTTTCACGTTCAGTGTGGTCGTTACCTGATACTGTTGATCCTGCAATATCATTGAAGAGCTGTCGAATTCGGCCTGCCCGCGGACCTGGTACTCAGTTTCCACAAAAGTATTCATTGCCTTGGATGCTTTCTCCAGATCCGCCGTTCCGTGGAGTGAAAAATTATCCAAACTGCCATTGCCTTCCAAAGCCAGAAAATCGGTAACAAGTTGTAACTTTGAAAAAAAAAGGCTCCCGCCCCCCTCCTCCTGATACACATCCACAGAAAGAGAGAAAGGGTCATCCCAAAGGATGTGTTGTTGTTTAAAGGCTCCTTGCAAAACACTGCTCCCGGCATTGGCTACAACCCTGTTAACCCCTTTAGATTTTTGTAAAGCAAGGTCAAAATCAAGCTCCCCCTCAGTAACAGTCACATCATCTTTCATCTTAAGGGTATGGGGAAACATGGTGAACAAGGCAGGCAATTGTAACTTCCCGGAGGCTTTTACTTCTCCATTGTTATCATGCAAAGTGCCGCTGCTCTTTAGGCTCAACAATTCTGAATAAAGAAGAAACGTATTGACCGCCCACTCTTTTTCAGATTTCCGCGCTCCATCAATGACAAGTTCCAGTTGTTTAAATTCTGGACGATCAGCTCCCAAAATCCCACCTGTCAACGCAAAGTCATTTATAGTACTGCTCCCCTGAACAACAATATTATTAAAGCCAGCAGTTTTGACCTGCCATTTCCCATTAAGCATTCCCTGCCCTGTAGGAACAGGACCACCGGCCGGCTGCGCGGCTGCAAACGCTCGCAGGAAACCGGTCAAGTCCAGGCGGGTAATCTCGACTTCTGTCGAAGAAACAAGAGCAGGCAAAAGCGGCTGATTATATATGGGCAGGTTAAAAAAGCCTTTTGCAAACACTCTGCCTTGCTGCTCTCCGGACAGCATCTGGAATGCATAGTTCACCGTCCCGTCATTGAGGCGCGCCTGAAAATTAATTTCTTCAGCCAGCGTCTGCAGACCTGGTGCAACCATGGGAGTAATAACTCGTCCTTTACGCACACGAAGGCCGGCAATCAATCCTTCCCAAAAAGGTTTTTCCTTACCCGGGCCTGCCGATTCGTTTTCTATGTTCGACTTCGTTTCGGCTGAGGAGGGATCAATTTCGACAGGTGACTCTGTTTGCGCGGAGCCACTTTCGCTTTTCGCGGCACTGGTTTTCGCTGCAACCGGCACTCGTATGACAGGAGAATCTATAAAAATCTCTCCAACATTGCGCGGAGCCATCAATAATCTCAACAAACTCCGATCAACGGCAACTTGCTGCGCCATGAACAGAGATTGCCCGTCGGATCTACGAAACTGCACCTCATCACATGCAAGGCCTTTCGTCCAACCTCCAGCACAGGATGTAATTGTCAGCTCACCGCTAATAACCTGATTGAGTCGTGGCAGAATAAAATCGAGCCCAACCCGTGAAAAAAGGAAGGTAGGGAGAAAGGCTACGGTTAAAAGCACGAGGAGCAGGCAAGAAGACAATATCCACTTCCATATTTCCCCCCTTCTTTTTCCCATCGCGAGCCTCCTTATTGCCTCTATTCATTGATAATGACATCAGCACCTTGGCCCAAATCCAAGACGTTGTCAATGGTCTTCTTCGCGCTATCAGTTAGAAAAACAGAACATTGCCATTGTCATGCATCTGTTAAATAAACTGTAAAAAAAAGACGTCCACGACTGTCATACCCACTATGAAATTCACCCCTCATTCCTTAGAGAGAAAGTATCTGGCACCAGATTCGCTAATTAACCTGAATAAATCACCCACCTCCAGTTCATAATAATAGACATAATGATGTTCATGGAGACTTTTTTTCTGATTCATTGAGCTCCTTGAAAAGTCTTATCCAGGCCTTGTGAACGGGGAGAACCTGTTGCATTGTTGCATTTTGATGCCCACAGTGACACTATCCCAGAATACTTTGGCCGAAAGTACAACCATGGCACCCCTTTTTACTGGGCCATTGAAGAAGGGTTGATAAAGCCGGAGCACTCAATTCAAGTAGGTATCCGAGGTCCATTGTACAGTAAAGACGCTCTGGATTACCCCAAAAACAAAGGGCTGGAGATAATCACAGGTCCCCAGCTACATGCTATGGGAGTGACAGAGGCAGTAAAAGCTATCAGAAGCCGCATCAACGACCAGCCTGTGTACGTTACCTTTGATATCGATTTTCTTGATGCAGCCTACGCTCCAGGAACAGGAACTCCGGAAATCGGGGGTATTACCACTCACCAGGCACTGCAGCTCATGGTGGGCTCCTGCCTGGGTATGAATCTTAAGGGAATGGACCTGGTAGAAGTTTTGCCGGCCAATGATAACGCAGGCATTACAGCTCTTGCCGGAGCGTCTCTCATCCACCTCTTCCTGGCCTTAGTTGCAAAAGGGGTCGAAGAAAAATGAACCGCCAAATCGTTACAGGCAAAACTCTTCACCTTCTTTTCACGGGAAAGAAAGAACAGCAGCCTGCATTTCCTCACCCTGCTCTGCAGGGTACCTGATCGCTCAACAAGAAAACGCTTCATCCTGACTCACCTTGGGTCAGGATGGTATTTTCTCCAGCTGCTCCCCTACCCTTCAACGAAAAAAACTTCAGTTTTCCGTATAACACTTGAAAACACCCCCGCAAGCGCATTACAACATATTCTCCTAAAATGATTGAAACAAAATAAAGGAGTCCCAAAATGAACAGCAGTTGTGATTTTGCAGTGCCATCAGCCAAAGAGTATACCAAGGCTTTAAAGAAATTAAAAAAAAACATCAGCGACGAGCAACGTCAAATGCTGGAATCCCACTTCAGGTCCGCCAACCAATCAGCTCCCTTTACCAAGCTTGCAGATGCTGTTGGAACTGATGACTATTCAGTGGTTATAGATGAATACGAAAAACTCGGTCGCATGCTTGGTGACACATTACATATGGCCTATTTGGAAAGCGTTGCCAGGCCGGGCGAACCCTTTTATAGCAGTGCCATCGGTTCTGGAAACCCGTACCGCTCTGAAAACGAGCATTACCAACTTGTCATGCACCGCGAGCTGGTCGAAGCATTACGAAATTTAAAATGGTTTAAGTAATTGCACGATACTCTTGAAGTGAGAGGGAGCCAAAAAGGTGTTCCCATGGCAGTAGCCAAATATCTTCGCCGGCCATACCTGTGTAGTCTTTACCGTTGCTGTATCCCAGCTAAAAGCTGGCACCCGTGAAGCAGCATTGTAACAGGTAAACACTGCGTTATCCTCCGCAAAAGCCACAGCTCTGGATTTGCGGAGGACAGGTCTATGTGTGTAAATGGTATTACAACCCTTTGCAATTGGCATAATAAGTGACCGTCGCCGGCCAATCTGAAAAAATACCGATAACGCCGACATCCTGGGCAAGCACGTCAAGCACAGTCATCATATCTCCGTCATTATCGATTGCTCCTTTTGTCGTCTGGTAATACCACCCCCCGCCTGAAACCAAAAGACCTGAGCGCTCAAGTGTCCAGGTAATGATATCCAAACCTGCCTCTTTTGCTTTTTGAGCATAAACAGAAGGGACTACTTTGCCGCTGCCATCAACTGCCAGCAGCATCCACATTGGCGGCGCAATAATCCGGACACCATCGCCAACCAATTCGTCCATGGTAGGTGACCATGTTGCAGGGTTGGTATGGTCAAAATTTTCATCATCGTATCTTCCGTCCAGATAAACACCCTGCTTACCGAACTTAGGCTCATTTTTGATCCAATACTGCACATCCTCCACACTAAAAGATTGGGCAAAAACCTGATCTGGTTTCGCCCCTGCTTGTTTATACTCATCGATCATCTGCTGCGCATATTGTTGCTGGGTATATGTTCCCCCAAAAGGCATGACAACAATGGGTTCCTTTAGTTCAGGAGTCATCTTCACTCCCAGCTCCTGAAACAATGCTATACTTTCCTTGTGGGACACCACGGTTCCACATGTTGCATAGAGGTCGGTTCTCCAGGGTTATATCACTGGCACAACAATTGGCAGCAGCCGGCTTCAGTAATTCACCCGTGCCGGCATCGAATTCCGCGGGGGTAAATGGTTCGCTGCACTTTGCTGCCAGCTCAGGAATGGCAAGAATATTGGTTGTGGTGTGCAAATCACACTGTGAATGACGGCATACAAGTTCTGTATCCTTGGTAAAGGTCACATCACATTCAACAATACCTGCCCCCATACGGGCGGCAGCCTCATAAGATTCTTTCGTATGCTCGGGAAACTGCATAGCCGCCCCGCGATGACCTATGGAGAAATCGCTACGGGCAAATGCCCGTTCAGCATACAAATGTATCGAAGTCGGAGCTTATCTGCTCAATCGGTCAGCTTGTGAACATTTTACGCACTGCTTGTTGGATGGTTACATGAACCAAGACATATATTTGAACCGTGACAGGTAATTTTGCCAAAAACAATTTCATTTAACGCAAGCACGACTTTTCCAAATAGCTCCAGACCAGTCTCCCCCGCACTGCTTTATTCCTCCAATGCGGGAAGTAAGACAGGCTCTGCGTTATCATGTAATATTGGGATTGAGCGTCCATTTAATGAACCAGTCAGCTGCCCCATCTTCCCCTGTTTCGGCATCAAGACAGACAATCCCTGAATTCTGGAACTTATAAACAAGGTTATCTTCGCCGCCTGTGAGCATAAAGGAAACCAAGCGCTGCAAAAAAGGTAAGTGCCCGACCACCATCAGATTCGAATGAGGATCAAGCGTCTCGGCATATTTACGCACATCATCCAGCGGCTTAATACCGGAAATCATTTCTAAAGGAGCTTGCACGGACAGTAGGTCATGAAAAATTAATGCAGTCTGCTCTGCCCGTTTTTTTCCCGAATGGACGATCCGGTTTACGTTTATCGCATATCCAGCAGCAACCTGACCAATCCTTTCTGTTTCTGCTCTCCCCTTGCGACTCAAACCTTTTTCCGGATCAACATCTTTTGACTCGCTCACACCGTGCTGCACAAGAAAAAGTGCCATGGTCTTCCTCCGTTTTTGGTTCCGATAGTCTATCTTGCTTAGCCATTCACTCACCTGATGCACCATCGTAACTCACAGGTCCCCCACGAAGTCTTCCACTGGTTGCTTACCTTTTCAGAGGGACACGATCTTCCGCATAAATAGGCTACCGGAGTCTTTGCTTACCTGCAAAAAAAATCGCGCCTGTCCAAACATGAGGCACCTGTAAACAGCTGCAGGTTATAGGTAGAATAAATCAAAGAGTTACCAACCCAGCAATTCGTTACGCATCATCAACATATTCGCCCCTTCAGCAGGGCATAAGGGCTAATTCGTTGACCACATGGCCGCCCCACTGTTTTTTATCATTAATATCATCTTTACTTCATTATATATTTTCGAAAGAGACTACGCCACAGGAACCACGGCTACGTCTGACTGAATATTGACATTTAACGCGCTCATCTGTACTGTGATTTTAGTTGTTTCAACTGAAGGGACATGTCCCAAAAAACCCGGCAACTGCGTCAGTTACGTGGCCGCCTCAACAAGGAGTACATCATGAAAATGCTGGATCTGCTCACCAAGGAGCAATGGACCGATTTTGAAAAAAACCTGCACAACAACTGGGGCGTTAATGCCTGTGCCTATAACGAGGCTGGAGCCACGTTCACAGGGTTTAAAAACTTCGTCAACCCCCTGTGTAAGGAAATTAAAGCTCACCCAGAGGGCATCCAGGCCATCTGTTCGGTTGCCCACCAACACATAGCTAAACAAGCCAAAGATAAGGGGGCAACCATCATCGAACCGTGCGACGCAGGGCTGCTCAAAATTTGCACCCCTTTGTTTATAAACGATGAATTCGTTGGTATTATAGGCGGATGCGGTCGCCTCCCTGAAGGCGAAGAAGTGGAAAGCTTCATCGTTCACAAGGCCACAGGAGTTACCCTGGAAAAAGTGGAAGAGCTGGCCAAGGAAGTCCCGACCATCACCATGGAAAAAGCGCAGGAAATGGCTACTTTTCTAGAAAACTTTGTCGCCGATATTCAAGCCAAAGCGGTCGGCAACGCCTAACATAATGTTGAAAAAATTTTCAACCAGCAGCCAACAACATGGCTGCCCACTTAGAACCGGGAGAGACATTCTTATGGATACCACCATGCAGGAAAAACTGACTGGATTGCTTTCCTCCCGGCCGGAGACCTTCAAGCAGCCCAAAGCCTGCTTGGTAAAATTCAATCAGCAGCGTTAAGACATGAACGGCGTCACCCTTTGCCTGCTATCCCGTCCGAAGGGCTCCTATACCACACGCGCCGCAGAAAATAAACGCTACCTGTTCAGTATGATAGACGTGATCATCAACGACCTGGTCACTCTCCAGCATCCCCACCCGCCATAGCAACTGCATAGGAATTATTTCACACCTTTTGAAAACACCGCAAATGCTCATAGCCCGGAAGCCACTGTACACACCTTAATAAATGCGTACCCAACATGGACGCTGGCTTTCAGGCGCAACTAGAAATGACATAATACCAATGGATCCCAACACTCTTTTCACCTGTTTAATTGCCGTAACGCTACTGACACTTACGCCCGGAATTGACACCCTCTTAGTCGTGCGTAACAGTGCTCGCGGAGGATGGTACGATGGAGCGCTGAGTAGTCTCGGGATTTGCTCAGGACTTTTTGTGCATGCTTCTGTTTCCGCCTGTGGAATATCAATTATGCTCTTACAGACAGCATGGGCGTATAACGGGTTGAAAATACTGGGTGCTGCCTATCTTCTCTGGCTGGGGCTGACTAATTGGAGCAGATTGCTCTTCAATAAAAAAAACTCTGTGTTTGCCGACCTTTCGGTTACCCCACTCAAATTTAATGGCTTGCGATCTTTTCGTGAAGGCTTTCTCTCCAATGTCCTTAATCCCAAGACCATTGTTTTCTATATGGCTTTTCTCCCCCAATTTATTGATCCAAACAAAGGAGCACTTTGGCAGTCACTCACTGTTGCAGCCATTCACTTCATGGTTGCGATGATATGGCAATGTTTACTTGCCTCTATGGTGGACCGGGCAAAAGCGTGGCTGAAAAGTCCAAGATGCAGCCGAACATTCGATGGATTAACAGGCTCCATGATGATCTTTCTCGGTATCCGACTGGTGTTTACGGACTAAATAGGTATTGTGTCATTCCAGACTCTACCACAACCGACACTCTTTCTAATTCAGGCACTCGATCAGCAGGGGTTCCATTACATACTGTAAAGGTCCTCCGCCGCCTTCAATGTCCCCTGCCAATATGCCGGCATTCCAGAACGCAACCACTAACAGAAAAATCAACATACACGCTAAAAGTGGATACACGATTTTTTCGAGATTGGAAAATGGCGCGCCTCTGCTCTTATGAGCTTTCACGGCATTAGCATTTTCACCCATCTCCATACACTCTCCTTCCATTGCCTACCATTATCATTGAAGCACCTTTCAAGCTACCGATTGCCGAGAGTGCTTCATCAGCAACAAAAGCAACATGGAACAAATAACCATCCACATGATGAGCCTGAAATCATTTAAATAGGCAATGGTCACCGACTGCTTGATTACCTGGGAGTAGAAAGTAACCACACCTTCAATACTTGATAGGCTTTGTTCAAGGGGTGCTTGACCAGTAATAAAAACATCCCTGAAAGGATGGAGCAGCGCAGCAAAATTCGTCTGATTGACCTGGCTGTTTCTCATCAACAACGTCACCACTACGGATATACCGATACTGCTGCCAACATTTCGCATCAAACTATAAAGAGCAGTCCCCTCGGTTCGAAAATGCTGGGGCAGAGTTGCAAAGGTCACGGTGCTAAGGGGTACAAAAACCAGCCCAAACCCAAACCCCTGGATCATTCCAGTCCAAACTATAGTAAAGGCACTTACATCGAGGTTAAAACCGCCCATAATCCTCAGTGCCAGGGCAGTAAGACAGAGCCCGCTGAAAATAAGCAAACGGGTATCAACCTTATTGACCAGACGGCCAACCAATACTAACGCCACCATCGTTCCCATCCCTCTTGGGGCAAGGACATAGCCGGTTGTGACAACTGGGAACCCAAGTAAATTCTGCAAAAAAGGCGGTAGGAGAGCCAAGGTGGCCAGCAGTGTCACCCCAACAGTGAAAATCAGCACCAAGCCAACAACAAAGTTGCGATCACTGAAGAGCTGTGGGGAAATAAAGGGGGTGTCTGTAGTCAAGATGTGGACGATGAACATGTACAGACACAGCGAGGTCACAAGTGCTTCAATAATAATTTCTCGGCTTGCAAACCAATCGAGCGAATGGCCACGATCCAGCATGAGCTGCAAGGCTCCCAGAGATACGCTAAGCAGCAAAAAACCTAACAGATCAAATTTACGCTGATGATCACGCCGGGTTTCCGGAATAGAAAACCAAATGCCCAATGCCGCAACAAGCCCAATAGGAACATTGATATAAAAAACCCAGCGCCAACTGTAGTACTCTGTAAGGTAGCCTCCGAGGGAAGGGCCGAGTATTGGCCCGACCATGATCCCAAATCCCCAGATAGCCATTGCTGAACCGTGCTTTTCCTTTGGATAAATATCCAAAAGGGTTGCCTGAGAAAGGGGCACAAGAGCAGCACCAAAGGCGCCTTGCAGAAACCGAAAAATCACTATTTCTGTCAGCGAGTTTGCGGCTCCGCAAAGGATGGAACTTATGGTAAACCCAATTACAGAAGCGAGAAAAAGGCGTTTACGACCATAACGAGCCGCCAGTATTCCTGTGGGCGGGGTCATAATGGCAGAGGCCACAATATAGGATGTTAATACCCAGGATATCTGGTCCTGGGTTGAAGACATCCCGCCCTGCATGTTCGGCAACGCCACATTGGCAATGGTCATATCCAATGCCTGCATGATGGTTGCCAGCATGACGGACACAGTAATCAATCCTCTAGGCAAAGTGTGCTGAGGCGTTTTCTTCTTCACACTAACGGCTTGCATGCAGGCCTGTTTCTTTTGAATAAAAAAAAACTTTTGATAAACACATAGATAATGCTTACTTCGCTTGTGCTGCCGTAGCTACAGCAGGAAAACGTTTGTGCAGGCTCGCAAGGATAAAGCGACGATGCTCGGTATCAATACGGACAGTGGTACTCATCCCCGCTCGCAACTCTCGATTTTCATTTGTATGCTCGAAAACTATCTTCACAGGAACCCGCTGTACAACTTTCACCCAGTTTCCGGTCGCATTTTGAGAAGGAATAATGGCGTATTTACTGCCCGTAGCAGGACTAATGCTTTCAACACTACCGGTCCACTCCTGGTCCGGATAAGCATCAATTTCAATCTGCACCTTCTGCCCAGCCAAAATATGGGTGAGATCAGTTTCTTTTACATTTGCTTCTATCCAGAAGCTGGAATCATCAACAAGGCTCATCACTGATGTGCCGGATCGAACAAGCTGTCCGATTGCAGGTATCTTGCTGACCCGTCCGCTAAAGGGAGCACGGACAATAGTCTTGCTCAAATCCAGTTCTGCTTTTTCAAACTTTGCCTTGGCCAAACGATATTCTGCCAGATTTTCCGGCGAGTTGTCGGGGTCGCCCTCAAGCCTGGTTAAAATTTGCCCAATTGCAGCCTCAATGATTCGATATTTCTGTTGATTGACGTCCATCACATGCCTGGCATCATCGAGCTTGGCTCCTGAAACCACCTTCCTCTCAGCCAAGGCAGAAACCCTGCGCAGTTCCTTTGCTGCATATGCAATGTTTTTTTGAGCCAGTTCAAGTTCATCAACCTTTTGCAGGTATGCTGCTTTTTGTCTCTTGATATCTGCACAAACTCCCTGCAAATTAGCGCGAGCCTGGTTAAGCTGAATCTGATAATTGGTATTTTCTATGGTGATAAGCGGCGTTCCCGTTGTGACATGATCATTTTCCCGCACATGAACAACCTCAATCGGACCAGACACCTCTGGCCTGACAGTTATCATATCCGACTGGACATACGCATTATCCGTTGCCACATATCGCCCGCCTGTGGAGTAAATAACGAGGCCCATAAAAACTATCAGGCAAGGCACACAAACCAATAACAGCAGACGAAATCGAGAGCTTTTTGTCCTTTTAGCAGAACAGGGCTCTGCAGCTTCGGTTGTCGTTGGCACGTTAGTCATTACTTAATTCCGGCTGAGGTTAGTCTTCATTTTGCGCAATATATCCAGAAAAACGGCAGTTTCTTCATCACTGATCCCCTGCAACGCTTGTGCTCTTGCTGCAAACGCAAACCCTTTGACCTGATCAAGAAAAGGATGGGCTTTTTCAGCAAGATACAAACAAGCGGCCCTCCGGTCATTGGGATCAGGCCGACGCTCTACCCAACCTGCAGTTTCCAGCCGATCGAGCAAACGAGAAAGACTGATCGGTTTTATCTCCAGCCTGTCTGCAAGAACCTTTTGGTTACAACCTTCATGCCTGGCTATATGCACCAAGGCTCTCCACTGCGTCTGGGTAAGGCTCAGCTCCGAAGTCTGTCGATCAATGAACTTCCTCAGTAGAATAGAGACATCATGCATTAACAAGATAATGGAATCGTTGGGGTCTATTTTTTTCATGCCGCCACCCTAATTTGTCCTGCACTTACAAGCAAGAATTATTATAAGCCATGCTTACTATTTTTCATGGATCGACACTCGTTCTCGAGAACAAAAAAAAACGGCAGAAGGTATCCCCTCTGCCGCCTATTTTTCAGAATGCTTTATAAATAAAGCTTATTCGCCAGCCATCATAGCTGCAATATCATCCTCAACTGTACCGATGGGCTTGATGTTAAAATTTTCCACCAATACATCCAAAACAGCAGGAGAAATAAAGGCCGGCAAGGTTGGTCCAAGGCGAATCCCTTTTACTCCCAGGTGGAGCAAGGCAAGGAGTACCGCGACCGCTTTCTGCTCATACCAGCCGATATCAAAGGAGATGGGAAGCTCATTAATATCATCAAGTTCAAAAACTTCTTTGAGCTTGAGAGCAATCACCGCTAAAGAGTAGGAGTCATTGCACTGTCCGGCATCCAACACCCTTGGAATCCCGTCAATATCACCAAGGTTGAGCTTGTTATAACGATATTTAGCACACCCGGCAGTTAAGATGACGGTATCCTGAGGGAGATTCTCCGCAACCTCGGTAAAATAGGCGCGGCCTTTTTGTCTGCCATCACAGCCGGCCATAACCACAAATCGTTTAATCGCGCCTGATTTTACAGCTTCAACGACTTTGTCCGCAAGGGCCAATACCTGATTGTGCGCAAAACCACCGACAATGGTTCCGGTTTCTATCTCTTGTGGAGCACTGCATGTCTTTGCCTGTTCAATAATCGCCGAGAAATCTTTGGCCTGGCCATCCACCCGATCAGTGATGTGGGTTACACCAGGGTATCCTGCTGTGCCTGTCGTATAAATACGTTCTTGGTACGAGTTAGATTTTTTGATAGGAATAATACAGTTGGTGGTCATCAGGATCGGACCGTTAAACGATTCAAAATCGCTATTCTGGTGCCACCACGAACTACCGTAATTGCCCTTGAGATTGTCGAATTTTTTAAATGCAGGGTAATAATTGGCAGGCAGCATTTCCCCATGGGTATATACATCTACACCAGTCCCCTGAGTTTGCTCTAGCAGTTCTTCCATATCCTTGAGATCATGCCCGCTGATGAGAATACCAGGTTTGTCGCCAACACCAAGATTCACTTCGGTAATTTCCGGGTTACCATACGCACCGGTATTGGCCGCATCAAGTGTGGCCATGGTTGTGACCGCACACTCCCCGGCCTTCATCACCAGCGCAACCATTTCGTCCACTGAATGATTTTCAGTGGTAGATGCCATCCCTTCGATGACAAAATCATATATTTCGTCTTTTTCAAGCCCAAGCACTGCCGCATGGTCAGCATACGCGCTGATACCTTTAAGGCCTAAAATGAGTAACTCCCGAAGCGAGCGTACATCTTCATTTTCTGTTGCCAGTACACCTACTGTTTTCGCTTTTTCCTGGAACATGGCAGGATCGCTTGAAAACCAAAGCGCAGAAGCATCCAGCTGAGCCGCCGGTGAACGCTCTTCACCAGGGCTCAGGAAACGCATCAGTTTGGTCCAGATTGATGCTTTCCGTGCGGGTGAGGAAATGCTGTCAAATTGATCTTTAAGCTTGGTCTTGATAACCTGAGAACGTTTGATCCAATTCTCCAGACTTTGATCATCAAAGTTGGCATTAGTGATGGTGGTAAACAAGCCCTGACAGATAAACAAACCAACACTGTTGTCGACCGCTACCCCGGCTTCTTTTAAGCTTTTTGCCAAAACAGCAATACCTTTGAGATCATAAATCAACAGATCCTGCAGGTTGGCAGTCGTATCCTGCTTGCCGCAAACGCCTTTAACAGTGCACCCCGTGCCTTTCGCAGCTTCCTGGCATTGAAAACAAAACATATTCATTATACTCGTTCCTCTTTGTATTTATTGAGCCTTTTTTCTGTAGCGTTGAAACGATGCTTGCATGGGCTAGGTATTGAACCGAAAAGGTCTTGCATGCGCAATCGTCCGAGACCCTGCACGCGATACATTATGTGCAACTTTATATACTCTTTTAAGAAACAACTCTTTGACCTGTATCAAGTTTCAACATTTGTTTTTCCGCTTTCTCGCTATTATCTACTGTTCCGGTAAGTAATCCACTCCCCTCTCAAATCGGTGGTGTGATGGTTACCAGAATTCTCATTTTGGTTTTCGCTCTTACCCCATGAGGTTCACTGATTTGGGAGACAAGCAGATCACCGCTGTTTGCCGGAATCTCCGCATCATTTGCGCCAAGGAAGAAGCCCTCTCCATCAAGGACCAGGATCGATAATTCACCATCCAGATCATGGGAGTGGACAGGAAAGGTGACTCCAGCATCCAGGTTAAAATTTATAATTTTAAAATTCGGTGAATTTTCTACCAAAAAAAATCGTTTCATTTGGCCAGGGGTAAATTCATTGGTGTCATCGAGATGGATAATTTGCATTGTGTGCTCCTGTAAATCCCATTTAAGACTGCTGTTGCAGGGAAGAATAATTCCCTTTCATATTTCCTTAGGATAGAGCAACAGCTATGCCATTTTAAAAATAACCAAATATTAGGGATATACATTTTCAGTTGCAAAAAACACAACACTATAATCGTTGTTTACATGACAACATGTTGCTCAAAAAACAACAAACTGTTCAGAAACAGAATCAGCAAAGAGAAAAAGAGTAGAGACGGAAAAGACTGTACGCGAAGAGGAAAAGTATGGAACCGGCAAAAAAACGAGATGTATGACAACGTATTTTGCCGGATGATTTTTTTGCTGAAAAGCAGGTAAAGTGACGTTTAAGAGGATGGAAAAACAAAACCATTTTTGAGGTATTTTTTACTCATCCTCCAGCAACTGATACGCCCAGTAACCGAGCCACTCATGCAACGCCTCACTGCTCAACATAAGTGCACCGGCGTTGGGCATAAACGAGTTAATATTTAAGGATCTGCGATCTCTGAAATTTGTTGGTGCAGGCAGCACCTTAAACCCCGCCTGCTCAAAGCTCCATTTTGCCCGCATCATATGGATTGCACTGGTTACAAGGAGAACAGTGGTCTTGTTTTCTTGAGCAAGAAGAGCATAACTGTAACGGCTATTTTCGGCCGTGGTTCTGCTTTCCTTTTCCAGCCATCGCACCTGCACATCGTAGCCTTTAAGCAAATCAAACGCCATGGTCTCGGCAAGACTGCGCGGTTCACCTCCCTGAACAGAACCTCCGCTGACCAGTACCGGCAGACCTGTCTTTTTTTGTAAAAAAGCACCATATCTAATCCTGACAAGTTGTTCTGCACCACTCACAGGTTCGCCAAACTCAGGCGCGTAGACGTTTTGACCGGCAGATAAAATAACAATCGCATCGGCCTTGATAATGCCAAGTTGCTCCGTACCCAGCGCAGAATATTTTTCCAGACTCCGAGCAAGAAACGTCGCCACCACCGGGGTTCCCAACAACCAGAGGCTGCAAACAGCAATCAGGAACAGAGCTTTTGCTATTGCAGGGGCTCGTTTGCGAATTTTCCAGACCATCAAAAGAACAACTACCTGCGTAAATGGGGGAAGCAATAAACCTTTGAGTACATATCGCAAATCCATCAACATGGTACCACCATTATTTGTGTATCTTCTATCGGTACAAAAGCAACTTCAACGGTAACTGCTGGATTCCAGCCAACGCAGCCAACGCAGCCAACAACCAATATTTTTTACAAATGATTTCCAATATTTCATTTTTTATTATAAAGCATTATGAGTTGGCGTTTGTTTTCGATTTATCACATAAACCAATATAAAAAGACAGACCTACCATGAAGAAAAAAGCTATCAGCTCCCTCCTTTCATGCAGCCTCCTTTTCTCCGGCGCACTCGTTTCAGCGCAAGAACAAGCACAAGAATCGAGTTCCGTTTCCGGCACTATTGGTTTAGGAGCACTCATAATAAACAGCGGCAACAACCTTAACCCAAAAGGTTCAGAAGAACGACTCGACAATCTCCAATCAGGTGCTGACCGTGAAACAACCGTTATCCCCCCCATACTTGTTAATGCCGTGTGGGACGTGGGAGAAGCAGAGGGAATGAAGCTGTATCTCTCAACCACTCCCCCCATTGACGAAGTAGGCGGTTTCACAATCGATATGGGTGGTTCCTATCGCTTACCAGAGGTAGGAATTTTTGAGGGTTCGTTCTTTGTCTCCCCTTTTGCAAAGGTTTATGAAAATCCTTACCTCGTCGGCGTTAATCGCATTGAAACGGATACTACAAAATTCGGTGCTCAGGTTGGCCTGAATAGGATTATGGGCTCTGGACTCCGCGTAAAATTCATCTATCTCAACGATGATGTCGACGACGATGTCATTGGCGCACTCGAACCGACTCTGGCAAGAGACGGTTCCGTGTACGTGCTGAATATGAACTACTCTTTTTATCCGACTGATACACTGGAGATTCGCCCCCGTGCAGGCGTCCATTTTGGCGACTATGACGGCCAGGCCAACTCGTACACTAAATACAAACTCAGCCTGGAGGCCAGGTACACGCTAGACAAACTAATGATCGTCCCGAGGGCGTATTACAGCCATAGCGACTATGACGAGCAACATCCGGTATTCGATCAAACCAGGGAAAATATTGGCTATGGAATAAGCCTGATGACAACGTATATGGCGCCATTTAATTTCAAGAACTGGTCCACCACAGCTCTGGTGAGTCTGAGCAAAGGAGATAGCAATATCGACTTCTTTGACACCGAGGCTCTCACAATTGGTGGTTTTATAAATTACCGTTTTTGACCAAATCTATCCAACAACAGGAGAAGATCTAAATACAAAGGGTACACTCAAGCACCCTTCTGCAATAGACGCAAGACATGCTGTTCAAGCTGGTATTGTTTACTCAGGAGCTGCCCTGTCAATTTTTCCAGCGCATGCAAGTCTGCAGGTGTGCAGGTATCATAAATGTGTTTGCAGGTATAATTGAGACAGAACATGGGCTTAAAGAGAAAAATACAGCCCCGCTCACCTAGAAATAAGCATTCCTGTCCATTGAGCTGGACAACCTTTACCTCAATACCGGCCAGGCTATTGAAACAAAGCTGAACAGCATCCACCTCACCACTCATAAAACGGCTGCAACAGCCACCTGAAGGGCTGGTCGCACACGTCCCGCAAAGTGCGCCAAGCTCCATGTTCGCCATGTGCAGGTTCAACGCCTCTGCATACTCCTGCAACAAGGAAAACTGGTGTCGAAAATCAGCATCCTGCGTCAACTCTTTGCCAACCATCGACAGAATCTTTTTACTCACCTCAAGCCGATCGCTTACAGAACCAGCATAAATGTGGGAATGACGTATCTGCGTGTTACGCATGTTTCTCCTGGTGAATATCGGAAAGAATGTTTTGTAAAGTGGACCATAGATTCAAATACGCTGTATAAACAATCTAACTCATTACCACCAAACCTTATTACAGTACAAAGTGCTACAAAATCGGCAACGAAGTCGCTCCAGTTACACGGGTTTTCCCCCGCAATGTATACAAACATCACGTTTCGTAATCAATCCAACCAAAATGTTTCATCAGTTGAGGCGGTGGCAGGCTCAAAGATTTTTGGTATTAAATAGGTAAGCGAAGACTCCGGGTAAGCGAAGACTCCGGGTAAGCGAAGACTCCGGGTAAGCTATCGGAGTCTGCGCTTACCTTTTCTTGCCGAAACACTGAAAAAAACAGCGCAGCATAGACTGATCTTCAGTGAACAATTCAGGCTGAAAAAAACTAGAAGCTGCGAAGAAAACCAATCATCGTGGTCAGGATAACTGCTCCATTTTGGCAGTTATTACTACAAGATGGAAGCCAACTCCTTGTGCAACCACGTCGTATATGCTAGGTTTGGTCCCAAGTATCTTCCAGCTTCCTCGTTCACTCATATTGGGATAGCAGGAGATACTTTTTAAATCGTTGTTTATCTTTTGATTCAATACAAAATAATGCAAGGAGAATTACGATGAATCCAATTATACGTTTTGTGGTACTTACTTTTGCTTTTGCCCTTCTTTCCTCCCCTTGTTGGGCTGACAATTATGCAGATACCAAAAAAATGTTTACAGATGCGGGAATCTCAAAAATGTTTCAAACCGCTTACGGGTATGCCCTCTTCCCGACCATCGGCAAAGCTGGTTTCGTCGTTGGTGGTGCGTACGGTAAAGGCAGGGTCTATGAGCAGAACAAATATATAGGCGATACTGCAATGACCCAGGCGAGCATTGGATTTCAGTTGGGCGGCACCGGCTTCAGCCAAGTAGTTTTTTTCCAGGATAAACGAGCACTGGATGAATTTACCACCGGCAACTTTGAGTTCGGTGCCGAGGCACAGGCAACCGCATTGACAGCAGCAGTAGGTGCTTCGGCAAATACGGCTGGAGGGTCAGCAGCAGCAAGTGGCGGCAAAAACAACGCTAAAATAGCAAGCTCCGGGTACAACAAGGGGATAGCAACCTATACCATTACCAAGGGTGGTTTGATGTATGAGGCCAGTGTCGGCGGCCAGAAATTCAGTTTTACAAGACGGGTTGCCGGGGGAAAACATCTGGGACAATAACTCAAAAAATCACTCTCATATTCAGGATAATAGACCGGCAGCAAGTCATAGCCTTTACAAGCTGGGCATACTTGTTAAGATGGCTTGCTGCTTTTTGACCTATTCATTTGGTGAATGAACCCTCCCTGTCGCCTTTTCTCCACCGCCTGCAATAAAAATAACAGAACTTCTCTGTTAGCAGCTAAGCCCATGTTCTATGCTTTGTGGGCGCCCTTCGCAACAACGCTCATTCAATCTGCAGCAAAATAAAATGAGTAAGATGAGCAGAAACGATCCACACTGTAAACTAACTGTTTTCACCTCTCCTCCTGATAAAAATTCAAGGCAACAATCAACACCCGCCCTCTTCCCTTTTTTTCACTGCACATGTAAACACAGCTGTACACTTTATTTTTCAAAAAATCAGGTGCCGCCAGGTTTTCAATTCGGTATCATGTATTTTCAGCTTTTTCTACATTGATGCAGCAGAGGACTACTGGAGCAGATATGAATGAACCGATTGTGAAAACAAACACTAAAAATGAAATATGTACTGTAACCATTAACAGGCCTGAAAATTTAAATGCTCTCAACAGCGAACTGCTCGACGCATTGGCAAAGAGCATTGAAGAAATCAGCACTGCCAACGAAATTAAAATTGTTATTATCACGGGGTCGGGCGACAAAGCTTTTGTTGCTGGAGCAGATATTTCTGAAATGACGGAAATGAATCCTGTCCAGGCGCTCCATTTCTCACGTAAAGGACAAAGACTTCTCGGCAAAATTGAGTCAATGGAGAAAGTTTGTATCGCTGCAGTAAATGGTTATGCATTGGGCGGTGGATTTGAACTCGCCCTCGCCTGTGACTTTATTTACGCATCAAGCAATGCCCAGTTTGGTCTACCCGAAGTCACCCTTGGAATCATACCTGGGTTTGGGGGTACGCAAAACCTGCCGCGGCTTATTGGCCCAAACAGGTCGCGGGAGCTCATTTTCAGCGGAAAAATGCTGAGTGCCGAACAGGCAGAAATATGGGGTATTGTCAACAAAGTGGTCGAACAGGATACTTTGCTGGCAGAAGCAAAAAATATAGCGACAACAATGCTGAAAAACGGACTAACAGCCATTGGCTTTGCCAAAGAAACGATCCGCAGTGGATTGAATATGCCCAAAAACGAGGCCATCCTCCACGAAAGTTCCATTTTTGGCGGTCTTTTTTCTACTTTCGATCAAAAAGAAGGGATGTCCGCTTTTCTTGAAAAAAGAAAAGCTCTTTTTAGCAATGTGTAATGTGCATGTGGCAGACAGGGTACCTGTTCAAAAAGTGTAACCATTTAGAGGTGCTACAGCTGTGTGGGTGAGTCGCCTGCAAAAAATAAGCGGCGGCGAACAATCACCAAGTTAAATCATTTTTTGCAACTCTTCAGCGCACCATAAACACTCTCGCCTTCATCTCGAGCTGAACAGTCACCGATTTTTCTTGCAGACAACAACCATGCTCCCTCCGCGAAAGAGCTTGGCAATTGATCGGGCAAACGGTCGCAAGTACCATTTTGACTTCAATCGTTGATAAACATGTCCCGAACGATACGTGTGCTCATCCACTATGCTAAGCCCCATATTGCTAATCAATTGTCGCAGTGAAGTAGAAGAAAAATGGTGTTGATGATAGGGAATCTGCCACCCTTCCCATTTACGTTCATTCATGCTGCAATCGATAGAGTCATGTACCGGCACATCAATAACGACGACACCGTCATCATGGAGTAAAGAACAAAAGTGCTCCAATGTTGCCGTCGGCTCTATAAAATGCTCCAAGCTGTGCCAAAAGGTAACCGCATCAAAGGGCCCTTGTTGCTCTGTAAACTCCTGCACTTCCCTTTCATCTGTAAATAATTCTATTCCTAATTGTTGCTCGATATACGCCTTGTTGGAAGAAGAGACATCAAAACCATATGGGGTGTATCGATCTTTGCAGGCATACAGAAAAAAACCGAGCCCACAGCCGACATCCAACACTTTGCCGTGCGCTATTTGTTTTTTGACTACCTTAATGCGATGGTCTTCCTGCCGTTTTTTGCGCTGGAGTTCTTTTTCTCCCGGAAGACAAGCCTCGTACTGATCAGTAAAATATTCTTCATCATACAGTCGATCAAGCTCTCCCGGCGCTAGTCTGGGAAGCGTTATTCCATGGCCGCATTCCCCGCATATTTCTACTCGGTAGTCCATAAAAGAATGCACTTTCACATAATCTGTTTGCTCGCATATGGGACACAACTGATTGTTCATAAAAACACTCCTTGCCTGCTCATGTGTTTTTTCTCTGCCTACGAGGAGAATTGAATATATTCGCCATCATGCCCAGGCATATCCCGGCCAGGATTCTACTTATTTTGTTCTCTGGTTCACAGCACCGACACCATCTTTCATTAAAGGCTCTGCTCCCATTAAATGCAACATATTAGTAAGTTATTCCAAGATAAAGCTGACAACCACTTGGTTTCACATCTCTTCTCTCCTTTTCAATTGTTCCCCCCTGCACGTGGTTGAGGCAGACTAAAAAAAGGATGCATTTATTAAAGCACCAACGTTATCTGTAGAGGCCTTTTTTAACCGGCTGAAATGGAGCAGAGTTTCTCAACATAATGGCCCGAACTATGCAACAAAAGGATGCAATCTTTTTAGGAGAAAATATATGATATCAATTGCCCTTTTCCCTTGTAGGTTCACCGATGCTGCACGGATAATAGGTGAGTTATCCTACACCCTTTGCCAGCCTGTTTATACTGATAGCATGTTGCTTGAAGAAATGAGTAAAAAAGAAGGTATCCCGATTAAGACGCTGCAAGAAAAACTATTTTCCGATGACCAGCTAACACATCGGCGCAGCATGGAAAAGGAGATCCTGATTGATCTCCTCCGGCAACGCTGTACAGGTCTTCTGGCCGACTCTACAAACTATATCTACTACGGTTTTTTCAGTTCATTACTGGAATCCAACGACCATTTGATCCAAAAAATATTGATTTTATCAGATGAAAAAAGCCGAATTCGACGAGCAATCCGTCAAGAGAAAATAAACAAGGAAAGTGCACGAAAATTAATCAAAGAATACGACCAAAAGGCTGCTTGCTGGACCCAATTCCTTTTTAACAAATCCCCTTACAGCCCGGATTTATATGACACAGTTATTCGATATGAAGGCCAGGATCTACTTGATGTGATCGCCTATATTTTCATGCTTCAAGAAGAGCGGGTTCAACATGACAAATCAGACGCTGCACCTTTTTTCACGTAACAAAGCTGATAGATAACCTATGAGAATTCCGAGTTCAACCAGATTGAAAAAGCCATGCAGAGGGCCACATCTTTTCGCATCGCAGTAACGGATGTAAACAGCCATATACGAACTTTGATTCAGCGGGAACTCACCCAAGAGGCCTACTCTGCGTTCTGTGTACATTGTGAAGATGACGTTCATGCCTTAATTGAGCACCCCCTTATGTGTGATCTGATCATTCTTGATCCTGAACTTTTCCACCCCTATGGCACTCCCCTGCTCAACACCGTACTCAAGACCTATTGTGCAAAGGAAATTATACTGCACACCTACCAGGGAATACTCGACCCCTTGCCTGAGAGGGAGAATATTGTCCTGATCGAGAAAAATGAGGCAAGTATTGTGGCTATCAAAAACAGGGTTCATAGTTGCCTTAAAAAGGTTCATGAAAAACATATTGGTCATTGAAATTTTTCTAAGAAGTGTCAGCATTTTTTACAGTCTGTAAAAAATGCTGACAAAAGAAACTCAGTCTTTGCGGAATCCCTGTTCGCCAATACAATATTTTTCCATTTTTGCATGTAGAGTCGGCCTGGTGATTCCCAACACTTTTGCGGCCTGGGATTTATTGTTTGCCGTCAGCTCAAGTGCTTCCTTAATCAGGAGTGTGGCAACCTGTTGCAGACAAAATTCATAGGCCTTTTCCTGCTCACCATTTGTGAGTACCGCCCGAACCCACTGTCTAACCTGCTCTGTCCCGACTTTTTTTCTGGTATCCGACTCCTCAACAAGGTGGGGAAAGCTGATATCTTCGGGCGCAATAGGTGCACCACGGTTGAAAATTAGCGTCTTTTTTAAGGTGTTGGATAACTCACGAATATTACCCGGCCAATCGTATTGCTGTAATTTCACCATGGCCTCATCGGTTATCCCAGGGCTTGCACCAGACATTTTATGCGAAAGACGAAGCAACAGATAATTAACCAAAGTAGCGATGTCGTCTTTTCGTTCGCGCAGCGGCGGCATGGTTATGGTAACAACGCGCAGGCGGTAATACAGATCTTCACGAAAGCTGCCATTCTTTACCGCAGCTTCCAAATTTTTATTGGTCGCAGCAATAATTCGCACATCGACATCAACGGGTTCTTTGCCACCCAATCTTTCAATGCTTTTTTCCTGCAGCAGGCGGAGCAATTTTGCCTGAATACTGAGCGGCATATCACCAACTTCATCAAGAAAAACAGTGCCGCCTTGTGCCTGTTCTATCTTGCCCAGACGACGGTGGGCAGCCCCGGTAAAGGAACCTTTTTCATAGCCGAACAGTTCGCTTTCCAAAAGTGTTTCCGGAATAGCCACACAGTTGACCACCATAAAAGGCTTATCCGCCCGATTGGAATAATTATAAATTGCCCTGGTGGCCAGCTCTTTGCCTGTACCGGATTCTCCACGAATCAATACCGTGGCATCGGTGGAGGCTACCCTGCCTATCCCCTTGTATACCTCAAGCATTTGCCTACAGTTACCAACCAGGGCATCTCGACTGGAGAAATCCATTTTCTGCGGATTAACATCCACAGGAGAAGACATACAACGCCCGGTGAATACGGCTTTCTCTATAAGTTGAAGCATATCAAGGACATCAAAAGGCTTATAGATAAAGTCATAGGCTCCTTTTCGAATCACCTCAATGGCAGTTTCGGTACTTTCAAAGGCAGTAACAATGAGAACCGGCAGCTTGGGAAACTGTTGATGCAGGATGTCAAAAACCTCCAGACCGGTCATGTCCGGCAGGCGCACATCCAGGACAGCCACATCAGGCTGGGACGCTTGTGCCGTGGCGATACCTTCCTTTCCACTCAAAGCAACTTCTGTTGTGTAGCCTTCCTGGATAAGAATTTTTGAAAAACTGCTGCACAGTTGCCTGTCATCGTCAATGATGAGAATCAAGCTCATGGACACTCCTTGAGACAGGTATTTTTATTATAACTTCCGCTCCGTTCTCTGTGGATGAAACCAGCAATCTCCCCTTGTGTTCATCAATAATTCTTGCAACTATACTCAGCCCAAGGCCGGAACCATGCTCTTTTGTAGTAAAAAAGGGTGTTGTGATCTTATGGATAATAGGTTCCGGAATTCCAGGACCAGTGTCTGTAATACGCAGAACTGCCAATTCGCCTAGCAACGGGTCTTGCTCACGTGTCTGCCTGATATAAATCTCTCCGCCGTCCTTCATGGCCTCACAACTGTTGGTGATCAAATTAACCAACACTTCCCTTATCCGGTCGCGATCCATCCATATGGTTGCTTCATTGTCGACACTTTCAACAACAAGAACTGTATCATACTGTTCAAGCCTGTATTTGAGCAGATTTGCCACGGAACTGATCAAATCGCCAAGACGATATTCTTTAAACTGGAGTTTGGGGGGACGGGCAAACTCTAGAAAAGCCGTTACTATCTTGTCTATCCGGTCAATTTCGTCTGAGATAACGTGCAAATCTTCATTTTGGGCATCGTTTAAATCAAGAGAGCGGGACAGGGAAAACATTCTCATTTTGATAGAAGTAAAAGGGTTCCGCATTGAGTGGGCCACGCTGGCGGCAAGCTCTCCCACAACGGCCATCCTTTCAGCATGGAGCAAGTTTCTTTTACTTTTTTTCAACTCGTCGTGGGTCCGGTCAAACTCGCGCATCATCCCTTTCAGGGAGTGGCTTAATGATCCCACCTCATTCATATAGCTGTCTTGGGGAGTACTGCCGGTTTCAATGGCCAAATCCCGTATTGGCTGAAGTATCTGCTTATAGAGCACGGAAAAAAACAGCAAACACAAAACAACAAAAACACCTATGCACCAATAAGCCAAAAAGGTGATTTTTGCAGCTCCATGGGTCGCTGTTTTTTCCGTTTCCTGGATAACTCTCCATTGTTGCTCACGAAGTGTTTTACACAGTGTAAGCAGGCTGAAAAAAACATCACGCTGCTGTGCGTGGGAATTGGAGATCCCTTCCATGGATTTTCCTGCCTGGTAGTCGTGAATGGCACGTTCTTTGATCTGCCCGTACTTTTCGTACTCAACAACAATCTGCTCCAAAATATCTTTCTGTTCCGGAGCAAAATGTAATGACTGCGCCTTTTTCAATTTTCGTTGAAACATAGAATGGAACCGGTCAACAGCTTCCAGCCACTCTTTGTTTCCATCAACAAAGTAGTAGGTCAGCAATCCTTTCTGATCGGCCAGAGCCATTTCCATCTCCTGTGCGGTTCTATACTGGACCAGGTCTTTCTGCACGACCCTGCCAAACATACCCGTAACCTGCCGGGTATTCCACACCATAACCAGACTGCACCCCACTACCATCATAGTCATGGCGGCAAATATACAAATGAGCTTGGTTCTCAGGCTGATGTTCATCACTCCTCTTCTCTCTTTGCAACAATAAGCTACCTTAACAAAAGTAACCTCTCTCCTTCTACAATCATGGTATCGGACTTGCAACAATCTAATCAGAGCAAACCAAAGACATGTTTAATCGACAGGGAACGTCTTCACATAAAACAATGAGTGCTGGATATGAAAAAAGCTGCATCTATTTTTAAGATTATTTTTTTTCTCCTGCTTGCAGGTATGGCTACGGCCACCTGGTACTACTATAAAGGCCAAAATAACAAGAGTCTGCCGGAATATATAGCTTCCGGTAACGGTAGGATAGAAGCAACAGAATACGATATCGCCACCAAATATGCCGGCCGCCTTGACGAGGTAATGGCCGAAGAAGGCGATATGGTAAAAAAAGGACAGCTCCTTGCCAAAATGGATACCTATACTCTGGAAACCCAGCTGCGAGAAGCCAAAGCTTACCTGGTTGAGGCAAAGGATAAAAATGAATATGCCAAAGCCATGGCGGCTGTACGTGAGAGTGAACTCAACTTTGCCTTCCGGGAAAAGGAGCGTGCGATCAAACTTTCCCATTTCAACAACATCTCCCAAAAAAAACTGGATCAGGCCATTACCGATTATGAAAGTGCGAAAGCAGAATTGCAAGCTGCCAAAATTCAGATTACCCGAGCTGCATCGGGCACCGAAGCTGCCGCAGCGCGTATTGAGCGACTGAACGCCGAACTTGCGGAAATGGAACTTGTATCGCCGATTAACGGACGCATTCTCTACAAAATAGCCCAAAGCGGAGAGGTGCTTGCCGGGGGCGGCAACGTTTTATCCGTGCTTGATTTAACGGATGTATACATGACCATTTTTCTCCCCACGGTACAGGCTGGAAAAATCTTTATCGGCAGTGAGTCCCGCATTATTTTTGATGCTTTTCCACAATTTGTTATTCCGGCCAAGGTTTCTTTTGTTGCTCCCCGCACCCAATTTACCCCCAAGGCCGTTGAAACCAGAACAGAGAGAGAAAAGCTTATGTTCAGGGTCAAAGTCAAAATAGATTCCACCCTGTTAAAAAAATATGTAAACGTTGTCAAAACCGGTTTGCCGGGAGAAGCCTTTATCCTCATGGATGCACATGCAGCCTGGCCGGAAAACCTGCGCGTTGCCCTGCCACAATGAAAACTAACGCACCCATTATTCTTTCCGAGCTCAGGCACCGCTATGGAAAAAACCAGGCTCTGCACGAGACATCGCTGACTATCCCTGCCGGTAAAATGGTTGGTTTGATAGGGCCGGACGGAGTGGGGAAATCTACCCTGCTAGGCCTCATTGCCGGTGCCCGTAAAATACAACATGGCAGCATTATGGTTTTTAACGGCGATATACGCAATCAGCACTTTCGCAACACCATTTCTCCGCGCATAGCCTTTATGCCACAAGGACTTGGCAAAAATCTCTATGCCACCCTTTCAGTGTTTGAGAATATAAACTTTTTCGGACGCTTATTCGGTATAAAAACCACACAACGGCACCGGCAGATCAAAAGACTCGTCGAGGCAACCGGACTTGCCCCTTTCCAAGATAGACAGGCAGGAAAATTATCAGGAGGAATGAAACAGAAACTGGGACTGTGTTGTGCACTGATCCATGATCCCGACCTGCTCATTCTTGATGAACCCACCACTGGAGTTGATCCGCTTTCCCGTCGCCAATTCTGGGAGTTGGTTAAGCAAATACGTGATCGGCGCCCAGGCATGAGCATACTTATTGCCACCGCATACATGGACGAAGCTGAAGGATTTGACTGGTTGATCCCCATGAATGACGGCAAAGTATTACAGACCGGCACATCAGCAGAACTCAAACAACTGACTACAACCGAGACTCTGGAAGCAGCCTTTATTGCTCTGCTCCTGCACAACAAAGGGTATAAAAAAAGAGCGCTAACCATCCCCCCCTTGCAAGGCAAGACCGATAAAATAGCCATCTCTGCTCAAGGATTAAGCAAAAACTTTGGCCATTTTACAGCAGTGGACAAGGTAGACCTGGAGATCAGGCAGGGCGAAATATTTGGTTTTCTCGGCTCCAATGGCTGTGGCAAAACAACCACTATGAAAATGCTCACTGGTTTACTGCCGGCCACCAGTGGGAGTGCCCGCCTGTTTGACAACCCGGTGCAGGCCGATTCAATGGCAACCAAGCACCGAGTGGGATACATGTCCCAGGGTTTTTCACTCTATGAAGAACTGACAGTGATGCAGAACCTGCACCTCCATGCACGACTCTTCAATCTCCAGGAAGACGATGCCAGGCAGCGTATCAATTCCCTTTTACAAAGATTTAATCTTGTGTCGTATGCTGATGAAAATGCAGGCACCCTCCCCCTTGGAATACGGCAACGCCTTTCCCTGGCTGTCGCTGTAATCCATACCCCGGATCTCCTTATTCTTGATGAGCCGACCTCTGGTGTTGATCCCATTGCCAGAGATAGCTTCTGGGAACTGTTGATTGAGCTTTCTCGAAACCAGGGAGTCACCATCTTTATCTCCACTCATTTCATGAACGAGGCTGAACGCTGTGACCGTATTTCCCTGATGCATGCCGGCCGGGTACTGGTCACCGACGCGCCAGAGGCTATTCGCCGATCGCGAGGAACGTCAAATATGGAAGATGCCTTTATCGCCTACCTGGAAGATGAACAGGACCCGGAAATACCCTTTCCCCAGAACACGCAACTCAGCGGTCAGCGCATCGAGAGTACACACAACAACACATTTGATATTCGACGCCTCCTGGGCTACAGCATACGAGAGTCATTGGAAATCCTTCGAGATCCGGTATTGCTCGCCTTTGCCTTGCTGGGCTCCGCTTTGCTGATGCTGGTTTTAGGATACGGTATTTCACTGGATGTGGAGAATTTAACCTTTGCGGTCCTGGACCGGGATCAGAGTCCGCTCAGCCGTGACTATATCCAAAATATTGCAGGTTCCAGGTACTTTATTGAACGCCCTCCTCTTTACAGTGAGGAGGAATTAGATAAAAGAATGCGTAGCGGTGAGCTCAGCCTGGCCCTTGAAATTCAGCCGGGCTTCAGCGCTGCTCTGAAAAGGGGGCGAATGGCAGAGATAGGTGTATGGATTGACGGCGCCATGCCCTTTCGCGCCGAAACCATTAATGGCTATGTCCAGGGAATGCATCTCAGCTACCTGACTGATCTTGCCAAACGTAAAACAGGAGAAGATATAACGTTACTCCCGGCTACACTTCAACCTCGCTATCGCTATAACCAGGATTTTAAAAGTATTCATGCTATTGTGCCCGCAGTTATTCCCCTGCTGATGATGTTTATCCCGGCAATCCTTACCGCCCTTTCCGTTGTCAGGGAAAAAGAACTCGGCTCCATTGTTAATCTCCACGTTAGCCCCTCTTGTCGGTTGGAGTTCTTACTAGGCAAACAAATGCCATACATTGCCCTGAGTATGGCTGGTTTTCTCTGCCTTATCCTGGTGGCAGTTTTTGTTTTTTCGGTACCGCTTAAAGGGGATATATTTTTTCTGTGCCTTACAGGACTCTTGTATGTAAGCGCTTCCACTGGATTTGGCCTTTTATTATCTTCCTTTACCCGAACGCAGATAGCAGCTCTGGCAGGCACTGCCATTATAACCTTACTGGCAACCGTTAATTTTTCAGGCATGACCGAACCGGTAAGCTCCCTTGAGGGCATGGGAAGGATTATTGGCGACAACTGGCCGGCCTCCTCTTTCATCATTATTGTCCGAGGCGTTTTTACCAAAGGCCTGGGATATGGCGACCTGGCACGCGAATTCAGGCATCTGGTTATTTTTGCACCGGCATTCACTCTTTTGAGTTTGCTGCTCCTGGAGAAACAGGAAAAATGAACGTACAGCACATCTCCGTAAAAACGGTTTACAACCTCTTTCTCAAAGAAATAAGCAGCATCCGGCATGATAAGATATTGCTGGTGCTGATCATATGGGCGTTTTCAGGAGCAATTTATATTGCAACAACAGCAACCTCAACCCAATTGCACAAAGCCCCCATTGCCATCGTTGATGAAGATCAATCGCCGCTCTCCAAACAAATTGGTGATGCTTTTTATGCGCCTTATTTTAACAAACCTGTCTCCATTACTTTCCCTGAGGTCGATCCGGTATTGGACTCTGGTAGCTTTTGTTTTGTCCTTATTATTCCATGCAATTTTCAACGTGATGTTACAGCCGGCAAACAACCTGAGTTGCAAATTAATATTGATGCAACCAGAATGACCCAATCATTCATCGGCAACAGCTATATCCAGAGTATCATTCAAGGCGAATTAACGAACTTTATGGGGAGTATAGACAACGGGACAGAGCTCCCCTTCACACTGGTCCCTCACTATAAATACAACCCCAACCTGAGCAGCGGCTGGTTCGGCAGCATCATGGAAATCCTCAGCAATGTTACTTTTCTCTCTATTATTCTTACTGGGGCAGCAGTGCTTCGGGAACGTGAGCATGGAACATTGGAACATTTACTGGCCATGCCGGTAAGCCCGGTGGAAATCGTGGCCTCAAAGGTTATTGCCAACGGGGTGGTAGTTTTGGTTGCGGTGGTGTTATCACTGTTTATTATGGTTCGCGCGGTCTTGGGAGTGCCGATCCATGGCTCGATTGCTTTATTTGTGGCAGGAACGGCCCTGCATCTCTTTGCCACCACCTCGCTGGGTATTTTTCTTGGCACCCTGGCCCGCTCCATGCCGCAACTGGGCCTGCTTCTGATCCTGACCATTCTCCCCCTGCAACTGCTCTCCGGCAGCATTACTCCCCGTGAAAGCATGCCTGATATCGTGCAACATATTATGCTGGCATCACCCAGTACCCATTTTGTCTCTTTTGCGCAGGCGATTCTCTATCGGGGAGCGGGGCTGGAGACAGTGTGGCCACAATTTATTGTACTGGCTATCATTGGTTTGATCTTTTTTATTACAGCCACTGCCAAATTCAGGCAATTTGTTGCCGACAATTAGAGGGTACTACCAGCAGTATCAGCAGAGAGATGTGGAGGAATCCTGACCAAAAGAGCTGCTCAGCTTTATATGGCTACGCCCTTATCCCTAATCAAGAAAGCTATCCCTCTTATACAACCCCATAGCCACACACCTTTCTTTTTCACTCCAATTACTCTAAAGGTATCGCATTAATGCTTTGAACCCAGTACTATCTTCGCCCGAAAATTAACAAAAAAGCAGAGCAACCAATACGCCGGAAAAAACACTAGCGTCGAAATATCCCCTGCAAAAATGATCACCTTGCCAAAATAATGAATTGCAAAGTATTCAACGACACAATTCAAGGTACAAAACATGCAAAAGTTGGAACGGAAATATGGGATTTGGACAGCTACCGCCATGGTGGTGGGCATTGTCATCGGTTCCGGAGTATTCTTTAAGGCAGACGATGTTCTGGTCGCCTCGGGTGGAAGCTTACCAACAGCATTGCTTGCCTGGGCCATTGGAGGGACGATCATGGTCATCACCGCTTCGGTCTTTGCCAGGATTGCAACCAGAGTAGAGAAGGTCAACGGGGTTGTCGATTATTTTGAAGAGGCGTACGGTCCAAAAGCCGGATATTTGGTGGCCTGGTTTATGACCTTTGTCTATTACCCGACACTGGTAGCTGTACTGGCCTGGGTATCGGCAAACTATACCGTCAGCCTCATGGGCATCGAAAAACAAGTGTGGCTCGTGGCGAGTTTTTACATGGTACTTTTTTTCCTCTTAAATATTTATTCTCCGATATTGGCAGGTAAATGGCAGGTCTCGACCACAATTATCAAACTTATTCCTTTAGCACTGGTGGCTGCGGTGGGCTGCGTTTCAGGACTTGTAAGCGGGCAGACGTTTTCGAGTTTTGCCAATGCAGCACAAAACGTCACCTCCGGGGGTGGTCTTGCTGTAGCAACACTTGCCACAGCTTTTGCTTATGAGGGGTGGATTATTGCAACCTCGATCAATGCTGAATTAAAAGACGCCAAAAAAACGCTACCCAAGGCGCTTTTCTTCGGTGCTTGCCTGGTGGTTGTCATTTATATGCTCTATTACCTCGGTATTTCAGGAATCCTGTCCAACGATGAGGTCATCGTCGCAGGAAACGATGCACCCGTAAAAGTTCTGGCAATTATTTTCGGAAAGCTGGGTGGAACCCTCCTGTCCGTATTTGTGATAATCTCGTGCCTCGGTACCTTAAACGGCCTTATCATGGGCTCGAGCCGCGGAATGTATGCTATCTCCTCACGAGGGCAAGGGCCGAAGCCGGCATTCTTCAGTCGCGTAGACCCACGCACCAACAGTACGATTCTCTCCGCACTCATCGGTTTTACCATGTCCTGCTTCTGGCTCATGGTCTGGTACGGAAATTTTGCAGGCTGGTGGGGGAGGTTCATGGATATCTCCGAACTGCCCATCGCGTTTCTTTATGTCATTTACATTTCTCTTTATTTCTGGGTAATGCGAACATTTACAGATTGCAGCTTCTTTATCAGATATCTCATGCCGTTGTTTGCCGGCGTTGGTTTGTGTTATATTATTTGGGGAGCTGTGCAAAAGGACATGTTTTTGCATTTCTTTCTGCTCACCCTGATTGTGATAGCGGCAGGCCTGCCCTACATGAAAAAAAATCATTTCCCGCGCTAAAATAAACTGGGCAAGCAAGCTGCTCTACCCATTTCACCAGGCTATGCCTACGGGTTCAAGTGGGCCAAGATGATCATACGATATTTATTGGCCATAACAAGGCAAGTGTAAACTCCCATAAATTGGGCTAAAAGATAATCATACAAGATGCCCGTAACATTACACCAGGGTTAATGGAGACTGATGATGGCAGTTATAAAGTGGCGTGATTCCTATAACACAGGAATTGAGGCTGTTGATTTGGAACATCGCAAACTAGTCGAGCTTATTGAAGCGATGTACATAAACGTCCGGGATAAAAAGCCTAAAGAAGCCGTTGAGAAGGTGATGAAGGAGATTGTAGACTACACGCAAAATCACTTTACCAACGAAGAATCGCTGATGCAAAATGCGCAGTACCCAGAACTTGATGCCCATAAAACGGAGCATCAAAATCTGATAGATGAAGTTGCTGTCTTCCAAGACCGTCTGCTCAATAACTTTCCGGATGGCAGAGAGGACTTGTATCATTTTTTGCGGGAATGGCTAATCAATCATATTCTTGATTCAGATAAAAAATTCGCTGATTATATGGCTGACAAGCAGTAGGCATCCTCAAGTATCAACAATGGCGGTTGTTCTCAGATAAAAAATTTTGACAGCCTTGGAACGTAACCCAACAACAGCATTTGCAGTGAGTCCGGCAAAGGGTCAAGCGTTTTAAAACCAAGCCATAATATGCACAAGCAACGTATTGACACGTTGCGACAGATCTTGCTGTGCTGCAAGGGAATCACAAAAAGTCTACTCTCCAATCTACATGATGCTGATCGATAAACCCTCACAATAGCGCGCAGTTTTATGATCCATATTGCCAATGTAATTGTTTAGCCCGGATTTCTCATCAATAAAGTTTTTCGCAGGACAAGGCACAAGCCGCGCAGCTGTAGTGGACTACCGCAAGTGGTTTGTAACGCAGATCCTGTGGAAAAATCTATTGACCCGAAGGGGGAACTTTTTGATTGAAAACAAAAAACAGACTGTTAATTGTGCAGTTATTCATTAATCAATAATATCAATTAGTTGAGTTTAAAATCAAAAAGTTCATGAGAAATTCGGGTTAGCAGGCTCAAAAAGGAATGGGACTTGGTCTCACTGTTGCATTGTCTATAGTGCAACAGCATGGTGGTCATCTCGTCCTCAAATCGAAAGACAATGTCGGCACATCTGTTTTTATCTATCTGCCGGCCACAGCTTAAAAAAATATTTCTCTGAAAAAGTCTTTCTACAGACGACTCGCAACGGGTCTATTGTGCAAAAGCACGGCATCAGATTTATCCAAAGGGGTGGGCTTACCAGTCGCTGAAGTTTACACCAAACGCGCCTTCGATCTCTGCAAGTTTGCGCAGCCTTGCTCGTTGGATGCTTGCCACTAATTTTTCCACTTCAGCCCTTGACGCACGGGATTCCAGGTTGAACTTAACCCCAAACACATATTGCAGGCCCTGATTATCGCGCAGTCTTGTTACATGTCTTACAACTGCTTCCAGAGTCATGAGCAGCATATCATCCGAGGTTATTTGTAAAGATAGCTTGTCGTCAGTTTGTAATGTGGTGTGCTTGCCTTTTGGGTCATACAGGCTCATGCCGTTTATGCTCATATCCATAGGCCGGGTAGTAAACTTGAGCTTATCTCGCTTCCTGTAGGCGATGACGGTTAAGTCCATATCACCGGGGACCTTGACTCTATATTCTCTCGCGCCCTTAACTTGCCGAGCTACTACGGGGAAAGTGGTTTGCAGTACGGGCATTGTATCAATTTTTATCTTTCCATCAAAGTTACAGCAAAATTCCACAGCAGCCTGGGAGGTGAGCACACGTATCAGGATACGTGAGCTTGCATTGATAAGATAATTTCCTTCAGCAGGCTCTAAAGGTGTAAGTATGATGTGATCTGTATTCTCAAGGTATTCCCCTTTGGTGTACAGCACATCCTCATCAGGGGTATCTTCCTCGGGGGGATGGTCCAGAATACGGCAAAAAAAGACGCGTTTGTCGTTGTCTAATTCAACTTCCAGTAAGCTCTCGTCGTGGAGTGCTCCCTGCAGATAGTTTGCCATATGCGTCGAATTGACGACGATATCACCATTGGTAATACCTTCAACTACTGCTTCGCTGCTATATTCTGTCTGAGGAAAGAAGGCTTGAAGCGTATTGATGAGCTCGCTGCTGGACAAAGATGACTCCCATAGCCTCAGGTTTCGGCGGTTAGGAAAACGGTTCTATTGAAATGGATTAAGAGCACTCCCTCTTTAACACAAAGCTACCGACCTGTAAAATAAGTCTTTCACTAAACAACAGCGCAACTCGATCCACACCCATTAGACGGTAAATTCACCTGACATTTCTCGAAGTTGTTTGTTGATATCAAAAACACCAGGTGTCAGCTATTAAAGTAAGAATACATGATATTACATTCGTGGCTCATTTGCATAAATCACCTGATCAGGGGTAGGCTCACAACTGTTGTCAGTTTTTCCGGCTCAGTGGAAATATGTTTACTTTAGCCAAGAGGAAATAGCCGCACCCATCAACAAATGCATCAATGCATGAGATTGTGCCGATCACAGTGCGGCCAGGTCGATAAAAAAGGGATGTAAAGCGTCGGGCATAACCGGCCGGTAGTCAAAAATCACTCAAACTAAGCTGTCTAAAAAAGACTTAATGCATCCACAGCCCTGCTCGATTTTAGAGAAATGGGTTGTGAAATATTTGTCATCAACATTTTCTGCTCCGGGCCACGTGCGTAGCACCTGTTGACCGTCAAAATCGACTCCAGCCACGCGACAACTGAAACTGGTTACAGGCATATAGAAATCAGAACCAGGTAAAACCGCTAAGTTATGTTCCTCAAGCAAGACATCCGCCATTTTGCGGGATGTGAGAATGCCGGCATCGTGCAGCTGCCTGGAGTAATTTTCAAAATCAGGAAAGAGATAAAAAGAGCCGGCCGGTTTGGGGCAATTCAAGCCCATGTCGATAAACTGCGTATGGAGATACGAAAGAATATACCGATAAATATCACAGGTTTTTTTCACAAACGGTCGAACCTGTTCAAAATCACCATAAGCCTTTAAGGCTGCATATTGAATAGGAGCACTTACAGCACTGAATGTTTCACTGACCACGGATTTCAATGCCGACATCATCAACTCCAGGGAATCAGGTATCAGCATCACACCCAGGCGGTATCCACCGGCACCAAAGGCCTTTGAAAGCCCTCCGGAAACAATGGTCCCCTCTGGATAGTACTTTGCCAGACTCCCCATAGGCCACTGGTCAAAATCAATCATGGCATATATTTCGTCGGAGATGACTATAACGTTATAGGCCCGACAGATTTCGGCAATCTCTCGAATTTCTTTTTCATGATAGAGAGAACCTGTTGGATTGTTAGGGTTATTGAAGATCAATAACTTCTGTGATTGTCCGGCACTATAGCATGCTTTGTCCAGGAGTTCCGGGGTAATTCGATAATTATTTTCCCGACTCGTTTGTATGGGAATAATTTCCTTTCCTCGCAGAGCCGCTTGTGGCCCATAACTAACCCAGCTTGGAACAGGTACAAGCAGGGGGCCCTCCATCAAGTAAAAAATCTGAAAGATCAGTTCCTTGCTTCCTGGGCCGATGCACACTTCATGCGTCTTGAAATCATATCCAAACTGCTCCCTGTAAAAAGTGGCAACCGCTTCACACAGTTCGGGCAACCCCTGAGTGGGGAGATAATCTTTTTTATCTGCATTATTTCGAAGTGCCTCCTGGATAATCTCAGGAACAGGAAACGGCGATTGGCCAAAACCAAAGTGAACAATATTCTCGCCCTGTTGGCGGAGTTTCAAAGCCTTGAGGTTTATGGCCAGGGTGGCCGATTCTTTCAGGCTTAATACTAGTGGATTTAAAGCGGGTCTCATTCCTGGCTAGCTCCTGTTATATTATAAAAAAAATGTATTAAATTCGTTAGTAACGCATACAGTGTGTTGCAAAGAATTGCAAGGACACAGAAGGACGGATTTCACTCATCTATTCTTGTATACCCCACTGTTATTGTCTTAAAATTTATACTTTGAACTTGATTTGCCTAAGGGCCAAAATGGAGCGTGGCAAAACTAAAAATTGAAACAGAACTCGCAACATAATTCATGTACACGTATTGATCGGCAAGGATGGCACGATCAGCAGACAGAAAACCGAGGAAAGACAGGGTATTAATTATCGAAAAAGGTATGAAATCGATATCCTGGACGTGGCACTAATAACTTCAAAGCTCGAGTGCTGAAATTACCTAAACAGTTATTATGTTACTCTCCCGGTTGCCTCCACTCTCAGGCTTGCCGATGGATATCTTTCTTGCTGATGGAGCAGAACAAAAAAGGGAACCCCCAACGCCTCCAAAGAACTGTTCGGCATTAGTTGTCAAATCCTTTGATAAAGGTTGGCCATGAAATATGGAGACTTTCATCGATGTGCAGGCATGAAAAACGCCTGCTGCGAGAAACTGTTGCGAAAATTAATAAATATTGCCGGTTTTGCAGAAAAGGAACCAGCGTGCTTGGTCCATCAGCAGTTATTAGTCTCAGGGTAAAGCATTTGCGAAAAGTGGTGGAAAAAGGTAGCGTTAGTGCATTGTATAGACGACTCTTTGTTGCAATTGGCTTTTTTTATGTGTTCCGAAGAAAATGGTTACTTATCACCTCGCCTCAGTTCTCTGAGATTAACACGGGATTTGTATGATAATGAAAAAAAAATAACCTATGAAGAACTGGAAAGACGGGTTCAGGAATTGGAAAAGATTGAATCCAAGTATAACTCTTCCAAGGAAGCATTGCAAAAAAGTGAAAACCTGTTCAAGCTGCTTTATGAAAAAGCCCCTCTCAGTTATCAATCACTGGATGAAAATGGCCATTTCATAGTTGTCAACAAAACCTGGCTTGAAGTCCTAGGGTATGCCAAAGAAGAGGTCATTGGTAAATCCTTTGCAGATTTTCTGCATCCTGACTGGCAGGAGCATTTCAAAGAAAATTTTCCCCGGTTCAAGTCCATTGGTGAAATTCTGGGTGTTGAGTTTGAAATGGTCAAAAAAAACGGCGACCACATTCTGACTTCTTTTTCCGGGAAAATTAGTAGGGATGAAAAAGGCAATTTTCAGCAGACCCACTGTATATTCCACGATATCACCGACCAAAAAAAGACTGAGGAAGAGTTGTATCAGGAGCACATGATGCTGGCCCGAACAGAGGCTGTAGCGCATGTGGGCAGTTGGGAGTGGGAAATAGAAAATGACAAGGTCACCTGGTCGGAAGAATTGTTCCGTATCTTCGGGCTCGAACCTATGAAAGAAGCCCCTTCATTCAATGAGCACCAGGCTTTCTATGTCCCCGAGGACCGAGTGCGCCTGATTGAGGCGGTTGAAGAATGCTTGCGCAACAATGTCCCTTATGATTTAGAAGTGCGTATCACGCGCACAGACGGACAATTACGTCACTGCGTCGTGCGGGGAATTCCAGAGCAAGGTTCCGATGGCGCTGTCAACCGCCTGTATGGCAGTCTGCATGACATCACCGATCGCAAGCGTATGGAAGAAGCAATGCGAGAAAGTGAAAATCTGATCAGCAGTCTTTTCAGAAGCGCACCCGTTGGTATTGGATCTGTTTTAAATCGAGTGCTGATCAAAGTCAACAATCGTCTATGCGAAATGACAGGATACGATGAAACAGAGCTGATAGGCCGGAGTGCCCGGATGCTTTATCCCAGTGATGAAGATTTTGAATTTGTGGGCAGGGAAAAATATGCTCAGATAGCTCACCACGGCACGGGCATGGTAGAAATCCGATGGCAGAGAAAAGACGGCACCATCATTGATGTCCTTCTTAGCTCTTCACCAGTGGACCTGCAGGACAAGTCAAAAGGAGTGACCTTTACCGCTCTGGACATCACCGAGCGTAAGCATGCTGAAATAGCACTGCAGGAAAGCGAAGAAAGGTTCAGAACCATAATGGAGAATATTGATACCATAGCTGTTCAGGGCTATGGACCTGATGGAACTACTCAGTACTGGAACGGAGCATCCGAAAGGCTTTATGGATATAGTCAACAGGAGACTATTGGGCGTAATCTTCTTGATTTGATTATCCCACCTGAAATGAAAGCTGCCGTTGCCAAAGAGATGAGTGAAATGGCTGAGTCTGGTCAGCCCATTCCTTCGGGAGAACTGTTATTGATGCACAAAGATGGTTCACGTGTGCCGGTTATATCCCACCATACCATTGTTAAAGTGCCGGGACGTGCGCAAGAGCTCTTTTGCCTTGATGTTGATATGAGTGCACTTAAAGAGGCAGAAGCGGAACAGGAAAAGCTCAAAAACCAGCTCACTCAAGCCCAGAAGATGGAATCCATAGGCCGCCTCGCCGGTGGGGTAGCCCACGACTTCAACAACATGCTGAGCGTGATTCTTGGCCATACCGAGATGATCCTTGAGGAATTGGATTCTGCAGCACCACTCTTTGCCGACCTGCAAGCGGTGCAACAGGCGGCCAAACATTCGGCCACTCTGACCCGACAATTGTTGACCTTTGCCCGCAAGCAGCCTATAGCCCCAAAGGTTATCGATCTGAACGAAACCGTGGAAGGAATGTTAAAGATGCTGCGCCGGCTCGTTGGTGAAGATATCTACCTGACCTGGCTGCCCGGCAAGAACCTCGCACCGGTAAAGGTTGACCCCTCCCAGATTGACCAGATCCTTGTCAATTTGTGCGTTAACTCCCGGGACGCAATTGTCGACGTGGGCAAAATCACTATCGAGACGGGCGTTATTTCGTTTGATGAAGCTTATTGCGCCGAGCATGCTGGGTTTGTACCCGGCGGGTACATCCTCCTGGCGGTCAGTGACGATGGCTGCGGCATGGACCGGGAGACACTCGATCATATCTTTGAACCTTTTTACACCACCAAGGAGCAGGGCAAGGGCACTGGTCTGGGGCTGGCTTCGGTATACGGGGCGGTCAAGCAGAACAACGGCTTTATCAACGTTTACAGCGAGCCGGGCCATGGGACAACCTTTAGAATCTATCTGCCAAGATTCACGGCAAAATTGGCCGGTATGATAGAAAAAGGGCTGAACCGTCCGGCCGAGGGCGGCCACGAGACCGTTCTCCTGGTGGAGGACGAACCGACGATCCTGCAGATGACTACAATAATGCTTGAAAAACTGGGGTACAGCGTGCTGGCGGCCAGCACCCCCGGCGAGGCCGTCCGTGTGGCTCAAGAACACCCAGGTCGCATCGATCTGCTTTTAACCGATGTGGTTATGCCCGAAATGAACGGACGCGACCTGGCCAAAAACCTGCTGGTTATTTATCCGGACATCCGACGGCTGTTTATGTCAGGCTACACGGCTAACGTCATCGCCCACAAGGGCGTGCTGGACGAAGGCGTGCACTTCATCCAGAAGCCTTTTTCAATGAAAGAGCTGGGAGGGAAGGTGCGTGAGGCGCTGGAGAGTTGACGTGATAATTCAGCAATAGATCATGCGGAGAGTTAATGGGAGATATTGCATTTGGCACAATTGACTTGCGCTGACATTTTACACTTGAGAAGAGCCGAGCAAAGATGCGCCCTCTTTTGTTAAAGAGGATACTCTGTTGCCTTTCCTTATCAGGTCTCGCATTCGGGCAAGCCTTTTATCAATTCCGAGGAGCTCCAAGATAGTTTGTCTCTCCTTATTGTCGGTCTCCAGAACAGCCACAATGCCACCGTTACCTATAACGAGTCGACGATCTGCAGAAAGCGCAAGCAGCGGATCATGGGTGGCCATCAACACTATTTTTTCCTCCTTGACCAGAAGCTCAAGGGCGCGACGCCTATCTACACCGGCGTTTTCAATTTCATCAATAAGAACTATGGGCGAGGCACTGAGGCAAGCAACATCAGCTATCATAAGCGCTCTCGACTGCCCTCCGGATAATGCGGTTACAGGCGTTTCAAGGGTAAACGGTTCTCCAGCAAGTTCAACCGCCGTTCTAAATATCTGTTCGATACGCGAATCTACGTCAGACACAAGTCGGCTCTCGGCATGCATGCGGACAAAAGCACCAACGCTGAGATCAATGACAAAATTCATGTTTTGTGACAACTGTGCGACCAATTGCTGGTCCCCGGACAAACGTTTTTTTTCATCCGGCACCTCTCCATCGAGTAGCACCTGTCGGCCGGAAGGAGTATCCTTTTGAGCAAGACACTCAATATCAGCCAATAATCTGCTTTTTCCGGATCCTGTCGGGCCTACAACAGCAACGACCTCACCGACCCTCAGGACCACCTCATGCTGTTCAGGATCACCATTTTTATCATGACCTGCTTTTATGGTGACTTCAGTAATTGAACGTTGGCCTTGCGAGCTGAATGTCTCCATTTGTTCAATAAAATCAAAACATTGATTTGTTAATGACTGATGATCGAGTGAAAACTCCGTAAGATGAGCGCTTGGAATTGCTTGCAAAAATTCTTTCAGACTCGTCTGGTCCCGTGGCAATGTAATTGCCATCGCGGTGAAAAAATCGAGGAGATACGGACGTTCTTTGACCAGTGTCGACACCTTTTGATCCAGCATGCGTGTTTTTGTCATGAGAAATCCATTGTCTTGACGTTGCCAATCTGGCAATCCTGACCGATCCGTGTCTCTCCCAGACAGTAGGAGCAAAGGGCGGCCGGCATGGTAAATCGAAGCTTGTAGTTCTCGAGGCTTGAAGTTGTCGGCGCATTTTGAAAATGCTTCTGGAGCAGCAGATTGCCCTGCCCGGTGAGCCCGTTTACCGGCAGCACTGCTGCCCTTGCATTAACCTGACGAACACGGAATGCAAAAACCTCACGCTCGGCCTGGGAGACAATATCACCTTTGGTCAGTACAACCACGTCGGCGCTTTTAAGCATTGGTCCGATTTTCCTCGGAGTATGCACACCGCTTAACTGGTCAATAACACAGACGGCAAGCACCTCACGAATATGTGGAGAACAACGGTTGCACAAACCAGCACTTTCGATGACCAGCAGATCAAAACCGCTCTTCTTTCCCCATTGGAGAGCTTGATCTATATTTGCGATAAAGAAGTGATCCGGACATAACCCGCCGGCAAGCCCTTTTTTAACCGAAATTCCGGCTTCGTTATAACGGTGATGATCTTCGCTGGTGAGACAGTCGAACTTCACCACCCCAATCGTGAACCCTCTTGCGATCATTGGCTCGATAGTTCGCAGAATCACCGATGTTTTCCCGCTGGAGGGTGGTCCTGCTACAGTAATGAGCTTGATGGATTTCCGTACAGGTTTACTCATACTTCCGATTTTACCTGCGGCATAAATATCGTATCTATCTCGTTATTGAGTTCCAGCAGATCATCGCGGCGTAAATAATCCCAGCCAAGCCACATGAGCGGTTTATCCTGAACCTCTCCTGTAATATCACCATGGGGCACAGGAAACCTGGCACCCACCAGCACCTGGCCCAGTTCCTTACCGGTGAGGTAGTCAAGTATCGGACGCAGTTCTTCCACTTTAGACGATTTTACCTGTAAGGTTACTGGACTGGCCAGCGCCCCGTCTTCCGGCCATATGATGCGAATCCTGTCTTTTCTCCTGGCCCTGTGGGCAAAAAACTCAGGCATCACGTAAATCGCACCCGGCGCACCGCTGTCGATACGTTTGATCATTTGTGCCGGGTGCAACCCTTGCAGGACGTTGTCACCCAGTTGTTCCAAGCCTTCTTTTCCATAACGTTGATATGTCGGCAACAGTACCGCATGACAGAAGAAGCCGTTGCCACCACGAAGAGTTACACTCTCTTTCCACATGGGATCTAAAAGATCTTTCCAGCAATGCGGCAGCGATCGATCACCCACTTCGTCGAGATTGGCTACCATCACCAGGGGATTGACGCCAAGAATTGAATATTCTCCATTCGGTTCGACGATGCCGGCATCGCTATAATAGGAGTTGGGCGAAAAATTGCCATACCCGCACATCTGCCCTCCGGAAACAAATTTATCATAGAACCTGCGACCGTAAAATGTATTGAAATCAGCTGAAATTATTATGTCGGGCAACTCGTCTACAGACTCGATTCGCTCAACATAGGAGTAGTACGAGAGCTCCTGGTTAAGGTTTCCTTCAACAGCGTATTTCACCTCAATATTCTGTTCACGTTTTAAGCTTTCGAGAAAGGAGGTTATGGCTCTGCTGAATGGCATCTTCAATCCGCACGGCATCAGCGCTAACAGGGTCAGGTCTCCCTGCCTCTTCACATCTTGCAACCCAGGCGCTTCCAACATATCATCTGCCTCGGCGGATTTTTCGAGTATTTTCATAAAACCAGTCTCGCCAATGAAGCGATTTCGCAAAGCAGTCCTCACTGTCAGAAACGGAGACAAAGCTCTCATTCCGTCTTCGGAGACAAGAATATCAAGTCCATGGGCAATAAATACCGCCTTTGTCGAAGGATAATATGTGATAACATCTGCAACTTTCAGATTGGCGGATAAAGCGGGTTTCATAAGAATGCTCCTTGGTAAGACGAGCTAAATAAATAGTACCATTCAGTAAATAGTACCATTCAGCAAATATCTAAAAACTGTCAATTCACCCCGAACTGTAACGGTTCAGCAGTGCTCCAAATGTTCACAAGCCGACCGATGTAGCAGATAAGCTCCGACTTGGATACATCGATATGCTGGGCCTCGGGAGACAGATTGAATTTCTCAGTACAAAGGTAGGGGACTGATTTTTTTTTCATGGTTTTTTATGAAAATTAGATAGCGTAGACTTCGATCTGTCTCCCGGGTTTGAAAGAGAAATAAAATCAGTCCCCTGTCTGCTTAGGCAGATAATTCAGATAATTGGCTGAGTATTGTACGTAATCAGGATAAATATTGCATAGGGATGAGACAGTACAACACGATCCATTTTTATAGTTAGCCAAGCGAATCCAGATAGGCTTTTGTAATCCAGGTATCACCCTCTTCTTCAGTCAGGTCATCCAGCGTTTGGGTAGCTCGACAGATATATTCTTCGGAGAATCTGAGCAGATAGTCTTCAATTTCCAAATTGAGTTCTTTACTGAGTTTTTTAAAAATTTGAATTTGTAATCTGTTCAATTCCATTCTTTTATTCCGTCCAAACATTTCAATGAAGGTTTTGCCATAAACTCATTGTTTATGATCATCACAGGACGTAGAAAGTAGGTTCAAACAACATTCTTTCTATCCCAAGTACCAAGGTAAGGAGGGAGCCGTTCATTCATCAAACCTTGAGACCATCTTGCAGCATAATTGCCTTTTCGCTCACTCTTTTCGTTATGCGTAAAAAAATATCCTCGGAAGCAAGCGAAGACTCCGGTAACCCGTCTATGCGTATAATCATGATCATTCAAAGAGCTAAGCGACCAACGGGAGACTCCGTAGGCTACCTGTGACCACTTACATTGAATTGTGTATTACAAGACTTGAGCCATTCTCTACTTTTCATACTACCATCATATAAAATTGATTAAATTTAGACAGTTACTTACTGAAAGCCGATTTAGGCGATTTCAAGGCCCAGGCATTGTTTTGTGTAGTTTCCTACAAAAAAGAAATAAAATGTCAGGATGGTAGACAGGAAAGACATTATCGGCATCTTTTATGTGAAAAGATGTTTGCATTGGCAATATAAAGAAAGCCAAAGAGGTACTCGGTTGGAATTCCTGTAAATGGATTGCGATAGTTTCCAGGGCACGGTCCAGATTCGCGCGGAAATACTCTCTAAGTGAAAAGGCTAACTTCTCAATGGTAAGGTTAATTAAATAATTAAAAATTTATAATAATTTCAAGAGACTGGGAGCGGCGAGTGCAACGCCGAGCATGAGGAGAGCGCATGGAGAGTGCGGAATACGCGTCCCCCTCCTTGCGTTTGTTACACGATATCTCCTACAACTATGACCAATGCGTCAGCCTATGGGCGCAATCTACTTGGGGAAGTGCCCTGTATGTAGGCCCTGTTCCTGATTAATAGCAGGAACATAAATACTAGACAAAAGCAGCACCGATCTCGTTTGAGGGCTTCTGGAGGAAGCTGTAACTTCGGTTAGCGAGCTTGCGAGACTCCGCAGTTATGAGCCGCCGAACGTATAAGGTGGCCAATTCAAAATGGACACTTTTGTAATACTTGTTCCTGCTATTGTGTTTTCATGGCTTATCAATTCCAGCGGCAAAACCTTATCCTTAAGGACGCGAGGATGTCGAGATCATGAAATCATGGCCACCACCGGCTTGCCGACAAAATATAGCCCGAGGCCACCAATGCACACCCCCGCCAGTTTTCTAAAAAGCATACTGCCTGTAGACCAGTTGCTGTTATCGAGAATTTTCTTAACAAAAGCTGTGGAACTTCCTGCCACGGCAATAGGAATACAATGCCCCACGCCAAACAGGGTAATAAATATGATTCCCGTCATGACTTTTTGTTGAAGAGTTATGATAGCCAGTATTGGAGCAATAAAGCCAAAAGTGCATGAACCTGATAGAACCCCGTATGCTAGTCCCAAGACAAAGGCTCCAAACATTCCTCTAACCTTTATCTTCGCCATCAATCCACTGGAAAAAGAACATTTGGCAAGACCAAGAAAATCGAGTGCTACCCAGACAAGTACTACCCCAACGAGAATACTCATGTAAGGGCCCACATCACCAAGCATCCTGCCCAGGATGGTACAGATAACTCCGATGATGGCGATGGTGATAAATAAACCTATTGTAAAAACAAACGAATAGAGAGCCGCTCTTCGTTCCTCAACACTCTGATCCTGGGCTGCAACGTAGCTTACAATCAGGGGGATTGAGGCAAGGTGGCAGGGACTGAAAAGGACACTCACCATGCCCCAAAGAAAACAGCCAAGGCCTCCTAAGAGAAGGCCCTGTCCCATCCAGGAGTTAATAGTCAGAAATATCTGATCCATAGACTATTTAACCCCAAGTTTCTGTAATTCTGCCACAATGGAGGCTTTATCAAAGAAGCCTTCATGCCGCAGGACTTCTATTCCTGCTGAGTCGTAAAAAATTTGAGTTGGGATCGCTCTGATTCCAAACTTTTTGCCGGCATTCGGCTTCTCCCAGACATCGATAAAAACGATCGCAGCTCGACCTGCATACTCTTTTTCAAGCTCTTCCATAACAGGAGCCATCATCTTGCAGGGAATACACTTCTTTGCCCCCAGGTCAACCATGGTTACCATTCCGGGGACCGGGATTTCTTGTGTATCTGTAGATGCATATGCACTTCCTGCAACCAGGGACACCAACAGAACAATCTGCACAAGGATCAGGCTCGTATTGTTATATATTTTCATTGTATTATCAGCCACAAATCAACAGACTCATTTATATCATGTCTTCTTTTCTTCAACTCAGCATCCCTTTAATTTCTTCAACCGTGGGTACCTTGCCGACCGCTTTAACGTCACCGTCAATAGCGAGCGCGGGTGTCATCATTACCCCGAATTTCATCATCTCATTGAAATCAGAAATCTTCACAATTTCATATTCAACACCTAACTCGGCTGCTGCTGCGGCAGCATTCTCTGCAACCTGATTACACTTCGCACATCCTGGGCCCATAACTTGAAAGATCATCATTTCACCTCTTTTATTTTAAAAAAATGTTCCGAATATCACGCCGCTAATTGTGGCCATGACAACAACAAGACAGACAAAAACAACAGTTTTTTGGGTTCCAACTACACTCCGGATTACCAACATGTTGGGAAGACTCAGTGCCGGCCCGGCAAGGAGCAGGGCCAGTGCAGGCCCTTTTCCCATGCCGCTACCAATCAGTCCCTGAAGTATCGGCACTTCTGTGAGTGTGGCAAAGTACATAAATGCACCGGCAAATGAGGCAAAGAAATTAGCACGTAAAGAGTTGCCCCCAACCGCTTTTGCCACCCACTCCGAGGGAATAAGCCCCTCGTGGCCAACCCGGCCGAGAAGAATACCAGCTATAAAGACGCCTATCAGAAGTAACGGCAGAATCTGTTTAGCAAAATCCCAGGAAGAAGAGAACCACCTGCCAGTCTCCCCCGTATCCAGACTGGTAATAACAGAAAGACCGATAAAGCCGATAGTGAAAGCAAGTGCCGGATGCTCCGGCAGAACAAAGCCGGCTACAGCGACGAGCAGTGAGACAAGGCCAACCTTCCAGGCTTTAACATTGAACCAACCGACAAGAATGACGGCAAAGAGAATAGCAAAACCGGAAGTGATCAACCACTTTGCACCATAAATCGATGCCCAGACACCATTTGGATCCTGGGGTTGGCCCCAGTTTACAAAAACAAGGATTCCGACCATGGAGAAAAAATAAAGACCATTTTGCCACAATGGACGACTGACTTCATCCTCGGGCATTACTATGGCAGCGGCTGCATCGGCTTGTTCATCTTTTCTGAAAATAAACGCCATGGAGGCACCTATGACCACGCTGAAGATAATAGCCCCCAATCCTCGTGCAATACCAAGCTCAGGCCCTAATACACTTGCGGTCAGTACAATTGCCAGTACGTTGATTGCCGGACCGGAATAAAGAAAAGCAGTTGCAGGTCCTAACCCCGCCCCCATTCGATAGATCCCCGCAAAGAGGGGAAGGATGGTACAGGAACAGACTGCCAGAATGGTTCCGGAGACGGACGCGACCCCGTAGGCCAGAATTTTGTTAGCACCTGCTCCGAGATATTTCATCACCGAAGCCTGGCTGATGAAAACGCCGATAGCTCCGGCTATAAAGAAAGCCGGGACAAGACAGAGGAGGACATGCTCCTCCGCATACCATTTCACAAGGTGAAACGCCTCCAATACGGCATTATCAAAACGCGCCGTACCGACCGGCAAATAGAAACAGCTTAAAAATATTACTACTACCCATGTAAGATACTTCCACTCAGTTTTCCAATTCATGACCAATGTCCCTATACTATGCCATTTGGCAAAATGACCAAATGACAACGCAAAAAAAAATTTACAACAGCTTTACCTGTTCTTCTGCTTGATTTTTGATAACCGCTTCAATGCAGGTCATATATTTAAGAATACAAGGTACTTTGAGCCTGTAGTACACCTGCTTTCCGCGTTTTTCATCTGCTACAACGCCTGCTTGTTTCAAAACAGAAAGATGTTTTGAAATAGTAGAAAAATCGGCATCAATGGATTCCGCCAACTCGCAAACACATTTTTCTCCATGCTCAAGCTGCTCAGCCATCCACAACCGGGTTGGATGAGCCAGAGCTTTCAGAACATTTGCTTTTGCTTCTATGATCGCCTTTTGTTTTTTATCCATCCATGTCTCATTGTTTTATATTTTGACATATGGTAATTTGACCAAATGTTATTGTCAAGCATATATTTGCAGCTTGCTACACCAAAAAAAGACGTTGCAAAAAAGTAACGCTCAGGCGGGACCGTGGTTGTGTGCCTGCTCGATCCGCTTTAGGTAGTGATAATGCAAATATTACGTTTGAAAATAAGTAAAATATTCACCACTGTGTCTTTCACAAGGAATCCCCTATGTGTAACCGTCGTTTTACTTCTGGGCCAAAATTTTACCCTCTGAGATATATGCAGATTCAGCGGAAAGATGCTAAACAGTTACAAACAGATTACGATGTTGTGGATAAAGAATTGGCTGACTTCTTTAGAAAAAAAAACAAAGGCACCATAGAGGCAGAATGAACAAATGCTACTTATAGGCCACAGAGGTTGTCACTATCCCGGATATAATCAGAATACCATCCGCGCTTTTGAAAAAGTGGCAATTGAGGGCGTTTCCGCTATCGAGTTTGATGTCCAGCTATGCGCTGACGGTTATCTGGTGGTAATCCATAACCTCGATCTTGAGCAGGTATCCACAGGCAAAGGTGCGGTCTCCACCACCAACTCAGCTACATTGAAAACCCTCTATGCAGGGGACCCGGCACGAGGCAAGGATCGCATCCCTTTCTTACCTGAGGTTTTTGATTTCTTTGCATCTCTGAACACAAAAATTCGACCGACAATGCATCTGGAACTCAAAGGTGAGAATACCGGCATCCCGACTGGTGCATTATTAAATGATTATGTTGGCTCCGGAAAGCTCAATTACTCTGATGTATTGGTGAGCTCCTTTAACTGGCAGGAACTTACCAATATCCGCAAGGTCTGTCCTAACCTTCAAATAGCTCTGCTTGACGGTGCCATCCGTCGCAAGCAGCTCCTCAAAAAAGCAGGGCCAACGATGGAGCCCTATTGCAAACGCATCTTTGCCTATGGCGGTGAGCAATATATGCTGCCTCGCTTTACCTCTGTTGGCAAAAACCTCAAATTACTCGATCAAGAGTGTTCTTCCCCGCAACTACATCGGCTGCTTGCCGAAGAAATCGAAGCCTGTTTGACTGGTCAATACTACACCGATGAGCTGCTCAATACGGCATGTGACATGAATGCCGGGTCGGTCAATCTCTGGTATCACACAGTCTCAGCTCAATTTATTGAAAAAGCACATAAAAGAGAGCTCACGGTGTTGGTCTATACTGCGAATACTCCCGATGCCTGGCAGATGCTTTCCCAGATGGGCGTTGATGGCATTTTTACCGATTACTATGCAGAAGCTGCGCGGTTCTTTACGGATTCAATATAAAGATATTCTGATTCACAATAGAAGATTTTCTTTTCCGGGCAGGCTGTGACCAGAGGCGTTTGCCTGATATAACCTTTAGCTTGAGCCTAAACCGAAGGGGGAACTTTTTGATTGAAAACGAAAAACAGACTGTTCATTGTGCAATTATTCTTTGAGCAATAATATCAATTAATTGAGTTCAAAATAAAAAAGTTTATGAGCAACTCGGGCTAACACCTCAAGCCAAAGGAAAGGACAGGACGGGTTACCTTCGACTTGGCAGTATTACCCTACCCCGCAAGGATCATTTACTCAAATTACCTGACCAGGAACCCCTTTATCAGCCACACACCCTTTATCCTGGTAACCAAATGATATCCATATAGAAACTACTTTTTTCAAGGGGCGTGGGAGGCAACAGGCTAAACCTTGAACTAAGGTGTTCTCAGTTTGCTGCAAAATCATCTCTATCCGCCTTGGTTTACGGATTCATTACTTCACGAATTTTATCTGCAATACTTTGCGAGGTAAAAGGTTTATGGATGAAATTTATTCCTGCCTCCAACACACCTTTATGTGCAATCACATCTGCAGTATAGCCGGACATGAACAGCACCTTAATATCTGGTTTTACTACTGTTATATGAGAGGCAAGCTCCTTCCCCGTCATTTCCGGCATGACCACATCCGTCAACAGAAGATCTATATTGTCAGTTTCGTTTTTAATATAGCTGACTGCTTCGGTAGGTGAGTTTATAGCGGTTACACGGCAGTTCAACCCTTCCAGAATCTCCTTGCATACGTTCAGCAGTTGAACATCGTCTTCGACCAAGAGAATGTTCATAGGCTTAAGCGGCTCTAATCTTGAGTCCTGTAAATTTTTTAAATCGTCTTTTCCCCCTGAATATCTAGGAAAATATATTCTGAACGTGGTTCCAAGCCCAGGTTCGCTATAAATATTGATAAATCCTTTATTCTGCTTGATGATGCCATATACTGTCGCAAGACCCAGCCCGGTTCCCTCATAGATTTCCTTGGTTGAAAAAAAAGGATCGAATATGTGCTGTCGAATTTCTTCGTCCATACCACAACCATTGTCGCTTACGACAAGACAGACATAATCACCAGGAAGAAAATCTATGTTGCGATCGCAATATTCCTCATCAAAAGAAATATTATGGGTTTCTATGTCTATTCTACCAACACCGGAAATAGCATCCCTTGCATTTACACAGAGATTTGTAAGGATCTGACTAATCTGGTCAGGATCTATATAAATAGGCCAAACGGCTTCCCCGCTTGTTACGTTTAGACGAATATTTTCAGTGATAAGCCTGCGAAGCAATGAAAGTGTGTTCTCTATAACCAGGTTCAGGTCAACAACTACGGGCACACTCGTTTGCTTTCTAGCAAAGGCAAGCAACTGCTTGGTTAAATTAGAGGAGTGTACTGCAGCATTTTGGATATCTTTAAAAGTTTTATAAAGAGGATCTTTGGGGTTGATTTTGAGTAAGGCCAATTCGGTATGACCAAGAATAACGAACAGCATATTATTGAAATCATGAGCCACTCCACCGGCAAGTTTGCCGACTGCTTCAAGTTTATTGGCTTGGGCCAACTGTTTTGAAAGCTCTTCTTTCTCCTTCTCTGCCTGCTTTCTTTCGGTGATATCCGTCACCAGGCTTTCAATTTTATCAGGGGTATCGTCTGCATCCAGTACGAGGAAGCAACTGATGGAGATCCATATAGTATCACCATCACGATTGTATATCTGCATTTCGTAATTACGGACAACCCTCTTTTCCAAAAGCAGGGCTAGAAGTTCATTTCTTTCGTCAGGGTTTACATAAAAAGAGGTGGCTTGTGGATGTACCTTGATAAGTTCCGGTGCAGAATCGTACCCCAATATATTTGCCATGGCTGGGTTAGCGGCAACGATTGTGCCGTCGAATTTGGTGAGCATGATCCCTTCAATAGCATTTTCATATATGCTTCGATAGTTGTCTTCACTCTTTTTCAATCCCTCCAGCGTTCTTTTAAGATTTTCAGTCATGGTGTTGAATGACTGTGACAGGATGCCTATTTCATCTGTAGACGTCACATCAATAGCCTCACCGTCCATATTCCCTCTGGCAATTTCTTTTGTTCTAGTTGCCAGAGTTTGTAACGGTAAAAATAAACGGCGCATAACGAACATGATTATGCACCCTGTGAAAATGACACTGATGCAGGTGATAACAACTAAAATTCGCATCATCCGTATTGCCGGAGCCAGTAACTCGCTTTCAGGCAGGACAGTGGCTACCGACCAGCCGGAAATGGGCACCGGCTGATAAAATGCCACCATTTTTGTTTCGTTAAAAGTGTAGCGATAGACTCCAAATTTTCCCCCAATCATAAGCATGCCGAGTTGTTTTTCCGATGGCGAGGGATGATCGGTAATCTTCGCTTGCATGATGAGGTCCGAATTTGGATGGTGAATATAGGAACCGTCGCGAGCGATGATAAAACCATATCCGGTTTTTCCTGCCTTTAAGGCCCGAGCGATCTCTTGGATATATTTCAAGGAAATACCAGCTCCAATCAAACCTTGTGGTTGGTTATCATCATCTTTTATGGGTGCTACAATAAAAATAGTCGGAATGCCGGTGGTCCTAGATATAAGCGGGGGAGTAATCTGTGTTGGCCCGCCAGCCATGATCGAAAGGAAGTAAGGCCTGTTTGCAATGTCGCCGATAAAGATGGAATACTCATTCTGAGAATACTGAACCGTATGATACACTCCCTTTTTGTTGGCAGCGTAAATATCCTGAAAAATATCTGAATATCGGGTGTGAAGCATCTTGTGCCGATTGATATTTAAAGCGTCAAATTTCTTAAAATCGTTATTGATATTTTTAGCATCGGGTGTTGAGGCAATACTTTCCGGCTCTATCATAATTGTTTCAAGCCAGCGATTTATACTTTCAGCACTCTTACCGACCGAGTTCAACATGCTGTCAGCCAATTCCTGCTCAATAACATTGACAATATAATAATAGGAGGTGAAACTTAGTAACAGTAAGCAGCACATTACCGTGGGAAGGATAATGGAGGATATTTTAGTCCTCAATGACATTTTGCTAAACAAATTTCTGATCATTGCCTGCCGGACTCTTGGATATAAGGATGAATTATTTTTCATATCCTGAAAGTTTCGCACTTATTCAAGAAATGCTTTTACTTTCTCGAAGGTAACTCACTGAGTTTATAACGATATGATTTTCCTTACTTATGAAATGTAATTGCTCTCAGGTGCTCTCTATTTGGACAAGCGCGATTTGCCGCAGGTAAGCGAAGACTCCGGTAGTCTACCTATGCGGGAAACCGTGATCGTCCGAAGAGGTAAGCGACCAACGGCAGCCTCCTGGAGTGCCTGTGAGACTTACTCTCCAAGTTTTAAATGAGATCCCTGATATTGGTACGTTACCTGTCAATTTCATTTCTTATAGCTTTGGAAATGGTCTTTATGATATATGGCTTTTTAATGTAACTCCCCGCACCTAAAGCCATAGCTTTTTTTACTCTAGCACTTTCAGAAAATCCGCTTGCAATAACAGCACGTTGATCCGGTTTAAATTTGACAACCTGCTCGTATGTTTCCAGGCCATCCATACCAGCTCCTAACATCATATCTAAAAGCAGGAGGTCGTAATTGAAGTGCCTGCATAGCATCACAGCTTCCTCTCCACTCTCAGCGGTTGATACCTGATATCCTAGATCATCGAGAATGCATGAGGCTATTTCTCTTTGCTCTTGTACGTCATCGACGACCAAGATTTGCTCACCGGTTCCTCGTAAAATATGGTCCTGGTCGGAGATCGTTTGTTTTTCCAGAGTCAATGCTCTGTCAACGGGAAAAAATAGAAAAAATGTTGTTCCCTCTGATACCACGGATTCGCAATCAATGAACCCACCATGATCTCTAACGGTCGCCTCGACAACGGCCATCCCTAGACCGGTACCACTTTTTCCCATTTTTTTGGTAGTATAAAAGGGCTCAAAAATTTTGTTTTTGTCTTCTGCCGAAATGCCTTCGCCTTGATCACATATTTTTATTAGCGTATAGCCCCCTTCTTTCATCTCTTGAGATGTTGCAACTGCGTTATCAATATAAATATTCTCTGACGTAATGCTTAGGGTGCCTTTGTCGGACATTGATTCAAATCCGTTAATGATAAGATTCATCAATGTTTTGTTTAGATGAACAGGCGATCCTGAAATTGGTAATAGATTTTCATCCAGTGTTACTTTTAAGCTGATACCAGGGTGGTCTTGCTGTAATTTTAGGAATTCAGGGCTTTCGAGGTAATCATTAATCAACTTGTTCCAATTCACATACTCTTTTGACACCAGCCCGCGTCGAGCTAAGGTTAATAGATCCTGGACAATAGCAGCTGCATTAACTCCTGACTTTTTGATCGTCTGCAGTGGATTGTAAAAAAAATCATTTTTATCTATTTGGGTAAGAAGAAAATCAGGATAACTCACTATTCCGGTTAAAATATTATTTAGATCATGCGCAACACCACCTGCGAGAGCTCCCATCATTTCCATTTTCTCAGCTCTGGCAAGTTTTAACTCTGCCTCCTTCCTTTGGTTAATCTCTTGTTCGAGTTCTTTTGTCCGTATGCGAACCGTCTCCTCCAAATTTTCCTGATGGGCAGCTAGTTTTTTTTCCACGGCTTTGCGGGCAGCATTTTCAACGTTTAAACTTCCGACCAAAGTATCGAGCTGTTTTATCATTGAATTAAAGCTGTTACTCAAATCAGTTATTTCATCTTTTGAGTTATGCGATGTTGGTATAAGATCTTTGTAATTTCCTTTGGTAACCTCTCTCATACCATCAAGGATCACCCTAAGCCGATTAAGGACTACTACCCTAAACATTACGATCAAAATAATTGAGCTTAGGATAAGGCTTATTACTGTGGCCATGATGATTCCCCCGGCAAGTTGCGAAAGAGGGAGCAGGGTGACATCAAGGGACTGGCTGATGCCAAAATACCATCCTTTTTGATTTAATTTTTTGAAAACATTCAAAAAACTATCATTATTTTTTTCATATATAAACTTTCCAGAAGAACGTAATGAAAAGTTACGAAAAAAATCATCTGTTATGGTTGAATTTTTTTTGTGCTGAGGCTCGTTTGAATTCGCAACTATTTTTCCCCTATGGTTAAGAAGGTAGGCATAGCTTTTCTCTTTTAGGTTAAAGTCATCAACAAAAAGAGAGCTGATACGAATAGTCGGAATTACTCCTGTAAGTACTCCGACGACATTATTATTAACGATAACCGGAGAATTAATAGTGATGACGGAGCTCCCTGTGACCATACCAAGGATGATATCAGAAATTGCAGATTCGCCTTTCATAGCTTCCTGGAAATATCGTCGATTGGAAACATTTATCCCCTGCTGATCAGTTGATTTTGAACTGACAAGCATGTTGCCACTTGTATCTGCAAGAAAAAGGACTGAGTAGTATGGGTAACCCTTCTCCAACAAGGCTAACATATCGTGAGCACCTTTTCCGGCACTTCTGCCGTAATATCCGGTTTCAGTTAAAGCCTCGACAAAAACTTCCTGTAAGCGCCAGGTTTTTATATCTATTGTCCTGTCTGCCAACCAATTATCAATCATCTTTGCGGTCATCGCTACTTCCTGCTCAAGACGTTCCGTCAGTTCATTTTGAAGAACAGCTCTTGCCTTAAACTGCGAGAAGAAAAGACTTATGCCGAAAATAATGGAGAATAAAAGGATAAGTGGATAAAGAACCTTTCTGTTAAGCCCTGAAAACATTATTAGCGAACTAAGATATCGGCACGTTTTATCAAACTGTGCTTGAGATTAATGTTTAAATATTCTGCGGTGTTCAGGTTAAGCTGGATTCTTCCCTTGGAGGTTGGTTTTACAGCAAATGAATCTGGAGAGTTACCAGCAAGTATGCCCCTGGCCAGTTCACCAGCAGCATAGCCTTGTTCTTTCATTGAAACACTGATACCACACAAAATACCTGCCTGAGCGCTTGAATCAAAGAAACCTACGGTGGGGAGTTTGGTGTGTTTGTTTATGTATGCTACAAGTTCTGTTTCAGGCACTTTTTCCGGCATTCCTTCATATCTGGCTATCGTACGAATAACATATAAACCTATTGCATCAACCTTGCCTTTGTACTTTTTTGCTATAGCCCTCCATTGTTCAAATGTCTCGACTTGCTCATAGGCAACTACATTTAGAGGCATGACGAGTGACTTGGCGTATTCAATAAACCCATCTGTTGTTGGTGATTTATCGGATAGCATCAATATGTTTTTTGCATCGGGGACAATCTTTTTTAAAAACTCCAATGATTCAATTATATTCGGCCGCTCAAGGACTCCCGTTACGTTTTTCGCTGGAAATCCATAAATTTTCGGATCTTTGTTCACACCACTAAAAACAAACACAGGAGCTCCAGGGATTGCGGCATAATCTTTTGCAAAATACTTCTGGGCATTGTCATCCATTGTTATGACTAATTCCGGCTCGAAATTGGTTACTATCGCTTTAGCTTGTGCTCCGGCTTCACGCTTCCACTCCTCAGACGTCTTTCTTTTGGTGTCCATATGATAATATTTAACCTGTATGCCAAGCCCCGATAGTGCCTCTTCAATTCCTTCGGTCATCTCAACGACATGTCCTTGCTGAGATTGATGGTAACTATGAACAACTAAAACACGCTTTTTGGGGGCGGCAGAAACATTTGTTGCCACCACCAAAAAAAGCAGACTTAAACTGTATCTTGCTAATAATCGTAGCCAATTGTTCATTGATCGCCTCATGTAAACAGAAAATTGATGACCACTGTGTTAAACAAGAAAAAACATGCCTGCCTAAATATGTCAGGCCCCTGTAGTTTCCTTTAAGCAGGGACAGGTTTTAGATATAATACATCAAAGAGTTAGCAGCCCCATGAGTTACGTTTCGTTGACTAGCGGATAAAGCTATTTATCAGCGATCAATAACGTAGAAATCAAACTTTGAAATTGCCGACGATATGATTCAAATGCGTCGCACTTTCCTGCAATTCACGGGCATTATCCTCGACCTGTTGGCTACTCTCAGAAATATTCTGTGCGGCTGTAGATACCTCTGCGATGTCTTGGGTAATTTCAGAGGCAACAGATGAACTTTGAGACACATTCTCGTTGACTTCCTGAATTCCCTGGCTGGCCTGAGCGATGTTCTCTGCTATTTCACGGGTAGTGGCAGTTTGCTCTTCAACAGCAGTCGCAATCGAACCTACGGTTTCATTCACGTCAACGATAACCTCAGAAATGCTACTGATACCCTTCTCTGTTTTGTCAGATGTAGATTGAACCGCTTCGACCAAATTTTTAATCTCAAGGGTCGCCTCTGCTGTCTGCTTCGCCAATTCTTTAATCTCATTAGCGACGACTGCGAATCCTTTTCCAGCCTCACCCGCTCTTGCAGCCTCGATAGTTGCGTTTAGGGCTAACAGATTCGTCTGCTCAGAAATATCGGTTATTGTTTCTGTCATTCTGCCTATTTTGTTTGCAGCAGAACCGAGTTCATTCATATTCTCCGAGGCTTCTTCTGCTTGTTTTACGGCATCTAAAGAAACGCCACGAGCCTTCTCAGCGCTTTCTGCTATTTCGTTAATGGTCGCACTCATCTCCTCAGCAGCCACAGCAACCATATTGGCATTTGTGGCTGATTCTTCCATCGCCGCCGCTACACTGGAAAGATTTGTGCTCATTTCTTCAGATGAAGCGGCTACATTTGTAGCCCTGCTCGACGTATCATCAGCATTGCGAAGGAGATCTTTGGAAATATCGGATAGGGTGCCGGAACTGGTGGTAACGTTAAGAGTATTTTCGGCAATCTGTTTAATGATATTTTGTAGTTTATCTATAAAAATATTGAACCATTTTGCAAGCTCGCCGACTTCATCTTTTGATGTTACGTTGAGACGCATTGTCAGGTCACCTTCACCCTCTGCGATATCCTTCAGGTTTGTGACCGCTTGATTTATTGGTCTGGTTATTGTTTTTGCAGTAATAAAAATCGCAATACCTGCGACTATTATAGACAACAAAGTAACAATAATAGTGTTGTTCCTAATTGAAGTCGCTGCAGCAAGAAATTCTGATCTGTCCTGGGTGGTGGCGATGCTCCATTGCTTTGCTTGAACAGGGGCATAACCAGCGATTTTATCTATCCCGTTAAAAGTATATTCCTGCACACCGGTTGTGCTGGCCAACATCTCACTGGTGATACTCTTCATTCCATCAAGAGTTTTAAGATCTAACGTCAAAACAAGATCACCCTTTGGATGTGCGATAATTATCCCTTCTTTATTTGCCATAAAAGCATAACCGGTAGTTCCAATTTTTCTGGTTTGAACTAAATCCGTTAAAGCAGATGCTTTTAACGACATACCGAACGTCCCTAAGAAGACACCGTTTTCCGACAAAATAGGGGCACACGCAACGACAATAAGTTTACCCGTTGATTTGGATTTCACAACCTCACCGACGACTGGTTGCTTTGTTGTTTTTGCTTGTTGGAAATATCCTCGTGAAGAGATATTCGAGCCTTTATATTCTTTTCCGCTTGCAAGCTCACCTGTATATAGAATCCCTTCATCGTTGGTTACAAAAATGCCTAGGTATTTATCACCTAATAGCTTGTATTTACTTTTCATCTGGAGGCGAAGTGGAGCAATCTCTGATTGCGCTTGTTCAATGCCGACTCTATTGACCTTTGCTGTTGTGTCTTTGACGAGTTGTCCCGACGCAAAAGCAGCGACGATTTTCTTTTCATCTTCAAGTGCTTTACTGACCAAATTCGCTATATCTATCGCTGTAGCCGTACTGTTTTCTTTTGCTATCTCTGCCAGAGATTTCGAGGATTTTGCAACTGAAAGGACACCGTTAATTGTTAAGGGAATCAATACCGCCAAACATCCGGTGAAAACCAACTTGAAGCTTATTGATTTAAAATTCATTTCAACTCCTCTTTTTTTTTATAATCAAACGTATTATGTAACTTCAGCGAAGATCTAAAAACTGTCAACCTACCTTATTCTTTATTTAAGGGCAGCATGCATCAAAGCACTGTAAATATGATATGATTTTGAGCTGCTACAAGTCAAACGGATTATTGCGATAGATCACAATACACTCAACGCTTTGAATTTTCCTGTCGTCTGATATCAGTCACATGAGTGTGCTTCACTCAGTCACGTTATAGATGGGATTGCTGAGGATGGGAAAGAAGTTCTGATTTTTCAGAGTAGAGAGCAAGAAAAAATCGACCTCGTTTTGTTAGATATGGTGAGGCTCAAAATAAATAGCATGTCAATTATCAACCACAGAAAATGATAGGCAAAATCTGAATGAGCTCTATGCACTCCATTTATGCAAATCACCCGTAAGACTGGCTAGTGGTTTCAAGAAACAAAATGCTCCAGAGCACTGTGCGTATCCAATTGGTTTCTATAAGACGTTGCACAAGTGCTCCTTTTTTGCCCTCGGCGTGTAAACGGTTATGACAGGGGACAGAAAAGCTGAACGTCGAAATCCAAATTGCAGCAATTATGCCGATACGCAGCCATCTTGGGGTCAGAAATAAAACGTGCATTATTTCAATTCCGACCTGAAAAAGCATCAACGGGGTGACGACCAATGCTATCAAGCGGGTATACCTGGCATGCCAAATGATAAAATATTCGTCTGCGGTATATCGAAATGAAGGATAAATGATCAGCTGGACAAGCCAGATCAAAATCAAAAGACTGCTGTCGATTATCAGTTGGCTGACTGTCAGATATTCCATAGTACAAACTCGCGGCAAAAAACACACCGTCAAGCAACTCACCTTTTCTACAGCAACCTGCGCAGGGAGGGTAAGGGTTGAAAGTGATTACAGGTTCCCCATGAAGTATCTGAGTAGTTATACGTTACAAGAAAGGAATGAATCTCGCCTATGCCAAGTAAAATAACGTTTCGTGGTTGTTCTCTTTACGATTCGGCGTCCGCTTTTTGCTTGTTGATAAGTGCCTTTTGGCCGGCAAGCTCTATTTTTTCCACCAGTTCCTGGGTTTCTATGGGTTTAATGCAGTAATCAAAGGCTCCGCCCTGCATCCCTTCAATCCCGGACTTGACAGAGGCATGTCCAGTAAGGATCACCACCTCTATCAACGGCCACTTCTCTTTGACCTTTTTTAAACATTGCAGACCATCGATCTCCGGCATACTCACATCCATAACAATGACATCTATTGCCTGCTCCTCCAATATGTCCAGGGCAACTTTACAGCCCTCAGCCACACTGGTATTAATCTTCCTTCTCCTCAGATGTTTTTCCAGGGTTTCCAAAAATTCCGGTTCATCGTCCACAAGAAGCAACTTAATTTTCAATGCAGCCTCCAAGACCGGATTATGATCACTTTTCATTGGCAATCATCTCCTCAATATCCAGTAAGAATTTATCAAGGTAGCGTTTATACTGACCCGGTGCATCCATCACCATATCAATCTGACGAGTATGAATGGTCAGATAGCCAAGAATTTTCAACCGGTTAAACAAAAAAGCCTGCGAACGTTTTTCCACTCTGGCGGTGAGAGCGTCTCCGGCTTTTTCGATTCGAAAATCATAGTGTTCTAAGACTGCAGCAAGCAGTTCTACCCTCCCAACGCGTTTTCTCTCATCTGCAGCCCCTCCTTTAAAACGAAATGTTACATATCGTTCCGTTCGGAGGCTGCTGATATACGCTTCAACCATGGCATAATGATACCCCAATCGTACACTTAAGTTGCAATAATTCCTTGAAACAAGAAAATAATTTTTTTGCACCATAGCTGAAGGGACGGCAGGATCTATTCCGGGTTGACGGGTTGATTGAAAAAAAAGAGACCCCATTCCACGCACGCTTGCCTGAGGTGGGCCTGCCCAGCCATAGGCGTGCATACCTTCCCAAATTGCCAGCATAGGAGTGGAAATAATTTCCGATATATTGATATAGTTGCTACCGGAATCAAAGCCCTCAATAAAACCATCAGCAAGATTAATCACCCACCATTCAAGCGGCATGTTATCCACCAGTCGTTTCGCAGCCCCCTTCTTAAAAGTGTAGCGTTTTCCGAAGTCAAACATCTCGACAACCGATTTTTCATGGCAAAAACGGGTAATGTCATGCAGAGACTGACAGCAGGAAGAACGAAAATAAGGAGAAGTAGGATCGGTAAGATGCAAAGGGCTAATCAATTGCAGTGCATCAATCATCGCCTTCTGGACCGGACTGCCATCCATGGGATTATTTTTGGGCTGATCGTGCTGGAGTAATGCTTCAACGCGCCCTTTGTAAATAGTTTGATTTGTTGCATCAATGGTCACAATTTGGCCATTGACTAATTTGGTAGCCCCTTTGGCAGATAAAATTGCAGGCACGCCAAACTCCCTGGCAATGGTAGCCAGATGCCCGGCTTCACTTCCTGTTTCGGCAACCAGTGCAGTTGCCTTTCTCAGTAACGGCGCCCACTGCGGTAGGGGATGCTCAACCACCAAGACCGAGTGCTTTGGGATACGCAGGACATCAAGATTTGAACGAACGACAAAAACCGGACCACTGGCGGTTCCAGCACAACCTGTCACCTCACCCTGCAGTAAACAATGCTCGTTTACTGCACGTTTGCCGACCTGGTCTCTCTCTTTTTTACCGGCCACGGAAATGGGCCGACTTTGCAGAATATAAAGCAGGCCCTCTTTATTGATCGACCATTCAATATCCTGAGGAGTACCAAAATGGTTCTCCAATATCATTGCTGCAGTAGCAATATCCCTTGCCCATTCATCCATTAAACGAGCATCCGCCGGCGAACTCTCCGCTGTTTGGTGGATGGTGCCGTAAGGAGCACTCCGTTCTACAAGATAGTGCTGCGTGTCTTTGGTACCGTCAACTATGCCTTTGGCACTGCCTGCGGAAAAGAAAATATCCATTGCCCCCGGCCTTCCGCTTATGGATTGCGAATAGCACACGCCACTCATTACGGCATCGATCATCGCCAAGCAGCCCACACACATAATTGTTTCTTCATGGATGAACCCTTTGGTCAAACGATAAATCATAGCCCTGGAAGAATACGTTGAGGACAGGACAGATTTATAAGAGTATATCAAATCATCCCTATCAACATGCAGTTCGGTATGATAAAGCCCTGCAAAAGAAGCCTGACGGGTATCTTCCCCCAGAGCACTTGAACGTACTGCCAGCTTTACAGGCGTTTTGCTTTTCTGTACGAGTTGATCAAACTGGTTATAAAGCTGTTTTTCAAGGTCTATGGGTAAAGGAGCCCTCTTAATGAGTGATTGCACCTCATTGCTTCGTTCATGCAGATCTTCCATATTGCTGGGATCTGTTTGCTGAAAAATCCTGTTGATTGCCGGATAAAGATTATTTTGCTGAAAAAAATACCTGGTTGCAGAACCAGTGACGACAAAGCCCGGGGGAATTCGGATGCCGGCAAGCGAGCCTGCTTCGCCGAGATTCGCCATTTTTTCACCGGCTAAGTCCACCAACTCTCTTGTTGCCTCATGGAGAGGCAAAAACCATCGACCTTCTACCTTGATGACGTCATGATTGATGATGTTATCGAGTTGCTGCTGGATGTCTGCAAACCTTTCTTCCAGCATACCATAACGACCATCTGCCATAGTCACCAGGCATTGAATCATTTTGTAAATATTCACCGAGATAACAGTGGCATTTGACCTGATAAAAGCCATGGAAAAAGCCCTACCGTCATGCAAGGCATTTTCCATTTGTGCCATGGCTTCCAAGGCATTGTTATTGGCAGTGAGCAATTCACGAAAATTGCAATATTTTTCGGTAAAGAGTCGTTGCAGCTCCTCAAGGGACAACTGAGGAACCGTTGAAAAGCCTAATAGGCTCTTGATGCGGCCAAGAAGAGAATTCGTCATCAGTCAGGTTACCTCGCTCATACCTACTGCGGTATTTTCCGCAGTAGGTACGTGGATAAATCTCTAGTGTCAATGCTCCAGTTTGATTCCCATCCCTTCAAAAATATACAACAAACCAAATCCATACCATACTGTATAGAGGACATAAAAAATAAGGGCACCGGCCAAGAGCACCATTCCTTCTTTCACAGGCTTTACCTCTACCTTATAAAAATTATACGCCGGTTCGACTGCTTTGCTCATGGATTTTTTCAAAAACTTTGCCTGGCTAAATTTTTTAGCCTGGTTCAGGTCTCTTTCCATGGCCTGGAGAACCAGATACCAACCATGTAGCACAGCCAATTCGTTCATGTCGTATTTGGCAGCAATAACATTGCCGACATTATCATACATCAGGTCGGCATCCTCAAGAATGATGGTGATAATATCTGCAAAATCGCCCTTCACATCAAGCTCCACCCCCACAGCATTGGCAGAGATGCGGTTGACTGTAAGCAGGCTGGCCACTCTCTCTGCCTGCTGCGGAGAACCCATAACCAAACTGGCAGAATACGTGGTGCCGGCATACGACTGTGCCTCCTGCATCTGCTCCTCAATGTAATACGCAGAGCCCTTGGCCAATTGATTAAAAAAATTATCTAAATAATTTAATCCATTAACCTTTTGTCCATTTGTTCCTGGAAAAATTGGCGTAAAAATTATCGCAAGTACTGCGATAAAAGTGAAAACCATAATTATGCCACGTCGTTTGAGATGTGCATTATCGTTCATGATACGTAGACCTCCTTCTCAGATTTCAACACTTTGAGATTTGTGAAAAAACTCCAGAAAACCCAAACAGCAAATGCGCTAATAATGACAAAGAAACCAACAGTACCAACAAGATATAAAATGTTGAGTACTTGCGGAGATACATCCACATACCCCATCTTGACCATTTTTGCAGGCAAAGCGCAGGCACGGTTAAAAAAGCCGGCACTTACCGTAATTGCATAAAAAGCACAGATAGTAGTACCGGACACTACTTTAGTCACAATAGAACCGATCTGGATGCCGACCAAAGAGCCAAGCAACATGCCCATCGCCAGTGTATAAAAAATAAAGCCATAAATAGCGTACTGGGTGATTGAGCCATAGCCTGCGGTAAAAACAATCTGAAAAATATCTGTGCCGACAGTGGTCATGGAAGAAACCCCCAGCCCGTAAACAAAGATGGGGAAGGTGAGGAAACCACCGCCGACGCCCATGATAGCAGCAGCCAGGCCGACAATAAAACCTGCGGCAATCAAAAAAACAGCAGAGATCTTACGCCCACCAGGAGTCACACCTTTATCAAAAGTCAGCATCGGCGGAATCTTTACGGATTGTACTTTTTTACCAAGAGGAGGAACATCATCAACCCCACTTGGTTGAACAAGGTCTGCATCCATGGAGATATTTTTTCTGCGTACTGTTTTATACCAGTCTGTCAGTGCATAAAATGCAAGGAAGCCTAGCATAAAGACATAAATCAAGGTGATAAACATATCACTGAGTACGGGATTTAAATCGTAAAGGGCCCGGTTTATATAACCGCCCACAGTGGTGCCGCTGATTGCTCCGATCAAAAAGGTGACAGCCAGAGATACAGAGATATTCCCCATTTTACGGTGCAGCACAGAACCCATGATTGCCTTGGCAAAGATGTGAAAAAGATCCGTACCAACGGCAAGTATACCTTTCACGCCCACACTCATAAGTGCCGGAGCAATAATAAAACCACCGCCGGCCCCTATGCATCCTGTTATCAAACCAGCGCAAAGCCCCACCAGAATTGATGCTCCGAAAATAAGATTTGTATAATGCGATGGGCCGTAAGCTGATTTGCCACCTATAAACGACGGCAGAGCACCGCTCACACTATCAGCAAAGGCAATCCCGCCTAAAATTACGGGGATCAACAGTAGGCCGAGAATGAACAGCCGCTTTCGACTGCGCAAAATGGTATTTGATACTTCTAACTCCCAATTAGCCTGTGCCCTGGCTCCCACCATCATGAATTGGTACAAGTTACGAAAAAAAGACATAATTTCCTCCTCATTGTTGTTTGCTTACGCATCAAAATCTGTAACTATCCAGCGAATAATTGATAACTTCGATCTGCAACTGTTCAGCAGTGCTTTTTAGCTTGGCATAGCCATATGCTTTTTAACTTGCGCCAGTTCTATCTTTTCCATCTGAGTTCGTTTTCGTTCATATGCAGCATCCAGAACCTCAATCAGACGTTCCACATCCATGGGCTTCATCAGGTAGTCAAAAGCACCATGCTTGATGCCATCAATGCCTGATTCTACCGAAGCATGCCCGGTGAGCATGACAACCTCGGTCATAGGTGCTTTTTGTTTGGCCTCTTTAAGGGTCTGGATGCCGCCCTTGCCCGGCATCTTTACATCAAGTAAAACTACATCATGCTTGTTTGGGTTCAACATATCCAAGGCAGTGTCACCATCCCCTGCCCCCTCGCATTCCAGCCCTCGTTTGTGTAATTTCTTAATCATAATGTCGCGAAAGTCAGCTTCATCATCAACTACCAAAATGCTGTAATTACTCATTTTTATCTCCTTTTAATCGTGATGGGTTAATTGCCGTAAAGGGATAGTTATGGTAAAAACACTCCCCCCTTCTGTTCTGTTTGCAGCTTCAATGTTTCCTCCCAGTGATTGAATAATATTTTGACTGATAGACAATCCGAGTCCGGTCCCTTTGCCCTGCTCCTTGGTGGTAAAAAAGGGATTCCAAATCTGTTTCATCACCTCCGAACTGATCCCCGGACCGTTATCGACGACTTGAATATTGATGCTTTGTTCCGTACTTGAGGTTGTAATGTCCACCTGACCGTCATGCCCCACAGCATCGAGGGCATTATCAATAAGATTAAGCAACACCTGTTGCAGTCGATGCCCTTCGGTAATGGTTGCTGGAAGCTCCGGGTCAAGGTGGAGGTTGACTTTGATATTGTTGTGTTCAGCCTCTTTCTGGAGAAAGGAAAGGGTTTCTTCAACCAGTGCATTAGTCTCTACCGGTTCCTGTTCGGCACGTATCTTTCGGGAAAATCCTAAAAGCCGATGGGTAATGACCGCAGCTCGCTCAACATGATGTTTCATTTTGTTAATGGTGGTCACATACTCATCATAATTTTTTAATGCCTCAGGCTCTTCCTCTGGAAGCAGTTCTTCCAGCCAACCAATCTGTGCCATAATCATCTGCAAGGGATTGTTGATTTCATGCGCTACCCCAGCAGCAAGGCGACCGACATTTGCCATTTTTTCAATATGTGCCATCTGTTGATCCATCACTGCTGTTTCTCTATCCGTGCCCGCTATTCGCGCCACAAAGAGACGGCTGAAATAATAGGCAATGGCAAGAAAAAAAGAGGCGGTAGCAAGAATGATCAACAATGTATGCTGCCGATGGTCGTAGTAGGCTGTCAACATGTCCGGGATGTACACCTTGAACATGAGCAACCATTTGCCATTGTCCAGCCAAGTGGTTGCATATATCGTGTCGCCTAGCTGTACAACTTCAGCACCGCTGTGGTGACGAATGAGTTTTCTTTCAGGTTCCGTGATTGCCTCTGCTCTCTGAAGACTGGGCGTCTGTAGAGCTCCCGTTGTATTAACAATAAAGGCGTCTCCATGTGTCCCCACCTGGGCACTATGAAGTAATGAATTAAAAGCACTCGAATTTATAGTGGCTCGTAGTACGTAGCTTTTAAGAGGGTCGGTCAAGGCAACAACAAAATGAGGTAGGTTACGATAGCCACTGAAGATATCACTGACGTAGACGCTCCGCTCCAACACCTCCCTAAACCATGGTTGATCCGTATACTGTTTGCCGGTTACCTGTTCACGGTAAGGTCCCACATAGGCTAACTGCCTGCCACTTGCAGCAATGGTCTGCAGATCAACAATGGCTCCGGATTTGCTGGCCGCAAGAAACAACCGGTCCAATGTATCGATATTACTGAAATCGTCAGGTGGAAAAAGATTGATCAGGGTGTTTAGCAAGTCAATTTGATGTTTCAAAAAATTATTGATCACGTCGCGTTGATGGACAATGATTTGGCTCGCATTTCCTTGAATATCCTGGATGGCGACCTGCCTGGAATTGTAGACAGAGGTGATAGCGATGATCAAAATCGGGATGATACCGCAAATAAAGAATCCTCCAGCAAGTAACTTTTGCAGTTTCTTATAATATTTTTCTTTATGCTGCCTCATATCTGCCTCTGTACACAGTTGGAGATAAACGTTGTGAAATCGATATTCCTGTCTCCATGAAAGCTGTAGACAGGCACATCTTTCATCAATGTTGCTTTGATGCTGCTTTTAGTAAGGCACTCATTGCACTGGCCAAAAAGCAGAAAAATGATATCTGGATTAAAGGTCATTATTTTCAAAGAGGTGCATGAATCCTCCTCAATAAAATCCAAGATAAAGGATGTTTTCGATCTGAGCTTGTAAAGGACCTGGATGATTTCAGCAGAAAAGCCTTCGGGCATGATGCGTTGCAAAAAAATAAAGAGGATTTTTTTTGCATTACCCTGCAACAACCCATCGGGGATAGGAATATTGTATTGAATCAAGTGTTGGACAAGATCACGGGAACGTACAAATGTATCCTCTTCTTTGGTGATGACCGGAATCAACCCTTTGTCTATCCACCGTTTAAAACGCTGCTCAGAAACACAACTGACCAAAGCCGCTTTTTTGATCGTCAAATATTCCCATGTACTGTGATATGGCATTTGTTGATCCCCTACCCATTACATCCCAGATGTTTATCCATTGGTTGCTGTTATTTTTTTCATCGCAAGAGAGGGGCCAAATAGTACAAAAAAAACTTTCTGCCATTTTTCACATTAATTCCAATTAGTAAGCAGACATCGGTACTGAAAAATGTGAATAAATCAAGAGCTGCCCTTATGTAAAGCTACGGTAACAGTCAGCCCCACACCCGCAGTAACAACTTGATATTTAGAGATTTTTACTAAACGTATAGAATAAGTGACAAACACTGCTTTTTTTGATAACGTCTGTGTACATGTGGTGACATGCAAAGGGGACACAAATGACAAAAGATACAATCAAGATACTTGAAAGACAGCGGGAAGACCTTGTTGTTCGCGTACTGAAAAAGCATGAGGAAATTGAGGCGAATCGTTCGTTTACGGAAAGGGTTCTTTCGAGTATTTCCGAGTTGTTAGTGGTCTTTGATTACACTTTCAAGGTGTTGCAGGTTAACCAGGAATTTTTTAAAAAAACAGGGCTGCAGCCTACTCATGAGGCAACCCTTAGCGTAGAGGATCTTGCTGAGCCGGAAGTCGCAAAACATATCCGAAGTGCATTTGGCAACGGAGAAATTGAAGAGCTGGAATTCAATCTGCAAACAAAAGAAGGCAGTCTTCCAGTGAAGGCCAGGGGATCAACCCTCACCAATCCGGAAGGACTATCCCTGCACATGCTTATCTGTTCGGACTGCAGTGAATTTTATGAGCTCATTAATCGCCTGCAGGAAGGGCAAAAACAACTCATCCATTCAAGCCGCCTGGCAAGTCTTGGTGAGATGACTGCAGGCATAGGCCATGAATTGACCCAGCCGTTGAATGCGATTCTGCTTTTAGCCCGCAACTGCAGTAGAGCAATGGAGCACCCTGAGCAGCATAAGGAAATGCTGAAGGAAAATATTGATATAATCATCGACAGGGTTAACAAGGCCTCCTCTATCATCAACACCATGCGTAGTTTCGGCTGTAAGGTTGAGGAAGACCTGGTTCCCATAGAAATTAACCAGTTAACTCGTAAAACCCTTCGTTTTCTTGAACCGCATTTGCAACTCAACGAAATAGAGACTGATCTCCACCTCTCAGATACACCCTGTTACTTTTTGGGTGTTGATGTACGTATAGAGCAGGTGTTGCTCAATCTTATTCAAAATGCCATCCAAGCCATGGGCTGTGAGCCAAACCCGGTTCTTACCCTGACAACGCATATTGCACCCTGGGTGAACCCCAGAACCATGCGCAAAGAATCGCATGTTATTATCCAGGTAAAAGATAATGGTGTCGGTATCCATGACGAGCAGTTGGAAAAAATATTTGATCCTTTTTTTACAACCCGTACTGTAGGGACGGGGATGGGCCTCGGCCTGTCCATTGTTGAAAGAATTCTCAACAGTTTTTCTGGGTTAATACAAGTAGAAAGCACCTTGGGTGAAGGGACCTGCTTTACTGTGGCCATACCGGAATACGAAACAGACGAGGCTGCACAGGAAGAGAAAATATGATAAAAACAGCCACTCAACCTTCCGCCCCTCTCGTTCTAGTTGTTGACGATGATATTTTTCTCCTGGCTGCCATCAGCCAGACCTTATCGCTCAATGGTTACCAGGTTCAAACCTGCAGCAGCCCTCTTGAGTCCTTGCAGCGGATCGAGGAACAAACATTTGGTGCTGTACTGGCTGATATCCGTATGCCCGAGATGAACGGAATCACGTTACTGGAAAATATAGTCCAAAAAGACAAGGACCTCCCCGTCATATTAATCACAGGCCACGGTGATATCAGCCTGGCCGTGGAGGCCATGAAAAAAGGTGCATACCATTTTCTGCAAAAACCGGTAGATGAGGATCTGATAATTGCCACCCTTGAAAGAGCTATAGAACGGAGGCAGTTGGTTTTAGAAAATCTGCAGCTCGAAAAAAAGCTCCAGGCAAGCAACGCAAACAGAACGCGTTTCTATGGGCTTGTCGGTAATCATCCGGCAATGCATGAACTGTATACCATTATCGAAACCTTTGCGGTGGAAAGCGATCCGGTACTCATTATAGGCGAAACAGGTACCGGCAAAGAGCTTGTTGCACGAGCGCTACACGAAATCAAACAGGATAAAGCCCCTTATGTGGCCGTTAATATGGGAGCAATTCCTGCAGAAATGATAGAATCGGAACTTTTCGGCTATGAAAAAGGTGCTTTTACAGGTGCAGTACAGCGTAAAATCGGCAGATTTGAATTTGCCGGAGGCGGAACAATCTTTCTTGATGAAATCTGCTCCATGCCTGCTCAGCTTCAGTCAAAACTCCTCCGCGTACTGGAAGAAAGAAATTTCTGTCGCCTGGGTAGCAATGAGCTCATCCCCATGACCGCACGGATCGTTGCAGCAACCAATAAAAACCTGGAAGAAGAGGTTGCCAAGGGTCGGTTTCGGCAGGATTTGTTTTTCCGCCTCAACGTTTTACCCATCCACCTCCCCCCGCTGCGTAAGAGGAAAGAAGACATCCCTTTGCTTGTCGATTATTTCCGGCGGGAATATTGTGATTCCCATCCAGAAAAACCTGCAGCCCTCCCCAAAAATCTGATCAAGGAGTTCTGTGAAAATGACTGGCCTGGAAATATCAGAGAATTACGCAACGTAGTGCGCCGCCACTGCGTACTCGGGCTTGGGTGTGCGCAACAAACAACTGACAAGGGGCAGCCCCCCTCTTTTTCCCAGCCAATCGTATTTGAACATGACTGCCCTCCATGGAAAGAGTTCATGGAACAACAGGAAAAGCACTATCTGGAAACCGTTTTACATGCAGTAGCCGGCAAGGTCACAACAGCTTGTAAAGCAATGGGTATTTCAAGAAAAAGTCTTTATGATAAAATTAACAAGCATGCAATAAACCTGGAAGAAGTAAGAAGAAAGCCTCAATAGTACGCATGGTGCAGGTTTGAGGTGTAATCAATCAAAGAGTGAGCAGCACCGTGAGTTACCCCCGTGCGTAATTACCAATTTCAGCTCGATTTTTTTTATTCACTTTCCCGTCTTTTGTAGTATCAAGCCAACCATCAAATGCTCTATGATAACAGTATCAAAATTGAATATTCTATAAATGAGCCCGTTGATTTACTGTCCTCTCGCCCAATCTCTCGGAGTCTAGCGCTTACCTCGTTATGCTGAAAAAATAATCATCGGAATATCAACTATATGCCTGTGGTTATTTTTTAAGCATGCCTTGACCTTGAACGAAAACCCTAGTAAATCAACAGACTCATAAATGATATTCACAAAATCACACTATGGTAACAATAAATGCTTACATGTTCCGGCACACACGGTTGAATATTTTGACAAAATCAAACTTACATTCTTTTACGGAAAATAATGGCTGCTAAAAAAAGGGTTGAGTTACCGATCATCGGTTGGCGGGAGTGGGTCAAGCTTCCCGACCTTGGGATTAATAAAATTAAAGCAAAAGTTGATTCAGGAGCACGCTCTTCATCCATACACGCTTTCAATATCAAAACATTTCATAGAGATGGCGAACAATGGGTACGCTTTAGCATTCATCCCATCCAACGCTCGAAAATGGACGCTCTCGACGTGGAAGCCAAAGTGCTGGAATCCAGATCGATCAAAAGTTCAAACGGAATAGCAAAAATACGGCCGGTCATCCTGACGAAAATTGAGTTGCTGGGGAAAATTTGGGAAGTGGAATTAACTCTTGCAAGTCGTGATAATATGGGATTTAGGATGCTCTTGGGACGCGAAGCCTTTAGGAACCGATTTCTTGTTGATTGCGGTAGGTCGTATTATGGCGGCAAGCCCGAAAAACAGAAGAAAACCAACACAAAAAATCGAACATAATATAGAGGTTAAAGTATACACATGAAACTCGCTATTCTCTCATGCAGCCCAAATTGCTACAGTACTCGTCGGCTCCGAGAAGCCGCTCAGCAGCGCGGCCACAATGTGAAAGTACTTAATACCCTTAAATTCGCGATTGACCTTGAGCAAGGTATGCCTGATCTCTATTTTCGGACAAAACGACTCTCTCATTATGATGCCGTCCTTCCCCGAATTGGATCATCAATCACCTATTTTGGGAACGCTGTGGTGAGACAATTTGAACAAATGGACGTATTTTGTGCAAACTCGTCCAGCAGTATTGCTAATTCAAGAGACAAGCTGCGAAGCTTGCAGATATTGAGTCGACACCATATCGGCATACCTAAGACGACCTTTGTGCGCGATAAGAAAGATGTGCTGCCCGCCATTGAACGCGTCGGCGGAGCACCGGTAATCATAAAATTGATTGAGGGCACGCAAGGTATTGGGGTGCTGTTGGCAAATTCAATAAGTACTGCTGCGGCTATTATTGAGCTGTTGCAAAGCCAGAAACAAAGTGTGTTAATTCAAAAATTCGTCAAAGAGAGCAAAGGTCGTGACATTAGAGCGTTTGTAGTTGGTGATCAAGTTGTTGCGTCAATGCGGCGCGTTGCCCAAGGCCAGGAATTTCGCAGCAATGTTCACCGGGGAGGCGTCACGGAACCGGTTGTCCTTGATGAATCATACCGGGAAACAGCCGTAAGAGCTGCTCAGATTATGGGGCTGCGTGTTGCTGGTGTCGACCTGCTTGAAGGAAAGGATGGGCCGCAAATTGTCGAGGTCAATTCATCACCAGGGCTGGAAGGTATTGAGGGGTGTACCCAGCTTGATATTGCAGGTTCAATCATTGACTATATTGCTGCCCAGGTCAACTTTCCCGACATTGACCTTCGTCAGCGTCTGACAGTGAGCAGCGGTTATGGTGTTGCTGAAATATACATTCCAGAGGGATCTGAATATGTCGGTAAAACCATCCAGGAATCGCAATTGAGAGAAAAAGATATTGTTGTACTCACACTCCATCGCGGCACAAAGGTTATTCCCAACCCACGGTCGCACAGAGAATTGGAAAACGGCGATCGTTTGCTTTGTTTCGGAAAGCTTGAATTAATGCGTAACATGACGCCGTTAAAGGTGCGGAAAAAAAGGCGGCCAATAGTGAAAGACCTTCCAGAGTTACCTGTTGCCGAAGAGGTCTTTAAAGAGTCTGGTGCGATAGACTCAATATCAATTCCACCTGATAACGATGCTATATAATGGAAAAAAGACATGCTAAAAAAATTACCGACGATTGGTTTGGCGAAAAAATTGCTGCAGGAGAGGCAAAAAACGTCAATCTCGCAGTAGGTGAAAGCTACAGTGGAATGACCGTCAACATTCAAATCCACATTCAACGGGCGATCGAGGACGGCCCTGTCTTTTTCGTAACAGCTGCGCTGCATGGCGATGAGATAAATGGCTGCGGAGCCATTCGTCAACTCATACAAGATGCTGACTTTGCGCTTCTGAGAGGGACCCTTGTCCTTGTGCCGGTGCTCAACCTGCCGGCATTTGATCGTCATTCTAGATATCTACCAGACCGTCGCGATCTCAATCGCTCCTTTCCAGGATCGAAAGACGGCAGTCTTGCAAGTCGAATGGCCTATACTATTTTTAATGAGCTTGTCGCTCGATGTGAGTATGGGATTGATCTGCACACTGCTGCGGTGCGCCGAACAAACTATCCTACAGTCCGAGCTGACCTGGGTGACCCTCAGGTTCGTAAGCTTGCGAAAGCCTTTGGTTCGGAAATTATTATAAACTCAAAGGGACCTAAAAACTCATTTCGCAGGGAAGCCTGTGCTGCAGGCTGCCCAACGATTATAATGGAGGGCGGAGAAGTATGGAAAGTAGAACCCGGCATTGTTGAAACTGCTGTTCGTGGGGTGAAAAATGTACTCCGCAATTTTGATATGATTGAAGAAGATATTAAAAATCCTCCATATCAAATTATAATTGATAAATCTAAATGGATGCGTGCAGAGCATGGTGGATTTCTTGATTTCCATATCCAGCCGGGTGACCTTATAGAAAAAGGGCAGCCTCTTGCCACCAACACTACTATTCTCGGTGAAGCCCAGGGAACTCTCCTCGCCCCATTTGATGCGGTCGTCATGGGAATGACCAGTCTGCCGGCAGTCAGCCCTGGTGAACCTATCTGTAATCTGGGTAAACTGCCTAAAAAAAACAGCCCTGCAAAACTCAGCCAATTACGAGAGGACAAAAACGGCCTTGAACAAAGGGTGGTGGAGGAGCTTGGGTCAAGTGTACTTGTCGTAGAACCATCGGAAGAGACAGAATAAAATTCAGATCAACCCCTATCACAGGTTAAAGGGTATCTTGAATAAATAACTTTGTCGCCCACGATTGAGGCATGCTTAAGAAATCACCACAGGCAGTTAACTACTTTCGGAGTCTTCGCTTACCTTAAAGCATACTTTTTACGGCATGACAAGGTAAGCGCCGGACACCGAGAGCCTGGGCGAAAAAGCAATTATGCAAGATGGCCTACAGTTTCGGTAAAACTGCAGACGCGAAACTGAGAACAAAAAAGAATCCACACATATCAGTAACTGTCGTCAAGAGTGGGCTCGAGACTAATGCAGGATCCATTTTCATCCGCTTGAGCAAAAGCGGCAAAATCCCCCCCAAAATAACAGATACAAGTGTATTTGCGGCCAATGCGCCCCCCACCACTACCCCGAGCCAAATATTACTTTGCCACATAAAGGCCACTAATCCAAGTAAAGCGCCAAGCACGAGTCCGTTAAGAATACCCACTTTTGTTTCTTTGAGCACAACCCATACTATTTCGCCTGGTTTTACAAGGCCAAGAGAAAGCTCCCGCATTGAAATAGCAACAGCCTGATTCCCGGAACAGCCGCTCATATCACTGACCATTGGCAGAAACACAGCAAGTGTGATGGCAGCGGCAAGAGTATCCTGATAAAGAGCTATCACACTGGCGGCGATGATATTAAGGACAATGTTCATACTCAACCAAGACAATCGGCGTCCTGATCGCTGCAATAACGGCATTGTTCGAAATTCTTCACCACCAATGATTCCGCTTATTCGCAAAAAAGCTTTTGTTTTTTGTTTGCTATACTCTTCTTCAACAGCACCAGGCAGTACGACACCGACAAGTTGCCCGCGATCATCAATAACCGGTACACCGAAAAACTTATGGTCTTCGAAAAAATCCTTTAACACACTCAGAGGAGTCGTGTCTGCCACTGATAACGGCGATGGAATCATGATGTCGCCGAGCCGGGTTTTACGTGAGGGAAAAAGGAGGTTGTGCATACGCAAGACCCCTTTCAATTTGTTTTCCGAATCTACAACATAGAAGTACTGGACATTGTAGTCCGCATACTTTTCCTGATTTTCTCGAAGGTCATTAAGTACATCCCGAATGGTGTCCTCAGTGCTAAACACCAAAAATTCTGAAATCATAAGGCCACCGGCACAATCTGCAGGATACCTCAGAAGTCTTCTTGCATCAGCCGCATCTTCCTTTTCCATGCTGGCGAGGATCGACTCACTCCTGCCATCATCCATCTCTCCCAGAACATCCGCAGCATGGTCGCTTGGCAATTCTTCCAGGATGGATGCCGCCTGTTGGGATGACATATTCTCAACTAAATCGGCAGCCTGTTTTTCCGAAATACCTTCAATAAGCTCTGCAGCATCCTCCGGAGTCAGCTTATCAAACAAAAGATGCTGTTCTTCCTCGGTAAGTCGGGAAATTATTCGCGCCTTTTCTGATGCTCCCAGTTCATCCAAAAAACTAACGATTGCAGACTCAGTACCGCTCTTTATCAGCTCGCTAAGTATTTCCCACTGCTTTGATGTGTCCTTCATGGAGATATGTACTCTTCTTTTTATTGACATAACTTTGAACCTGTCACCGCTTGAACCGATGAAAAATCCGGGTTGATTTCTCCGTTGGGTGGTCCAGCCTGCCGACATCCTACCCAAACATGATACTACTGCTCTGAAAATGGGAAGTTATGTGCAATGTCAGGGACAAAACTTATCGCAGGCATATACTTAATATCGGAGTCTTCACTTCCCCACCCCGAGGATAATTTTTCTTTGTATAAAGAGATCAGCGGTGGAATCCGAGAGATTGACAAAAAACAATCCTGCAAGACGGTCAACTGTTTTGCTCGACCTCTTTGCTCTGCTCATGGGTTCGGTTTAACACTTTTATCGCTTTTTCATCGATACTACGCAGGTGAAGGTCGGTTTGTGGAAAGGGGATTTCAATGCCCGCTAAATCAAACTCAGCTTCAATATCCTGATTGAGCTCGCTACGTACAACAAGTCCCTCGGCAAAGTCTGGTATCCATACCCGCAACTCAAAGTCCAACGAACTTGCGCCAAAAGCCAGAAAAAGTGCTTTTGGTTCTGGTTTGGTAAGCACCATCGGGTTAGCATCGGCACAAGAAAGCAAAATTTTGAGTACTGCAGAGATGTCGGTTCCATAAGCAACACCAACCGGCAATTTCACCCGTACCCGTTTTTCTGAAAGCGTCCAGTTGGTTACTCTACCGGTAATAAGTTCCGAGTTTGGTATAACAACCTCTGCATTATCAAAAGTCTGGACTATGGTTGCCCTAAGCCCTAGCTCCTTTACTTCACCAACTTCCATTCCGATCTCTATCATATCACCGACTTTTATCGGCCGTTCAAAAAGGAGAATAAGTCCACTCACAAAATTATTAACAATTGCCTGTAAACCAAACCCGATTCCAACACCAAGTGCACCACCAAGGATAGTTATTTGACTCAAGCCGAAGCCGAGCATCTTTAACAGTACAAAAAACCCAATGGTCAATATTGCATAATGGACAAGTCTTGAGATTGATACCTGAACTCCTAACTCAACACCATAACGCGGAAGAACGGTCTGTTGGAGAAAAGCCCTAAGCCCCCTTGAGAAAACAAAAGTAGCATAACAGATAAAAACGACAATAAGCACTGAACCCGGAGTAATCTTCAGCCCAAAAAGAGACAGCTCAATTGATGTCATGGCAATAAATGCAGCTTCGACAGTTGGGCGTATTCTCAGCACCATGAGAGTGATCGCCAACCAGAGAAGCCCAAGAGCGAGAATCAGCGCCGGAGTAATTTGGTTAACAATCCTCGTCGCATTTTGGCGGACAGTGGCAACCGGCGCATTCAGCAGCATGCATTCCAGTAAACCTGAAGCCATCTCCAGCATAAGCAAGATCATCAGACTGACGAGTATTTCAGCAAGCACTATTCCAAAAATATAGACGGCAAACTGATCATAACCTAAGATACCGGAGATGATTATAGTCAACGGCAAACAACACCACAGCCAGATTGCCCAGGTAATTTTTGTACTCGACGAATTTTTCCAGCGACGTCTCAACAGGTACAGATAATAGGCAAGCCCCAATACTGATATATAAAAGACAAAGAGATAGGTAAAGAGTTGCGGCAATCCAATAATACTGAATAAATGAGAAACAGCCAACAAAAGGACTACCCTTCTTAAGAGTGTACTTTGCCAGGGGGTATGACATACATTTTTGGCTAAAATAGCCACAACGACGATTAACGGCAGCTGTGACAATGCCTCCCACTCCGGGGGAAGGTCAGGACGAATTGGGGTGGTGTTTATAATGCCAAAAGATGCACTGGCAATAAAAACTGCCGTGGCAACCGGCCTGGAGGCAAAAGGGTGCCACTTAGAAGAAGCTTTGACCAGTTTTTTGCTGGCATGCACAACAAAAACAAGCAGACATATTGCAAGCAGGCTCATCGCAACGCCCTGCTTATTCTGGTTGAGATAGCGAAGCTGGTATTGGCTAAACAGACGAAGGTCTTCCCACCCCTTCTGCAGGAGTTTTTTCTCAAGACGTTGGTAAAAAGTGGGCGAGAGCATTGATGGCGAGGTCTGCTGGAGGCTAAATCCATTCATATCCTTGATCACGTCAGAGACGGTATCACTGAGCACGTAGACCTGTGTCAAAATTTCACCAATCTCCTTCCCAGCCTGTAGATTTGGTTTAATCTGTTCTTCAATAGTGTGCTGCCCATTACGTACGAGAGTGTCGAGCGTATCAAGAATTTCTGCTACGTCATCAATTTTTCCTTGTTTTTCTGCTTCTATGCGTAATGCATGCAAAACATTTTGTCTTTCCAGCCACTCTTTATAAAGTCTTTCCAGAAGCATGACGTTCGACTTGACCGGTGTATCCAACACTTCGAGCTGTTGATTAATTTTAGCTAGCCGGGATTCAAGGGAAGAAAGCTGGTGATAACTGATATTGGGATCTGATTTGGCCATTATTATTTCCCATTCAAGGTCATCTACCTCTGCGGCTATATTAGTTAAGCGCGACAAATGTTCTGCAACATTGGTAATTCCCTCCATCTGATTTTGCAAATCAACCAGATCATTTGGAATCTTGTTACTCCATGAATAAATTTCAATAAGCGAGAGTGCCTGTGCTACCTCAGGTTCGGTTTTAGTCGATTCTTCCTCTCCCGAGCAAGGTATCGAAACCAAGAGAAAGAATATGCAGAGTACGCTGCTGGTAATGATTCTGCTGGTTGTTGTCGGTAACTTCATAATTTAATGTTCAATTTGTTAAGGTGTGTTTTACCGCATTGGTCTATAGCTGCTAGCCCTATCACAACCATTTCTTTTTCTTAAAATAGGCAATTAACCCAATGGGAGTTATTATAAATACGAGCCATACAGTCGGATATCCCCATTTCAATTTAAGTTCCGGCATATACTCAAAATTCATTCCATAAATTCCAGCTACAAAAGTGAGTGGGATGAAAATAGCGGCAAAAATCGTTAATACTTTCATCACTTCATTCATTTTATTACTCACACTTGACATGTAGATATCCAGCAAGCTGGACAGCATATCTCTATACGTTTCCAAACTTTCTGTTACACGGAGCACATGATCAAGCACATCTCTGAAGTATATATGATTTTTTTCATCGATTAAGACTGTATCGCTTCTCAATAACTCCAAGAGCAAATCTCTCAAAGGCGAGATATATTTTCGGATATAAATCAATTCATGTTTGATTCGCTGAATAGTAGCGAGTATTTCCGGGGTAGCGTTAATGGATAGATCCTCTTCAATTGAGCTGACGACTTCATCTAAAGAATCGATGATAATAAAGTTTTTATCTACAATTGTGTCTAGGATTACATAGGTTAAATAATCTACCCCCAGGGTTCTGAGCCTTCCCTTATTGTTATGGAGTCGCTTGTGAAGAGGAAGAAATATATCGTCTTGGTGCTCTTTAAAAATAAAAACTACATTTTTGAGAACTAATATACTAATCTGTTGATACCTAACAAATGAATCCCCTTCCGCCAGGGAAAGATCTTTAAGAACGATATAGAGGTAGTCGTCAAATTCTTCAAATTTAGGTCGTTGCTGTGTATTCAGTATATCTTCAAGAACGAGTGGGTGAATATCAAAAACACGCCCGATTGATTCGATGAGCCCGACGTTTTTTAATCCTTCGATGGTTACCCAGGTGATAGCCTCTGCTTCTTGAAACTGATCAACCTTCTCTATGGAGGTAACTACCTTTTCTTCAAGGCGCTGCTTGTTATACTGAACAATGGACACTCGTGATTCTATTGCCTGATCCTCCCCTACGTGGACAAGAGAACCAGGGGGCATTCCAGTCTTCTGAGAAGCGGCATTAACAAAGTTATACATTTTATCCCTCCTCGGAGTAAAAATAATGTTATTGGTAACCATTTAGCGAATATTTAGAAACTGTCAATCTACCCCGAACTGTAACGTTTCAACAGTGCTCCATATATTCAGAAGCTGACCGATTTAGCAGATAAGCCCCGACTTCGATTCATTGCTATGCTGGACTTGCAGATCGTGGAGAGTTGAAGTGTTACTGGACAGTTACGATTATTGGTAACAATGACTGCCACAAGCTACATCCCTTTACCAAACCGTCATTCTCAAAGATTACCCTATATAGTGATTTGCAACACGATCAATGCTACAGATACGGTACCAATACGCGCATTAGCCAATATTTTAAATGGTGCACCACACTACAATATAAAAGCATCGTGCTGTATGGGGTTGGTTTCAACCTGCTCTTACCCGAACACCCGGCTAAAAATATGGCTAAGAGTGCTACCCAGAAGTAATTTTAAAAACCAAATATAAAGGTCACCTCCAAAGAAATATCATCTTATCAATGTTATTTTCTTGTTATTCCCATTTAGATAAAATCAAGGCCGTACCACTTATGTGATACTTTTAGACTAGCAAATGTATCGGTTTATTCAATAGGTAGAAGGCCTAGAAAGGCAGATGAGTGAATACGATTTAAACATTTGACTATATTTGGAATTTAAAAAGTTGAATGTCGAGAAAAAGATCTTAAGATAAAATATGATGTTTTTTTCATAACCTGTCTTTGCGCTAGGCGTTCTAAGTGCAATTGACAGATAGCTCAAAACCTTAAATGAGGAGATTTGTAATGATTAGGGCACCAAAAAACTATGTCGCGGCTTTAATGATTCTTCTACTCTCGGTTGTTGGAACTGCTGCAATAGCTGAAGAAGAAAAACCTTCGGGAACCGTATCCATAGAAACTAAAGCGGTTGCTGTTGGTGTCGGTTTTAGCTGGGGCGAAGGGGTACTCACCTTTCAGGGAAAGGAATATCCATTCAAGATCAAAGGACTTTCCGTAATAGATCTGGGCATTTCCTCTATTTCAGCTCAAGGAGAGGTCTATCACCTTAAAAACATTACAGATTTTGCTGGAACTTTTTCTGCGGCTGAAGCAGGAGTAGCTGTTGGAGGTGGAGCAGGAGCCCAGGTTATGAAAAACCAAAATGGAGTTGTTATGAAGCTCACTTCCAGAAAAGCAGGGGTTCAGCTCAAACTGGCGCCTGAAGGACTGAAAGTTGAATTGAAGTAGTACCTCACCGAGATAAATTCTTGTAGCTGCACAGCATGCGACACCCTGCATCACGCTATTTTTTTACAATCAGTGTGATGCAGGTCCAAAATGAAAATCGTTCTGTAACCGTTCTTGTTAAACAACACTTAAAACGCATCGCTAACCACATTGGTTAACGTGACTTTTTATCACTTCTTTTCTGTGTTACTTGCTCGTCGTCACGTGGCATTAAAAAAAAATTACAAACAACAAAGTTTTGTGCGAGACATAACGTTGGCATTGATTCTTGGTATTTCTTCACGGCCATTGTTCATTTTGGCACTGAAAAGGTAAAATTACTGGAGCAAAGACAGGTGTTTAATATGACATATCTGAAAACACTTCTTACTCGACCGGCTTTGATTTTCATTTTCGGAATATTATTCCTCCTTGTTGCTCCAGGTGCATTTGGGGCGGACCTCCCAGGAAACAATCTTGATGTACTGCAGCTGGCCATGGGACTGTTTGGTGGTCTGGCTCTGTTTCTTGGAGGGCTAAATCTCCTCTCTGAAGGACTCAAAAAAGCAGCTGGTGAAACGCTGAAGACGCTGCTTTCCAAAATGACCACCAACCGCTTTCTTGGCGCCATTACCGGTGCCTTTGTTACGGCTGTCCTCAACTCATCTTCTGTAACCACAGTATTAGTGGTGAGCTTTATCACTGCCGGGGTGATGACTCTCGCCCAGTCAGTTGGTGTTATTATGGGGGCCAATATTGGTTCGACGATGACGGCACAATTGCTGGCGTTTAATATTGCTGCCTACGCTTTACTTCCGGTCGCCATCGGTTTTTTCATGACCTTTGTCGCGAAAAAAGAAAATGTAAAACATGCTGGGATGATGCTGCTAGGCATCGGTCTGGTTTTTTACGGCATGGGCATCATGAGTGAAGCCATGACACCGTTGCGTACCTATGAACCGTTCATGGTTTTTCTGGAAAGTATGAAGCGCCCCCTGCTTGGCATTTTAGCAGGTGCCTTATTTACCAGCCTTGTCCAGTCATCTGCTGCAACGGTGGGAATTGCCATTGCAATGGCCACAGAAGGATTGCTTTCGTTGGAAGCAGGGATTGGTTTGGCATTGGGTGCAAATATTGGAACCTGCGTGACTGCACTACTTGCGGCTATGGGTAAACCGGTTGAAGCTGTCAGGGCAGCAATTGTTCACGTCCTTTTTAACATTGTTGGAGTGCTTGTGTGGCTGCCTTTTATAGGGTTTCTTGCTGACATAGCGACTGCCATTTCTCCTGCACAAGAGGCTTTGGAAGGAGCCGCAAAAATGGCAAGCGACGTTCCAAGACAAATAGCAAATGCAAACACTCTTTTTAATGTATTTAATACTATAGCCTTCATCGGTTTTACCGGGGATATTTGCCAGGCTCGCTGAAATACTTTTCCCTGAAAAGAAGGAAAAAGCTGGTGTTATTATTGAGCCAAAATATCTCGACGAGGCGGCTGTGGAAGTTCCGTCTATTGCTCTTGAGCAGGTTCGTCAGGAATTTGGCAGGATGGGGAAGATTACCTGTGAAATGTTTGGTGGGCTCCCTGATGCTGTGCTCAACAAAAGCAAAGAACAGGTAAATAGAATAATAGAGCTCGATGACAAGGTCGATATCCTCGAAGCGGCAATCTTTGGTTTTCTTGGAAAAATACGGCAGCGCCTTCTTACTGCAGAAGAAAGTAAAGCACACCAGGACTTGATGACCGCTACAGTAAGTTTGGAAAACCTTGCCGACCTGGTTGAAACGGAACTTTCAGGGCTGTTGCTCAGATTCATAAAAAAAGAGCGGCAGGTGAGCGAAACAACACGGTTGGTTTTCAAAGAGTTGTACCAAGAGGTATACCAATCGGTTGAACTCGCTGTTCAATCAATACAGAACAATGACCAACATGCAGCCCTGGCTGTTATCAATAAGAAAGAAAACATCCCGCAACTCGTCGAGAGGCTGATGGCGCGTAAAGCAGAAGTGTTAGGACGAGATCAGGCTGGCGATGAGTTGGAAACAGCAAGAATTGAAATTTCATTAATAGATAAAATGACACGGGCATACACTCTCACCAGAAGGTTTGCAAAGATAACCGCTCCACCGGAGATCGTTAGAAATGTATGAGCAGAGCAAGTGATACTATTACGCCAATGGTGCTTTCTTACAATCGTTTTAAAGAAGAACGTAACGTTCGCTACTCATGGCAAGAGCACCATCGGTAATAGTAAGCCCTTCTGTACGGTTACATTGTTATATTATTTGCCAGCGGATTTTTTTCGTAAAAAACATATGCAAATATCTAAAAAGTCACTGTCCCGCGCCACCCCAAGCTTAACGCGATAGTTTTAGGTACGAGAGACTGAATAATCAAACTTTACCCGGATTTCTCATCAGTTCAGGCGGCGTCAGGTTCATTTTTTTGGCTATGACGAGATAAGCATAGACTCCGAAAGTAGATTATTTTTACTGTCAACATACTGAAAAAGTTGTGATTCTTTATCATTTTTGCAAAAAAAAAGCAGCCAACACATATCCCATCTATTAATAGTAGTCGAGCAAGCTATCAAAAAAAAACAAAATTGGCTCGGAGTTTACTATTTGACAGTGTACCCTTTGCCTTCAAGACAGGCAGAATAGGCACGGTTATAGCTGTCAATTTGCTGATTGTAGATCTGCTGAGCCTGTTGGTCGGTTGTTGCGGTCGCCTGCTGCTGTCGGCGGTTTTGCATTCCTCCTACCAGACCGCCAACAGCGGCTCCAGCGGCAGCGCCTTTACCGAATTCTCCACCCAATGAGCCTCCAAGTCCACCAACAGCGGCCCCCTTAGCGGCACCTCGCAATACAGGCCTACTATTTTGTTGATTCGCACTTGACGCGGGGGCAGACAGTCTTGCAGGGTCAACACCGCTTTGATTTATAGCCCAGTTTCGACACTCCTGCTCGTCGGCACTCTGTTGCTGAGGTGTTTGTCCTTTAGCGGGAAAGACCATCAGTTCCGCCTCACAAACAGCAACCACAGGGCAGCAACCTAATATCACTAACAATGCTGTTGATTTAAACATCTTCCCCATACATCCCTCCAAATCTTGGGTCTTTGTCATTGTTGCAAATAAACATACCTCATTATCTACCAACTAAATAATTTCACCTGCTGCAGGCGAGGTGATCATGCCTCTAAGCGTGTTCTATTGAGAGTAGTTAATTTCTCCAACCCGGTATTTACCGTTAAAGAAGCTTTCGGTGATGTACCTGTTGTTATAATCAGTTATGGGAAGTTTATTCAAGCAGTTGTTGATTACACCATTATAGCCTTGACTGTTTTTATGGGTCAAGGCATTCAATTCTCTCAAACGAAAAAAGAGGTTGTAATGCAAAATCGGTTAAACCCCTTCTCAAAGCCCAAAAACCGCCGGCTTCAAGGAAAAAAACCGACGGTTTGAGAAGAGAAAAAATTACTTTTTAAGCGTTTCGTAATGCTTGGCAGCAAATGGAGGCATAAAGTTTGCTGTCAGTTCCTGCAATTTGTCAGGGACAATTTTTACATCTTCAAAACCAGCTGCCTTCAGATAGACAAATGCCATCACGGCACGGACACAGCTGGCGCAAAAAGCGGCTATGGTTTTGTCTCTAGGCAGTTCAGCCAACCGGTCCGGCAACTCTTCAATGGGAATGTTATGCGCAAAGGACAGCCCTATCAGCTCAGCTTCTTCTTTGGAACGTAGATCCAGCATCATCGCCTTATTTTCTTTTTTGAGGGCCAGAAATTCTTCCATAGTAATACGGTACGCGCCGCTTTCAAAATAATCCAGTGTGCAAGAACGATAAACTTCGTCTAACTGTTGCATAATAAATGCTCCTTGTATTTTTCCTGTTCGCACAGTTTTTTAAAGACCTGAATGCACCTGAAAAGTGTACATTTTTTCAGTCAGTTACCTCAGCACTCTGTACTATTCCATAACCTATAATGAAATTAGAGAATTTGCTGGGCCTGCCGTCAATTTTTTTTATCACTTGTTCAACCTGCTTCAGGGTAATGAATCCATAACGATTGTGTGCATTTACACATAACTACTATTACAACCATAACTTACTAATTTAAAGTATAAAAAATTAAATTTTCTATTTGGTCTCCCCCCCCCCACGCACCAATGAAATGATTGAGCAATATTTACGGACAGACTATGATCTTTGCAGGATTCTATTTCCCAGATCGGTCATGATTCCCGGGTAGAGTCTCAACAAACGATAAAGGCTTCTAAAAAATGATTAAAAGTTTCGAATATAAAATCCCATTTGAATTGAAAAAAAGCTTTCAAATGGTCGTGGAAAGCGGGAACGAAATCCCCTCATGGGAAAGCGTCAGCTCAGACGAGCACAAAGGTGTTATTGAATGGAAACAAAAGGGATGGCTGGGAGGACTGGGTGCATCGAGAATCAAAGTGTACCTCAAAGAACCTCGACCAAAAGACACACTGGTCACTATCTATGTTTCTCGTCCAATGCTGCTTATTGTCCCCGCAAAACGGTGTGAACGTGTGTACAAAAAATTAGAAGAAAAGCTCGATGTAAAAACAGCTCAATAATCAATGAGATTCCTTCTTTCGCCGACATGGCGTCGATATCGACAAAGAGTTATTGAAGCTCAACTAATAGGCAGCCATTTAAAAACTTGACCTATTGAAGATTCCTCCCTTGGCGGAAAAACGATCAACAACGCCATGGACCAAATAGACGCCAGAGTTAATTCCACATACTCGTTAACATGCTAATATATTTATGGATAACTCACACCTTCGAGATACCTGTAGAGCAAATTATAGGGATATGATACGTTTTATCTGTCCATATCTTTTTACAAACGTCAACACTCCTTGCGCCAATGCCAAAATCACCACGTTTTTCTGTCCATTCTTCAACGCCACTGATGGCAGTAATTTTCCTGAAATTTATCGTAATAGTTGGAGTAGTAATTTTATCTACTGGTTGCTCCCAGCGAGCAGCCAGCAGCTCAACGGCATTGGTTCATAACAGCTTTAACAGCGTACTCTGGATGCAACAGTCCTCTAACTTCCATGCAACATCACTTCAAACGTATAATACAGCAACTAACAACCTAGAAAAAGCAGTCAAGGATTCCGCATGGACTGCAATCCCCGGTCAGGTCAAGCAGGCCGCATCATTACCCCCGGCAGTTGTATTAGATGTCGATGAAACAGTATTGGACAACACGAAGTACCATGCCAAAATTATCGTCGAAAATGCTGAATACAATTCTCAAACCTGGGACCATTGGCTTTCACTGCAGCAGGCAACAGCGACACCGGGTGCGGTCAGTTTCATTAATCATGCAACCGCTGCCGGTGTAGAAATCATATATATCACAAATCGTACATGTAAAAAGCGTACAGGCACAAAGGATAAGTGTCCACAAAAGGCCGACACTATTAATAATTTGAAGAACGTTGGCATTGAGGGGATCAAGCCTGCTAACATCTTGCTTAAAAACGAACAAACAGGATGGTTATCCGAAAAAGAAAGTAGAAAGAAACTAGTGGCTCAAAAATATCGGATAATGATGCTCTTCGGCGATGATCTGGGGGATTTCCTGCCAAATGTAAAAAAGAATATCACCTCTGAGCAACGAGCAGACCTGGTCACTGCGAATGAAAAAAAATGGGGCCGAGTTTGGTACATGCTGCCAAATCCAAAATATGGATCATGGTGGAACGTCTTAGAAGAACCTAAAATGAAGTATTTGGAGGGATATTAGGGAATCACCAGGCAACCTGAACCAAAGACAGGTTGCCTGATACATTACATTATTGAAAAATGTTTCGAAAAAATATGGGTTAGCTGCCTACAGCCAGTCTGTTACTGAAAAACCAATACCAATGACATTGGAGTGCTGGTTGTAATCAATAAGACTACGCCCGTAACCATTAAAGTATTGCACATATCCTTTCAAGTAAGGCCAATCCCATAGCGGAAAACTCCAACTGAGCTCAACCGCACCTTTCTCAAAGCCTGATTCCAGGTTGTTACGTGACATCACACTGAATACATGCTCTCCCCACTTATACGAGGCAGAGAGTTCATAATGACCGAGATAATCGGTGATATCCGGATTATCATCGTCGTCATCATCTTCTGGAATTCGGTACCACGGCTTAAAGGACATGGCAAGGTTGCCGCGCTCAACCGTAATCCAGGCAAAAAGGCGATTCCAGCTACGGGAAAGCGATCCACCACGGCCATTGGACTGATGATTGATGCCAAATGAATTCCAGGTATTTTTAAAGCCGAATAATTCCCAATCAGGGTGGAACTGTACCCAGGCCTCAGGTTCATGATTGGTTTCACGGAAGGGAGCAGAGTCTTCGTAGTATATCTGCCAGAAAGAACGATTGGTATAGGCCGCATAAATATCAAACGTATCATCCCACATATTAACAAGCAGAGGAAACTTGACACTGAGCTGAAACTGGGCCTCTGTGTCTTCCCAGTCTTCAAGGGTTGGATCACCAAACGTTTCTTTCCATGGGGCTGAATTGAAACCGCTGGCATTGTATGCGGCAAGAAGTATATAGTTTGGTTTATGTGCCATGAGAGTGAAAGGCTGCAGCACATGCTGGCGGTCCTTGTGAACACGATCTGTGACCACAGCTAGCTGCTTTTCCTCTTGGACCTTATCATCCCCTCCATCCTGAATTTCTTTCTCGCACTGCAGTCGAAGTTCGCCAATGGTCATGTTCGGATCTGCCGACTGCATGCTTTTACTCATACAATCCATCATGTCATCTGCGACAGCATTCCCCGGCTGGAGTATGCCAGCAGTGAGCAAGAGCATAATTCCAAGGCATACAATGCCCTGCCGACAAGAAAATCCTGTTCGATTAATCTCCCCCCTCATTTCATCTCCTTTTTGATTCGATGATTATTGTTATGACCCCTTTAAACCTGCTAACTTATTGTTTTTTTTATAGAATAACGTCGAAATCGTTCAAAAAAAATCTCCCATAAATAGAGCATCAATGAACAATGATACGCTCCATAAAAAATCAACGATGAGGCCTGATCCAGGCAATCAGAGCCAACCGCACTCCATTTCTAGCCTTTTTTCATGCAGAACCCTACTTTTTTTTATCTACAGCAAGATATTCTCTTTAAACCGTCAACCAAAACAAACACATCTTCATCTTTTCCCGCATTGAAAAGGACCTTAAAGTTTTAGGGCGTCTTAAAAAATTAGAAAGTCCGCTCAAATTCGCAGCACATCCAAAATTGTACCTCCGGCATAGAGTTAATATCGAAATCTGCGCTTACCTTCGAGGTTAAAATTCAAATTTTACCTGTAATGCAGAAGTTGGAAGGAAAAGCAATTATTCACGAAGTAGAGGTGGTTCTTCTCTTTGTTTGGACAGTATAATTTGCCTTTAAGGTGGAACCCCTACTCCTATTAAACTGCCGGTTCAACCGTCGGCAGCATGTCAGGTTTCCAGGATGGTGGCTAATTTGGTCCCCTGTACATTCCTGCTCGACCAATCGATTACCGCGGTCGAATAGAGAGAGCATTTAGCCATCGTTCAGGAGGTGGGAGCATTTTTTTTGGTCGTAAACAACAGGTAAATCAAGAATGAAAATGATGTTTCACCCCATCAATGAGCATCACAAGGTGCAAAATTGCTCCGCCTGAAATAAAAAGATGGAAAATCTCATGAAACCCAAAAAAACCTGGTCGCGGGTTCGGTCTCTTACAGGCATAAATGACCGCACCGATTGTATACGAGAGCCCACCTGCTACCAAGAAAATAAGGGCAACCCTTGGCATGTTTTCCACCAGGCTCACCATCGGAACCAATACGAGCCACCCCATAACGAGATAAACAATGGTCCCGAACACTCTTGGCGCATTGATAAACAGGAATTTAAAAAGCGTTCCCAGCATCACCAGCGACCACTGAGCAATAAGAATGCCCCACTTCATTTTTCCCTCAAGATAAAGGAAACAGAGAGGAGTGTAAGTTCCAGCGATGAGAAAAAAAATGGCCGTGTGATCAAGCTTTCTCCAGATTGTTTTGTCATTTTCCATTTGTTTTTTCGAGTGGTACAGAAAACTCGCACTAAAAAGAAAAATACCTGACAATCCATAGATAATAGAGACAAGCTGGATCGAAAAATCTCCCTTTGCCAGTATAACCAGCGCAAGAGAACCGATTGCTATAATTGGAATTGTTGCACAATGGGAGTAAGCAGCAATTTTTTCTGAGGCAAGAATTTTCATAAAATCACCTTAACTCAATTACATTTTTCCTCTGTCGCGTATATCGCCATAACTACATGGCAGCATTAAAGCCTGTGCGGAGCAATGAATCCCGGCTGATCATCCCTTGAAAACAGCCCGCCTCATCAACCACCGGCAAGCGCTTGATTCCCTTTTCCACCATCTGGCTGATAGCGTTTTCGATCAACATATCTTCACGGACCGCTACAAAATCCGTTTGCATAACCTTGCCGACAGTCGTTTCAAGCAAGCACTGTTGCAGGTCTCCATGACAAATATTGTGTTGAGTGGAATGTATTCCTTTTGCCAAACGTTGCCAGAATCCTTCCTGCCCGGATTGAAAATAACCAAGCAAGTCCTGATCAGCAATCAGCCCCAGCAATTTGCCTTGCGGGTCAACCACAGCTACCCCTTGCATGTCATTGCTGTCAATGATGCGCATAACCTCGTCCAAGGTTGTTTCAGGAGAAACAGTATGGGTATCCCGACGCAGGATATCTCCCACCCGCTTTAAATCTCCCACTTCCACTTTCTGCTCAGCAAAGGCTTTCCAATCAGGAGTTTCGCGCATGACCGTATTAAAAATATCCAGTCGCGACAGCATTCCCGAGAGTTTCCCTTGCTCATCGACTACCGGTAAACGCTTCATTCCTACGCGCAACATCAAATCCACAGCCTCTGCCAGCGGTTTGCTTTCAGCGATGAAAATAACTGGTCTTGTCATGATCTCCTCGGCTTGCCGGGTAGACATCGGGTTAAGAACCTCTTTTCGACACTGCTCATCGCACTCTGTCAACAGTCCCAATCTGAGCGACAGCCCACCTTTTCTGATCAAATCGCCCTGGGTAACCATGCCGACAGGGCGACCTTTTGGATCCAGAACCGGCACACCGTTAAAGATAGACGGCAACAGCAGTTGCACCACATCACTTAGCCGGGTGGTCGTGGTAATACTTGCAACATCTGCTGTCATTACATCGCGGACCTTCAGCTGACGCGGAAAAAAGGCATTGCGCACCCGGTGACAGACAACATCAAGATCGTGCAGCACCATGATCCCATCATTGACCATAGGCTCCAAACCATCGAGCACCCGCTCCATCTCTGCGGCAGGGAAGATAATATAAATTCTAATCGGCATACTTACAGAAAGCACTTCCAGCCTATCAGTCGTTATCTCTCCACTTTCAGAACAACCGGCAACCCCTCGACTGACCGTACAACGCGCAGCTATTTTCAACTTTCGAACATACTGCATGGCAGCATCCGCAACCGGTTTATTCCGGTATCGTGCCTCTTCATTGGTGAAAATTTCGACCGCTTTATATTTCAACATTGCTTGATCCTCTATAACTATCCGGCGCCTGTCCGAAAAATGATACCTCTCGGAAAGAACACTACCTGATGAGACTAGCCACCCATATACCCAGAAAAGTGCAGGCAAGACCACCGACATTGTTAGCCAATACATTGACCAGGGACTGAAGTACCATTCCTGCGCGACCGGCGCTGACGGTTTCCAGAGCAAAGGTCGAAAATGTAGTTAAAGCCCCCATGTATCCGGTGATGAGTAATAATCGCATATCTGGAGTTAATAACCTGGCCCTGGCAGCAAGGGTAAACAGCACCCCGATTAAAAAACAGCCAATCAAATTGACAATCAGGGTACCCCATGGAAAACCGGTACCCCAAATCCTCACCGAGAGCAAACTGATACCGTAGCGACTTGCCGCCCCCAGACTGCCCCCACACATTACCAGGGCAATTTTTTTCACTACCGGGCCTATAAAAAAAAGACTATCCGACAAGGCACTTTTTAACTGCATTATTATTTGAGCTAAACTTTCCATATCATTTTTAACCACTCCACAACTACCCTTTCCTTCAAGGGAAAACCGGGCAAATAGCTCCGCAAAATCTCTGGATCGTGACCTTCTCTGCACCCTTTGCCAGTCCCAACTGAAAGCATAGCTATTTTCTCATTATACCTTGGCGAGGCCAACAAAAATATGCCTGATACATTTACCCACTTTTGTCACTTGCAAACAAAAAAGCCCCAGCCAAATTATTATCCGGCAGGAGCTTGAAAACTTTGAACGGATTCCCCCCACCAGAGAGTTCTTCCAGTAGGAGTCATCAGCCGATTACGGCAGTTATACGGGGAACTCCATCCCCTACGGATTTACAGTCAAAAGACTAGTACGCTACCGAGTAAAGTCAATAAAAAAAAATAGTTAATGTAGCAGGCGTTCATTTCAGGATCAGCTCGTTTGCGATGTAATCACTTTCAACCCCAGGGCGACCATTGCTCCACCAAAAACACGGTCTACGTAGTGCCCACATTTATTAAAACGCCTCGAAACCGGAGGGCTTGAGAGAAGCAGAGCAACCAGAGAAAACCACAAAAATTGAAGCAACATGATCCACACACCATAGATAGCCAAAAACCGGAGCGGTATATCCGGAGAAAGTACAATCGTAAAAAGAGAGACAAAATAGATCGGTGCCTTGGGGTTTAAAACATTGCACAGAAAACCTTTGCCCACGGTTTTCAGTGGAGAACGATATATAATGCGGCTCCCTTCACCCTGCTCAAGCACCTTGGGTTGTGATCGTATCCCCTTAATACCAAGATACATTAAATAACTCCCGCCAAGCAGTTTAATGACAAACAGCAGTGATACGGAATTCGCAATAACAGCGGCAAGCCCTAAAGCGGAATAGATAATATGCACAGACAGCCCGCAGGCTATGCCCAGGCTACATAAGATACCGGAACTTCTCCCGTTTGAAAGGGACTGTTGCGATACCATCACAAAGTCAGGACCTGGAGAGGCGGCAGCCAAAAGATGTACGATCGTGATAACAAAAAGTCCATGTGAAAATTCCATACTTTTACTCCAAGGCCATAGAGTACATATCCAAACTAACTGTTGAAGAGTCTTTTTTTATTACACCTAAGCGGCAGTGCAACTCACTGGGTTGATAACATGTAAAATACTACTACCATACCTCCCAAACTTTATCGCGTCAAAATGCGTGTTCTATTGAGCACACCAAGAGGATGTCCACAACAGACCAGCCCACCGACAAAGAGTACATATCTGCAAAACATTACATTTCCGTAACACTATTTTCCACATCTTCACATAAACGAACTATTCCCCCATCAAAAACACGTTTATTTATGGTTTTCCAGCGCACGTTTTTTGCATCACTTAAGGCACCACAACAGACAATCGCATTCAATCGAGCGACGTTCTAAAAAAAAGAGGTTAGTAATCATGTCGGATTTTTCCCTGAAGGGTATTGTTGATTCTACATTAAGAGAAGGAGAACAGCGTGCCGGAGTATTCTTTGAGCATCACCAGAAACTCGATATAATAGAGAAGCTCACCGCACTTGGTGTCGAAGAAATTGAACTGGGCGTTGCCACGCCCAGGTCACCAGAACTACTAACCCTTGTGCCGGACGCCTTACAAATAGCAAAAAGAAAAGTGAAGATTGCCCTTTGGTCGCGATGCAACGAGGAAGATATACACTTTGCCGGCCAATGCAAACCTGACACACTCTCACTTTCCATACCTGTTTCAGATATACTGATCAGGGAAAAACTTGCTCATACTCGTTCATGGGTACTAGAGAAACTCGACCGCTCCATCACAAAAGCTCTTGAGCTGGGCTTCGAAAAAGTATCTGTCGGGCTTGAAGATGCAACCAGAGCTGAGCCTGAATTCCTTGTTCGCGTCGCTCAACTTATCAACAGTTCAGGCGCATCACGATTACGTCTTGCCGATACAGTAGGGATCGGATCTCCGGGAAGTATAACAGCACTGGTAAACAGAGTAACAGAGGCAACATCGCTTGAAGTTGGAGTCCACACCCATAACGACTTCGGCATGGCCACAGCCAATGCCATAGCTGCACTGGAAGCAGGAGCACAGTGGATTGACGCAACAGTTCTAGGGCTTGGCGAACGAACCGGTAATTGCCGACTCGAAGAAATTGTAGGTTTTCTGTCTCTGCAAAAAGAAATGAGGCGCTACCAGGCCGACAACCTGAAAACGCTTTGCGATACTGTTGCAGCAGCAGCGCAGACATATATCCATCCTCACCATCCGGTCATAGGAAAAGAAATATTCACTTGCGAATCAGGACTGCACGTACACGGTTTGGCGGTAAATCCGAAAACATATGAGCCGTATGACCCACTCAAGCTGGGACGCGACAGGACACTTCTCTTTGGTAGTAAAACTGGAAAAAGGGCCATCCAACATACATTACGCTCGGCAGGCATGACCTTTTCCAGCGAACAGGCGGAAGATCTTGTCCAAAAAATCAGATTTCTTGCCAAATCCGGAGCAAAGCCTTTGGTTGAGAATGAACTTATCCGTCTTGCCCAACAACGATTACACTCAGCCTAGACCGGATTGCTCACAAGCATTGCGCTAACTTCTTAATTGCAAACAATTTCTTTATACAAGGCAAGCTCAAAGGCGGTTACAAGCTTACCAATATTCACCTGAGACCAGTCCATCCGGCATAATTTTCTTCAGCACCTTGGCAATGAGCACAGGTCACTATCGGAGTCTACACTTACCCGGAGTCTACGCTTACCCGGAGTCTACGCTTACCTATTCATTACCAAAAATTTTGAACCTGACGCCGCCTGAAATGACAAGAAATTCAGGCTAAAACGTGGGTCGAGAAAGACCGTATTTCTTTACCTTATACCCTATCTGTCGCTGGGTAAGCCCTAGCTCCCTGGCAGCTCTTGCCTGAACCCACCCATGCCGCCTCAAGGCTTTCTCCACCTCCTGCTTTTCAATTTCTTCCAAAGAACGGGGAGAAAGATCTTTATACGTTTGATTTTGAAAAAGATCAGGAGCGGTTTCAGGTTGTCTTGCAGTCTCAGCAGACACCTGATCTAACTCTGCAAAACGAATTGACTCCGGGAGATCCGACACCCTGAGGATGTTCCCATCAGCAAGAATAACCATTCGCTCGACCAAGTTCTGCAGCTCCCTTACATTACCAGGCCAATAGTAATCTATCATAAAATCAAGAAACTCCTGGCTCATCCTCATGTTCTTGTCATTCCTCTTGTTACTAGCCTTGAGAAAATACTCCAGCAGGAGTGGGATATCCTCTTTTCGCTCACGAAGAGGCGGAAGAACAATCGGCACAACGTTGAGCCGATAAAACAAATCAATACGAAAAAGTTTCTTTTTTGCAGCCTCTTCCAGGTCAACATTTGTTGCCGCAAGAATTCGAACATTTGCACTCATGGTACGATTACCACCAACACGTTCAAACTGTTTTTCCTGGAGCACCCTCAATATTTTCGCCTGAAGGCCGAGGGGCAACTCCCCTATTTCATCCAAAAACAGGGTCCCCTTGTCAGCAATCTCAAACTTTCCGGGCTTAGAAACAATCGCGTCGGTAAATGCTCCCTTTTCGTGACCAAAAAGTTCACTTTCAAGCAAATTTTCCGGAATGGCTGCACAGTTCACCTTAATAAAAGGCTGCTGCTTCCTCTTACTTGACTCATGAATGGCTCGAGCCACAAGCTCCTTTCCCGTACCTGATTCGCCGGTCATAAGAACGGTAGCTGCACTTTTAGCAACCTTCTCTATAACCCAAAACACCTCCTGCATCGGCTTTGAATGCCCAATAATAAAATGCCTGCTGAACTTTCCATGAAGCTCTGCTTTTAAGTTTTTGTTTTCTTCAACAAGTTCGGCGCGCTCATTCTTGACGACCTGTTGCAAATTAAGAAACTGGGCAATCAAGGTAGACAAAACAGTTAAAAACCGGACGTCCTCTTCAAATGAAATTTCCGAACTGAAAAGTCGATCCACACTCAGCACACCAACGACCACTCCCTGAAGGACAACAGGGACCCCGATAAAGGAAATGGTCGACTTCTTAATCGGCTTACGCGAGCCGGTCCGATTGAGAAAGAGAGGCTCACTGTTGATATCCGGAACAATAAACGGAGACCCACTTTTAAACACCTGCCCCACAACACCTTCATCAATTTTATACACACCGCGCTGCTCTTCTTTGACAGACAACCCGTACGAGGCTCTGATAATCAAATTCTTGCCACCTTCATCCAAAAGAAGCAGAGTCGCCCTTTCCATTCTCAAGGTATCATGCAGAACCTGCAGCACTGCAGAAAGGGTTGAATCCAAATGAACAACTTCACTAATAAGATTGGCTATTTTGTAAAAGGCTTCGACCTCCAGCCTTGCCGTGGCACTATCGGTCGGAAGAGAATCTGAAGTATATCTTTCGGTTGTCATGACCTACACCTTTGCCTGAAATTTCAAAAAATAAATCCACACCACCGAAATTAAAGCAATTTTTATTCCACCAGCACAACGAAGAACCCAACACACTGAAACAACATACATTTCACAATAAGCATCACCATAAAAGCGGCATAGGCTCACACATTTTTGCACAATAATGAAAAATCTTTGATTACCTCTATCAACTTTTCCCCTCATCGTCATTTTGTGACAAAGCATATCAATCCAATCGAAGCTCTCACTTAAAACGTTACACACATCAACGTACCACCAACAAAACATCTCAAAAATGTATTCTTTTTTTCATTTGTGTCACAATGTCTACTTCTCTTACTTGCCAACTATTTCAAAAAAGAATCGGCTATTGCCCCTATCAAATTGAATTCATTACACTTTAACAATTAATTTATTTGGCACAACGCTTGCTAGTCAAAAGGAAACCATGTAATGCAACTCATTTACAAAAAGGGTGATCAGCGATGAAAGCTGCAAAAGTACTTGACGAACGACAAGGACAGATCCACCGGAAAGGAACTGCCCCTTTTACTATTGACTGCGACAAAGACAGCCTTGCCGGCGCTGTCAGCCAGAGGGCTTGTGTATTTTGCGGATCGCGGGTTGTACTCTACCCTATTGCCGATGCTATACACCTTGTCCATGGCCCTATCGGATGTGCAGTGTACACCTGGGACATTCGAGGTGCCCTTTCCTCCGGCCCGGAGCTGCACCGTCTCTCATTTTCAACCGACCTCCAGGAGATGGACGTCATTTTTGGTGGCGAAAAAAAACTTGCAGCCGCCCTTGACGAGCTCATCGACCGCCACAAGCCGGCAGCCGCCTTTGTCTACTCGACCTGTATCGTCGGCTTGATCGGTGATGACCTGGAAGCAGTATGCAGCAAGGCTGCCGCCGACAAGGGCATCCCTGTGCTGCCGGTTCAGTCTGAAGGCTTTAAAGGCAACAAGCGTGCCGGATACGAGGCAGCTTGCGATGCCATGGGTCGCCTGGTCGGCACAGGTGACATTAGCGGTATCTCCAAATATTCCATTAATATCCTGGGCGACTTCAACCTGGCTGGGGAAATCTGGCTGATCCGTGAATATTTCGAGCGAATCGGCGTTGAAGTAGTTGCCAATATCACCGGCGATGGTCGGGTCGCAGATATTCAACGTTCACATGGAGCAGCACTCAATGTGGTGCAATGTTCCGGAGCAACCATGGAACTCGCCAACATGATGGAGGAGCGCTACAACATTCCGTCAATTCGCGTTTCTTATTTCGGCGTCGAAGATATGGCGGAAGCGCTTTACGAGGTAGCCAGGTATTTCAAGGACCCAGAGCTCATGGAAAAGGCAGTGGAAGTAGTACGAAGCGAACTTGAAAAACTACTGCCGGAACTCAACCGATACAAAAAGGCACTTAAGGGAAAGAAGGCCGCCATCTATGTTGGCGGTGCTTTCAAGGCCTTTTCCCTGGTCAAGGCTTTCCGACTGGTCGGCATGGATGTGGTCATGGTCGGCTCCCAGACAGGGACCAAGCAGGATTACGATGAACTTGAACAGATCACCGACGAGGGTACGATCATTGTCGACGATTCCAACCCACTGGAACTCTCCGCCTTTATAAAAGAAAAGGATGTGGATCTGTTTGTGGGCGGGGTCAAAGAACGCCCCATTGCTTATAAGCTGGGAGTCGCTTTTTGTGACCATAACCATGAAAGAAAAGAAATGCTGGCCGGCTTCGAAGGTATGCTCAACTTTGTCCGTGAAGTCTATGGATCGGTCATGAGCCCGGTCTGGAAATTTGTCCCCCGCCGAGCAGAGGAGAGTGCGTCATGAGTAAAATGCCTAATTACACTTCAACCACCAATGCCTGTAAACTCTGTAAACCTCTAGGAGCCTCCCTGGCTTTTCGAGGCATAGAAGGTTGCGTCCCTTTTCTCCACGGATCTCAGGGGTGCGCGACCTACATGCGTCGCTACATCATCAGCCACTTCAACGAACCAATTGATATCGCATCCTCGTCCCTGGGAGAAAAACACGCAGTGTATGGCGGAGCAGCTAACCTGAAACTCGGCCTGAAAAACGTAACGTCCAAATACACACCAGAGTTAATCGGAGTAGCCACTACCTGTCTCACCGAAACCATCGGCGACAATGTGCCGATGATCCTTCACGAATATCATGAAGAATTCGGAACAGACGATTCGCCTGCGGTGGTAACAGTTTCCACGCCAAGCTATGCAGGCACCCACATGGAAGGATTCCATGCAGCTACCACCGCTATCGTTGACCAGCTCACCATGCCCACCGCCATGCACGACAAAACAAACCTATTCAGTGGGTTTATCTCAACGGCGGACATCAGGCATCTCAAAGAAATTTGCGAAGATTGGGAAATGCCGATCACACTCATGCCCGATTACTCAGAAACCCTGGACGGGCAAGCCCTCAATGAATATCCGCTGATGCCCAAAGGCGGAACTCCGCTGGTAGAGATCAAACAAATGGGTGGGGCAAAAGCAACCATTGAGCTGGGAGCGACTTTACCTGGCAGGACAGCAGGAAAGGTGCTGGAAGAACGTTTTTCAACCAAATTGTACCAGCTCGGCTTACCCATAGGCATCAGAGAGACCGATGCATTTTTCGAGACACTTACCACCATAAGCGGCAAAACGATCCCAACAAAATACAGTTCTGCCCGTGGTCGGCTGATTGACAGCATGGTTGACGGGCACAAATACATCTTTGGCAAACGTGCGGTTGTCTTTGGCGAAGAAGACCTGGTAGTTGGGCTGACCTCATTTCTAGCAGAAATAGGAATCAAGCCGGTACTCTGTGCCTCGGGCGGAAACAGTAAAAAGATGAAAAAAGCCATAGAGAAAGTGATGGAAGGCATGGACTGCGAGATGCCGATCGTAAAGGACAATGTGGATTTTTACGATATCGAGTCCGAGGCCGCTGAGCTGGATATTGATTTAGTCATAGGCCATTCCAAAGGATATGCCTTTGCCAGAAAATTTGAAATCCCGATTATCAGAGTAGGATTTCCGGTCCATGACCGGGTGGGCGGTCAGCGTATTCTCCACCTTGGCTATCACGGTGCCCAGAGTCTGTTTGACACCATCACCAACACCATTATTGCAAAAAAACAAAGCGATTCACCTGTAGGCTATAGCTACATGTAAAAGGTGTTTCCCGCTTACAAAGGGAGAAGACATGAAAAAGATTATAACCAAAGATTATCATCGCCACCCCTGTTTCAATGCAGAGGTAAAAGGGCAATTTGGTCGAGTACATCTTCCTGTTGCCCCAAAGTGCAATATTAAATGCAATTTTTGTGATCGCAAGTACGACTGCGTGAACGAGTCCCGCCCAGGAGTTACCAGTAGTGTCCTCTCTCCGGAGCAAGCTGGAGTGTACATGCAGCAGGTCCTCGAAAAGGAGCCACGGATTACGGTGGCCGGTATCGCCGGCCCAGGCGACCCTTTTGCCAATCCTGAGGAAACCCTGGGAACCATGCGAATGATAAGAAAAAATCATCCGGACATGATTCTCTGCCTTTCATCAAACGGCATGAATATCGGCCCCTACATTGAAGAGTTGGCAGTAATAGGGGTCAGCCATATTACCATTACCGTTTGTGCGGTCGACCCGGAGGTAGGAAAAGAAGTATATTCATGGGTCAAGGACGGAAATATTGTATACCGTGGTAAACAGGCTGCCGAAGTGCTTCTTTCTAGGCAGATCGAAGCAATCAAAAAATTGAAAGCGCATGATATAACAGTAAAAGTAAACTCCATTGTTATCCCCAGTGTCAACGACCATCACATTGAGGAGATAGCGCAAAAAATGGAGGAACTAGGGGTTGACCTGCTCAACTGCATCGCCATGTTCCCCAATGTAAACACCCCTTTTGGGCATCTGCCACAGCCTGACAAAAAAACCATGGCATCGATTCGCTCCATGGCAGAGCAGTACCTCCCACAGATGCGCCATTGCACCAGGTGCCGAGCAGACGCGGTAGGCCTTTTAGATGATGACAAAACCGAAGAGTTCAGGAGCTGCCTCTCAGCCTGCTCAACCTTAAAGCCAATGCCTGCTCACAAGCGCCCTTATGTTGCGGTCGGCACCCTTGAAGGCATTCTCATTAACCAACACCTGGGCGAAGCAAAATCGTTTCAGATATGGGAGACAGATGGTAAGCAGTACAAGAAGGTGGAAGACCGTCCTGCTGCGGAGGCTGGCGGCGGTATAAAACGCTGGCACCAACTCGCGAAAATACTTGGTGATTGTCGCGCGGTATTGGTCAGCGGGGTTGGCGATACACCTGCAGAAATCATGAGTAAGGCCGGAATAAAACCGGTTGAAGCATCTGGATTTATTGAAGAAGGGTTGCGGGTTGTTTACGAGGGCAAAGCTACCGAGAGACTGAAAGGGAGAAATCCCTGTGCCGATGGTTCGTGCGCGGGGACAGGTACCGGCTGCGGCTGAAATACCCCCAATAAACGACTGTTTTTCCGTAGTCAAAACGATGGTACAGCTAAAGTGTTTTGGTAGAAATATACATAAGATTCATTTTTCTACCAAAACACCTGCAGGTAACACCCTCTTCGCTTCTCTCCCCGACCAGCGAGCTATTCGAGAATCTTAGAGCATAAACGGACGGAGTAATTTCGCAGACGTATTTTTCACGAATACACGCCTATCCAGCACCAGGAAATAAGCTAAATTATACTTCCAGGTCACCAATATCTATAAACAACCTTCCCGTATAGCATTCTTTATGGTAAACAACCGCCATGCGTTATTATAAAAAGGGATAAAGAAGCTATAGAGAGTGCAAATACATTGAAAAAACTTACTCAGGTTATTTCATCAGCAATGCTGCTTTACCAGATGAGCGATGGAACAGACAAAGAAGATCCGGTTATCGCTCTGCTGCAGGCTATCTCCACAAATGGTTCTATCAACCAGGCTGCAAAATCTATTGGACTCAGCTACAAGGCGACCTGGGAGAGGATAAAAACTATCAATAACCTCTCTCCTACACCGCTCATCAATAGGCAAACCGGAGGCAGCGGAGGTGGCGGGACTGTTCTCACTGAAGAAGGCCAAGCCTTTTTAAGCAAAGCTTCCCTCTTTCGATTTGAGCTGCAAAAACTCGTCAATTTTTTTCACGATTCACCAGAAGACGCATATGCCATGCTTAGAACTCTTAGGGGAATGGAAATGAAACTCAGCGCCCGTAACGTCTGGCTCGGCAATATTACTCATATTGAACCTGGTGCTGTCAATAGCGTCGTCACCATTAGCCTGAAAGGAAAGGATATAATTGTCTCTTCTATCACGGATAATTCCGTTAAACGACTCTGCCTTGAGGTGGGCAAAGAAGTGTATGCCATTGTTAAAGCCACCTCTGTAATGCTCAGCCTCGATGTTGTCCCTGGGAAAATTTCTGCACGCAATGTTCTCAAGGGAACAATCAATCGCATTGCCGCCGGAGCAGTAAACGATGAAGTCATCATCGACATTGCCGACGGCAATACGGTCACATCCATACTGACCAGTGAAAGCGTCCGCAATCTACACCTTGCCAGTGGCACCGAGGTGTCTGCAATTATAAAGGCATCGAGTGTTTTACTTGCAATACCATAGTGCAAAAAACATATCAGTGACAATGAACATATTAAATGAGAGAGAGACACGCAAATGGCTCTGCAGGTAAAAATTCAAAAACAACTCAGATTTTTCAACTTGGAGGTATCTCTGACCTGTGCACCAGGAACCCTCACAGCGATTGTCGGTCCTTCAGGTGCCGGAAAAAGCACCTTAATACGAATCATTTCCGGCTTAGACCGTCCAGACAGCGGCACTATTAGCTTTGGAGACAAGTATTGGAATGATTGCTCGATGAAGCTGCATGTCACTCCCCAGGACCGCAAGGTCAGCTTGGTCTTTCAGGAATACACTCTATTCCCGCACCTCACAGTCCGCCAAAATATAGTTTTTGGAGCAAAAAACGACAATGGTATCGATGAGTTGCTGGAGCAATTCGGTATCATCCATGTTGCACATCGTAAACCGGCAAGTATTTCCGGTGGAGAACGTCAGCGGGCAGCGTTCTGTCAGGCCCTTGCCCGCGACCCGGTTTTACTGCTGCTCGACGAGCCTTTTTCAGCCCTGGATAGAGCAACACGGGAATTACTTCGTAAAAAACTTAGTAAATTGAAACAGGACTTGCATATCCCCATAGTTCACATCACTCACGACCTGAAAGAGGCACATGACCTTGCTGACAACATCTATGTCATGGAAAGTGGCAAAGCCTCGCCGCAATGGTTAGAACAGTATGCACCTTATGACGCACCTCCTTCCGTCGAAAACTTACCCCGTAAAACGTGGCAGCATCCGGAAGCCGCAGTGCCAAAAATTACCCCATTAACATGCTTTAATTGCTTATAAAACAAAGGAGACTTTACAATGCGAATGCAACGAATATGGTTAGTTATGATGTTGATACTGTTCGCGCCAGCTTTAGTTCAAGCCAAAACAGTCCTTGCCTCAGGAGCAGGATACCGTTCCGTTGTTGACGACCTGACAGATGCCTATACTCATGAAACCGGCAACGAAATTGAACGTATCTATGGCAACATGGCACGTATTGTTGCCCAAGCCCGTTCCAGCGGAAACGTAGATCTGCTACTCGGCGACGTTATTTTCCTGGAACAGGCAAAACTTCCCTTTATCGCAAAGCAGGTTCTGGGCCATGGCAGACTTGTGGCTGCATTTCCGAAGGGAAGCAGCTTCAATGGCATACAGGACTTTCTAGCACCCGAAGTCAAACGCATAGCCATTCCTGACACAACCAGGGCTATTTATGGAAAAGCCGCTCTTCAATATATTCAGAACAAAAGGGTGTACGAGGAAGTGCAGCCAAAAATAATGATGGTTGCCACTGTGCCACAGGCTGCATCCTACGTTATTGCCGGCGAGGTCGATTTTGCATTGATTAACCTCACCCATGCCAGGAAAATAAAGGATAGCATCGGCGGCTACACCATAATTGATGAAAAAGCTTATTCTCCGATCAAAATTATCATCGGACAACTGGAAACAAAATCGGGCACCCTATCGTCCGAAACATTTCTGCAGTTCCTGCGTTCAGATACGGCCCAAGAAATCATAGCCCGTCACGGCATGTGAAATTCGCTATGAATCTAGCTACGCTTCTCGCAAACAATGTACCAATGCAGCCGTTGATACTTTCAGGACAGGTAGTACTGACCTCAACTCTTATCCAACTGTTGCTGAGCGTTCCTCTGGCTTGCTGGCTCGCCCGCTCACAGGGCCCAATGAATGCCATTATTGATACCGCAGTTACTCTGCCCCTCGTGTTCCCGCCTGTAGCACTGGGATTTGCGCTACTGATGTTGCTTGGACGTAATGGTCCGGTGGGAAAACTTTTTGGAGAGAGCATAATCTTTAGTTTTCCGGCTTTGGTTATTGCCGCAGTCATTGCCGGATTGCCGCTGGCAGTTAAACCAATCCAAGCAGCTTTGCGTTCTCCAGAGGCAACCAAGCTAACGGAGGTGGCGGCTATACTCGGAAAATCCAGGACAACCATATTCCTTCGCGTTCTTCTCCCCTACGCAAAACGAAGTATTGTCGCTGGGGTACTGCTTGCCGCAGGAAGATCATTAGGTGAAGTAGGAATGACTCTGATGCTTGGCGGCAATGTCATAGGCAGAACCAATACGGTTTCGCTTGAAATATACAATGCTGTCTTTAATGGTGAACTGGAAAAAGCTGGAGCGCTCACGTTTCTTGTCGGGTGCATATCAATCTCTATGTTCATCGTTTTAAAAAAAATTTCCGACACTTAAACGAATCAAGACCATCTTGATTTTTTTCTTTATACCCGTGGAACATATGGTGACTACACGTAACTCTTCAGCAAAGGTCTACAAACTGACAATCTACCCCGAACTGTAAGGGTTTAGCAGTGCTCAAAATGTTAACAAACTGACCGATTTAGCAGATAAATACCGACTTCGACACATCGGTATGCTGAGCGGGAAGGTCATGGAGAGCTGGGGTGCTGCTGAAGAGTTATGATTACACAAACAGGAACAGACAATGAATGAATCAATTTTAGGCACAATACAGACAAAGGCACATAGCCTCTGGGAACAAGAAGGTATTCTTGACGAAAACATCCACATCAATGCACGTACCCTAAGCACAGAAGAAGCCATTGGTAACCCGGAAGGTGATGACTTCCCTCTACAGAGAGGCAAAGAAAAATTAATGGAAGCTGAATTTCGAAACGCCCGCGGTCAGGCGTTCACAGACCGTTTCGGCAATTTCAATTCCCCGCTACGCGAAATTGTAGAGATGAAACTCGATAATAATTTTCGCAGGGCAATTTTTGTATCCGCATTCAATGCTGTTCAACGTAGTCTCAGGCAAACAGAAAAAACTATCCACTGCCGCGACAAAGGCCCGGCTCTCTGCGCACCACAATTTGTAAAACACATCATGGAAAACTATGGAAAGGTTCGCATTACCATGATCGGTTATCAGCCGGCAATGATAGAAGCCTTTGCTGAAAACTTTGAGCTTCGAATAGTTGACCTTGACCCCGACAATATCGGTAGCCGGAAATGCGGGCTCACCATCGAAGGCCCGGATAATACCGAGAATGCGATTAACGATGCTGAATTGTTAGTTGTTACGGGCTCAACTGTTGTCAACGACACTCTGGGTGATTTTTTGCTAGAAAACAAGCCAACGATATTTTTTGGAACAACCGTGGCAGCCGCAGCCGACCTTATGGGTTGGAACCGTTTTTGTTGCGAAAGCAGCTAACCCGGATTTCTCATCAATAAAGTTTTTCGCAGGGCAAGGCACAAGCCGCGCAGCAGGTAGCGAAGACTCCGGGTAGCGAAGACTCCGGGTAGTAAACTACCGCAAGTGGTTTGCAACGCAGATCCTGCGGAAAAATCTATTGATCCGAAGGGGCAACTTTTTGATTAAAAACGAAAAACAGACTGTTAATTGGGAGTCTACTCTTTAAGTAAAAATATCAATCATTTGAATTTAAAGTCAAAAAGTTCATGAGTAATCCTGGCTGATTCTACAGAAATAGTTGCAACCATCCAGTGTCCGTCCGAAAGCACAACCAACCACAGAACTACACTTACAAAGGACACAAACAAAATATTAATTCTCATTAAACCATCTGTCACGACTTGCTTTTTCCACCTCAACTTTTATAATATTGCACTCATACAAAGTAGCATCATTTAGAACCGCCTTAATCGGCCATAAAGTTTATTCATTCTGCCACCCAGGAGATACCGGACAGTTCCAATGAGTACGGTTTTATTTATTCTTGAAGCAAAAAAAGCACCCAATGTTTGGGAGGATATCCAAACAGTCTATCCTCAAAACGAAATTTTTTCTTTTTACAGCAGCAAAGAAGAAGCAAATGCGGCCAAAACCAAGTTAAAATCGCTCTTAAGCGCACGGTGGAAGGAAAAGTTTAAAAAATACCCTATTCGTATCCGTGAACTTGACCAATAAGAGACCCCCATTGCCCTAATGGACCTTAAAAATTTCAGTGCGCTTAAAGAGTTCTTATGCGGTCTTTCAACCTAGAAAGATAAAAGGGAACTCTTCACTGCGAGGGTGGACACGTATAGAACATCCACTAATTCCAGGGACCGTATGCCGCATTGATACGCTGTGCTTATCCACCCTGTACCGGACGGATCGAGGGGAAAAAGGTAAGCGCAGACTCCGTAATGTCCTGGTTTCACTGTTAAGAAGCTACCACACACAAAATAGCTTCAGATTAAAAAGGTGCCTCCCCTGCCGCAAGGAAGCACACTTTTCGCTCCCGATACCAGCTACCGTCTATTTTGATAAGCGTTTGGAAATACGGTGGTAGGTTTCCTTCAGCTCTTCACCCACAATCTTGGCTTTGGCGATTACCTCTTCTGAAGTTTCAATGGTATCGTCGGCTATTTCAGAGGCCTTGACTTTCACTTGACCCCATTTTTTTTCTGCCTCCTCATACTCTTTCTTGGCATCCATTGAGGCAAGATGCATCTTCACTTTTACTTGATCTCGCTCCTGCTTCACCTTTTGGACCAGCTTGTCAAATTCTTTTTGCAACTCCACAATTCCTCCTTAAACATTTTGTGTACTAAACCTTCGATTGACGAATTTGCTCTTTCAGCCACTTCGTTTTCATTAAATTAATCATTTTTATTAACAAACAAGTCATTTATTATTCTCATGTTATCTTCTGACGCTGTTTTCAAGACATCACGCTCACCACAGGCCCGATATCGGAGTCAGCATTTACCTCCGAGCATTGATTTTCTATAAAATTACGCGGATATCCCAAGCTATTTACTCCGCAAGGCCTGGGTTCCGACATATTAAAGCTGTTGACTTCCAAATTCCAGTCTTGTTACCTTTCTTACAATATAGACTGCCCGGAGAAGAGAAATGGAGAGTTAACTCTTTTGTTCATTTTGTTTTCTCTTTGCAGATTATTCCCTATCGAAAAATTTATTTATTATCTCATCAAATTTATCACACGACAACCTTTCAGCGATGGCTATTTTTTCAGCTTTAAACAGTGCTATATGGTTACATAAAATGCCTTTTGCACTGCTGCTTGGTGTTTTGACAAGTGTATTCTCTGCACAGGCGACGACTTTTCCATTGCCGGCCGAAGGTGTCGACCTTGTTGGGTCGAAGATTGCTGTCAAATCGCTCGCTCAGGAGACCTTGCTTGATATCGCCCGTCAGTTTGATCTGGGGCAGGAAGAAATCCTGCTTGCCAATCCGGACGTAGATCGCTGGATGCCGGGAGAAGGAACAGACGTCACCCTGCCAGGCATGTTTATTTTACCTCGTGCCGACCGTAAAGGAATCGTGCTCAACCTGCCCGAGATGCGACTCTATTATTATCACAAAAGCGAACAGGATAAAAAGCCAATGGTGGCATCCTATCCGGTAAGTGTGGGACGGATGGACTGGACAACCCCGTTGGGAAAAGGTTGGATTGTAAAAAAGGACAAAGATCCGGTTTGGCGCCCACCCGAATCTCTTAAGCTAGAGGCCATCGCTGACGGTGAAGACCCGCTGCCGGATGTGGTTTTACCCGGCCCTGACAACCCTCTTGGAAGTTATGCACTGCGCTTGAGCATCCCTGGTTACCTGATCCACAGTACCAACAAGCCCTTTGGAGTGGGGATGCGGGTGACCCATGGCTGCGTACGGATGTATCCGGAAGACATTGAAGAACTTTTTTCTATTATACCAGTCCAGACCATGGTGCAGATTGTGAACCAGCCAATCAAGCTCGGCTGGCAAAACAATACTCTGTTTATGGAAGTTCACCCATTGATGGATGAAGACCAGAAAAAAAACACGAACCTGATCTGCATGGCCTATGAAATGATACTGACGGAAATCGAAAACATGGACGCAATATTGGATGTAAAAACCATAAAAAAAGCATTGCAGGAGCAAAACGGCATGCCGGTTCCTATCACCGTTTTCGTCTCAAGTGGTTATGAGTTTTGAACAAGGTTAAGTGGATCGGTCCGCAAAGATAAGCGCGCAGGCCCGTAATCAAGTTTGATTTGGCCCCACATTAAGCGAGAACAACAACTAAAAGGTTGTGAACTTGCTGAGATGGAGAACAGGAAAAATATAAACTGGAGAACTGTCAGGGGCAGGATTCCCTCTACTCCCCTTAATTGCGAGCCGCTACAGTTAGAAAATTTTATACTGTATTATGAAAATTGACATATACTACAAGTTAAGCTGATGATTCCAGATGAAAAAGCTTCTGCATATTCAGCCGGTTAAAAAAATTGCTTGGCATCAAGTAGTGGTCTGTTAATTCATTGCATTATGGCATAACCAGTGCTCCTAGCCTGATGAAGAACAACAATGCAGGTTGCCGACAAAATCCTGTTTTTTCACCTCAAAAAAAGCCCTGACTTTAGAACCGTTAACCAGCTATCAGTCTAATTCAGCAATGAAAACCAAATCTACAATCCACAGCCCCATCGGCACCGTTTCGCCCCAAACATCTCCCGCTAATGCGGCGAAAGCCTATTCTGACGCCGCGACTACCCCTCGTCGAACAGTAAGTGATACCACATCGATAATGGGTATACCTGAAGCCGAATTTACGCCAAAAGTTCGCGAAGCGCTTCTAGCTCTCATGCAGGAAGTAGACAATCTGCGTAGAGAGCTAGATGATGTAAAGAAACGTCTTGCTGCGGAAAAACAGATAGCGGACCAGGATCCGCTGCTGCCTATCTATAATCGCAGAGCATTTGTGCGAGAACTGACAAAAATTCAAGCATCAATAGAAAGATATCATGGAAAAGCGAGCCTGGTCTATATTGACCTTAATAATTTCAAAACGATAAATGACAATTATGGTCACCAGGCTGGAGACTATGTTCTGCATGAGTTTTCCAAAAGATTGGTGGAGTCGGTCCGCGAAACTGATGTCGTTGGCAGGCTCGGCGGTGACGAGTTTGGCCTCATTTTATCAAACACGAAACCAGAGGCATCATCTGTTCTGATAAACCGGCTTTCCGAAGGACTTCATACTCGTCCTATTTTTTGGAAAAAGCAACCTCTTGATGTAAGTATGGCCTGTGGGATAGTCACCATTAAGCCCGGAGAGGATGTCCAGGATATCATGGCCATGGCTGACGGTGAGATGTATTTGCAGAAATCGAAATCCAAAGAAGTAAATCGCCCCTAGTTATTGCACACATTGCCAAATTACAGGAGCCTGTCGGCTTGAGTAATTTTTTCTTCAAACCAAGGCATTGTCGGAAAGATAAGCACAGCCATATACTTAACATCGGAGTCCACGCTTACTTTGCAAGTATTATTTTTTAAGCAATAACGAACAGTTGAGGAGAAATGGTTTATGGACTTCCGGCAATGCCGCTATGTGTCCGGACCGAACATACAACACTATCGGTCAGCAGCGGTCACGGTCCATTCGTAACCTGACACGCGCCCAGGTATCGCGATCGCAGACCCGCGAGGAGGCCTCCACCGGAAATTGGATTAAAAACAGATAAAAAACGCCGGATAGGCTTATGCTTACTTAGCATGTGTCCGGTTTAAGCATTATACGGGCCACTACAGTTAGGCGAAAGGTTTCTGCGCGGAAGAGAGACAGAGCCCCATCTTTACGTGGAGGGGCTCCAATGAAAAAGAGTGTGGAAGATTATTTGTACATTGCCTTTTTAAACATACGGTCGATTTTGCTTTCTGTGGTTTTAGAAGTTGCATCGGCGTCCTGGGCCATCGCGTTGGCATTTTGCGCAATCGTTTTTGCCTCTTGAGCAATAGCCTTCGCCTCTTCTGCAGTTTTCAGAGCCGCATCGGCTGTCTGGTTCGCCTGTTGGGCCTGGAGCCTGACGGCATCTAAATCCTTGGTCGTAGCACAACCTGTAAGCCCGATAGCGATGAACAACGCAAGTACTGCAATAGTGTGTCTCATGATTGAATAGCCTCCTTGTTAGGATTTATGGGATGGTATTTCCGGCAGTTCCCCTTACCTCGTAACACTATTAACTATAATGCTGGCAGATTAGACGGGCCATTCTTTTTCTATGTGAAAGATAAAAAAGCGGACTCATCGTATTTCAACCGAAGTTCCGATGCTGATCCATTTCGTAAGGCGATCAATCTGTTCATTGGTCAGGGCAACACAGCCATTGGTCCAATTATATTGTCTATGGACGTGAATATCTCCCTTCCCTATACCGTGTATTCCCAGGTTGCCGCCAAGAATGGTATCCTGAGGAGGAAGACGCCCTGATGCAAAGGCCCGGCGGATTACGTTCCATGTCTTTTTATCAAGATACCCTGCAAGAAAGGCACGTTCTGCATATTCTTGACTGGGATAGCGAAAGCCAAAAAAGCGATGGAAGGACGTATCCTCAGTTATCCAGGCAATGGTAAAATGCCCCAGAGGGGTAGTGTTATCACCTCTTCTTCTATCAGTATCCGCCCCATAACGACCAATTGCGATATCTGTAAAGGTAACCGCTTCCTTGTCACCTTGCATGACTTTCAAGGTAAGCGCTTTGGTGTCTATAAGAATCCAACTTGTATTTTGGCCACCACTCACCGGACAGACCAGCAGAATCGACATGGCAACAACATATACACTGGAAACCAGGGAAGACAATACCGGTCGTATTATGCGCATAAACAGAGACATATATAAACAAAAACAATCTGTTAACAGTATCAAGCGTTCATCATCCACGCTAGCAGTCTTAACACACTTCTTTTATCATAAAAAAACACTGTCGACTCAATGTGCCGATTCTGTCGCTTTTACTTCTTTTTTGTAGGAATCACACCAAGCAGTCAGCCCTCTTTCCTGGCCACCAGATGTCGGCTCACCACAGATAACCAATTATTTTGCATAACAAAATATTTTTCAGGCGAAGATGGATCAAGGTTTGCTTAACATAATTAGACCACCAGCCATCACTGTAATCAATTACGGGTAATCTGAGGAACATAATCATGGCTCAATATACCTGCCCCAGTTGCGGATCAAAATATTTTCTGGCCTCAAAAACAGGTCCGAAAATAATTTTTCAAGTTACACTTGAGCGTACGGTAGAGTTTATCCAATTGGCCACCGGCACTATTAGCGACCTGGTTATTGACACACACAAAATTTATTGCGGTGCTTGTAGCTGGCATGGGAGCTTGAACGAAGTGGTTGAATCACACACAGATTGACAGTATGGAAACCCCATCGTACTACCTGTAACAACAAGAGGCAATCATATGACTTTTATCCAATTTTTTGAAAAACCCGGCTGCATTAACGGCGAAAAACAAAAAAATATTCTGATCGAGGCCGGTAATGATCTTGAATGTATAAATATACTTGAACACCCCTGGAGTCGAGAGGAATTAGCCCCTTTTATTACTGAAAAGGAGCCATCTTTAATCATGAACCATACCGCACCTGCGATTAAGAAAGGAGAAATAGTCCCTGAAAACTTACAACACGATGAAGCGGTTACCCTCATGATCGAAAATCCGATACTCATCAAACGCCCACTCATACGGGTTGACGGCATGTCGATCCAAGGATTTACAGATGAACGGCTTACTCCTTACCTCGGAGCATGGGACGGGAAAGATGATGTCATTACCTGTCCAAACTTACGGTCTATATCCTGTGACGAGAGGAAATAGCCGGAGGGCCGCCCGCCGACGCACCACAAAGCCGAACCGAATACAATTATAGGCCATCTTGAATAATGGCTTAATGGCTTTTATTCAAGATGCCGCATAATAAATTCTAGGCAAAAAACACGCCTCCATATACAAAACCACTCATCACCAGCACGAACCCACCCAAGTTACCCCCACCTCTAACCCGAACTTCCCATTACCTTTTTGATTTCAGCATCAATTGCTTGATATTATTACTTAAAGGCAAATTATACAATGAACTGTCTGTTTTTCGTTTTAAATCAAAAAGCTCCCCCTTCGGGTCAACAGATTTTTCAGCAGGCTCTACGTTACAAACCACTTGTGGCAGTTTACTACAACTGCGTGGTTTGTGCCTTGCCCTGCGAAAAACTTTATTGATGAGAAATCCGGGCCAAGTATGCTTTTCTAAAAAAATACATAACAGTCATATTTTTACAAATAACTAATTTTTATATAACAAAAATGTACATTAAGCCGACCCGTCACTGATCAACCCTTTTAGCGCTAACCCATTTAAAGAAAACAATTAATCGGACTATCAGTCTTTTAAGTACAGCAGTACGCAGACTTTTCCCTCTCGCAAGCAGCATGGCACGCTTCTTGGTATACAAACGACAATTGCAACAATCTTGATAGGCTTGAAGATTTCTCTACAAAAAATTTTACACAAGAGGACAAAAATGAAACTCAAGAAAAAGGTGACCACAGCGCTTGGCATGACGGCTCTTGCCGTGACGATTTCAGCTTCAGCAATGGCTGCCGACACCATCAAAGTCGGCATACTGCATTCCCTTTCAGGCACCATGGCTATTAGTGAAACTACCCTCAAAGACACGATGCTCATGCTGATTGATGAGCAAAACAAAAAAGGTGGCGTTCTGGGCAAAAAACTTGAAGCCGTTGTTGTCGATCCTGCATCCAACTGGCCTCTTTTTGCTGAAAAAGCCAAAGAGCTTATCGAGAAGGAAAAGGTCGTAGCGACATTCGGTTGCTGGACGTCCGTGTCCAGAAAATCGGTTCTTCCGGTTTTCGAAGAACAAAACAGCCTGCTGTTTTACCCAGTACAGTACGAAGGTGAAGAGTCCTCGAGAAACGTTTTTTACACAGGCGCTGCGCCGAACCAACAGGCTATCCCTGCGGTGGATTACTTGATGACCGAGATCGGTGTCAAACGCTGGGTACTTGCAGGCACTGACTATGTTTATCCGCGAACGACCAACAAGATCCTCGAAGCCTACCTTAAGGCAAAAGGGGTTGCAGCTGCCGATATCATGATCAACTATACTCCGTTCGGACACTCTGATTGGCAGTCTATCGTTGCTGATATTAAAAAATTCGGTTCCGAAGGCAAGAAAACCGCAGTGGTTTCAACCATTAATGGTGATGCCAATGTGCCCTTTTACAAAGAACTCGGCAATCAGGGCATCACTGCCGACAATATTCCGGTTGTCGCATTCTCCGTCGGCGAAGAAGAACTCTCAGGTATCGACACCAAACCTCTGGTCGGCCATCTTGCGGCCTGGAACTACTTCATGAGCGTTGACAGCGAAGTAAACGACGCATTCATTGAGAGCTGGCAAAAATTCATCAAAAGTGAAAACCGCGTAACCAATGATCCCATGGAAGCACATTATATCGGTTTCAACATGTGGGTGAAAGCAGTAGAAAAGGCCGGTACAACCGATGCTGAAGCCGTTCAAGACGCGATAATCGGCGTCACTGTTCCCAACCTCTCCGGTGGTTACTCGGCAATGATGCCCAATCACCATATCACCAAGCCCGTACTTATCGGTGAAATTCAAGATGACGGGCAATTCGAGATTGTCTGGCAAACCTCCGGGCTTGAGGTTGGTGACGCATGGTCTGATTACCTGGAAGGTTCAAAAGACCTGATCTCCGACTGGCGTAAGCCTCTTTCCTGCGGTGCATACAATGTGGTGACCGCCAAGTGCTCGGGTACAAACTAAAAATCCCCCTCCTCTCCCCGGAAATTTACATACTTTCCGGGGAGTACTCTGAGTATCCTCAACCACCAAATAAGCCATGAATACGGTCCTCCAATTTATCATAACGGGTTTACTTTTCTGCCTACCGATACTCTCCACGTCAGTTGCCTTTGGTGCCACTCAATCAGCGGAATTCGAGCAAGGAGTTCAACTCCTGGCAAGCAAGAGTTTCACTGAAAAAGAGCAGGCTATTCACATGATCGGTAACAGCGGCGACCCGTTAGCCATCAAGACCCTACAGGCCGTATATGCAGGCAAACTTTTTTTTGTAAAAAAAGACAAAACCCTTGTCTACGGCGAGCCCGACGGATCAACGTATTCAGTTACCGATTTCATATCAGGAGAAGACCTCGGGCTTATAAAAAAAAGAAAACTCAAAAAGATCACCATCAACAATAAGCTGCGCGGGGTTTTAAAAAGTGTTCTGGCAGGATTGAACCTCCAGCACCCTGATCCAAAACAACGATTGGCGGCAGCAGAGGAAATTCTGACAGGATTAAACCCTGAGCTGATAACCTTACTGAAAAAAAGCTTACTAACAGAGCAGGACCCGGAAGTACGGGAAGCGCTGACATCCGCTCTTGCGGTAGCAGGGCTGCACCACCAGGACCCTCAACAACGACTGGCTTCCCTGGCGTTGATTGCCGGCAACCTGAACCCGGTTGTGAAAAATGCTATCCAGGCGCTGATTGAAAAAGAGAATGATCCGATTGTCCTCAAAAAGGCTGAAGCCGCGTTAAAGGTAATCGAAGCCAAATCAACATGGTATGCGCGACTGGAAACATTATTTTTCGGCCTGAGCCTAGGCTCAGTTCTAGTGTTAGCAGCCATAGGTTTAGCCATAACCTTCGGCGTCATCGGCGTGATCAACATGGCCCATGGCGAACTGATTATGCTGGGTGCCTATACCACCTACGTACTCCAACAGCTCATGCCCAATTACATTGGTCTTGCCCTGGCCCTCTCCATACCGGCAGCCTTTTGCGTATCGGGCTTAACAGGCATCCTGATCGAAAAGTCTGTGATTCGCTTTCTCTATGGACGCCCCCTGGAAACACTGCTGGCCACCTTTGGGATTAGCCTGGTCCTGCAACAAACCGTACGTTCAATATTTTCACCGCTGAACCGAAGCGTCGCCACTCCCGACTGGATGAGCGGCTCGCTGGTTATCAACCCGCTCCTTTCGCTGACAACCAACAGGGTAACCATTTTCCTCTTTGCCATGATTGTTTTTGCAGGTCTGTTCGTCCTCCTGAAAAAAAGCTCACTTGGCCTTAATGTACGGGCAGTCGCTCAAAATAGAAACATGGCCCGGGCCATGGGCGTTAAAGCAGCCCGGGTTGACGCCCTTACCTTCGGCCTTGGGTCCGGCATTGCAGGTATCGCCGGTGTCGCACTTTCTCAGTTGACCAATGTCGGCCCAAACCTCGGTCAGGCATATATAATCGACTCATTTATGGTCGTTGTATTCGGCGGTGTTGGCAATTTGTGGGGAACACTTGTTGGCGGCTTATCCCTTGGTATAGCCAATAAATTTCTGGAACCGTGGATCGGTGCTGTTCTCGCAAAAATTATCATTCTTATTTTCATTATCCTTTTTATCCAGAAACGTCCCCAGGGTCTTTTCCCGCAAAAGGGCCGAGCTGCGGAGTAAGTCATGTCGATAATCAAATCACTCTACAGAGACAAAGTCGGCATGGTCATGCTTACCTTGCTCACGCTTATGGCCGTGATCATACCGGCATGCAATCAGGTGTTTCCGGAAGGTCACACCTTCCATATTTCCACCTTTACCATGACCTTGCTGGGAAAATACCTCTGCTATGCCTTACTGGCACTCTCAGTGGATCTGGTTTGGGGATACCTCGGTATCCTCAGCCTCGGCCACGGTGCTTTTTTCGGCCTTGGCGGTTATGCAATGGGCATGTACCTGATGCGACAGATTGGCGATCGAGGCGTCTACGGCAACCCCCTGCTCCCTGACTTTATGGTCTTCTTGAATTGGCAGGAACTGCCATGGTTCTGGCATGGATTTAACTGGTTTGCCTTTGCCATGCTCATGGTCATGCTGGCCCCGGCGGCGCTGGCCTTTATTTTCGGCTGGTTTGCCTTTAAATCGAGAGTTACGGGTGTATATCTGTCCATTATCACCCAGGCCATGACCTATGCGCTCCTCCTTGCTTTTTTCAGAAATGAAATGGGATTCGGCGGCAACAACGGCTTAACCGACTTCAAAGACATTCTTGGTTTTTCGCTGCAAAACGATGCCACCAAAGCCGGGTTATTTATGGCCTCTGCAATCGCATTAATTTTAGGATATATCAGTTGTCGCTACATCACCCAATCCAAGCTTGGCCGCGTCTGCACCGCTATTCGCGACCAGGAATCGCGCGTACGCTTTCTCGGCTACAGAGTTGAACATGCCAAGCTCTTTATCTTTACCTTTTCCGCCGTTCTTGCCGGTATCGCTGGAGCACTGTATGTACCACAGGTAGGCATTATCAACCCCACCGAATTTTCCCCTCTTAATTCCATCGAGATTGTTATATGGGTGGCTGTGGGCGGCCGCGCAACGCTTTACGGAGCTGTTGCCGGAGCACTGGTGGTCAACTATGCTAAAAGTTATCTTACTGCTGCATTTCCGGATGCCTGGCTGTTCGGTTTAGGTGCCCTTTTTATTCTTGTCACGCTTTTTCTTCCGCAAGGCATTTCCGGCGGGATCACAGCACTTTTCAAAAAGAAGGAGGCAAGATGATGGCCACGCTTGAATCCATGCATCCTGTTTTTAGCCGAAACGAAGTATTTGAATTCCTCAAGCCGGAAGTCCCCCCTTCTCTTGATCTTGATCGAGGGGTGATACTCTACCTTGAGGGAATCAGTGTCAGCTTTGACGGCTTCAAAGCCATTAATGATTTGAATCTCTATATTGACGACGGTGAGCTACGCTGCATCATCGGACCTAATGGTGCAGGCAAGACCACCATGATGGATATCATTACCGGAAAAACAACCCCTGATACCGGGTCTGCATGGTTTGGTCAAAATATCAACCTGCTGAAACTTGATGAACCGGAAATTGCCGCTGCCGGTATTGGCCGAAAATTTCAAAAACCAACTGTCTTTGAAAATCATACGACGTACGAAAACCTTGAACTTGCCATGGCCGGCAACAAGGGTATTATGGCTACTCTTGGCGCAAAGCTTTCCAGTGAGCAGCAAGACAGAATAGCTGAAGCACTGATGTTGATTGGTCTGGTAGAGCAAGCAAAAATCCAAGCAGGAGCCCTCTCACACGGCCAGAAACAATGGCTTGAGATCGGGATGCTCCTTATGCAGAATCCCAAGCTGGTCCTCATCGATGAGCCGGTCGCGGGCATGACCCATCAGGAGATGGATCGTACGGCAGAACTCCTTCATAATCTTGCCGGGGAGCATTCCGTAGTTGTAGTTGAGCATGATATGGATTTTATCCGTTCCATTGCCCAAAAAGTTACAGTACTCCATCAGGGAAGTGTTCTGGCCGAAGGCAACATGGACGACATTCAAAATAATCAAAAGGTAATCGAAGTCTACCTTGGAGGATAACAGCTACATGCTTTCCATTAACAAGCTCAACCAGTATTACGGAGAAAGCCATACACTCTGGGACTTGACCGTCGATATTGAATCCGGCAGTTGCACCGTACTCATGGGAAGAAATGGTGTCGGCAAAACAACGTTGCTTGAATGCATAATGGGATTACTTCCCATTCGCTCCGGATCAATCCTTTACCAGGAACAGGAACTAACCAAACAGGCCGCTGAACTCCGGGCCCGCTCCGGCATTGGTTATGTACCCCAAGGCCGCCAGATATTCCCACTACTCACGGTTGAAGAAAACCTCCGCATCGGACTCGGCGCAACACGAAGCGATACCAAGGAAATACCGGAACTCGTCTTCCAGCTCTTCCCCGTGCTGCAAGAAATGCTTGGCAGAAGAGGTGGGGATCTTTCCGGAGGACAGCAACAGCAACTTGCCATCGGCCGAGCACTGGTTCTTCGTCCAGACCTCTTAATCCTCGACGAGCCCACCGAAGGGATTCAACCAAATATTGTTCAGGAAATAGGACAGATCATAAAAAAAATTAACAAGGAATTTGGTTTGACCGTACTGCTGGTTGAGCAAAAACTCCCTTTTGCGAGGATGGTCGCAGATAATTTTTTCATCATGGACAGGGGACGTTGCGTAGAATCCGGTGCGATATCACAGCTCAATGAGCATATGGTCAAGGAATACCTCACGGTATAAAACGATGCTCCTTACTACGCAAAAAGAGGTGCCGATTTGCCAAAACGGTACCCATAACAGCGGGTGGCACGCCTCTCTCAATCTTGAAATCAGCAAAAAAGGGAAAAAAAGCATCATCAGCAAAAGTAGGCAAAAAGGGCCGCTCACAGTACAAAGCCCTTTCTACCCCGAAGGATCACTCTGCCACCTTTATCTGCTACATCCACCTGCCGGGATTGTCGGTGGTGACCACCTGGAACTCAACATAACCACCCACAATAAAGGGCAACTCCTGGTCACGACCCCCGGTGCAACAAAGTTTTACCGTACCAACGGCAGGCAGGCTGCGCAGAACCAGTACTTCAAGCTATGTGCAGGCACTTCACTTGAATGGCTGCCCCAAGAAACAATCTACTACCCTGACGCTAGAGCACGTTTGCAAACCACTGTACACCTGGAAGATACGGCAACTTTTCTCGGCTGGGAAATACACTGTCTCGGCTTACCGGTGAACGGGAAGGATTTTGAGCAGGGGCAGGCTGAAATACGATTAAACATATACAGAAATAAAAAACCGCTGCTGCTGGAAGCGCTCAATATTACCAAGGAAAAAAAGCCATTCCAGGCTGCTTTCCTGCAGAACAAGCCGGTTGTCGGATCGTTTGTGGCCACTGGTGCCGACAACTCACTCTTAGAGTCACTCAGGGAGCGCTTGGCTCACTCTCAACAGGATCTTTGGGCTGCAACCCTCCTTGATGACATGCTGATTGTCCGCTATCTTGGCACCAGCACCGTTCAAGCCGGAGAACTGTTTCTAATGGCATGGAAACATGTGCGACCTCACATACTGGGACGGGAAGCAACCCCGCCAAGGATCTGGGCGACGTGACTAGGTTACCCTGCACGACGTCTTTAATAGTATCAAAGTGAGTGATCCCTGTTTTTTCACACAACGAAATCATGGAGAGAGGTAAATAATGCATCTGACACCAAGAGAAAAAGACAAACTCCTGTTATTCACCGCAGCCCTGCTTGCAGAAAGACGGCTGGCAAGGGGAGTAAAACTCAATCATCCAGAGGCAATCGCTCTGATAAGTGCGGCCATACTTGAAGGTGCAAGAGACGGCAAGACTGTTGAAGAGCTGATGCATGAAGGCCGCGAAGTTTTGACCAGCGAGCAGGTAATGGAGGGGGTCGCGGAGATGATCGGTGACGTACAGGTCGAGGCGACATTTCCTGACGGGACCAAGCTGGTTACGGTACACAACCCTATAGTTTAAGACTCTCACCCGACAGAATCCTAACAACAATATCTATTTATAGTTGAGTCTGTTGATTTACTAGAATTTCCGTTCAAGGTCGAGGCATAATGAAAAACAACCACAGGCATATATCTGATATTCCGAGGATTATTTTTTCATTATAACAAAGAGATTGGGCGAAAAGACAGTAAATCAACAGGCCCATAGACGGGGGATACATTGATGACACCTGGAGAAATAATCTGCAAAGAAGGGGAAATAGAATTAAATGCCGGCCGGGAAACAACACGTCTACTGGTTGCCAATCTCGGCGACAGACCGATTCAGGTTGGTTCGCATTTTCATTTTTACGAAGTTAACGAAGCGCTTGATTTTCCACGCGAGCAGAGCAAAGGCTATCGACTCAACATCCCAGCCGGGACCGCTGTCCGCTTTGAGCCCGGCCAGGAACGTACTGTCGAACTTGTTGCCTATGCCGGTAAAAGAAAGGTCTACGGCTTTAACGCAAAAATCATGGGTGCACTGGAGGATTAAGCGATGGTGACTATTTCAAGAAAGGCATACGCGGAAATGTTCGGCCCTACCACCGGCGACAGGGTCCGCCTTGGCGACACCGAGTTGTTTGCTGAAGTGGAAAAGGACTACACTACTTACGGCGATGAAGTAAAATTCGGCGGCGGCAAGGTAATCCGGGACGGTATGGGACAATGCCAGGAGGTACAAGACAAGGTTGTTGATGTTGTCATCACCAACGCGCTTATCGTTGATCATACCGGCATTTTCAAGGCTGATATAGGTATCAAGGATGGGCGAATTGCCGCCATCGGCAAGGCTGGCAACCCTGATGTTCAACCGGGAGTTGACATTCTGGTCGGCCCGGGAACTGAAGCCATTGCCGGAGAAGGTTCGATTATAACCGCCGGAGGAGTGGATTCCCACATCCACTTCATCTGCCCCCAGCAGGTGGAAGAGGCACTGATGTCGGGCATTACCACCATGCTCGGCGGCGGAACCGGACCGGCAACGGGCACCAACGCCACCACGTGTACGCCCGGCCCCTGGAATATCCACCGCATGCTCCAGGCCTCTGATGAGCTGCCGATGAACCTCGGCTACCTCGGCAAGGGAAATGCCAGTCTCACGCCTGCCCTGGACGAACAAATACTTGCCGGAGCAATGGGCCTGAAGCTGCACGAAGATTGGGGAACCACTCCGGCTGCCATTGACGCGTGCCTAAGGGTTGCCGAGGACCATGACGTGCAGGTCGCTATCCACACAGACACCTTAAACGAATCCGGTTTTGTCGAAAATACCATTGAAGCATTTAAAAGCCGGACGATCCATACCTACCATACCGAAGGTGCGGGCGGTGGACATGCTCCGGATATTATCAAGGCGTGCGGCCTTGCAAATGTGCTCCCTTCGTCAACCAATCCTACCAGGCCATACACGGTTAACACGATCGCGGAACACCTTGACATGCTCATGGTCTGCCACCATCTCGATCCCAAAATTGCTGAAGATGTCGCCTTTGCTGAATCACGGATTCGCAGAGAGACGATCGCCGCGGAAGATATTCTTCACGACCTGGGCGCATTTTCCATGATTGCTTCCGACTCACAGGCTATGGGCAGAGTTGGTGAAGTTATTTGCAGAACCTGGCAAACAGCCCACAAGATGAAGGTACAACGAGGCAGCCTTGCCGAAGACACCGGTAAAAACGACAATATGCGCATACGACGTTACATTGCTAAATACACCATCAACCCTGCCATTGCCCACGGCATAGCGCATGAAGTCGGGTCGGTCGAGGTGGGCAAGCTTGCCGACCTGGTTCTGTGGAAGCCCCAATTTTTCGGCGCTAAGCCCCAGCTGATCATCAAAGGCGGCATGATTGCAGCTGCTCCCATGGGCGACCCCAATGCATCGATCCCTACACCCCAACCGGTGCATTATCGTCCCATGTTCGGCGCCCTCGGCGGCAGCCGCTATGCAACGACCCTTAGCTTTGTCTCCAAAGCCGCTTATGACCAGGGCATCGGGGATCAATTACAGCTGCAAAGCCTGCTCAGCTATTGTAAGGGATGTCGATCCTTGACTAAAAAAGACATGATCCACAATAATTACCAGCCAACCATAGAGGTTGATCCGCAAACATACGAGGTCAGGGCTGACGGCCAGTTACTTGTATGTGAACCTGCGGCCGTCTTACCGTTGGCCCAGCGATACTTTTTGTTTTAACCCTACCCAAAGACGCACCATGATAGAATTTATCGAAAAAATTACGGATTGCGGACTGCAGCCGATCACCACCCTCACTCTCCCTTTGGACCTGAGACAAAAAAGCAGACAACGGGTGACACTCGACAACGGACAGGAAGCAGTGCTTGTTTTAAAAAGAGGGACGGTTCTACATAATAACGACCTGCTGCTTTCCACTCAGCAAACCGTTGCCCAGGTTCGAGCAGCGGACGAGCTGCTTTCCGTGGTCGAATCCAACGATCCTTTACTTATTGCCAAAGCATGTTATCACCTGGGCAATCGGCATATGCCGCTCCAGATTGAGGCAGGCCGACTTTGCTATCTGCACGACCATGTGCTTGACGACATGCTGCGTGGCCTTGGGCTCGAAGTAAATCAAATCACCGTTCCTTTTGAGCCGGAACCTGGGGCATACGGGGGGGCCTCAACAGGCCATCACCATGGCCACTGAAATGTTGCCACTCTTTCGGCTGCTGCAGCTGGTGAGTCCCTCTCTGCCCACGGGGGGATTTACCTATTCCCAAGGGCTTGAATGGGCGGTTGAATGCGACTGGGTACATGACCACCGGAGTTTGATCGACTGGCTGCAATCGATTCTCCACTCCGGATTCGTCGAACTGGAACTGCCGCTCCTCAAAAGACTGTACGCCGCCGCCCAAAAGCAGGATCTAGTCACTTTTCTCCATTGGAGCGAATTCGCGCTAGCCTGCCGGGAAACAAAAGAATTACGGCTTGAAGAAATGAATCGTGGCCGGGCTATGGCCAAGATTGTACAAGAGCTCGACCACACAACTGATCCACAGTGGCTCGAGGCCGTCCGCCAATGCCAGTTAGCCGGATTTGCCCTTGCAGCCTTGAGGTGGGATATCAACCTGCAGAATGCCGCACTTGGCTACACTTGGAGCTGGCTTGAAAACATGGTGATGGCGGCAGTCAAGCTCATCCCACTTGGCCAAACCTCCGGCCAACAGGCACTCCATTACCTCAGCACCCATACCCCCGAGGTGGTGAAAGCAGGTTTAGCAATAAAAGATGAAGAAATAGCAGGCTCGTGCCCGGCGTTTACCATTGGTTCATGCCTGCATGAAACACAATATACGCGATTATTCAGATCGTAAGTAACTGTTAGCAGCACCCCATCTACGCACCGCACGATCAGGCAGGAAAACATAGCTTTACTATAGTTATCCTGCCTGCTTGTACGTATCTGGAGCACTGCTAAACAGTTACAGAACGAGGGCAAGACGGAAGCTATTTATTACTCGCGTCTATGTTAAATTTGAGCAAACGACAGCCTTTATATGTGCCCATCAAGATAAAAGGAAAGATATACAATGAAGACAAAAGAACCGGTGAGAATCGGAGTCGGCGGCCCGGTCGGTTCCGGTAAGACAGCACTCTTGGATGCACTGTGCAAAAACATGCGAGACGAATTTTCGCTGGCCGTGGTCACCAACGACATCTACACCCAGGAAGATGCCAAGTTCCTGACCAACAGCAAGGCTCTTGAACCAGGCAGGATAGTGGGAGTCGAAACCGGCGGTTGTCCGCATACAGCCATACGCGAAGACGCCTCCATGAACCTGGCGGCTGTAGAAGATTTGTCCGCTCAATTCCCGGACCTTGATATCGTATTTATAGAATCAGGCGGTGACAACCTCAGCGCGACCTTCAGCCCTGAACTTGCCGACTTGATGATTTATGTGATTGATGTTTCCGGGGGAGACAAGATACCACGCAAAGGCGGCCCAGGCATCACCCGGTCAGACCTCCTGGTTATCAACAAAATCGACCTTGCTCCCATGGTAGGTGCTTCACTTGAAGTAATGGAGCAAGATTCTCGAAAAATGCGCGGCGACAGGCCGTTTATCTTCACCAATATGCGCTCAGAGACAGGCGTTGAGGAAGTCAAAAAATTTATTATTCGAGAGGGATTATTTATTGATTAATTCCTCTCGGAACGTATCACCTCACCTCCAATATAGCCAAAGCCTATGAACATAGTTCGTAGGCTTTAAGCTCCAAAATGAAGCAATGGGAGATCATTTCCGGAGCTTGACCGCATAATAGCAACCAACTGGAGTCAGGATTCCTTGTTTATGGCAACTCAAGAGGCCTGGACCCGTTTTTTCGTTTTTCTGACCCCGGTTTTTCTTTCGTTATTCAGATTGCATAATTTCCATTAGGGTGTTGATACGATTTTGTGTATCCTCGGTGAAATCATTAAAGTCATCATCAGAAAGAATTCCGTGAGTCTTCCAGCCAGCTAATGTGATTATAGCTGAGCTTCTTGATAGATCATCAAATAACGCTGCTACTATTTTATCTTCCGCGCGCATAGTTTCCCATAGCCGCAAATACGTTTTATGGCTTCCACCTTCACGAGATTCAATTAAACTGTTGAGTTTTTCGATAATCCGGTTGCTCAATTTCTCTAAAGCAGAGTCTTTAAGAGACCTTAATTTTTTCCAATCTCGTTCGGGAAATTTTTGATGCATATATGATCCTTTTGTGAAGTGCTAGTATTCCGATCAAGGGGTGTGTTTTTTGCGCTCTTGTGCATTTTTTCTTTCATAAAGCAAGTACTTTAGACCATATCGAGAACATTTCAAGTCACTTCTTTTTTTCTCGTTTTCCCCATTCATTCATTGATTCCACTCTTGATACCTCCCCGGATGTTCAGTGCCACGCCCTTGGCTTCCTTAAAGCTCGTCCGGTGGGCAACCACGATGGTCACAAAGCTCTTATTCTTGCCCGTGTTCCGGCAATGCACCCCGATGTTGTAATCGTCATTGACCAGGGAAATATTGTCTGTTCGTTTGCTGATCTTACCGCTGATCTCTGACGCAACACTGGCATATGCCCGCTTCATGCAGGTAGCCTGACTGTGGTTGAGCTACAGGAGTGAATAAAAAAGAAAAGGCGGCTTTGCTAAGGCAGGCGTTGCAAATGACGCCGGCAGAACCAGGAGAGGGAGTAGTACCTTTAATAGGTTGTGTTCTGTAAACATAGTTGGTCACCTCAGTTGCATTAACCCAGCCCCTCAACCGATCGGTAATAATCCGTCACACTATGCGGTTGTAGCTAGGCAAAGAGGTTGTTCACTTTCAATCAAATACCCTCTTAGAAAGTTAGTTTATGCAATAAAATGTAATCCCCTATTGTGGTTTTTCAATAGGGGTTGTTTGGCAGCGTAGAAGAGGATAAATGAAGTCTGGGTTCCTTGTTTATTGTCTGATGTGGTTAGTAAAAATTGGGCATTATTTTTGACAGCTGATTGCTCACAAGTGGCCTGACTCCGTTTTTCGTGGCAATGCAGAAACTAGAATCGTAGTATACAGGAGATATTGCCTTTAGGCAAAATAGACTATCAGGGCTATTGTATAGAAGAGAAGATTCAAGCAAAGACATGCTCCCTGCTTTTCTTGAATAGACCCCGCTCCTTTCGGCGGGGTCTATTTTTATTTTTTTAATCATGACACAGCACCTGCTACAGCTCCAAACAATAAGTACAAAATCGATATCGCGAACAGGAACGAGCAATGTGCCAGTTGCAAAATAGCCCCAAAATGCAACCTGGACTTAGTCGCTGGACAAGAATACGATGCTTTATCCCAAATTTCTCCGGGTTAATTATGCATGATTGAACTCGAGTCTAACGCACATAGCAGTGATCTTATATTTTCTGATACTTACAGTTCCTTTTTACAAAAATACCAATCTGTACACTCAAAGCCTTCGCTCATACGGGCTTCTGCTGCATCAGCGTCCTGGGGTGGAGGAACGATTACCTTATCACCAGGCTGCCACCCTTCCGGCGTTGCTATTTTATGTTTATCTGAAGCTTTTAATGCTCTAATAATCCGTAGAAATTCTGGAATTGAGCGTCCATTGGTCATGGGATAATAAACCATTGCTCTTAGCACACCATCCGGATCAATAATGAATGTTGACCGAACCGCCGAAGTGTCTGCCGCTCCCGGATGAATCATCCCGTAGGACTTCGCCACGGACATTGATAAATCCTCAATAATTGGAAAATTAATCTCAACGCCAAATTTTTCTTTAATATTGCGTACCCAGGCGACATGACTGTAATAACTGTCAATTGACAAACCGAGTAAATCTGCACCTTCAGCCAGGAATTCTTCATGATGGTTTGCAAAAGCCATAAACTCTGTTGTGCAGACAGGGGTAAAGTCAGCCGGGTGTGAAAACAAAACAAGCCATCTTCCTTTATAATCAGACAGCTTTTTAAAGCCATGGGTTGTTCTTGCGTTAAAATCAGGGGCAGGTTTATTTAATTGAGGAAATGTGATTGTAGCCTCTTCGATATTTTCCATTTTTATCACCTTTACTTTTAAGTTAACGGGTTAACTATTTTTCACAAGAATTATTCTAATCACGATTTACTGATAGGCAATCCCTATCCTGAATATCAGTAAATTTTATCACATTAAGCTTATAGATTTGTCATAAGCGCAACGCCTAAATTCTATATTTTTGATCACTTATGAAAAATAGGCTGCACATTAAAAAGCCATCATTTGGTGGAGAGCTCGCCCCTTTCGCCATCCAGATTCTTCCAGGAACGATGACCATCCACAGCCCCTGTTTTAGCTCTTGGTTGAAGAGAATTGCATGCGTATCCATTGATGTTGTCGATTGCCAATCACCCTTTGTCAGGTTGTTGAAAAAAAGACAACACCAGAGCCCAAATCCAATTGAAAACACGCTACATGTTAGCGAGCGGGATAGTCATTACCGGGACATGGCTTCTTTTCACCACTCCCCTGGCAACACTTCCAACGAGTATTTCGTCGAGTAGACTGTGTCCTCTGGCCCCAACAACAATAAGATCCGAATGATCCGTTTCTGTCTCCAGCACTATCTGTTCTGCTGCATTTCCCACCCGTATGGACACTTCCGGTTCCACCTCGCAATCCGGGATTGTATTTTTAATTTCCGTATAAACAGTATGAATCCTGTCTAGTAAGGCCTTTCTATTTTTATCGATTGCATCTTGGTTGATGGTATCCAAAAATCCCTTATCGCAGTGTGAAGCCAGGTCGTACCTCATATTCATAGACATTTCTTCGACCATGTCTGTTGCCACATTAACAATAGTAAGGTGAGCCTTGTTGTCATGGGCAAGACGCATGGCATAGTGGGCTGCAACCACCGCATTATCAGACATATCGGTTGCATAAAGAATTCTTTTGAAAAGTGATTGGTTCATGATATTTCCTCGTATACTGGACGACTTTTCATAGCTGGGACATCGAATTCACTCCTGTCTGCCGATTTTTCCCGAAAAAGAAACGGCACCAGTTTGACATACCATGCTGCGGACTGGATCTGGATGACATAGGCCAGAGAAATGAGCAGTGCAATGGTCATCCCCTGTTCCTTGAATGCGGTCATCGCAATGGCTAAAGCAATGGAAAGGTCGCGCATAACCACGCCAAAAACCATAGCTACGGCATCTTCACGTTTGAAAAAAATCCTGCCGGTTAGTGTCAGCAGTGCATACGAAATGAAATAGAAGACCATCAATGGAATAACGATGGTGAGAATGTCCCCTGGGTTTGCAATTATATTTTTCGCTTTCAACGACATGGCTACAAAGGCGATCAAGGTGACACCTAAAGCTGAGATGGGCGGGAATTTTGGTTTATAGACATTCATCCAAAGCTGTTTCCCATGTTTTTTTACCAGATAATTTTGGGTTAAAATGCCCATAGCTAACGGCACGAAAACAAAGATACAGATCTGCTTGAACATATGGAAAATATCCACATCAACAGTTGCTCCCATAAAAACCTTTGTGTATACCGGCGCCGCTACCGAGCCGATGAGTAATCCAAAAACAAGCATCTTTGTTGCTGCTTCCTTGTTGCCCTTGGCAAAGCCTGTCCAGGATATGGTCATGCCGGAAGCAGGAAGAACGCCAATCAAAAAGAGCCCTACCGCCCAGAGACCATATTTTTCGGCTGCTCCTGCCAGAAAAATCTTCCCGATTGAAAAAACAATAATAGGGACGAGAACAAAGTTAATGATCTGGGTGGTGAACTGCAGCTTCATATCATGGCCTTTGAAGATCGATTTGACATTCAAGGTGACCATCATCGGATAGACCATAAGGAACGTGATGGGAATAATCAGCTGTTTCAGGGGACCCGCGTCAAAGATATAGCCCCCTCCTATGAGCCCGCAGATCATTGACAACGGAATGACATACACGAGATTTTTCTGTATGAATTGCAGTGTGGTAAACATGTTCTCTCCTTATAAATAGTTGCAGGGGGGATACTGATAGGCAAAGGTGACTACCTGGCCTGATCGATCATCCAACGGATTATACCGAAGGTCTGCATGAGCGATTCCGGAAATGTAGAATCGCCGGGGACAAGTTCGGCGACATGCGCTGAGGTCTGACTCAGGTAGCGAACCTGGGTCTTGCCTTGTTTATTAAAAACATGGACGAACTTCGGCATGAGTATAGCCCTTTCCGGATTGGCAGCGAGGCTCTTGTCCGCTTTGTTGGGTTTGCACACCTGGATCATATGCAGGTCAAAATCTTCCGGGACCTCACCGCCAAGGGCAGCAAAGGTTTCCTTCATATTCATTGTGGACTTATTTTTAATAACAAAATCATTGGCAACGACGACAGCCCCAAAATCTTCTACAAATTCAGCAACACTTTTCTCGCTTTCCACGGCATAAAGGGTATCGGCAACACTCATAATTTAGCTCCTTTAAGAATCTTTTTGGCGATGGTGTTCGGTTTCCATTCGCCGGGTTTTCTCTTGGCCCAAAACGAAAGGGCAACAATCTTACGGTTTAGGGCTCTATTTCCAATTTCTGTTCCAGTTTAGCAGAACGCCCCTATCTCACTGAATTGTTATTGAAAATTATTTTTATTGACCGTCTTGCGAAATATGATCATGGTAAAGGAACACACAAGTAACGTTACCCAAGGTAACGGTAACGTTCTCTTTAACGGAGGTATGGTATGCTATCTGTAAAGTCCGATTTATGGGACAGCAGACTGATCCGCAGGATCATCGACTCCATGGCAGATGGTGTCTTCACCATGGACAACACCGGCCGCATCGCCTCATGGAACAGTTCCATGGAAAAAATAAGCGGCTATACAGCCGAAGAGGCCATAGGCCAGACATGTGCACTCCTCAATTGCAGTCGCTGTTTCGGCAAAACCTGCCCAGCCGATATAAACAGATGTAATATTCTTGAAAAAGGCTCTTCAGGAGCCAAAGAGTGCCGATTGCTGCATAAAGACGGGCATGATGTGCCGGTTATTAAGCATGCCAGCGTCGTCAGAGACGACAGCGGAAAGGTGATCGGCATAGTAGAGACTATCACCGATGTTACCGAACTGAACGAAGCGCGCAAAAAAGCGGAAGAAGCGTCAATGAAGCTGGGAGAAATCCACCAGCTGGACAATATCATCGGAAAAAGCAAAGCCATGACCGATGTTTTTACGGCCGTCCGTTTAGCAGCAGCCAGTGAAGCGACAGTGCTTATCCAGGGCGAGAGTGGCACAGGTAAGGAGCTGATAGCCGGAGCCATCCATTACAACAGCGAACGAAAAGAACACCCCCTGGTAACGGTGAACTGTAGCGCCTTGCCGGAAAGTTTGCTCGAAAGCGAGCTGTTCGGTCACATCAAGGGTGCCTACACAGGTGCCATTCAAAGCCGCACAGGTCGGTTTGAGGAGGCTACAGACGGTACACTTTTCATCGACGAAATAGGCGAGCTCAGCCCGTTCATCCAAGTCAAATTGCTGCGGGCTATCCAGGAACGAGAAATCCAGAGAATCGGAGAATCAAAGACCCGGAAAATCAACATCCGCATCGTCACAGCGACGCACCAAGACCTCCAATCAATGGTGGCTCAAGGAACCTTCAGGGAAGATCTCTACTACCGGCTTAACGTTTTTCCCATTCGTATTCCGCCGCTCCGCGAACGTAAGGAAGACATCCCACTACTGACGACTCACTTTATTCAGCTATTTAATGCCCATACCGGCAAACATATAGTGGATACGTCACGGGAGGTGATGCGAATTTTCATGGACCACCGCTGGCCTGGCAATGTCAGGGAACTCGAAAACGCTATGGAGCACGCGTTCGTACTCTGCAACGGCGACAGAATAGAAAGGGAGGACCTGCCCGAGCACCTTCGCCAACCTGGAAGAAACACCATACCACATCCAGTGGCGGCACCTCCCATGGCAGGCTCACGAGAAAAACTTTCAAAGGAGCAACTGATTACACTGCTGGAGGATTGCAGCTGGAGTAAGGCGGAAGTGGCTCGCAGACTAGGCGTCAGCCACACCTCGGTCTGGAAATATATGAAAAAATGGGAGATACCTTTACAACGGCCTTAACTGACCACACTTCATTGGTTCAAAGCCATATCAACGGGCGGACAGCCGTCCGCCCCTACGAGGATATCGCCAAATATACACGCCTGTCCTTTGTACAGACTGTGATCAAATAAAATCCATTTGTCGAATAATCGTAATCTTTTAATCAAATTTGTTTTCTGGTTCTGAAATTGTTCATTTTTGCCTGGAACAAGTAATTATATATTTCAATATAACTTATAATTTTGATTGTTAGCGCAGCAAAGGGTCAAATATTTACCTTCCTCATCTTGTTTATACAATGTCTCTGGAAGCAGGTTTCCCTAAAGACAACACCTTTCCACAAAATAGAAACTTAGTTTTTCTGTTGAAAAAACGACTTCGATTCATTCTAAACCTTGTAACGCCACGCATTACCCCTGAATAATCCCTGAATGTGCCTAGAAACATCTTCTTTTTGAATATGCTCAAGAATCATCTCAACTCACCGCAATTGAGAATTAATTTGCTTTACCATTCATAGTATTTATTATCTAAATTTGATCTAAAAAATATCTAGAAACAGGCATCTGTCGGGCAAATTACATCTAACACAACTTACTGACATCTCAAATGACTCTGAAACTTTTACCGACAATTATCCTGGCCGTTTTGGTGCTAACATCTTGCAGCCAGAATCAAGACTGGAGGACAGCCAGGCGTGACTCAGCCGGAATTGCGCCGGACCCTAAAAGTACCCAAGACGCCGTAGTGCTGGTATATGGTGCAGATGCCTGGGGATGGCGTGGCTGGTTTGCCATTCATACGTGGATAGCGGCCAAAAGAACCGGTGAAGACTATTACACCGTTTATGATGTTGTCGGTTGGCGCAGTTATCGTAATAAACCGGTGATGCGAGTGGCTCGGGACATTCCGGACCGTTACTGGTATGGCGAAAAGCCACAGGTTCTTCAATACCATCAAGGTAACGGGACGGATAAATTAATCGATGCTATCGATCAGGCGGCTAAGGATTACCCGTGGAAAACAACCTACAAGGCCTTCCCCGGGCCAAACAGCAACACCTTTGTCGCGTGGATTGGCAAACAGGTACCGGAGCTGGGGTTACGACTGCCTTTCTCCGCCATAGGCAGCGGGTATCTGAAATAAGTACTCGGTAAAAACAGGACCAATGCAAAGATAAATTTCTTGGCAATCTCAGATTTGATTGGCAACACCACTGTTGAGAATAGTACTGATCAGGTAGTTCCAGCAACTCTTCATTTTCATTAATTTATCTGATTACGTAGAAAACTCAGCCAATTATCTACCAAAACAGACAGCGGACTGATTTTATTTCTCTTTTAAATCCGGGAGACTGAGAAATTTAGGTAAGCGAAGACTCCGATCTGTCTCCCGAGTCCAAAGAATTACTATTCCACTCTTAAGAAAGTCTCCATTACATCCCTCCCACATCACTCCCTGTAATGGTATGTAAGACAAAAGATGTCTGAAATATCTGCAATTTTCACTTGCAACAAGCTACAAATTGTTCAATTAATGGAGCCCGCCTTTATGGTGTTTTCCCGGCGTTAGTCTCCATAAATTAGCCTCTTACTATCTCATGAAAGGAACTTGTGCATGTCTCGAAAACCGACTTACGAGGAACTTGAAAAAAGGATTGAGCAACTGGAAAAAGAAAAACATTCGTGGCTGCTCACCGAGGAAGCCCTTCTGCAGAGTGAAGAACGATACCGAATGATTTTCAATCATTCTCCGCTGGGAATTGTCCATTTTGACCAAGAGGGTGTCATCCTGGACTGCAATGACCACTTTCTAGAAGTTATGGGAGCACCCAGGGAAAAGGTTCTTGGCTTCAACATGGTCACCTCGGCTCAAAATATGGCGATGCGTTCGGCCGTTCAGACGGCACTGGATGGAGAACTGGGTGTTTACGATGGAGAGTATCGCTCTGTCACAGGCGACAAGAGCACGCAACTGCGGGCCATTTACAACTGTCTCACATCCGAGGAGGGTAAGTTCCTGGGGGCCGTAGGCCTTTTTGAAGACATTTCGGAAACCAAACGTGCTGAGAAAGCTCTCAAGGCAAGCGAACAGCGCTATCGCACGCTTGTCGAAACCATGAATGAGGGCGTATTGATCCGAAACGAAAAAGACCGTATTACCTATGTTAACCAAAGACTCTGCCAGATGTGGGGGTATTCCAGCGATGAAATTTGTGGCCACTCATCTACCGACTTCCTGGATGAGGACAATCAAATTATACTCAAGGAACAACGAATAAAAAGGCGAGAAGGCGTCCATACCCCTTACGAGATCACCTGGACAGCAAAAGATGGTCGAAAGATTGTAACGATCATGTCTCCGAGACCCATTTTCGACGACCAGGGAGCATTCAAAGGCAGCTTTGGTATCATCACCGATATCACCAACCGCAAACAGGCAGAGGAAACCCTGGCCCGACAGGCCAAGGAACTGGAACGGTCCAACGCTGAATTGGAACAATTTGCTTACGTAGCCTCCCACGACATGCAGGAACCGTTGCGCATGATCGCCAGCTATGTGCAGCTTTTAGCTCGCCGTTACAAGGGCAAGCTGGATCAGGATGCTGATGATTTCATCGCCTATGCTGTAGATGGTTCCAAACGGATGCAGACGATGATCAACGATTTACTGGCTTATTCACGCGTTGGCAGAATCAACGGAGAGGCGGAGTCCACGGATTGCCAAAAGATCCTTGAATGGGCTTTGGGAAACCTGGGAACAGCCATTGAAGAAAACCAGGCCACTATCACACATGGCAAACTGCCTACTCTGGTTGTCAGTGGAGGCCTGATAGGACTCCTGTTCCAGAACCTTATCGGCAACGCCATCAAATTCCATGGCAAAGAGCCTCCTCAGATTCATATATCTGCGAAACTGGAGGGAAAGGAGTGGCTGTTCGCTTTCCGCGACAACGGCATTGGGTTTGATCCGCAATACACCGACCGCATCTTTACCATTTTCCAACGCCTCCATGGAGTGGGAGTGTATCCCGGCACCGGCATAGGCTTGGCCATCTGCAAAAAAATCGTTGAATATCACGGTGGAAAAATTTGGGCTGAATCAGCACTGGAAAAAGGCACCACATTCTATTTCACCATTCCCGTTACACAAGGAAATCAATAATGCTTTATGAAAAACAAGGTTCACCAGTAGAAATCCTTCTGGTCGAGGACAATCCCGGCGATGTCCGTTTGACGATTGAAGGGCTGAAGGAAGGCAAAGTCAGGAATACGCTCTCTGTAGTGGAAGATGGCGTCGAAGCCTTGGCTTTTTTGCGCAAAGAAGGAAAATATGTTGATGCCGTACGCCCGGACCTCATCCTCCTTGATTTGAACCTATCGAAAAAAGATGGCCGTGAAGTCCTTACGGAAATCAAATCCGACGAAAATTTACGCAACATTCCGGTCGTGGTTCTCACCACCTCCAAAGCGGAACAGGACATCCTCAAAGCTTACAGCCTTCATGCAAACTGCTACATCACCAAACCTGTAGACCTGGACCAATTTATTTCCGTAGTGGAGTCCATTGAAGACTTCTGGTTCTCGATTGTGAAATTACCACGAGACATTAAGGAATGAACTCTCAATGTATCAAAGTCCTCTTGATCGAGGACAACCCAGGTGACATCCGCCTGATAAAAGAACTCTTTTCGGAATGCGTTCCCAGTTCCTTTGACTTGCGCTCTGCAGAATCGCTTGCCAATAGTTTTGAAATTCTCGACAGAGAGGAGATCGATATCATCCTTTTGGATCTGTCTCTTCCCGACAGCCAGGGGTTTGAAACCTTCACAAGGGTTCATGACCAGACTCCCGAAATCCCCATCATCATCCTGACGGGATTCGATGATGATTCTCTTGCTATTAAAGCGGTCAGGGATGGCGCCCAGGACTACTTGGTCAAAGGCCATGTGAGCCGTCATCTGTTGGCACGAGCTACACGGTACGCTATTGAGCGTAAGCGAACTGAGGAAGCTCTTCGAAGGGTCGGGGACGAGCTAGAGCTCAGGGTTCAGGAACGCACTTCGGAACTTGAAAAAGCTAACGAGGAATTACGCTGTGAAGTTGCCGAAAGGCGCAAGGCGGAAGAAGCCATTTTGCTCAGTGAGGAAAAATATCGCCAACTGTTTGAGGACTCCAGAGATGCCATTGCCGTCGTCACTCGCGCAGGAGAGTTTCTCGATATCAACCAGGCGGGGCTGGATCTGTTCGGGTATACCCGCAGCGAATTGATGACAAAAAACGTCTCTCAACTCTATGTTGACAAAAGTGATCGAAAAATTTACCAGACATACATTGAACGAGAAGGGGTTTTGCGGGATTATGCCGTGAGATTTGTCAGAAAAAACGGCCAGGAAATAGATTGTGTACTCACCTCGACACTCAAGTATTCACAGGATGGAAGCATCCTGGGATATCATGGCATTTTCAGAGACATCACGGATTACAAAAAGGCGCAGCAAGCCTTAAAAGAAAGTGAAGCCCGCTATCGAGCCATTGTGGAGGATCAGACAGAGCTCATCTTCCGCTCACTGCCTGACCAGACCATTACTTTTGTGAACGAGGCCTTTTGCCGTTATTTCAACCGGCAAGGTGAGGATTTGATTGGCACGAGCTTTTTTCCCTTTCTGGCCGAAGCGGACCATAAAAAGGTAAAGGAACACTTCGCCTCGTTACACTCTCGCCATCCCGTTGAAACCATTGAAGTTCAGGTGCTGAAACCCGATGGTTCAATTCGCTGGCAGCAATGGACCAACCGCCTCATTTTTGACGCTCACAACCGTCCGAAAGAATTTCAATCGGTCGGACGAGATATTACAGAACAAAAGCTGATGGAAGAGACACTGAAAAAGAGTTCTGAAAAAATCAAACTCTTTGCCTATTCTGTGTCCCATGACCTTAAAAGCCCGGCCATAAGTGTACACGGACTGACCAAACTTCTGCATAAGCAGTACAAGGAAACTCTAGGCGAGAAGGGAAAAAGCTACATTGAGCAGATCCTGAAGTCTTCTGAACAGATTGTGGCCTTGGTTGAAACGATCAACCTCTATATCTCCACCAAAGAAGTCTCTCTTCTTGTGGAGAGTGTCAATTTGGAGCGTGTCCTTCAAATAATCAAAGATGAGTTCTCCGCCCGATTCAGCATCCGCTCCATCAGGTGGACTGTTCCAGAAAATGGATTGCCTGAGATCAAAGCCGATCGACTTGCACTTTTGAGGGTTCTAAGAAATCTGGTAGACAATGCCTTGAAATACGGCGGAGACGATTTGAGCCAAATTACCATCGGATTTGAGCAATCTTCTTCCCACCACATTATCTCGGTTAGAGATGACGGCATAGGTATAGAGAGTGAAGACAGCAAGAAAATTTTTGACTTGTTTCAACGCAAAGAGGAAAGAAAGGACATTGAAGGATCGGGTCTGGGCCTGGCCATTGTCAAGGAATTATCTGAACAACACAGGGGGAGTGTCTGGGTACAACCAGCTCCTGAAAGAGGGAGTATCTTTTACTTCTCCATTTGCAATAAATTGGAGTGAGAGGAAGTGAAATAGCTTGCAGGTGTAAGTGGCAGCTTCACAGTTACGATTTACTTTGCTAATCGATGCCAGTAGAAATATCCATAGCTGTATGATAAAAGCTGGATTGGCGCACATGGTAGCATGAGTCTCTGTAGAATGGTATGTCACAAAATCAACTAAAAATGAGTTATGCATAATATTCAGGAAAAAGATTGGGCAGAAGATGACTGGAGCAGTCACACAGGGATGGACGCTGACTCTGATTATTGCACCAGTCAGACATTCAATGATGGCAGGCAAGCGGAGAAAGATGTTGCATGTGAAAAGCCCGCTCAACAACCTTTTACAATAGACTATACATTCATTCGCCGGGGAGAGGCTGAGATTGTCTTTACTTTCAACGAAAGGAAAATACCGGTCAGGGCATTATTTTTCACCGACCCTCTCCTTGATTTAACCGAATCCGCTCTTCAGCTGCGTAAAGGAGCTCACAATAACTCGGTGGTGTTTATAGAGAATAGCGGTGAGCACCAACTGGTTTTCAAGCGTGAACAGGAAGGGGAGCTTACTTTTGAAATGAGATGGTTTGCAAAAGGGGAAGATGTGGATCAAAACCCACCTAATGGGTACACGGTCGTTTTCGAGGGGTCTACCACTGTAGATGCCTATAGCCTTCAGGTTCTACAGATTTTAAACAACATTGACCGGGAACCAGGCGTTGAGCAATACAAAACAAAGTGGATTAATGCTGATTTTCCCAGCGAAGCCTATTGCAGGTTGAAAATGGAAATGGACAGCTAAAAGCTACTCTTCATATAAACTGATTCATCTCAGCAACAGAATGGCCCTGAGAGTAATACATTCCTATCCGTTCACCGGGGGCCATTGATAAACAAAATGCTCAAGCTCTAACCCACCGACCTTATTAACGTAGTTGCCTGGGGATCCTGTAACCGTGTAGGGTGGATAAGCGTAGCGCATCCACGCTGAATCCATTGTCCGACATTGGTGGATGCGCTGCGCTTATCTACCCTACTTACTAATATGGTCAAATTAAAGTGGACATTTTCCTGAGGCTGCTTTAATCAATTCCACCATTTTCTTAAAATCAGAGAGCCGATAGCAGCAGCACCTTTTAGGGCCTTTATCAAACCTTTGCCCATAGGGGAGAGTCCCCTCTCTATTTTTTTCAAGAATATTCTTTGTTACTCGCTTTATTCATGACCACACTCTTAATTGCTGAAAAACCATCCGTTGCCAGGGACCTTGCCAAATATCTTGGTATTGCCCGCCAAGGCGACGGCTTTATCACCTGTAAGCAAGATTTTGTCTGCACCTGGTGCGTAGGCCATATCCTTGAACAGGCACAGCCGCATATTTACGACGAGAAATATAAGCAATGGCGAGCAGAAGATTTACCCATAATCCCAGAGAAATGGATAAAAGAACCCATTGCGAGAACCCAAAAACAGTTAACCATTATCCGAAACCTGCTCAAAAACGCAACCGGCGTCATCAATGCCGGTGACCCGGAAAGAGAGGGACAACTCATAGTCGATGAGGTCCTCGATTATCTTGAATACACCGGTCCGGCAAAGAGACTGTGGATATCGGCTCTCGATGAACGAACCATTGCAAAAGGATTTCAAAAATTACGTGATAACCAGGAATTTTTAAATATTAAAAATGCCGCTATCTGCAGGGCCAATGCAGACTGGCTTGTGGGGTTAAATGTTACCCGGGGACTCACCCTTGCCGCCGGCACCAGAGGCACGGTTCTCTCAGCTGGAAGAGTCCAGACGCCGACCCTTTCTTTGGTTGTTGATCGGGACCGGGAAGTGGAAAATTTTATCAAAAAACCGTATTGGCAACTCAAAGCCACGGTTAGCCACCACAACGGCAACTTTATTGCCACGTGGGAACCTGGAGAGCTGGCAAAGGGTGTTGACCCTGAAGGCCGGCTCGTCGAGGAGCAAACAGCAAACGATCTGGTGGAACGACTGACAGGTAGCACCGGGGTCATTAAAGATCGGAAACAGACACTGAAGAAAAAAAGTCCTCCGCTTCCCTTTATGCTGTCTGATCTGCAAAAAAAAGCAGAGGATAAATTCGGGTATGCCCCAAAGCGAACCCTGGAGATTGGTCAGGGCCTCTATGAAAAAAAGAAGTGTCTCACCTACATGCGAACCGAGTGCAGATACCTGCCGAATGAAATGCATGAGGATGCACCGCGGGTTATCGCAGCACTGGCCAAGCAAGGTCTTACAGGGGCCGACAAAGCGGATCCTTCACTGTTATCCCCTGCCTGGAACACCAAAAAACAGGGTGCGGAAGCTCATCACGGCATTATTCCGACTGAAGTTATTCCCAGAGATTTAACCGAGGAAGAACACAACATCTACACGCTGGTTACAAACCGGTTTTTGAAGCAGTTTTTCCCAGACTACCAATACTACTCAACCAACATTTTAGTTGATTGCCTTGATGAACATTGGCGAGCAAAAGGAATTACGGTAAAAGATCCCGGCTGGATGACACTCAACGACCAACAGACAAAAGACCGCCCCCTCCCAGCGGTAAAAAAAGGAGATCCTGCAGCCATAGAGAAGATCGAAAAAGAACAGAAAACGACGAAACCACCATCACGATTTACGGAAGCATCCCTCCAGGTTGCAATGACTGAAGTTCATAAATATGTTGATGATCCGGTCATCAAAGCCCGCCTCAAAGAGAATTCCGGAATCGGCACACCCGCAACCAGAACAAACATTATCGCAGAATTGCAAAAGCGAGAGTATCTCGACAAAAAAGGGAAATCTCTGATTTCCACCGAGCGGGGGCGTGAGATAATCGACAAAATGCACCCTACCCTCAAATCTCCAGGCATGACCGCAATTTGGGAGGATGCCCTGGATAGAGTGTGCGAAGGCAACCTTGGCAAAGATGATTTCCTGGAGGAACTCACACGACGTATGGCTAAAATGGTTCAATATGCCTTAGCTACGCAATTCTCTGAGATCATCACCGGCAAACGATACGCCTGCCCTCTTTGTGATGGCTACCTGATTCGGATGGAGTCCAAAAAAGCCAAAGGGAAATTCTTCTGGATATGTTCCAACGGCAGGGAAATAAACTGTCCCCCCAGGTCCGACAATAATGGCGCCCCAGGAGCCGCATTTGCAGAACGCCCCACCTCCGGCCCTCTCTGCCCGGCCTGCAAGGAAGGTTTTTTGATGCGATTGGAAAGTAACAACAGACCGGGATATTATTTTTGGGCGTGTTCAACAGGCAAAGAAAAGGGATGTCCGCTCCTGCTCGACAATAACGGCAAACCGGGTAAACTTATGATCGATCCGGATGCCCCGAAAGCACCCTGCCCCCATGAAAACTGTAAAGAACAGATACGACGCATCCAATCTGCAAAAAATGCCTCTTTTTTTTACTGGAAATGTCCTAACCCGCAGCACAAGCTTCTCCAGGATGATAACGGCAAACCTGGCAAGGAAATCGAATTTAAACGGTAAACAAGTTGCCAAGGTATAGCCCGGTGTCTTGAGCCATGATCTGAACGTGTGCATACGAAATGGTATTGTGGACGACGCTACGGGAATCTACGGTTGGGATCGCTGATTGGGGTGAGTTTATCTGTACGAATATTTGCTATCAGCCCATTTCAAAAAAAGGCGAAATGGGCTGATCTTCCTGAATACTGCTACGAGTGAACCTGTAAAAGCCATCAAAGAATGTTTCGCTTTCCCGTCACAATACAAACAGAATCTTTTTAAAACCACCAAATCATCCGCTTTGCCGGATTACCAAAAGACTCAAAAGAATCACCTGATTCACGCAGTACGTCTTCAAGCTCAGCCTGGCTGAATTCGTAACCGTCTTCGCCGGCTATAGTAATGAATTCGTCCATTGTTTTAATCGCATCGTATTTTTTCCGAATGTCCTCATTTTCGCCGCCTGCGATGAGTAATTCTTCAACATTTTTCTTTGACATTATTTCACTCCTTTATCTCTCTATGCCAAGGGCATTCTACTATGTTATAAATTCAATCTGAAGCGTTTCATCCTCCTGGTTGGCAACCAGTTTATACGCTCCGCTTTTATCTATCTGAAAATTAAAAAGAGGTTCCTGGCCTTTAAAGGCGTCCATTATTTGATCTTTTTTTTCAGACTCGCAATCAACATTGAACCATACACCGATCTCCTCTCCTTTTTCGCCCATTTGAAGGAGGAAGGCATTATGTTCAATAAAAACAAGGTCCTCATGCCAATGACTTACCTGAAAACCAATATTCTCCAACATTGTTACAATCAAACCGAGCGGACGATAGGGTATAGTTTCCCGGGTGGTCACTTTCTCTCTCCAGCTTGGATGTTTGTTATTCAGTTTTTTCACCAAGGGTTCGAACAGATGCAACACTGTCCCAACTGTAATATGTATTGACCGTTTCCCCGGGAAGGGTTTCTGTTATCCGGATAAAATCGTCGCCGAGAAACATCACCGCATCCGCATAGACACGCCCCTCGTTTACCTGCATTTTTACGCCTTTACGCAGTTTTCTGGAAAGTGTTCCATGTACCGGCATAGATGCGTATTCAAATATTTTTTCCATTATTTCTTTTTTCATCCACTCTATCCTTTATCTCTATTTATGGTTTTAGACGTCTGATGTTCTTCAATTCGTCAGATATGGAGTAAGCATCTCCCGCACTTCTTCTCCAATGGCAAGAATAGTCTCAATGTCCGTGGCCGTTGGCGTCTGCACATTGTACGTATCAAGATCGCAAATCTCTTGAAAAGAATCCAAAAACTGCATTTTTTGCGCAAACCCGGGATTTGGCCCCAGATGTTGCTCAATGGCTCGAAGTAAGTCTCCCATTGTATGGTTTTCAGCAAGGTCGCCCCGATGCATTAAAAAGGCCATGACTATCTTTTCAATACCCATGCAGGTCAGATTATAGATGGTATCCGGCGAAAATGCCTTTTTCTGCTGCTCGTGAGCGGCACTTGCAGTCCTCAAGAATTGTTCACCGTCCCGCCGGTATTCCTGCCAATTATCAATGGATATTATATTTTCTGCAGAATCAATCTGTATTATATTCATGGGTATCCGCCGTATACTCTTTACGAAGACAGATAAGTGCTGTCTTCTTCCAATAATTCTCCCTATAAAAACAGAGAGCCGGTTCATTGTTACGATCGGCAAGCAACTGCATTCTGGAAGCACCCTGTTGCTTACCCCAAAAACCTATTTCTCGGATAAGGGCGCTACCAATACCTATTCTTTGCCATGGGCCGGCAACGACAACATCTTCAATAAGCAAGGCCGGTCCGCCTTCGGCAGTGGAAATAACCTTCTGCCCCGTTACCATACCGATTACCTCAGCATCTTTCTCTGCGACAATAATTGCGGCTTCAGGCGAGTCCATCAGTAGCTCAAGCCCCATTTTCTGACGATCAGGGTCAAAGGTAAAATCTTCCTCAATCGTAAACAGTTGATGAAGGAGCTGGAGCAGTGAGGAAATATCACTCCTCACTGCCTGGCGAAAGGTAACAGTCTTCATGGGCATTCAACCAATGAGATATTCGGCCGGCGGCTCGCCATCTTCAACACCGTCCAATATTTCATCAATGATTTCCTCGCTGTTAACGCCCTTAAACCACCAGTTGTCTGGCTGAACAACCATTATCGGTCCGGATTCACATTGTTTCAGGCAGCCTGTTGCAATAACCTGCATATCAAGCCCACGGTCAAGAATTTCTTCCTCTATATATTGAAGGAAACCGTCTGTCTGTTTATGACAAATGCCTTTGGGGTCGCCTTTTAATCGAAAACTTTGGCAGACAAGAATCTGCTTTTCAGGTACAGCCATTGCTACGCCTCCTGTTTCTAAATTCTTTATTGTCAGAGACAGATACGTTCATTGCCGATGCATCGGTCTCGAATGTCTTCACTTTTTACACTTGCCTTTTTTACCACCACCGTAGAGCACATCCACGCATCCTTCTATGGCATCTTCAACCATCATTACCCTTAGCCCGTTTTCGCCTAAAATTTTCCGAGGACTTTCACCAGCACTGGCTGCAAGGAGGACGAAACAATCTCCCAAAACATTTGACAAAGATTGCCATCGCCCTTTCCCTCCCCCTGGTTCCGGTGCTTCTCTTGTTTCCAGGAGACAGGGAAGAGCATCGGTTCCCCGCGGCCCGTAAATAAGAATTCTGGTGGCATGTCCCAGGTGAAGATCCACATCCATGCCATTAGAACTTGCCACAGCAACATTAGGGCGCTCTTTTGTTGCTGAAGGATAATCATTTCCGTAGGATGGCAGCCCATTTCCAACGCCATCTTCGGGCTGATATACAAGCAGAGAGTTGATAACCGGTAACAACTCAGCAGCATGAAGCACCAGACTCGCTATTGTTTCATCACCAATCGAACTCACAACCCCCGCATCATCAGATTCTTCTTTTGCAGAATGTACAGCTACAGCATCGGCACCAAGCTCTTTGAGCACCTCGCAGACAGGAATAACCTGATCAAGATTGCACTCCGGATACAGGGTGATACTCCCGCAAACGGTCATATTATGCTGCTTGAACGCTGCTGCCGCACGACGCTGCTCTTCAAAAACTATGGGCGCAGCCTTTGCCATAGGGAGTGTCTTGCGCGCCGGCCGGATCCACATATAAATTTTTTCAAGCGTATCGACAGTTACGGCATCCATTACGAGTTCAACATACTCTACACCAGCTTCCGCCAACGTCTGAGCATACGTCTCTCCCCCCATACCTAGAGTCCGAAGGGCAAAACGCGCCTCTGGATATTTCTGCCGTATAATTCCTATGGTCTCGAGTGTCTCTTTGGGTGTTGCAAGAGGATCTCCGGGACCGGCTATGGATATTATAAACCCTTTCCCTTCAAAGCTGTCGGCCTGTTCAGCAACCCAAGCAAGAGATTCATGAGGCAGCATACAATTGGATCTCACCTGACCTGAAGAAGCAAATTTTGTCCTGGAGACTTCCACTGGAGCAACCGGCAGATTTATAACCATATTGCCGAAATACGACTTTTCATGGGTCTGATTATTTTTATAGGCTGTCATCGATAAGACGCTCATGCTCTCTTGGTCCTCAGGCAGATATACATGCAGCAGCGATCATTGCCGATCGCCGCTGCACCGGGTGTGCATTACAATACAAGTTCAAACTTGCTTGGAGTATCATCACGATCTTTTCTATCCAGCAACGCATCTGTAATTTTTTCCAGCAGACGCAGGCCGCCCATATACCCAACTGTCGGGAAATGCTGATGCCCCTGACGATCCAAAATCGGGAATCCCCAGCGAACAAACGGTAAGTCTTCATCACGGGCTATATACTTGCAATAGGTGTTGCCGATGATGAGATCAACCGGATCATTTTTGATCCACTGGTGGAGCAGGAACATATCTCCCTTGGCCTTGACGTTCACCTCACAATCCATGCCTGCGGTCAGTTCTTTAATCCTTTTTTCAAACTTCTTCCCTGGTGTTCCAGTCACAACGTGGACCGGACACATATCAATGGAGACAAGAAATTCAGTCATGGCAATCAATTGATCAGGGTCACCAACCAAGGCTACTTTTTTGCCGTAAAGCCATTGGTGCATATCAGAAATAAAATCAACCAGGCGTCCACGTTCAGACGCCACTTCATCTGGTACGGTTGTTCCAGCCAAGGTGCGAAGGGCATCAATAAATCTATCGGTTGCGTTCAAACCAAAAGGCATATCAAGAACCGAACAAGGCACCTTGCATTTCGTATCAAGCAGCCTGGCGCCGTCAGCAGAACACCATTCACCAAGGGCCAGTGTCCCAATAGCCCCGCCGCTCGCTTTAATGTCCTCTATAGGCGTACCAGCATCGGGAAACATCGAATATTCACCAGTCAGAGCCCCATTAAGAACGCCGGAGGTATCTGGAAACATGGTGATATCAATTCCAATAAGATCCGCGAGCCTTTTAAGCTCAGCCATATCAGAAGGCTCAACCCAGCCTGGAATTATATTTATTTTGCCGTTCTTTTTTTCCTGCGGTTCGGCAAGCGCAGCCATGGCCTTGACCATGTTGGAGAAACCGGTCACATGCGATCCCACATAGCTTGGAGTGGGCGCTCCGAAGACTGTCTTTCCTTCAGGTATCTTTTTTTCCTTGTTCGCCTTGTGAAAAATCTGCGGTAAATCATCGCCGATTGTTTCGGACAAACAGGTTGTATGAACCGCTATTACTTCAGGCTCATATACGGTAAAAATATTATTAATAGCCTGGATCAGGTTTGCCTGTCCGCCGAACACCGATGCTCCCTCGGTAAAGGAACTGGTGGCAGCCGAGATGGGCTCTTTGTAGTGCCTGGTCAAAGTACTTCGATGATAGGCACAGCATCCCTGTGAACCGTGACTGTGCGGCAGACACCCTTTTATGCCAAGTGATGCATACATGGCACCAATAGGCTGACAGGTCTTGGCCGGATTGATCATCAAGGCTTTGCGATCAGCAATTTCTTTTGGTGTATGTCGTAGTAACATGATCGTACCTTCCTAAAATTCTTTGTTATTCCCACACATATGTTGCGGAAAGTTCCGGATTTTTCTGCCAGGGAGCCTTCATGTAGCTCCAGATTTTACTGCTGACCAGCCGGTCTATCTCGTTATAAAAATTAACAGCTCCCACAAACCCCGCATACGGACCGCCCGAGTCATAACTGTGCAACTGCTTCATGGGCACGCCCAACTTCTGGATGGAATATTTCTCTTTAATTCCTGCACAAAAGAGATCCGGCTTCAGCAACTCAACCAATTTTTCGGCTTCATACTGATTCAAATCATCAATGACCAGAGTGCCCTCGTCCATCGCTGGGTTCAAGCCCTCATACTCTTTAAACTTCAATCCAGCCTTTTCCAACGCCTCAATTTCTGCAGCTGTCTTCCGAGGATTGTACAATTCAGGATCAGCCTCGACCTCAATTTCTTCAATATTGCGGCTGTCGGCATCAACTTTAAGATTAGGAATTACATGGCGACCTTCATAATCATCCCGGTGTCCGAACTCATAGCCTGCAGAAAGGGTCTTCATGCCCATTTCTTCAAATAATTCCTGATAATGATGCGCACGCGAGCCGCCGACGAAAATCATCGCTGTTTTGCCTTCTGTTCGAGGAAGGACTGATTCCTGTGCGGCTTTTACAGCCGGCATTTCTTCTGCAATTACTTCCTCTACCTTATCGATAAGCTCCTGATCGCCAAAATACTGGGCGATTTTCCGTAGTGATTTTGCAGTTGCCTTTGCCCCGATAAAATTGATTTTAATCCACGGGATACCGTATTTTGTCTCAAGCATGTCCGCAACATAGTTAATGGAGCGATGACACATGACGCAACTGAGGTCTGCCTGGTTTGCCGAGGCAAATTGGTCGTAGGTGGAATTACCGGAAAATGTGGCAATATTAGTGATGCCGCACTTCTTCAGGACACGGTCGATCTCAAAACCGTCACCACCGATATTATATTCACCAAGGAGGTTAATCTTGTATTTATCAGTTTTTTCGTTCTCACTAGTCCCAACAAGATGGGTAAACACCTGGTTGTTGGCGATATGGTGACCAGCCGACTGGGATACCCCCTTATACCCTTCACAACTGAAGGCAAAAACATTACAGTCACCAAACTTCTCTTTCATCTTCTTGGCAACAGCATGGATATCATCACCGATCAACCCCACTGGGCAGGTTGCAAAAACTGCAATCCCTTTAGGGTGAAAGGTGTCGTATGCTTCCTGAATAGCCGCCTCAAGTTTTTTCTCACCACCAAAGATGATGTCTGAATCCTGCATATCAGTGGTAAAAGAATACGGTATATAATTATCTTCTCCTTTTTCACCGGCATCATGCTGATTGCGTCGAGTGAGCCAGGCATAAAAGCTGCAACCCACCGGGCCATGCACCAGGTTAATAATATCACTGGTCGGCCCCATGATAACGCCTTTACAACCGGCGTAGGTACAACCGCGCATGGTGATAATACCTGGAATTGTTCGTACGTTTGCTGTAATTTCCGGCGTAGTATTTTCAAGCGCCTCGTTAATCATTATCTGCTTGGCACGTTTTCGGGCGACCTTAGGCGGATACTTTTCAAGGAGTTTCCCCTTGATATCATTTGGCTCCCACTGCACCATTTTTTCTGTTCTTCCCATAACCTCTGCTCCTTAAAGGAAATTACTGAATCGACTTTGCGCCGCGTTCGTTCGTCCGAACTCTGGCAGCATCTGCCATGGGGAGGATAAATATTTTACCGTCACCCGCTTTACCTGTCTTGTTAATGGTTATGATTGCTTCCACGATATCATCAACCTTATCGTCCTCAACAACGACAGTTACCATTCTCTTGGGATACAGGTTTCCCTTCTCTCCCAGCAGCGCTGCAGCCTCTTCATACCCTTCTTCAACGCCATCCATCAGCTTGCGATTGACAAACCCAACCCCCCTGCCCTGTACTTCATGGGCAAAGAAGGCATCAACACCGGCATCAGTCAGTGCAGTCTTAGTTTTGTTCATCATATTCATGCGAACAATAGCGATTATTTCTTTCATGCGGCCACCTCCTCGGCAGAGGCCCCCTCTTTAACGCCGGAACTGATGGTGTATACTTCTTCAACTTCCGATACAAATATCTTACCGTCACCAAAAGCACCTTTTTTGCTCGATCTGGCAGTATCCATAATCGTATCAATGACGAATTCCTTATCAGCTTCCGGCACAACACTGATCAGCATAGTTTTTGGGATTTCATCGTAGGTGACTTCACCAATCTTAATCCCCCGTTGCTTTCCGCGCCCTGCAACAGAATACTTTGTCACAGCTGGAAAGCCTGCGTCCATAAGTGCTGCAAGCACCTCATCAGATTTCTCCGGACGAACAATTGCTCTAATCATGATCATCATTGCTTTTCTCCTGTAATATCAATTTTATTAAGCTTCCAACAAACCAAAATCGAGTAACAACTGTTCGAGTTCTTCAATCTCCAGCGGTGTTGGTATTACAAAATTTGTATTTTCATCGATTGCCTTGGCAAGCCCACGATATTCACCTGCTTGCGTACATTCACCATTCCATTCAATAACAGTTTTCCGGTTGATCTCTGCTCGCTGAACATCGTTGTCGCGAGGCACAAAATAGATCATCTGGGTGCCGAGTTTTTTGGCCAACTCTTCAATCATTTCTTTTTCATTGTCAACGGTTCTGGAGTTACAGATAAGGCCGCCGAGACGGACAGAACCTGACTGCGCATACTTCCCAATCCCTTTGCATATATTGTTGGCAGCATACATAGCCATCATCTCGCCCGAACAGACAATATAGATTTCCTCTGCCTTGCCGTCCCTGATTGGCATTGCAAACCCACCGCAAACAACATCGCCAAGTACATCATAAAAAGCAAAATCCAGACCTTCAGACTCTTCGTATGCACCAAGGGACTCAAGCATATTAATAGAGGTGATAATTCCACGACCGGCACACCCTACCCCCGGCTCAGGTCCACCAGACTCAACACACCAGGTGTCGCCGTATCCAAGCTTACGGATATCATCCAGTTCAACATCTTCACCTTCTTCTCTCAAGGTATCCAGTACTGATTTCTGGGCCAAACCACCTAAAAGTAATCGTGTTGAATCAGCCTTGGGGTCACAACCGACTACCATTACTTTGCGTCCCATTTCTGCCAGACCAGCTACGGTATTCTGTGTTGTTGTAGATTTGCCGATACCGCCTTTTCCGTAGATTGCTACCTTTCTCATTTTGTTCTCCTACGTTGTTGATATGATAATTGCTGACATTACCTGTTCTGCAGTAGTACCTTTCTGCAGTGTGCTTTTGTTTTCGTGTTTGCTTTTCTATCGCAAGGCCTGTGCCAAAAATCAAAATTAAAAATAAAACCTTAATTTCAATTACTTAACAAAAAAATAAACCCTCTCTAAAACAAACAACTTTGTACAAGACTTTTCACCATTTTGGAATTAACGTACAAAATTGTAAAAAATAAGACAGTAATGCAACACTGGTAACAACCAATTTTAAAGAGTTACGTCCATGGTCATTATAGATTTGGAGCCATTACATGTTCCATGTGGTGCCGGGGGCTGCGGGAATTTTATTCTAGAGAAAAAAAAGTGATCAAGTTTAGGAAAAACCTTTAGGGAGAGAAAATCGGAATGAAAGAAGCAAAAAAGAACGTTGACCTGAACGAGTGGGCAATACAAACTACTTTTACACGACACCGTTGACTTTAAAATACCCGCATGGAAAAATTCGGTAGTCACTGTCCACTACATCTCTTCCAGGCAGACTACCCTGCCAGGGAGGGGGTATATAATAGATATCCAGATATTTTGCCTAGTTCACAGTAGATTGTTACCCACTGAACCTACTCGACTTTCCTCCCTGGAGGGACAACCGGACAGGTTGTTGTATCTGAAACACATTTGTTATGAACAGAATTTTAAAAAAGCTTGGAAGAGCCGGAAAAAAGAGATAGGTTGTTCGACAATTTGCCGAACGAGAATAGTTTGCAGCAAAACTAACCCAAGCTGCAGCTCCAAATCACATTGCATGTCTGGAACATATCTCCATTACATTGGTCACATACGCAGTTACTCGTAGTACCGTTTGGATCCGCTTCTAGGCTTTGAATATTTCCCCAAAAATCTAGGAGAAAACAATGGTGGAAGAAATTCGACTGCTCACATTACAAAACCTTTCTGCTGATGCGCGTCAAAAACTCCTTCTGCGCACAGAAAGCGACCTCGGGCACTATCTGAATACTGCACAAACAATCATCAAGGCAGTACAAGAGGAAGGCGACGCTGCACTGGTTCGCTTTGGCCGTGATTTTGACAAGGCGGCAATTGAACCGGGCACCATCAAGGTTACAGAGGAAGAATTTGCTCGTGCTGAAGCTGCAGTTCCCGCAGAACTGGTGGAAGCAATTCGTTTTGCCACGGAGAGTATCCGCATTTTCCATCAACAGCAGATGCCGGAACGAATGCGGATGGAAGAAATGCGACCGGGAGTGTTCTGTGGTGAAAAATATGCGCCAATCCCTTCTGTTGCCTGCTACGTTCCCAGGGGTAAGGGATCGTTTCCCAGTGTATTGATGATGACGGCTGTTCCTGCTGTTGTTGCTGGTGTGCCGAAGGTGTGTGTACTCACCCCAGCAGGCCCTGATGGTCGGGTTGACGATGCAACTCTTTTTGCTGCCCAAGAGGTTGGGGTAAGCGAAGTGTATAAATGCGGCGGCGCCCAGGCAGTAGCTGCAGTTGCTTATGGCACTGAAACGGTCCCCAAAGTCGATAAAATCGTTGGCCCGGGGAGCCCCTGGGTTGTAGCTGCCAAACAATTGCTTGCTGATGTCATCGATCCCGGTACACCAGCAGGCCCCAGCGAATCAATAGTTTTTGCAGACAGTTCAGCGGATGGGGCCCTGGCTGCTCTGGACCTGATCATTGAGTCTGAACACGGTCCGGACTCTTCAGCGTATCTCATTACCAATAGTGAGCAGGTGGCCCAAGCCGCACTGCAGGCAATTCCTGGGTACTGGGAGCAACTGGGTGAGACCAGGAGATCCTTTTCCAAAACCGTGCTGAGTGGGGAGCGTGGTGGCATTATCATTGCTGAAGACATCCGGAGTTGTATCGATTTCATTAATGATTACGCCCCAGAGCACCTGATGATCCATAGCCGCGAACCCTTTGCTCACCTTGGCTCCATAACCAATGCCGGCGAAATTCTACTCGGCGAGCATACCCCTATTTCCCTTGGCAATTATGTGCTGGGTCCCAATGCAGTGCTGCCCACTTCCGGGGCAGCTAAACTTCACTCTCCCCTCGGAGTATATGATTACCTTAAGGCTACCGGTATCGGCTACGTCACTTCAAACGCATACACTACCTTAGCCAAGCATACTCATGCACTTGCCGTCTATGAGGGATTTGACGGTCATGCGCTTGCGGTTTCCGAGCTGCGGGATACACTCCAGCAACAAAAAGGGTAAACACAATGAACAGCGATCAAGCTCCCCCCATTATAGCTCCAAAATTTGACCTTTCAGGGAAGAAAGCCCTGATAACCGGCGCTTCAAGGGGAATAGGCAGAGCACTTGCGATTGGACTTGCCCAGGCCGGGGCAGAGGTTGTTCTTACCGGCAGAAGCACACAACTCCTCTCCGCTGTTGCAGCGGAGATCAGTGCTGAACATGCTCGCCCCACAGTCCTCTGTTTAGATGTGACGGATGTTGAGGCGCTGCCGGACGCAGTTGAAACCTGCTGCAGCAAGATAGGTGGCCTTGATATCCTGGTTAATAATGCCGGCTTTGAGCGGGTACAAGATTCCCTGCAAGTCACCCCGTCAACCTGGGATACCATTCTTGATACCAATCTCAAAGGTGCTTTTTTCATGGCACAGGCTGCAGCCAAGGTTATGCTTGAAAGCGGTAGTGGGAGTATTGTGAATGTCTGCTCGCTCGCTTCCAGCGTTGGTATCCCCACGGCAGTACCATATACCAGCTCCAAAAGCGGATTACTTGGCATGACCCGGGCTCTGTCTTCGGAATGGGCACCTAAAGGCATCCGCGTTAACGGCATTGCTCCTGGATATTTCAGAACGGCAATGACCGATGTCTTTTTTCAAGACAATGAATGGGCAGAGGCTATGCTTGCTAAAATTCCTGCGGGAAGATTTGGTCGAGTCGAAGACCTCATTGGTGCGGTGGTCTTTTTTGCAAGCCCTGCCGCAGAATACATAACAGGGCAGATGCTGACCATTGATGGTGGTTATCTTGCCTCTATATAATTATATTCATTGATGATAAAACCCGTGACGCAAACCTCTCCTCTTGTCGAACTAAGCAACGTAAGCAAACGGTTTGGCAAGGTTACCGCTGTAGACAATGCAAACTTTTCCCTCTCCCAGGGATCGGTTCTGACCATCCTCGGCCCCAGCGGTTGTGGTAAAACCACCCTGCTGAGGATGATCGCCGGCTTTGAATCACCAACAACAGGCAATATTCGTATAAACGGGCAGCCTGTTCAGGCTGTTCCGCCGTATAAACGCTCCATAGGCATGGTGTTTCAGAACCTTGCTCTTTTCCCCCATATGACAGCAGGAGAAAATATTGCCTATCCTCTAAAGATGAGGCGATTTTCCCCTCAGGATATTCCCGGGCTTGTTGAACGTTATCTTGACATTGTTCGTTTGTCTGGTATGGGAGAGAGAAGAATTCAGCAATTATCAGGCGGGCAGCAACAGCGAGTTGCCATCGCCCGAGCCCTGTCATTCAATCCGGATTTATTGCTGCTTGACGAACCTCTGTCGGCACTGGATAAAAAGCTGCGTGAAGAAATGCAGCTTGAGTTCAGACGGATTCAACAACAACTCGGTGTAACCACTATCAATGTCACCCATGATCAGCGGGAGGCTCTGGTCATGTCTGATGAGATTATCGTCATGTCTGAAGGCGCCATTCAGCAGATTGCCGATCCGGTATCCCTGTACAGACAACCCAGCAACCGATTCGTTGCCTCGTTTATCGGACTCACCTCCCTTATCAGAGGAACAGTAGAGGATGCCAGAGAAGGCAAGATTACCTTTCGTACAACTCATACTACTCTTCAGGGGCAGGCAAGTGAACGTTTTCGATTTGGTGAAACCGTTGAAGGAGCGATACGCGCGGAACAAGTCCGTATCAGTACGGATATTAAGGGGGCTGAGGGTATGGATAACATACTTGATGGCGTTGTCGAACAACAGATTTTTGAAGGAGACAGGATGGTCTACCAGATATCGTGTCCTGCGCTTGGCACAGCTCCTCTGTTCGTATTTGATCATGACCCTAGCCATCATACGCCCCATGCACAGGGGGATAGAGTAGTGGTGAGCTGGAAAGTGAGAGATCTGTTGGTGTACCCATGCCAAAAATATCGAGTTTCAAACCCTTGAACAATTCAACCCAAGGAGGAATTGCATGAAGAACAAGCCATTGGAGAGCCTGACGATGGACAGGCGGGACTTTTTAAAAACATCAGCCGTAGTTGCCGGTAGTGTTGCACTGGGGCCTTCCATAGCCCTTGCCGAACAAAAGAAACCAAAGGAAATTATTGTCCGTGCCTGGGGCGGGTCTTGGGGAGAAGCACTCAAGACCGGCGTAGCTGATGGGTTTACTCAAGCAACAGGCATAAAGGTGCGCCTTGACTTTACAGAAGACAATGAAATCAAACCCAAAATATGGGCTGCGGTTGATCAGGGCCGGATACCACCGATTCACGTCAACTGGGATACGACCACTAACGCCACTATTTCGGCTCTACGCGGTGTCACCGTAGATCTAAGTGATCTGAGCAACCTGAAAGGGCTGCTCCCTCTCGCCAAACCGGTAGGAATGGAAGGATATCCTTTGGTCAACACCTATGCCTATGTCTATGTTTGCGCTTACCGTCCGGAAGCCTTTCCTGATGGTCCCCCTCAATCATGGAATGTACTGCTTGATCCAAAGTTCAAAGGCAGAGTCGCGCTGTACGACGACGGAATCGGCTTTAACCCAATAGCCGTTATTGCAGGCGGCGGGAGCTTAAAAGATATTCCAGGTAACATGGAGCCCGGGTATGCATTTTACAAAAAATTGAAGGCAAACAAGCCATTACTTGGCGAAGATGCGGATTTCACCACCTGGTTTCAGAAAGGTGAAATCGATCTTGCCTGCACAATCAGCGTAAATGCACGTGCAGCCAAGCAAAGCGGCATCGATGTAGCATGGACGGTGCCCAAAGAAGGCTGTAAAGTGGATACCGACGGCTTATGGGTACCTAAAGGTCTGCCTGCAAATGAGGAGTACTGGGCTAAGGAATTTGTGAACTTTGCACTAACCAAAGAAGCCCAGAAAAAATGGTGTTCACTGTTAGGCCTGCCTCCTGTCTACCCTGGAATCGAGCCTCCTGCCGACTTGGCTGGAGATGTTTCCTACCCTACCAAACCTGAGGATTTTGCAAAACTGGTGCGTGTACCGTCCAAGGTGTTGGTTGAAAACCAACCCAAATGGTTTGCGAAATTTAATGAAATTTTCCAGGGTTGATGTGGTCTGATTGACTGTTTTTGCCCCACTGCATGCTGTTGCAGCGGGGTTTTATTTTTTATTAACTGCTCACGAGTTAATGAAAACAGTAGGTTACAACCTGTGTGAGTAGTTACATTTTTTAAAAGGTATTGCTTTGGCTTCAAATTCTTCTTCAAAGCTGCCCCGCAGGTGGCATCTGTTTGATATCGCCGAGCGCAACGCAGCTGCACTCTGGCCAAAAACAATGCACAGGTATAGCGGCTACCTGCTGCTGGTACCGGCAATTTTGCTTGTGTTTGTCCTGGTGCTGGGCCTGGTGTATATTGGCGGCTATAGTCTGCACGAACTGGATCTTGCCACGTACAGGTTAAAAGAAACTTTCAGCCTAACCAACTATAGTGCGGCGCTAACCAGCACCACCTACCAGTCCGTGGTTTTACGATCGATCGGAGCATCGATACTGGTAACATTTTTCACCCTGCTGCTGGCATTTCCCTATGCCTATCTGATGGTGCGGGCCAGGCAGGCGGCGACGAAAAAATTTTTATTGATTAGTCTCTTTTTACCGTTTTTCATCGGCCAGATTGTCCGTGCTTACGGCTGGTTGATTATCCTCGGCCAGGAAGGATTGATTAACACCTTATTCGCCGGTCTTGGCTTACCTGCTATGGATCTTATCTATAACTACCCAGCAGTGATCCTCGGTCTGGTACAATACATGCTCCCTTTTGCAGTACTCCTGCTGGCACCTGCCATTACAGCCATTGGCCGCGATGTGGAACTGGCCTCTGAAAGCTTGGGTGCAAACTGGATGAGAACATTTCTTCACGTGGTCCTTCCCATGGCAAAACCAGGACTTGTAGGGTCATCCGTGGTGGTATTCACCCTCACGCTGACGGACTTTGCCATGCCGGAAATACTTGGTGGCGGCACCACGGATTTTATTGCCAATGCCATTTATGATGGTTTTTTTCAGCTTTCCAACTCTGGCCTGGGGTCTGCCCTGGCCATGATTCTCGTTACACTGGGAACGGCTTTTGTTGTCATCCTGTTTTTTCTTGCCGGCACCGGTACGCTTGGGTTTAACGGGAGGGAACAATGATCGGTTCTCGCAGTAAGGGAGTGGTGTTGTGGACAATTGTCTGGTTCGACCTGCTGCTGCTAAGCCTGCCGACTCTGATTATCATTGGTGCGTCTTTTACTTCAGGCGATATTGTTCAGTTCCCGCCAGAGGGTTTTTCGCTGAAATGGTACAGCAAGCTCTGGCTACTGGACGATTTCAAGTCAGCCTTTTTGAGAACCCTGTACGTCTCGATAATTTGTACCCTGGTAAGTATACCGGCTGGAACGTTAGCTGCCATTGGCCTGGCAAGGTATCGAATTCGATTCCATACCACCATCCAGGTCTATCTCCTGCTTCCATTTACCATCCCGTTGGTTGCATCCGGCCTGGGTATGATGATTTTTTTCGGTGAAATACGCATTCTAGGTCAGCTGTGGCCGGTGGGATTAGCTCTTTGCATTATCAACCTCCCCTTTATGATCTGGGCTGTCAGCGCTGCCGTAAACGGGCTTGACGATCAGCTGGAAAATGCGGCCGCAAACTGTGGCGCGCCTCCACTTCAAGCTTTTTTCACTGTTACCCTTCCCGGGGTTATGCCGGGGGTCATCACCGGTGCGCTGCTTATGTTCATCCTGGCCTTCAATGAATTTTTGGTCAGCCTTTTTCTGACTGACGCCCGAACAGTGACCCTGCCGGTTTCCATCTATAATTCTATCCGCAGTGTGATAACCCCTGATCTGGCAGCAGTTTCGGTAGTGTATATCGTCATCGCCTTTATCGCAGTATTGCTGCTGGACAAGCTGGTGGGGTTAGAACTGTTTCTGAAATCAAAATAGGTTAGCAAAACATGAATCACATTGAGCTGCATGTCGGCCAGGTAACCAGCAAACACATAAACACTGCCAATGATTTTATAAGCCACATGCTTGAACATATCGCATGGCGTATGGGATGCAGCATTCAACTGGAGTGGGACAACAAAAACTGGCAAGAGCTGGGACGAGCACTGGCAGCAGAAATAAAAAAATTTGTTCCATTGCAGCGAGAAGCCGCGACACTAGGCATGATTGATGATGGAAGCGCTGAGGTGGGAGTAGAGCTCGTTGAAACGGCCGAACTCAATCTGGATGCTGCGGAAGGTATCGACCTGGACTACTTCCTTTCCCTGCGTTGTGAGCAACTTGCCTCTGGGCAACCCCTCATAGAACTCTTGCTAGGGCTTACTCTAGGTATTGGAGCCCGAATTACGATTTTGGTGGGCAGCCTCAACGATCCGCATCATACGTGGGAAGGGATCTTTCGCGGGCTTGGCACTGCGCTGAGTAAGCTCTATGTTGTTCCTGCTGAAAAAGTAGCTTTTTCCACAACCATCCATGAAGCTAAAAAACATGAAGGGGTGCAGCTACACTGGAGCTCATGCCAGGGTGCTGAAATAGAGCGCGAAACGGCAGAAAGTAAATTACTGGTATCCATTGATTACAATGCACAACCTGGAGCATCTTTTTCTTACCTGGGCACACCCATTGAGCATTACGATGCTGCCGCCCTTGATGGACTACACAGTCTCTTAAAACGTATTGCAACAGAATGCGGCTTTCATCTCCGTATTATATTCACAGCCAAGGCGTTGAGCTCAAGCCATGTGCTGCTTGAAGATACCGGCATGGTGCTCGGCAGGGTTCTGCGGGAAATCTTAGTACAACGGATGATGGATCAGGGAATTAACGGAGCGGGCTCTTCTTTGCAGGTTCCATCCGACATCCGGCAGCAAGCTCTTTCTGTTGGCATCAGCGTGGAAGGCCGAAAATCTTGCCTGTTTGTTCCCTTTACGACAGACAAAAGTCTGCTGTACAGAGACTTCATTCTAGGACACACGGTTTTTGGCGGGTTATATTCGGAGGACCTGGATGATTTTTTTGATGGATTTTCCTGGGGGCTGGGTTGTTCGATCATAATCCATTGTAAGGAAAAACTAAGCCCGGAGGCTGGCTGGGGACAACTGTTCAGCCATTTCGGCAGTGCGTTACGCGAAGTTTTACTGCCGAATCCCAGTCGGCGCGGAGTTCCACCGGGTGTAAAGGCAAATCTTTTTTAAATGGTATGCAAAAAGAAGCTTTTGCCTACGCGAACAGTGCGTAGAAGGGGTGCAAAGTACCGGATGATCATGCCGGTTGACGGCATAAACTTACGCCTCGGTTCCTCTCTCACCTTTTGGGAACGGCGTTGGATAAACCACTCCCGCTCACCGAGATGTATTCTATTAGGATGCTCATCGGCCGGGATTTGGATTTTTAAAGCACAACAGCTTTTTCTTCAGTTCCACTTGCCCGGAAAAAAGACCAAACCTTTTTTCCGGGCAATGCTGGAAACAACGTCCCGATCTCCCGAAATTACATCAATTTGCCGTTTACCAGAAAATGGACCCAGATACTCGCCGCATATCCCAAGGCAATTGCCGGTGCCCATTTAAGGTGCCCAAAGAAGGTGTATTTCCCTCGAGCCTGCCCCATCAGGGCAACGCCTGCAGCGGAACCTATGGACAGCATAGAACCGCCGACTCCTGCGGTTAAGGTAACGAGTAGCCACTGGCCGTGAGACATATCAGGCATCATAGTTAACACTGCAAACATTACAGGAATATTATCGACTATGGCTGAAAGAACTCCAACCAGGATATTAGCTGTAGTTGGCCCGAGATCAAGGTACATAAACTGTGAGACAAGTCCCAGGTACCCCATAAAGCCGAGGCCTCCAACGCACAGTATTATACCGTAGAAAAAGAGCAAGGTGTCCCACTCTGCGCGGGCAACTTTGGTAAAAACATCGAACGGTACTATCTGGCCAATACGCTCTTCGGCTTTTTGAGGATCATAGGTCGCAGCATTTTGCTTATGCGTTTTGTTGAGATAGTAGCCGAATATTTTGAGAAGCGATAATCCTGCCATCATACCAACCATAGGTGGCAGGTGCAGGAAATTATGAAAACTCACCGCTGTAGCAATGGTCCAAAGAAAGAGTCCGATAATGATGAGTGCGCCTCGTTTGAGCTCAATTTGCTCGGTGCTCGCTTCCGGCTGAAGGTTGGGGACAGCAAAGTGCATTATCGCTGCAGGAACAAGCCAGTTCACGACGGAAGGGATGAACAGAACCAGAAATTCCTGGAATTGAACTATACCTTTTTGCCAAACCATCAGGGTGGTTATGTCTCCGAAGGGGCTGAAAGCACCTCCTGCATTGGCTGCAACAACTATATTGATACAGGCCAGGAGGATGAATTTATTATTCTCTTTACCGATTGCCATAACAACCGCACACATCAGAAGGGCTGTCGTGAGGTTGTCTGCAATCGGTGAGATAAAAAATGCAAGTAGACCTGTAATCCAGAACAGTTTGCGAAAGCCGAAGCCTGCATTGACAAGCTTTACACGCAGAGTCTCAAATACCAGCCGTTCTTCCATGGCGTTAATAAAGGTCATTGCAACCAGAAGGAACAGGAACAGTTCGGCATATTCAAGTATGTTATGCCTGATGGCGACCTCCGCCACTCCAGTAATACCATTCATAGCGTATATCAGGCCGATCATTCCCCATATGATACCGGCTGCCAACATTACCGGTTTTGATTTTCTCATATGGGTTACTTCTTCCATCATGACAAAAGCATAGGCAACAACAAAAACTACTATCCCGATATAACCAACCCAGTGGCTTGTGAGTGATAGTATTTCCTGAGATCCACCTGGAGAGGAGGCCGCTGAAGCCAGCCCCAGAGTGATGAGTAACGTCAACATAAATGCCGACAGGCTGAAAAGGTACTTTTTGTGCATGTTCTACTCCTCTTGGTTACATGTAAAATAAGCCGGCTGGCGCCGGCTTGGTTTAAGCTGATATATTGTATTTACCCGCTAACAGCCGGGATGATCGTTTCCATACCCATCATAGGCCAGATAACCGCCACGGCGAGCCAGGTTACAAGCATCAAAAGGATTGACGCTGGAATACCATACATGGCAAACTCACCAGTGGTAAATTGTTTCGAGTTATAAGCAATGGCGTTGGGCGCAGCACCCACCAGAAAAAGAAAAGGCATTCCTGCTACAACCAGTGAAGAAAACAGGATTACTTCGCCTGCCACACCGAGGTAGGGTGCAATAACTAATGCAACCGGCAGGGAAATAGCAATGGCAGCTACGTTCATGATGAAATTGGTCATCATCATTACAAAAAAGGCCATCCCCAAGATAAAAAGCATTGCTGGTGCATCAGTGAACAGCTTCAGCCAATTTACGGCCAGCCACTTGGCTGCACCGGTCTCCCAGAGACAGAAGCCAATTGACATGGCACCGGCAAACAGCAGGATAATGTTCCACGGGATCTCTTCCAGATCATCTATGTCGAGGATATTTAGCATGAAAAATGCCACGGTCGAGCAGAGCATGATCCCGGTTTTGTCAAGAGAGGAGAGTGCAGGGATGAAGTTCTTGAGAGCGATAAGTATAATTGTCGCAAGCACGATGGTTACTGTCAGGATTTCCTTACGACTCCAGGCTCCCAATTCCGCATACATTATTTTTGAACGTTCCTTGAGGCCTTCGATTACAGCTTTTTCCGGCTTGAAAAAAATCATAAAAAAGCCCCACAGCAGAAAAACCATGATCCAGCCTATGGGGAACATATACATCGACAATTCAAAAAAGCTGACATCAACATTCATGATGTCCTTATAAAACCCTAAAGCCACCGCCCCCCTGGCTGCTCCCAGAAGGGTGACGATACTTCCAGCTCCGGCTACATATGCCATCCCAATAAAAAGCCCTTTCCCAAAACGTGTCGGCTCATCGCTGTCTGCATACAGAGCGTGTATTGCCATCAAAAGAGGAAACATGGTTGCTGCGACAGCTGTATGGGCCATAAGATGAGCAAGAGCAGCAGTCATAACAAAACAGCCCAGGTATATCATGCTGGTGCGCTCGCCTACTATGGACAACATTTTGTAGGCAAGTCTCTTGGTGAGGCCGGTTTTGGTAAAGACCATCCCTATGACTATGGAGCCAAAAATGAACAGCACTGAAGGGTCCATAAAGTCTTTAAACGCGACACTTGGTGAGCGAATCAGGAAGAGAGCCTGCAAAGTGCCGATAAAGATACTCGTTACACCAATGGGCACTACCTCAAAGACCCACCAGGTGGCAGCCAAAGCAAATATTGCCAGTGCCCCTTTAGCCTCTCTACTCAGCTCAAAATTGGCACCCAAGGGGTCAATGGCGTCAGGCCATGGAGGCGACCAGTAAATTATTGAAAAAAACAAAATCCCCAAAAACATTAAAAAGAATCGTTTGTAGTCAATCGGACCACTTACTTCCCGTGCTTCCGTTACAGTTATCTCGCTCATATTAATACCTTTTTTACGCTATCATAATATTGTTAATCCAAATCACATGGTGCAGTAGCTGCCAAGTGCCCGGAAGATGTCAGTCACCCTGACCGCACCAAGCAGAATCCCGTTTTCAGTAACGGGTAAGGTTCTTTCCTGGTCCTTTATTATTATCTCAAGAGCATGCAGTATATGCATGGAGGCATCAATGGATCGGTGTGGTTTGTGCATATACTGTCGGACCGCTACTGCTGTTTGCCTTTTGCACTCCACACGAAAATGATCTTCGAGCAGGATCGACAGGTCAGTATGGGATTGTTTTTTACCGACGAAAACCTGCTTCGTGGAATTGCCCAGGATCGAGGGAAAAAAACTTCTCAGTATACTGGCAACATCGAGCATACCGACCAACTGATCATCACTGTCAATTACCAGTAGCTCTTTGTAGTGAAGGTGCCGGTTGTCTGAGGAGCTATGAGCCAGTATAAGGGCCACAGCATTGCCAATAGGCTCGTCCTCTCGAATGCTGGGGTACTCGTCTACTGGGATCATGATTTTTTGGACATTGAGGTTTTTACTATGCATGACTTCTCCGTAGGTTACATTGCTCTTTATAATCTGCTCACCATCAGGCTCAGCGTTCTGTACAAAGTATCAACCTGCATGAAGCAAAACGCATTCCATTCCGGATTTTTTAAGCTTTTACGCTTTTATATTAACTATATAGACTCACCACTAAATCTTTTTCACTTGCAAATATCAGCCCTCCAACAAACGATACTGTTACTTTTTGTTACATTACGTTGCTCAACGGGTTAACTCTTCACAAAATACGTCTAGTCACGCCAGGACGCTTACTCTTCTATATACTTAATAATATGAAATTATTGACTCAATGAACAAAACTACTCTTCAAGCTTTAGAACAAAATGTTACTTAATGTTACTTATCGTTACACAGCGCAACATTTCATCCCCCCTGAACTTACCCATCACTCACAAGAATAGCTTAACAAATTGATATTGCTTACTTTTACCACACAGGACAGATATGGCACGGTTAGTGCTTTTAAGCTGGAAAGGATGCTGTATCAACCCATTATCAATCAGTTAATATGCTCAAGGAATTTCAAAGAGGTAGGTCATGTCATCAATCGCCATATTCCCATGTCGCCACACTCCTGCTGAAAACATTGCCAATGAACTAGCCAGCAGGCTTACCCTGAAAATATATACTGACGAGAACCTGATAACAGACACTGCCGCCACATCCGGCGTCAGCGAAGACAAACTAAGAAACGCAATGTTCGGCAAGACTTCAGTGTTTAACAAGTTTACACTAGAAAGAGAGAAACTGATCAATATGTTCAAGCAAACATTGCACCAGAGACTCGACAGTACAGATCAGTATCTATTTGAAGGGTTTCTTACTTCACTCATCCCCTCCAGCATCAATCACGTTCTTAAAGTTTTGATTGTCGCTTCCCAAACGGATCGTATTTTTTACGCCGTTGCTAGTGGAATGAGCGAAAAACAGGCACAAAAATCCAGAAAAGAATTTGATAAATCGGCCTATAGCTGGACAGATTTTCTCTTTAATAAGGAGGCCTATGAAACCTCCCTGTACGACCTGGTCATCCCTGTCGAGCAAAACACTGGAAAAGAATCAGATAAAGCAATCAACGTGCACGACAGTGTAACTCCTGTAGGTCGGAAAACTGAAGTAGAGCTGGTGGATGCAATTATAAAGTGTTTTCACACAACTTCTGTATTACGCACCTATGCGTCGCAGCAAGCAGTCAGCGACATGCTGACGGAGACAAAAATTGAACACAATCTCCTCGAAAAAGGCCATAAAGTTGATATACTTGTCGTAAAAGGAGATGCAACTCTGACCATTCAGGAAGATGTTTTTAATTTTAGAAAACTTGAAGAGGAGCTTTCTCAGCTGGCTCGTCAAGTGGAAGGTGTGGGTAAGGTCACCGTCAAGAAAAGCCCCAGTGCGAAAAATTCTATTTACCGACGGCAAAAGTTCGAACTGCCGTCCAAGGTGCTCTTTGTTGATGATGAAAAAGAATTTGTAAAGACAGTATCCGAGCGACTAATCAGCCGTGATGTTGGAACCTATTGTGTGTTCGACGGCGAGGCTGCACTTGAAGTGGTCAACGAGGACCAACCAGATATTATGGTGCTTGACCTTAAAATGCCCGGTCTTAATGGGGTTGAGGTACTGCGCCGGACAAAAGAGCTTGCTCCGGAGGTTGAAATAATCATTCTCACAGGCCATGGCACCATGGACGACATGCAGCAGTGTATGGAGCTAGGTGCATTTGCCTACATAAATAAACCTGTAGACATCGAAGAGCTGTCTGCCACAATAAAGGCTGCCGGTGAAAAAGCCGCTGCGGCTGTCGACAAAAACGGTACCCCAAAAAATAGGCTATAAAAGGAGATGAAAGTGGATAAAAAATTTCACGCGAAAGTACTTCTGGTGGATGACGAGGAGGATTTTACCGATGCCCTCTCCAAGCGGCTTGAGGCTCGCAATCTTAAGGTAATGGCCGTCAACTGTGGCGAGGACGCAATCCATATGGCTAATGAGCACTCCTTTGACGCCATAATATTGGACCTTGCCATGCCAGGCATGGACGGCCTGGAGACATTACAGCAAATTAAAGCTAAGCACCCTGATGCAGAGATTATCATACTTACCGGCCATGCCTCTGTTGAAAACAGTGTCAAGGCTATGAAAATAGGGGCAGAGGACCTGCTGGAAAAACCGGTCGATATAGCTGACCTGCTGAACAAGATTGAAACAGCCCATAATAAACGGGTTGTTATCCTACAAGAAAAATCCAAGGAGGAAATTGAAAAAATTCTTAAAAGTAAGGGTTGGTAAAGTAATCGATCCGCCGGTTGCAGGAGCTTGTTCCATGAACAGCATATGGACAAGTAAAACCGGACTTTTTTTGACGAACCGGCAGTAAATGCAAGAGGTACAATGTTTACTCCAGACATAAAATCCCTGCTTGAAGGAGTACCATCTCCAGCCATGGTTCTTGACGATATGCTCAGAATCGTTGACATGAACCGACTCATGGAGGCAATGAGTGGCCACGTTATAGATGAGGTGCGGGGCATTCATGGTGAGCTGGTGTTGCGCAGCAATGTGGGCAACAATAGGGATCGCCTTTTCAAAGCAGTGCTGGAAACGGGGGAACCGGTAGCTTCGGAAGGGGATATTCTCAACTGCTATCGACGCAAGATCCCTGTGCATTGTTATATTTCGCCTCTTGCAAACAGAAAAAATAACAGGAGAGGCTTGTTTGTTGTCACAGAATTGGTCCAGCTTGATGAGGTTAAAAAAGACCCGACCAACAAAATTTTTTCCTTGAATGAAATAATTGGTTACAGCCCCAAGATGCAGCAGGTTTTCGATAAAATACCACTTATCTCACAAACCGATGCATCTGCGCTAATTACGGGTGAGACTGGTACAGGTAAAGATAAAATTGCAGAAATAATCCACAACCATTCACCCAGATCCAGATTTCCCTTCATTAAAATTAACTGTGGCGCCCTTCCTCTAGGCCTTCTCGAGTCTGAGCTATTTGGTCATACAAAAGGGGCTTTTACCGGAGCAACACGCAACAAGGCGGGGATGTTTAAACTGGCTGACCGGGGCACGCTCTTTTTGACAGAGATCGGTGACATGCCTCTACCGTTACAGGTAAAACTACTTTCCGTGCTGGACGATAGACAATTTTTCCCTATTGGCGGAGAGCAGAGTATCAGTGTAGACGTACGAATTATCGCAGCAACCCATCGCTCACTTCAGGAGCAGGTGAAAAAGAAAAAATTTAGAGAGGACCTCTTTTATCGCTTGAATGTGCTCTACGTACACCTGCCGCCCCTGCGCGAAAGAGAGGTCGACATCCGTTACCTTGCTGACCATTTCCTGGAAAAATTTACAGCTGCCCTGAGGAGTAATATAGTTGGCTTTACTTCTGAGGCCATGGATTCGCTACTCAGTTACAGCTACCCAGGGAATGTCAGGGAGATGAGTAATATTGTTGAGTATGCCGTAAACATGTGCAAAGAGAAGAAAGTTGGCCTGGAACATCTGCCGGGTTATATCTTTGAACCAATCCCGGAGGCTCCCGCTGAATCTCACATCAGTGACGATGAGAATTTTTACGAGCAACCACAGCAGGATACAACGGCGCAACCCAGCCCTTCAATGGTTTTGTCTGAACAAAAACAGGAGAGCTGGAACGATATTGAGCGCCAGATGATCATTGATACCCTAAAAGAGTATGGTGGCAGCAGAAAGAAGGTAGCATCCCATCTCCGATGGACTCGGATGAAGCTGTGGCGAAAGATGAAAAAATACGGCCTACTGGCCTAATTTCGAGCGCTACATGACGACTCTATCAATTTACCATTGATTAATATGAACCGAGGTTTCTAGTGTGCATAAATTAATGATTCCCATTCAAGGCGATTTTGTCGCACCCAGGTTCGATCTGGCAACCGAGGTTCTCATTGCCAGATATGAAGATGGTTCACTGCTCGGAGAACCTAAGACTATAATCATGGAACGCCCATCGGATGAAGAGCTATGCCATATGATTATTGAAGAACACATTACGGCTATGGTTTGCAATGGCATTGAAGAGTTACATTACAACTTTCTGGTCTGGAAAAAAATAAATGTGCTCGATGGCATTATCGGCGACTGGCAGACCGTCCTTGAAAAAACACTTAATGGTACACTGCAGCAAGGTGCGGTGTTTTACCCAGACAAGAAAGAAACATCCTCTTATAAAACCCAATAAGCGCGAAACTGTATTTCCCAAGCTGAGCCCCAATGCCTTTAAAGTTTTTTTTTGATCTCCGGCTGAAAAAGAGAAGTTACAAACAACCAGGGCAACTCGCCTCCACTCAGGATCTGTCGCCGGGATGTATTGAATAGTATTACATTACCATTTCCCTTCTTACTCATACTCAAATTCAGTTCAAACAATGGGACCCTTTCCATCCGTTGATCGTGTATATGCAGCATGCCCCGATGTTCAATGGCATGTGCTTGTAACACACTAAATATAAATAAGACTTTTTTCTCTTTATGGAGAAGTCAGCTTCTAACTCGAATTTCTCATGAACACTTTGTCATTTTTGAAAAAATATTTTAGTAACTGTTCAGTGGAGAACTAAAAGCTGACAATTTCCCCCGACCTGCAACTGCTCAGCAGTGCTCAAAATGTTCACAAGCTGACCGATTAGCAGGTAAGCCCCGAACTCGATACATTGGCATGCTGGGAGGGCAGATCGTGGAGAGAGGTAAGCGCAGACTCCGTGGGGTGCTGCTGAACAGTTACCTATTTTTTTCAAAACGATACAGTGAAAATCAATGCGATTTAAAGAGAGCAGAATGTTCATGAGAAATTCGGGTTAGGATGAAAAAGAGTGTATGATGCTGTCCTCACAAATAAAAGCAGCCTTAATTGAAATCGTTGGCGCAGATCGTTTTAAAGATGATCCGGTCGCCATATCTGCCCACTCATACGACGCATATATTGAAGAAGCCAGTGCATGGGCCGTTGTTTTTCCAAAAACAACCGAAGAAGTTTCAGCAATCATGCAAGTGGCAAGTGAAGAGAAAGTTCCGGTCACGGCCCGAGGGGCCGGTACGAACCTCAGCGGCGGTTCCATTCCGGCTGAAAAGGGGATAGTGCTCTGCCTGACACAGATGAACCGGATTGTAAATATCGCACCTGAAGACCGTTATGTCGTGGTGCAGCCGGGGGTTATAAACGGGGACCTGCAAAAAGCGCTTTCGAGCCATGGGTATTTTTTCCCTCCGGATCCAAGCAGCTTCATGATCTCAACCATCGGCGGGAACATCGCGGAAAATGCAGGGGGACCCAGGTGTCTGAAGTACGGGGTAACTGTCGATTATATCCTGGGGCTTGAGGTGGTTCTGGCATCCGGTAAAGTGATCCGGATGGGTAGCCCTAATGTCAAGGATGTCACAGGATACCGGCCTGCCGGGCTTTTTTGCGGTTCCGAAGGAACCCTTGGCATTGTTACCGAGGCTACCTTGAAAATCGTGCCCGCACCCAAAGCGGTCAGAACCGCCATGGTGGTTTACAATAACTTGAATGACACGGCAAAAACCGTTTCCCAGGTGATCCGTCAGGGAATTTTGCCGGCAGCCATGGAGTTGATGGATAATGAGGTGATCAATCTCATTGAAAATCACATGAACATAGGTCTGCCGCGGGATGCAGAAGGCATCTTACTGGTGGATGTGGACGGGCCCGAAGAACAGGTTGAAAAAGAAATTCATGAAATCGGTCACATTGCCAAAAACAATGGCGCAGGCAACATCGTGATTGCACACAGCAAAGAACAGGCCGATGAACTCTGGAAGGGAAGACGTACGGTATACGGGCTTTTAAGCCGGTTATCCCCGACCACGATTGTTGAAGATGCCACGGTTCCGGTCAGCAAAGTCCCTGCCATGATCCGGGGGTGCAGAAAAATTGCAGAAGAGTTTGATTTGAAGATCAGTATTGTCGGCCACGCCGGTGATGGGAATCTGCATCCTACGATTTCCACCGACATCAACAACAAGGAAGAATGGCAGCGGGTGGAAAAGGCAATTGAAAAAATTTTTGAACTGGCCCTGGAAATGGGAGGGTGCCTTTCCGGAGAACATGGGATCGGGCTTGCCAAAAAATCATTCCTTCCAATGTCTATGAACCTGGATACCATTGAGTTCCTGCGTACGGTCAAAAAATCCGTTGATCCGGACAATATATTAAATCCTGGCAAGTTTGTATAAAAGGGGTAAATGAATCTTCATCAATGCGACAGGACCGAGGCCCAGGAGTGTGCAAGATGCGGTATTTGCCTTGAAAAATGTCCGGTTTACCAGACGACCTTGGATGAAACCGTGAGTCCACGATCCAAGGTGCAGCTCAGCCGTTTTGTGACGGAAGACAAACTGAGCTTGTCTGATCCGCTCAATGAGGTGTTCTCAAAATGCCTGATGTGCGGCACCTGCACTGCAGGTTGCCCGAGTTCCCTTGCGCATGACCTTCTCTTTATGAAACTTCGAAGTGCTTTGTCCTCAGAGCTTGGAACCACGTGGCCGCTACGCATCATTTATCATCTGCTCAGCGATCAAAAAAAACTTAAATTTGCCGCCGGTGTCGCAAGATTTGGCCGCAACAAAGTGCTGAAGGGACTGTTTCGTGATGTGGATATTGGCGATTACAATCTTAAGCAGGTGCCAAAACTCAATGCTCGTCCTTTCCTGGATCAGATGCCCGAGACCAATACACATGTGGGGGCTTACCAGGGGACGGTTCTGTATTTCACCGGTTGTGCCACCAATCATATATTCGAGGATACCGGAAAAAGCATCGTCCGGGTATTAACAATAATGGGGTATGATGTGGTGATCCCCAAAGACCAGGTCTGCTGTGCTTTGCCGATATTTATCCATGGCGAGACCGACAAAGCCGCCTCCAATATCGAAAAAAATATCAAGCTGTTCAATCAGGACGATGCGCTGGCTGTTTTAACGGATTGCGCCACCTGTGGTTCCGCACTGCGACATGGGTATGGGGCTCTGCTCAAATCTACAGGGCGCCCTGCAGAAGAGGCGGTGTCCTTATCCAAAAAAGTATTTGATGCCTCCGAATTTATTGCCGACCATTTTGAGTTGCTAGCGCCTCATTTGAATGCGAATGCAACAGCTCAACCTGTCACCTACCACAATCCATGCCACCTGAGAAACGCTCAGGGGGTTCAAAACAAGGTTGAAAAGCTGATTGCAAAACTGCCGAGCATTGATTTCCGCCCGTCCGTAGATGCGGATTCCTGTTGCGGTGGTGGCGGGTCCTTTGCCTATGAACACCCTGATATTGCCGGAAAGATTGCCGCCAAAAAGATACAACATGCAAAAGAAACCGGTGCCCGGCTTTGGGCCACGGGATGTCCCGGATGTCATTTGCATCTCAGGCTGCATCTGAAACCAGATGATCCTTTGAAAATGGTTCATCCCATACAGCTGGTAGATGAGAATTTGTAACTGCTCACAGGAACCCACGGAGTCTCTCTTCGGTCGCTTACCTGCTGCCAATCGTGCTAGTTCAAATCTGGGCCACCTGTGACCAGTTACCTGCCTGTGGCATGAAAAACCAAGGAGCTGCAAACCCTGTGATCAGTTACGAGAATTTAACCGCATGAGTTGACACGGGTACAAAATACGGATAATAACCCATTTCAGTTTAGTAATATTTCTGTAACTGTTAACAGGCACTCCACGGAGTCTTCCGCTGGTCGCTTACCTCTTCAGTCAAGCTTGATTCCCCGCATGGGCCAACGATAACGAAGAATCACGCCTGGCCAAATCTGTGGGACATGAAAACAGTTACGGTTTGGAGGATATCAATTACGCCCAGTTAAACTCCCGTGAGTAATTACATATTTTGATTGTAGTGCCGGCCAAATTAAGAGATGCCGCTATGCCGCCGCATGAAATAAGAATGGCATCAAATTTAACAAACAACACTGGTGAAAGGAGCTAAGGAGGATGAATCAGGTGAAATTCAAAAGGGTAACACCAAAAACGTTCAGCAGGCTTATGGACACGGGGCTGATCATGGCCCTGGCATTTGCCTTCTTAATGGGCGGGGCCGGTCCGGCTCTGGCTAAAAAAGTCTTGCTTAAGGTGCCCTGTTCGGTGCCTTTCAGCGTGCCGGTGCTGGGTGATGACATCATCGGCTTTATCGCCGACCGGATCAACAGCACCAGCCAGGGCACCATTAAAATGCGCCTGTATGAACCCGGCAAACTGGTTCCCCCGCTGGAAGTACTGGACACAGTGAGCAGCGGTAAAACCAACGCCGGTTACACAGCCGCGTTCTATTATGCGGGCAAAAATCCAGCAAGTGTACTGTTCAGCTCCTTTCCCTTTGGCCCGGAACCCGCTGAATACATTGCCTGGTACTACTATGGAAATGGTCTGAAGTTGTATCAGGAGATGTATGACCACTACGGTTACAATGTTAAAGTGCTGCCTGCCGGAATCATCAGCGCGGAGACCTCGGGCTGGTTCACCAAACCTATTAACTCTCCTGAGGACCTTAAAGGCATCAAAATGCGCATCGCGCTGGCATTGGCGGCAAAGTCGTGACAAAATTAGGGGTGGCCGTCACCATGCTGCCTGCAGGTGAGATCTTCCAGGCCCTGGAAAAAGGGTTGATTGATGCCACGGAATTTTCCCAGCCGGTGTGCGATGTTCCTTTGGGCTTCCACAAGGTTGCTAAATACAACTATTTTCCCGGATGGCACCAGCCCTCCACCGTGCAGGAACTGCTGATCAACAAGGACGTATGGAATCAGCTGGATGACCAGCAAAAGACATTGATTGAAACTACCTGCATGGCCGCGACCCTGTACTCATTGGCCCTGAGCGACGGCATGCAGGGCAAAGTGCTTCGCGAAAATAGCGAAAAGCACGGCGTCAAAACAATGTATTGGTCTGACGAAATGCTGACTGCGTTTGAAAACGCATGGCTGGAAGTGGCTGCCGAGGAAGCCGCCAAAGACGAGATGTTCAATAAGGTATGGAAGGATATTCAGCAATTCCGCGCTGACTATAAACAGTGGGCCTCAGTGGGCTTTTTGCCCCGCCCAGAACCCCCCACCGCCAAGTAACTACTAATCGGGTACGCTAAGCGATCAGGAGGCTGCCTCGGAATACCCTTTTAAAATTGCTATTCCGGGACAACCTCCTTGCCCCCTGTCTGCCTGATCGCCCTTAACCCTGCCTGATGAAAGGACGTTTCCCATGAACGACCCCACAGCCCCGCAGAGGCCCCACAGCCTCTTTATATTTGTCAGGGGGATAGAAAAGCTGGTTGTCTGCATTGGTAAGACTGTGGCCTGGCTCAACCTGCTGCTGATTGGTGTTATTCTGGTTCAGGTAAGCATGCGTTACATTTTCAATTATAACTCGGTCGCCCTGGAAGAGCTCCAGTGGCACCTGTACGGTGTGGGCATCATGATGGGCTTGTCCTATGCTCTGACCACCAACAGCCACGTCCGTCTGGACCTTTTCCACGCCAGGTTCAGCCGTACCACCAAGGCATGGATCGACATGGTGGGTCTAATCATCCTGGTGCTGCCCTGGTGCTATGTGGTGATCAGCCATGGGATGGACTTTGTAGCCGCTGCATGGCGGGTGAGTGAACGCTCCAACTCCCCTGGTGGTCTGTGCTGTTACTGGATCATCAAATCTGTGTTACCCATCAGCTTTGGTCTGTTTTTTTTGGCAGCCCTGGCCCGCATTGCACGGGCTGTACTGTATATAACCGGCAGCATAGAAAGGAATCAGCAGCATGGAGCCTAACGATATTCTGGTCATCGCCATGATGCTGACCTTCATAGGTCTACTGTTCACCGGGTTTCCCATTGCCCTGATTCTGGGGGGAGTGGCCATGCTGTTTACCCTGGTTGGCTATCTTTCCGATATGTATCTGGACACCATGACCGGTCTGGATTTTATGGCTATCGGGATGGTGGTCAACCGCATGTTTGCCACCATGAGCAACTGGATCATGGTGGCGCTGCCCATGTTTATTTTCATGGGCCTTATGCTGGATCGTTCCGGCATTGCCGAAAAAATGATGCACAGCATACAAGCGCTTTTCGGCAAGGTGCGCGGGGGGCTTGCGGTTACCGTCACCCTGATCGGCATTATCCTGGCGGCAAGCACCGGTATCATAGGTGCATCAGTGGTACTTTTGGGGCTCTTGAGCCTGCCGGTCATGCTCAAGCAGGGGTACTCCAAGACACTGTCCATCGGCACGATTTGCGGCGCAGGTACGCTGGGCATCCTGATTCCCCCCAGTATCATGCTGGTCATGATGGCCGACCGTCTGGGCCTGTCTGTGGGCGACCTGTTTATGGGCGCACTGTTTCCTGGCCTGCTTTTGGGCACTCTTTATATTGTTTATATTTTAGTCCTGGCACTGATTAAACCAGGTGAGGCCCCCCTGCCGGAAGCCCAGGCCGACACCAGGATGGATGTCTGGCTTGTACTCAAGGTGCTGTGGACCTGTATTCCACCTGTCATACTTATTTTCACGGTGTTGGGCAGCATTTTTTTCGGGGTTGCCACCCCAACGGAAGCCAGCGGCATTGGTGCCGTGGGCGCGTTGGTGCTGACCGTGGTTAACAGGCGAATGAGCCTGACCGTTCTTAAAGAAGTGGTGTATCAAACCTTCAGCACCACGGCCTATATTTTTGCGATCGTACTCGGAGCCACCTGTTTCGCTCTGGTGCTCAGGGAACTGGGCGGAGACGCGTTCGTTGAAAATGCCTTAACCAGTCTGCCGTTGGGCCCTTATGGTTTGGTGGCTGTTATCCTGGGTGTGGTCTTTCTGCTGGGATTTTTCCTGGACTGGATTGAGATCACCTTGATCATCCTACCGCTCCTGGCGCCCATCGTGCCCAACTTAGGGTTGGACATCGGCCACTGGCCCCATCTGGATAATCCCACCCTGATCTGGTTTGCCATCCTGGTGGCAGTAACCCTGCAGACTTCGTTTCTCACGCCTCCGGTGGGATTCGCACTTTTCTATCTTCGCGGGGTGTGCCCCCCTGAGATAGAACTGCGCGATCTTTACAAAGGGGTGATTCCCTTTATCATACTGCAGGTCATCGGCCTTTTGCTGGTGGTTTTCTGGCCCGAGCTGGTGTTGTGGCTGCCTTCTGTGGCGTATCAGTAAAAATCAGATCATAACAAACAAAATCCTGATGCGTTTTCAGAGTACCTATCCAAAAGTTTCTTGCAATGTCGGTAGATTTCATCACTCAACTCCAGTTAAAACTTTTTGAACCCCTCTTTTCATTTGCACCATCCGAGTTTCCAGGTCGCCGGTGTATCCCAAAGCAATCCTGAGCAGTCCTGGTGATAAGCCCATCTTCTGCTGGTCTTCAGTCTTGATCTCGGAAGATGTGGAGGAGCCGGAGCAGCTGATCAGCGTATCGAAATACCCAAGGGAAACGGCAATCATGCCAAAAGATTCTTCGTTCTGCAGTACATCCATCAATTCTTCCGCTTTTTCCCGTGTTCCACAGTCAATGGTCAGAATGCCACCTAAGCCATATCCGTCATTGCCTAATTCCTGAGCTTTTTCATGTTGGGGATGCTCCGGTAAGCCGGGATAGCAAACCTTGACGTCCATCTGTTTCAGCATTTGCGCCATTGCTTGCCCTCTTCTACTGTGCTCCCGCATACGGATGGGAAGATGTGGGATCCGCTGCAGGATATCAAAAGCTACCCGAGGATCCATAGTCGGTCCCAGCAGCATGATTCGGCCGGTATGCAGATCCATTAAATCCTGGATAAAGGACTTATCTGCGCAGACCGCGCCTGCGATTAGGTCACTGGCCCCGTTGATGTACTTTGTCAACGAATACACCACCACATCGGCACCGAGGATCTTGGGCGTAAAAATCAGCGGTGAAAAGGTATTGTCTACCACCAACTTGATATCCCTTTGGTGTGCTGTTTCTGCAAGCGCAGGGATATCAGCAATTTTAAGGGTGGGGTTACCCATGGTTTCCGTGTAAATCACTTTTGTTTGTTGCGTCATTGCAGCTTTAACCGCTTCAAGATCCGTGATATCAACAAAAGTTGTTCTGATATTCATCTGGGGTAAAAGGGATTCAAAGAGAGCATGGGTCCCTCCATATATACTTTCACTGGCCACAATATGATCGCCGCTGTTACATATTTGCAGGATAGTACAGGATATGGCTGACATGCCGCTGGCTGTGCAGATTGCGGCTTCAGTACCTTCCATGGCGGCAAGATAACGGGACAGAACATCTACAGTAGGATTGAAATGGCGACTGTACAAGAAACACCCACCTTGTTCAGGGCCTCTGAGACCAGCAAAAATTTCCGGCATGGTTTTGGGGTGCATGACCGTAAATGTAGAAGACCTTGAAATGGATGGGGCAACACCGCCGTGTTCTCCGAATTCTCTACGCGCTTTTAATAGTGCATGCTCAGGGTTGTAAGCTTCCATAGTTAACCTCTGGTGACTCATTAAAATGAAGGATTCAATGAAAACTTTACCATCTAATCATTGGAATATCCTTGCTTTTCCTTCTTAATATAAGGCAATATTCGAAAGATTATTTCATTTTTAACCGCACAGAGGAAATAAATTGCCAAAACATAAAATTGATGAAACAGATTGCGCCATACTCAACCTGCTCCAAGAAGATGGTCGAGCACCCAACGTAAAACTGGCAGAGACACTCAATTTGAGCGAAACACCCTGTTGGCGTAGACTTAAACGCCTCGAAGAAGAGGGGTACATTCAGGCCTATCAGGCTAACCTGAATCGTAAGCTTTTAGGCTTTGGGGTATTGGCTTTTGTGGAAATCAGTTTTTCCACACATATGGAGCAAACTTTGGTTAAATTTGAACAGGCTGTTCAGGAAATCCCAGAAGTCTTGTTTTGCCACAATATCTCAGGAGAGTCGGATTACCTGTTGCAGGTCGTGACGGAAAACTTGGAGTCTTATGAAAAATTATCACGAAATGTTATCCGACGGCTTCCAGGAGTAACGTCGGTAAAAACAAGTTTTGCTTTAAAAGAAATAAAAGCGTCGACAAAGTTGCCGGTATCTACTAGTCGGAATTTCTCATGACCATTTTGCCTTTTTATTAAAAGACCAATTAGTTCAAATTTATACTATTTCAATCAATCAGATAGAAAATGAACAAAATGCTCATTTTTTTATAATATCAAGTGGAGATCAACTCATGTTACATAACTTATCTACTATGGCTGGAGACCCTCTATGGGAGCTGACTAGCCTGTTTAACCAAGACAATCGAAAAGAAAAAGTTAACCTGATTGTCGGCGTTTATCGGGATGAAACAGGAGTAACTCCCGTTATGCAGGTTGTGAAGGACGCTGAGCACGAATTAGCAAAACAAGCGAAATCAAAGTGTTACGGCGAATTATCCGGCAATCTGAAGTTTAATGACCAGATAGCCAGTTTCCTATTGGGTGACAGTGAGAATCTTAACAGGCAGTGCACCATTCAAACCGTGGGTGGTACTGGTGCTTTACGATTGCTCGCAGAGTTCGTTGCTCACCTTTCCCCAGATTCTATTATCTGGAACACAGATCCCGGCTACATCAATCACAAGCCAATAATGGAGAGTGTTGGTCTTACAGTAAAGCCATTTAGATGGCAGCAGCAAGCAGGAGAACTGGATATTCAAACTTGTCTCACCGACTTGGAAGATGCACATGAGGGGGATATCGTATTGCTCCATGGATGTTGCCATAATCCAACCGGAATTGACCCAACCCCTGAGCAATGGCAACAGTTTGCTGATGTTTTTAAAGCAAAGGGCATTGTTCCCCTTGTCGATATTGCCTATCAGGGATTTGCTGAAGCTCCTGACAAGGATGCAGCAGGATTAAGGTTGTTTGTTGACCAACTGGACCTGGTCCTTGTTGCAGCCAGTTGCTCAAAGAATATGGGGCTTTACTGTGAACGAACCGGGGCTGCAATGATAGTAACACCTGACTCCAATAAGTTGCAGAGCATCCGTACCCTTCTGGAGTCTCTTACTCGTGCAAACTACTCGATGCCGCCGGAACACGGCGCTGCTGTTGCCAACTTGTTATTCGACAACCCCGTTCCATGGCTGAATGAATTATCGGTTTATCGAAACCGTATTAAGCAAACTCGTCAGAAGTTGGGGGCTATTCTGGCCGATCTCAACGCTGCACCCGAACTACAGCTCATTTCGCAACAAAACGGTATGTTTTCCATGCTCCCTCTCACCAAAGAACAGATGGCTGTGTTGCGAGAGAAGTATGCTATTTATGGAGTGACCAATGGTCGTATCAATATTGCAGGGCTAAAACAATCACAAATTGAGCCTCTTGCTGAAGCTCTCGTTGGTGTAATGAACCAATAAAACAGTACGAATAGTCATAACCGAAATTTGTGATACAGGGGCATAAATGCATAATATTTTTTGCTCACTTTTTCTAGCCCCGATTTTTCATCAATAAAATTTTTCGCAGGGCAAGGCACAAACCGCGCAACAGGTAAGCGAAGACTCCGGTAATAAACTACCGCAAGCGGTTAGTAGCTTAGATCCTGCGGAAAAATCTATTGGCCCGAAAGGGAAACCTTTTGATTGAAAACGAAAAATAGACGGTTAATTAAAACACTCTTCTTTAAACAATAATATCAATTATTTGAGTGTAAAATCAAAACGTTCATAAGGAATTCGAGCTGGTGAAGTGTCGGATACAGTAAAAAATATTTGATATTGCCGGCTATCGCTTGCATCATACTTGCGTTTTCGGGCCAAACCCGAGGCCGCCTGCTTATTCTTTCCTTGTGGGCTGGTTCGTCTTCTTCATGAACAGATCCAGCTCCTTGATCTTTTTCTTGTAACATTCCGGACAGATACCATGGCTCAAGTCACTGCCTGTGGTCTTGCTCAGATACTTTTCAATGCTAATCCAGTTTTCCCCTTTTTCTTTTGTTGTCGAACTGTCATCACGTATTTTTTTACATTCGCTGCAAATGGACAACAGGTTTTCATACATTTTAAGAGTTTTCTCCATTTTCTGCATGGCCAGACAACGTCCAACTCGAAGAATCATCTCATCATAGTCGTAAGGTTTCAGCAAGTAGTCTGTTGCCCCTAGCCGCAGCGCAGCGATTGCCGACTCCAACCGCCCGTAACCGGTAAGAATAAATACAGCCTGCTCTGGACGCTTTTGCTTGATAGCATCCAGTAAATCAAGACCGTTCATTTCTCCCATTATAAGATCGGTAATAATGAGAGAATATTCCTTCTTGGCCAGCTTTTGCAAGGCGATCTCGCCCCCTTCTGCAGAATCTACCAAATATCCCTGGTCGAGTAGGTCCTGCTGCAGGGTATGGCGTACAATGGGCTCATCATCTACTATTAAAATGGAATGTTGTTCCATTAGTACCTCACCGTATTTGAAAGTGGCTCAACAGGCAGCAATACCTTAACCACCGTTCCTTTCCCAGGGGTAGCTTGCACATTGACATCACCGCCATGATTTCGAACAATACTCTGCGACATGGCAAGCCCTGCTCCCCCTCCTCTTTTCGCAGAACAGGAAGAATCAAGTGGATCCCAAAGCCCCATGACTTCCTCTGCGTTAAGCCCTTGGCCATCATCGGCTATAACTAGTTCGATGTGGTCGGCGTGACGAGTTGTGGTCAGAATAATAGAGCCTCCGGTTTCCGGTATGCTATTTATGCTTCTGATGATCAAAGAAAGACAAACCTGCTTGAGCTGATCCTTTGCCCCTACCACCTGAAGCGTCCCTGTGTAGGCAAAATTAAGCGACACCTTATTCTGCTTAAGATATTTCTTTAAAAACAATGCAACACTGTCCAGCATTGTATGCAGGTCAAATGCAACTTTTTCTGTTGTTGGCGGCACACTGAAATTTTGAAGATCGCGTACCATTTGCTCGATCCGTTTACATTCATCCAGAGCCAGCTGCATGAGAGAGGACTCCATCTCACCCATATCAGCCTTGCGAAGTACTCGCTGCAGAACATTCTTTATGCCACAGACAGGACTATTAAATTCATGGGTAATCGAAGCTGTCAAGGCACCGATTGCGCTGAATTTTTCCGCCTGTATCAGTTGTTTTTGCGTATGTTCTAAATCTCTCTGGATTTTTCTCTGAGCCGAAATATCCAAAAAAGTAAGCACTATCCCTTTTAACTTTCCAGCGGTGTCCTTGAATGGGACAGCATGCACTGTACAAATCTTTTCCTGCCCATTAATGGTACGTTCAACATCCTCCACTATGTTTGCAGCCCCTGCTGCAAACATTTTTAAATAACACTTGGCAGTGTGGCAATGGTTGCATAACCACAACTCTTCACCCGTTTTTCCCAGTATATTTTCTTCGCTCAAGCCAAGGAAATGGCAAAAGGCCTGATTCACCCTGACGACTCGACACGCAGTTGAAAGCAGGCAAAGAGGAATGGCAACGTTATAGATCTGATCAAGTTCATTATACGCCTGTAAGGCTTCTCTTTCGGCCTGTTTTGCGGCAGTAATGTCAAAAGCAGTAACAAGCAAATCGCCCTGAGCTTGATTTTCCTTCACAACTGACTGTACACTTAACAATACGTTACAATACGTATTGTCCTTCCTGCGCCACAGTCTTTCAACGGGCTGGTTACTATCGTCCTGATCACTATTGTTGTTCATCTCAACAACGGAATTGGCTCTGTCGGAAGAGGTGAAAAGCATCTCCCACTGTTTACCGACCAGCTCTTCAGCCTTATACCCGGTAAGTTTCTCCATGGTGTCATTGACATAGCTGAATATGCCTTGGCTGACAATACCGATTCCCGCTGCAACGGTATCCAGTGCATTTTGCAAGAGCTGAGTATTTATAAACAGTTCCCGGGTTCGGATTTCAACCATCTTTATCAAACGCTGATTGAACAAATGGAGTTTTTCTTCATACTGTTTTCGTTCTGATATATCTCGCACTATCCCCTGAACGCCTGCAATCCCCTCTTTTTTATAGTAAGGGGTTGCATGAATCTCCATCCACACAGGCATCCCGTCTTTGCCGAATGTATGCAGAATGAGGCTTTCCTTGTCCTTACCTGCAAGCAGTTCTGAAAATGCTTTACCGGCAAGTGCATGATCTTCATGGGCTATACCTGAAAGGTAATGACGGCCATCCCACTCCTCGTGATTGACACCGAGCAACACACTGCTTGCAGGCGACAGGTACGTAATGCGCCCTGTTCTGTCGAGCCTGAAAAAAACATCCTGCGATGTTTCAGCAAAGGAACGAAAAAGAGCTTCACTCTGCTCTAGTTGCTGCTGCTGTTTCCTTTGCCTGGTGACTATTCTACCGCTGCCCATAGTACCGATCAGTGTCCCCTGGTCATCAAAAAGCGGTGATTTATATACATCCAGATAAAGAAATTTACCTTGGACGTTGCCAAACTCATCAAAGCGTTGCGCTTTGCGCTCTTTGATAACAACCTGATCTGAATCCATACACAGTTCGCCAAAGGTATGCCAGTTGGGATTGTCAGGGTAAAGTGCCCGTTGTCGATGGGCAAAAAAGAGATCTGTTTTTCCCAAAGGCTCTTCTATCCCGTCGGCGATCAGCAATTTTTCGCAGACGACACTGTTGACAAAAATATATCGCCCTTCCAGGTCTTTTGCCCACAGAAGATCCGTAGAATTTTCTGCAAGTAAGCGGTATATACTGTCCTTAGGTAAATTATTCATGGCATGAGCAATGGTATTTATCCTGACGGGGTTGCAATTATTAGCCTTTGTGAAACAACGCTACACAACAAACCTTGTGCAAAAAGGACAAACATACAAATACACAAAAAGAATCAAGTACATAGTAGCTGTGACACGTTTGCAAAACAAGTGAAAACAGCCCATACCCAGAGTGAAAACCGGAATACTTCATGGCTCATCCCCCCGAGCTCTGGTCAGGCGAGCCTAAGAAGAAAATCAGCTATATGTTCGGCACCGTTCTCCTGGACCGGAAAAAACGCCTGCCCCTTGAGTGCGATAAGATCATCAAGTTCCTCCGCCCACCTGCCGCTGTAAAACGCTTCTCTTGTTATCTGCTTCGAGGCCATATGCTCTGCCGCAAACTTGCACAACACTTCAGCCTCCGGAAAATAAGGCCTGGATATGTAGGCAAACACACTTCCTGCCTGATAAACCTCGGCCAGGGTGGAATAACCGACTTTGCCAACCACGATATCAGCTGCTGCTACAAGATCCGGATGATACACTGAAGAGCACCGGTCAAGATAACAAATATTGCCATCATTTATCGTTGGCCCCTCATTGCCCGTGACGACAAACGAGTACCCTTTTTTGGCCCGTACCCCTACCGAGGAAAAGGAATCCCGATTCGTACCGCCCATGGTAACAAGTACCAGTTTGTCGCTGCCTTGACTAAATCTGCTCCGCAACGCCGGCGCTGATGCTTTTATACTCCTTGCAACCGGCGGGACACGGCAATCACAGCCTATAGACAGGCAGACAGGTTCTGTCTGCACGTGAAAATCGGCCTGTTGAAAAAGGTGATCGAGATAGTCTATGTGGCTACGAAGGGAGGCACTTTTCTGTTCATAAGCCGCATAGATCCAATCCCATGTAAAATTTTCCACCAATATCGAAGGAATTTTTGCCTGTTTTGCAGCCAGGATTCCCAATGGCGCAATATCGCAAATCACCATTCGACATTGAGAAAAGAAAGCAGCGCAAGCCTCTATTTTTGACCGAGTCAAAGGATAGAAAGTATCCAGGGCTGCTGCTGTGGCTGGAATATTCTCCTCCAGTCCCGTCAGCTGCACCATGCCGATATCAGTGAGTATGGAATGATAGTTGAAGGGGGCCTGCAAAGATTGGCTGAAAAACCATTTCGGAACAGTGGTGGCAATAACAAACTCCACACTCTCTCTTTTAGCCAGAGCCTGCATCACCGCTACGGCTCTAGCTGCATGCCCGAAGCCATGAGAGGTAATGCAAAAGCCTATCTTCATGGGCCTCAGTTTGGTTCCGCTGGTTGCACAGGCAGAATGATGGTAAAGCTGCTTCCCACTCCCATTTGACTCTGTACAGTTATCTGTCCGTTGTGCTTTTCAACAATGCTTTTGGCAATAGACAACCCCAGCCCGGTCCCTCGATTTTTCTCAGTATAAAATGGGGTGAAAATCTGTTCCTGTTTATCAAGCTCAATACCCGGTCCAGTATCATCGACCGTCAACCACACCTGCTCTTGGTCAATATCAAAACCGGTTTTCATCGTCAACGTCCCGCCTTGTTCCATTGCCTGAATTGCGTTGAAAACAATATTAAAAACGACCTGGTAAATTTGCTCGCTGTCCATAGAAACAAGTGGCAGATCAGGGGAAAAATCCACCTCAACGGCTATCTGTTTCTTTGCAAATTCTGATTCCATAAAACGCATCACCCGCTCGCCGACATTATTTATGAATTCCTGCTTCACGGCACCTTCCCGTGGACGTGCAAAATCAAGAAATTCTCGGACGATGTTATCCAAACGGGTTGTTTCTTCTACGATAATGCCGGCAAGATGCTCATTTCCAGGGGCAACAGACGCAATTCGTTTGAGTAAAATTTCCGCAGTGGATCTAACGATACCCAAGGGGTTTTTTATCTCATGGGAAACAGAAGCCACCATTTTACCAAGTGATGCCAACCGCTGAGCCTTGTTGAGTTGTTCTTCCAGCTGAATACGTTCTGCTGCGCGCCGAGTCATGGTACGGTTAGCCTTGACAACTATCAAGCTGAGGATGGCAAAAAGAACGCCCATAATGGATAAAGAAAAAACGATGATCCTGGCCTGGAGCTTGATGATAGCTTTTAGGTCATCGGAAAGATCCTGGCGAATTTCAACCACACCCATTATTTCGCCGGTACGCTTGCCCAATCGGTCTTCCTGGTGAAAAGGGACAAAGGTTTTGAGTGTACAAAAAACTTCCGGCATTCCAGGCAGTAAACTGAAAAGCGACCCACCGGTTATGACGATGGTTGTATTCTCTCCCTCCAACGCTTTTTGATATTCGAGACCACCCATATTGAGTTTGCCCATTAATTCCGGCTTGGTCGAATAGCTGATCCTGTTTTCACCTGCATCAAAAATGGTCACAGAATCGATACGTAATCCACGGGTAATATTACGAACAATCTGGTCAAGACGGTTATACTGTTTTTCTTCGGACAGAGCGATGCGCCCATAGCGAACGACGGTAGGCAAAACAAATTGAAGAAAAACCTGACGATTAAGATTATCTGCAAAAAGTTGCGAATAGGCCTCGCTTCTTTTGAGCAGTACACTTCGGGCGTTGTTTGAAATCATCCAGGAAAGGACGAAAGAGGTAATCAGCATAGCCAGCAAGGCTGTAAAGGAAAAATACTTTACCAGCTCAAACGGCAGTAGACCGTCACCTTTTTTTCCGTGTTTGAAAAAATTTCCCAGCCGATGAATATCAGGACGGGGGATTTTCGCCACATATACCGCAGCGGCGGCATAGAGTTGTTTCGCATGGCGGAGTAAATTGCCCTGCCATTGATTTTGCATATTCCTTCCAGAGATATCCAGGTTTCAGCCCATGATCAACGACTTCCCAGCACATACGTTCATCACCTTCCCGAGGTCGAACAGCATACTGCCAGCTACTGAGATCATATTGTTTAAGAGCCTGTTTAAATGTTAACCGGCCCATGCCCACATCAAGCAGCAACGGGGCAATCCTCCTGTCTGCTCTGGCATACACGGCCTGCTGTAAAACCCGTTCAGGACGATCGACCTTGATCCGAAAATTGGGCACTTTAGTCAAGGCTTTTCGAAGATACTTTATTTTTTGTTTCAACGCCATGACTGACTGGGCAGTGGACTGTTCTCCCGTTGCCTGCTCAGTATCAATCCCTCCAAAAGAACAGTATTGAAAGGGAGTCCATGGTTTAGGTACAAAAGAATTCACGGACAGGCTGATTTCCGTTAACCTGCCACGTTTGCGGCCAATGGGTAAAAGTGCTTGCTGTACTTTTTTAACGAGGTTGACAAACTCCTCAAGATCCTGGTTGGTTTCCGTGGGTAACCCAATCATAAGATAGAGTTTCAAGTGAAAAATCCCTACCTCTGCTAATCTGATGGCAGCAGAAAGCAGATCCTCTTCACTCAGTCCTTTATTGATGAGCCTGCGTAACCTCTCTGAAGCACCATCTGGAGCGATCGCAACACTTTTGAGATGAGAGGCGGCGAGCAGTGAGAGTAATTTATCAGAAATATGATCCGCTCGAAGAGAGGAGAACGAAAGCGAGCAGTTATTTGTGTGCAGGTACTGGGCTATGGTATCAAGGGTTTCGGAGTGAGCCATCTCCATGCCAAGCATTCCTACCCGATCGACACTTGCCGGTCGCTCAGCAAATGCTTTTAAAATTGCTTCACTGTTCCACAACCTGGGAGGACGATAGATGTATCCGGCAGCGCAAAAACGACAGCCTCGACTGCAGCCGCGCCCGAGTTCCACCATGTACATATTAAGTTCGGCCTCAGGTGACAGCAATTGCGAATGTCCTGCTCTTTCCTGTGGCGGAGCTATAACCTTTTTAATTCGAGCCGGGATTCCCGGTGGAGCGGTCACTTGCTCCACTCTTCCCAGATCATCATAGGCAACAGTATATAGGCTCGGCACATAGCATCCTTGACATTGCCTTGCTATCTGCTGCAAAACATCTTTCCTGTCAGCGCCGGCACACTGCTCCACCACAGTGAGCAGACTCGCAAGAATGCCTTCAGCCTCGCCGATAACCATAACATCGGCAAAAGGCGCGAGTGGCTCTGGATTCATAAAAACCGCCACTCCCCCCAATATCACCAGGGGGCTGCCTGGAGCAATGAAAGCAGCTCTTTTTTCCGCAAACGGTTCGACCCGTCCAGCAGGCAGCATTGCTGCCAACCGGGTATAATCCTCTTCAAAACTGATAGAACCACAAATTACAGGGAAATCACAGAGGGCTCGCCCACTTTCAAGAGAGCGAAAAGAGGAACCTGTATCAGGATAGACAAACCTTTCACAGACAATCCCCTCGTATGCATTGAGCAAATTATAAACAATTTGCAGGCCAAGGTTGGAAACCGCTACGGAATAAGTATTGGGATAAATTAAGGCAACAGGCAGGCGGTTTGCCCATTTTTTGTGGACAGTACCGATTTCTTTAGCGAGTAAGGGGAACAAGTATACAATACACCGGTTGAACTGCACATAAGGTAGAACCAGCACCATCTTGTGGATCCAGGCGTCGACGGTGCAGTTGTTCTGTTAACAGGGAGTCGATTCGATAATGTTATTTTCGCCCGACTCAGGGGGCATACTCACAAAATAAAGTTTGGAGGTAAACGCAGGCTCTAATATCGTATATGTGCCAGTGCTTGTTTTTTAAGCGCCCCCTGATACAAATAAAATGCCCTCTTCTCGGACAAACTCCTAGTCCGACTCAGGGGCATCTTCTCTCTTTCCCTTGAAATTTAATTTGCCTTCTTCCTCAGGTAGGCAGGCTCATCATAATCGTGGTTTTCACGATCTTCAAAAATCGGCCTTGGCATCGAAGGCAATCCTTGGGGCTGTCTGTTAGGTTTGGCTGCGGCAAAGGAGTTACTTTCCCCCCCTGTAAATTTGCCATCGGCTTCCGCTACGGATTTTACCTGGCTCGTTTTGGCGGTGGGCTGTGGCGGCTCCTGATTTCTCCTCACAACTTCGAGCTGAGATATGGTTTCCGTTTCATCAATGCTTGAAATACCAGTGGCGATGACAGTGACCCGTAATTCATCTCCCAGCGATTCATCAAACAAGGCACCGATAATAATATTAGCCTCATCATGCGCCTTTTCCTGAATCAAGGCAGAAGCCTCCATGAACTCATTCATGGTCAGGGTTTCTTCGGCGGCCGAGATATTAATAAGGATTCCTCTTGCGCCATCTATACCGACATCTTCAAGCAGTTGATTATCGATCGCCCGCTTGGCAGCCTCACTGGCACGATTCTCACCGACTGCTGCACCAGATCCCATAATTGCCGGCCCGACTTCTTTCATGACTGTTTTAAGGTCGGCAAAATCCACATTGATATGACCGGGGAGATTAATAAGGTCGGTAATACCTTTTACGGCCTGTAAAAGGACATTATCAACCATCTTCATCATATCCACCAAGGTGGAATTTTTGTTCATCAAACCAAGGAGCCGATCATTGGGTACGGTGATAATGGTGTCGGCATACTCTTTGAGTTTTTCCCAACCAGCCTCTGCGTTACGCATCCGCTTTTTGGCCTCAAAATAGAATGGCTTGGTCACAACCGCAACCGTCAGTGCTCCTGCTTCTTTACTGAGCTTCGCTATCTCAGGTGCAGCGCCTGTTCCCGTGCCGCCACCAAGTCCGGCGGTGACAAAAACCATATCCGCACCCCGCATAGCTTGCTGCAGGTCCTCGTAGCTTTCCTGGGCAGATTCTTTCCCCATCTCGGGGTCAGCACCGGCGCCCATGCCCTTGGTTATCCCTGGTCCCAGTTGCAGACGGACATCAGCACGTGATTTCTCAAGTGCCTGCATATCCGTATTGGCCACAATAAACTCCACTCCGGCCAACCGGTTTTCAACCATTGTATTGATAGCATTACCACCACCGCCACCAACACCGATTACCTTGATTACAGCAACAGATTCTTCTTCAGCCATTCTAAACGGCATGCTCATCTCCCATGAACAATATTCCTAGATTAATTGCACTCGAATATACCATTAATTGTTCTTAGACCAAAGGTATTTTAAGGAAATCTATACAATTTGTTTCAACCAATTTTTCAACTTACTCACCATCGTGCTGCTCTCTTTCGGCACGTAGTGATTTGCCTTACTGCCATACAGAACCAACCCTACTCCGGTGGTGCAACGAGGGGAATTAACATCCTCCATTCGACCCTCCATCCCACTGGGATAACCAATCCGCACCGGCAGATCAAAAATCTGTTCGGCCATCTCGACAATATTGGCTAACAAAGCGGTACCGCCGGTTATTACCACCCCGGCATTTATCCGGTTACGATACCCTGAGCCACAGATATTTTTGTTAACCATCTGCAGAATTTCTTCCATCCTGGCTTCAAGAATTTCGACCATCACCCGCTGTGAAACCTTTCTCGGCTTACGGTCACCCACAGTCGGAACTTCAATGATCTGATTTTCTTTTATCATTGACGACAAAGCACCACCGTACAGGTATTTTAATTCTTCCGCCTCCTGGAGGGGCGTACGCAACCCCACACTCAGATCACTGGTTAAATTGTTCCCCCCAAGGGCCAGTTCCCAGGTATGCTTGATGGTGCCGTTACAAAAAATGGCCAGATCAGTTGTTCCGCCGCCGACATCAATCAAGACAACACCCAACTCCATCTCATCCCGAGTTAAAACCGCATGGGACGAAGCCACTGATTCCAATACAATCTCTGATACGGCCAAACCGGAACGATTGCAGCTTGTAACCAGATTATGCAGAGCAGTAACATCAGCGGTAACGATATGGACATTGGTCACCAAACGAACACCGGTCATACCAAGAGGATTTTGAATACCAGTATGGTCATCGACCATGTATTCCTGCGGCAGAACATGAACTATCTGCTGATTATCGGATATTTTGACGGTCTGGGCAGCCCTGATAACCGCCTCAATATCCTTTTCCTTTATTTCCTGATTATTAACGGCAATGATCCCTGGAGAATTAAAGCCCTTGATATGATTGCCGGCAATACCGACGTAAACTGTCTCAATATCACACCCAGCTTGATCTGAAGCAGCGGCAACAGCCTGGCGAATCGCCTTGACCGTTGCCTCAATATTGACGACAACACCATTCTTCAGCCCAGATGACGCAGCAGTGCCCACCCCAACCACTTCAATCCTGTCTTCAAAAATTTCGCCGACAACAGCCAGGACCTTTGTTGTACCTATATCCAGCCCGGCTATCAGCTCACCGGATCCACGTACTTCGATTTCTTCCATGCTACCCTACCTGTCAAGTTCAGCTCGAGCGACTAAGACCTTATTTTCCATGTAATCCATCCGGATGGATGCAATCCCTTCTATCTTTTTTTTGCGGTACAGCCGTTCCAGAATTTTTACTAGACGGTAGTACCTGGTATAAATTTTTTCTGTCCCGAAGTAGATAGGAAAAGGCTGATCAACCAAATAAACTATCAAACCCTGCCGATTATCCACATGTACTTCAGATATTGATTGTATAGGGAGAATAGCATTCCCCTTGGCGGCCAGCTTCAGCAATACTAGTGCCGATTCCGCCAAGGTACCTTGAGGCAGTTGGTTTGCCGATTTTACTGTTCCCCACTTAATACCGGTAATGACAGGATAATCAAAATCCTGCCCCAAAAGCAAGGGCGCAAACAACGCCCCCTTATTATTAAGATAAAACAACTTACTGCCGGAAGCATTTTCGATATTCACCAGTGCCAGCGGTCGATGCTCCCTGACCTTGATTTCAATTGCCGATGGCCATCGCTTTGTAAGAGTAACCCGCTCTACCCAAGGCAAACTGCTGATCGCCCTTTCGGCTGCTTTGGTATTCACGGCAAACAGACTCTGCCCCTGCTCAATGTTTCCCTTTTTTAAAATCTGTGGCAGAGCACTTACCCTTTGCCCTTTTACCTGTATCTCGGTGAGTCGAAAAACATCTGAGCGCATGAGGAGCGCATAGGCCCCCCAGGAAAAAAAACCGGCAATAACGCAAAGAAAAACCAGAGTCGCCACGCCCCGTGAGTACCACTTAATCTGCGCCTGACGCTGGACACCCACAATAGAATGCTGCATTCCCGGTGGCGAGGGATTGTGCTTTTTCCTGGTAATTTTTCTTTTCAAGCGATCCAGTATGCGCACCAATACCCCCTTCTTTTTGCTTGGTGGGCGGGGAGAAAAGCCTCCTGGTGTGTAGGCGACCATACTGTTTCGATATCCTTTAATAAATGTGTACTTCCGGTTCCAGCTGAACCCCTATTTCTGTTTCGACCTTTTCCTGTATAAGTTCCATGAGATTGATGATATCCTGCGGTACGGCACCACCATTATTTATGATGAAATTAGCATGTTTGTCGGAAATTTTAGCTCCACCCAACTGAAAACCTTTTAAGCCAACCGCCTCTATCAATCGCCCGGCTGAATCGTCCTTCGGGTTTTTAAAAAAAGACCCTGCAGATCCCGATCCGCCTGGCTGGTGCAACTTCCGCCAATGGGCGTATTCTCTGCATCGTTGCTGAACCTGTTGTGCTTCCCCTAATGTTAACTGCAAAGTACAACCGGTTATAACATATCGCTGCCCTGCTGATTCACGGGGCAAACAAGTTGTCCGATACCCAAAAGTAATCTCTTCTGCAGGCACTTCCCACTCCTGCCCTGTGTGGTCCATCAGCATCACCGAATGCACGATATCGGCCATTTGACTTCCATGGGCACCTGCATTCATACGAATCGCGCCCCCCACTGTTCCGGGAATGCCTGTCGCCCATTCCATGCCGGTCAACGCCTTTTGCGAACAAAAGGAAACCAGCTTGCCTAACCTGCATCCAGCACCAACACTAACAAAAATATTGCCGGCAGTTTCCCTTTTTCCCGCCACTTGAATTTCCGTAAAACGGTCACCAAGCTGGAAAAACATACCTTTTACATGCCTGGTTACAACAAGGATGTTCGACCCGCCGCCAAGTATTGTCCATGATATGCCCTCTGCTTCTGCCCAGAGCAAAAAAGCGGCAAGTTCGCCTCGTGTTTTCACTTTCACCAACGCATCCACCCTACCGCCGACTTTAAAGGTCGAATGGATCCCCATATCCACATGCCACTGCACATGCGAAACGCGCTGCTCTAATTGTCTGCGCTGGTTGCTGGTCATTAATCCCTTCTATTTTTTTCGGTAATAAGGTGCAGCATTTGTTCGCCGGTACGCACAATATTGCCTGCTCCCAAGGTTAACAGCAAATCATTTTCCTGCAAAAGAGGAAGCAGTTCGGACGGTGCATCAATGAGCCTTGGAATATAGAAAGTGTTGCGTTGTCCATGCTTTTTTATTGCTTCCTGCAAGGCCAAAGCAGTTACGCCCTCAATCGGCGCCTCACTTGCCGGATAAATATCAGTAAGAATCAATACGTCCGCCCGGTGGAAAGCTGTAGTAAACTCATCAAACAAGCCCTGCGTCCTGCTGTAACGATGGGGCTGAAACGCTACCACCAGCCTCTTCTCCGGCCAGGCTTCTCGTACCGCATCGAGGGTTGCCCGAATTTCTGTCGGGTGATGCCCGTAATCATCTACCACCAGCACCCCCCCGGACTCGCCTTTAACCTCTATACGTCGCTCAACCCCTTGAAAACCTTGCAGTGCAGTGGCGATAATGGAAAAATCAATTTCAAGTTCCAGCCCCACTGCGATAGCTGCCAGACTGTTGTAGATAGTGTGTCGTCCCGGCCAGTTGAGGGTTACCTGACCCAATTCCTCCTGCCGTCTCTTGACGGTAAAACTGGTACCACCATCGGCAGAGACAATCCGAGTAGCATACAGATCAGCCTGTTCAGTCAGCCCGTACGTTATGGTTCTTTTATGGATCTCCGGTAGCAACGCAGCGACATTTTTATCGTCAAAACAAACAATTGCAACGCCATAAAAGGGTAATCGGTTAATAAACTCCAAAAAGACATCTTTGATATGCTCTATGTCACGGTAGTAATCCAAATGCTCCAAATCAATATTGGTTACCACTTCAATCACAGGAGACAATTTCAAGAAAGAACCATCGCTTTCATCAGCCTCCGCCACCAGGAACTCACCTTCGCCCAGCTTTGCATTACCTCCCAGGCTTGCAACCTTGCCCCCAACCACTATGGTCGGATCCAATGCAGCCTCACCTAAGATAGTAGCAACTAAAGAAGTAGTAGATGTCTTACCATGACTGCCGGCAATTGCTATACCGTATTTTTTTAACCGCATCAGCTCGGCAAGCATCTCTGCCCGTTGAATCACGGGTATATGTTCTTCCAGGGCTTGAGCGACTTCCGGGTTGTCTTCTGCAATAGCGGTAGAGGTGACGACAACATCAGCACCACCCACCCATTGGCGTTCATGTCCACGATAGATTTTAGCGCCAAGTTGCTCCAGTTTTGCGGTTATATCTGTTACCTGCAGGTCAGACCCACTTACGGTATAGCCAAGATTCAAAAGCAGTTCGGCGATCCCGGACATACCAATCCCACCGATTCCGACAAAATGAATATGTTTTGTTTTTCTGTACATAGCTTTTAATACTCGTTTTGCTTGCCCTGCTTTTTATTTTCAATAAGGCGCAAACACTGTTCCACGATTCGATCAGTAGCTTCCGGCACTCCCATTTCCCGCATATTGGCTGCCATTGCACACAACTCATCTTCCGGTTTGAGCAATAAACTTCGCAGCAACGTTGCCAATTCATCCCCTGAAAGAGTATCCTGATGTCGTACTAGACATCCCCCTCCATTGGCGTAATATTCTGCATTAGTTTGCTGATGATTATCCGCTGCGTAGGGATAAGGGATCAGCACTGCCGGCAGTCCTACCACGGCAAGTTCAGCCAAGGTTGTGGCACCCGCTCTCGATACCACAAAATGAGCACGCCTGTAAAGCTTTGCCATATCTCTAAAAAAAGGCTGTACCTCGGCCTCCACATCCAAGTCATCATAAGCTCCGGCAACCATCTGGTAATCCTGCTGACCTGTTTGATGTATAACATGGAAGCGGTGTCCTTTTTCTACCATTTTCCTGACTGCTTCAAGAAATAAAACATTGATCCTGTGCGCGCCTTGACTGCCCCCTAAAACAAGTAATGTTAACGGTTCCTGATACACTTTGGAAACTTTGGCTATATCCAGGATTTCCCGGCGTACCGGGTTGCCGGTCTGCACGACCTTTGCCGCAGGAAATCTATCACCGCATGGAATTGAAGTGCAAATAGTATCAGCTATCCTTCCGGCAAGCCTGTTTGCAAGTCCCGGCACAGAATTCTGTTCATGAATGCACACTGGTATAGCCAGTAATTTTGCGGCAACCATCACAGGTCCGGTAACATACCCACCAACTGCAAAAACCAGATCGGCTTTAAATCGTCTTAAAATTTTTATAGCGCTTAGCACAGCTGCGGGCTGTTGAACCAGGCTGCGAGCCTTCTCGATAACCGTTGACCCTTTCAATCCACTGCAGTTGAGTACCACTGTCTCCATATTCGTCCCGGCCAGGACCTGCTGATCAATCGCCCTTGAAGTTCCAATAAACAAAACCTCTGTTTTCTCAACAGCTTGCTGCATTGCCTTTGCCAGAGCTAACCCTGGAAACAAGTGCCCTCCAGTTCCCCCACCAGTAACAACTAAACGCATTCGCCACATCCGCCATGGTGCAATTGCAAGCTACTGCCATCGAGATCCGGAGCAAACATTTTCTCAATTTCCGCCATGGTTTCTTGAAAACACTGCGGACAATAGCCATGGCTGACAACAGCCCCTTCGACGAAACGATTGCTATACCTCCATATGCCGCTACGCTCTACCCTGTTGCAGAGACAGCACACTTTGATTGTCATTGCACCCCCTTTTCTTTCTTCTCATGCTGCAATCGATGCACACTCTCCATGAACACCCTTCCCCGCTCTTCATATCCGGCATACATGTCAAAGCTTGCACATCCCGGGGCAAGCAAAACCAAGTCTCCACGCTGTGCACACCTGCGAGCTACCTGAACGGCATCATCCATTGACTCTGCAATGGCAACAGGCACTATATCGCCAAACACCTGCTTCATTTTTTCTGCTGCCTCTCCAAGCAGTATAAGCCGGCGCACTTTTTGTGCTACGACATCGCGCAACAACTGCCAGTCGCCACCTTTTTCTCTGCCTCCCGCGATCAATACCACCGGCTCCGTGCACCCTTTGAGTGCAGCATGCATTGCACCATAGTTGGTTGCCTTCGAATCATTTATGTATCGAACACCTTCTATCACTGCGACTTCAGTCATTCTATGTAGGGGAGGCTCAAATACCTTGAGTCCACCTTGAACCTCCTCTCGTTTACAACCGGCAAGCCTAACTGCAAGAATGGCTGCTGCTGCATTGAGGCGATTAACAGAAGAGGTAAGATGCGTATCTTGCAGGTTATAGGTTTCCTGCCTCAACACCCCGTTCTCTTTGAAGTTCAACTCTACTGCATCTCCGTTAACGACTGCCTCGAACCGCTTGCCTGTCCCAAACCGATAGACGTCAACATTATCCACGCTGGTAATTTCAGCCAAGCGCTGATCATCTCCCCCCAAAATAAGTCGATCACCTGGACGCTGATGGCTGACCAGCTTGAGTTTGGCGTCGACATAAGCGTCTATTGTATGATGACGATCCAAATGGTCTGGCGAAATATTTAAAACCAGGCCGATATCAGGTCTAAAAGCTCCAGCCATGTCCAATTGAAAACTTGAAAGCTCTAACACAACTACACTCGATTGCTCTTTGCTTGAAAAATACTCAAGCAAAGGGGTACCGATATTACCTCCAACAAACACCTGCTGCTGAGCATGGGCCAACAACGAGCCGACTAGAGACGTCACAGTTGTTTTGCCATTGGAACCAGTAACTGCAATTACAGGGACTTGAAAAAGTCCGGCGGCCAATCCGAGCTCCCCTACAATCTTAATCCCCTTTTGCCTCACTGCATGCAATACAGGCAGATCAAGTGGGATACCAGGACTGGGCACGACAAAATCAAATGAACTTAAAAATTCTTCTGTATGCCCTCCAAACTCAAACTGCACCCCTTTGCTCTGCAAATCAGCAGTCAAAGCAGCGTCCAGTTGATCTGCAGTCCTTCCTTCAGATACCCCTACGCAAACATCACGATCCAGCAAAAATCGAACAGCAGACAGGCCGGCCTTTCCGCAACCGACCACGACACCTTTCATTCCTGGAAGAAGCAGCACTGTTACCTCAACTTTAAAGTAGCCAGCCCAATCAGGCCAAGTATAATCGAAATTATCCAGAACCTGACCACTACTTTGGGTTCAACCCACCCCTTTTTCTCAAAATGGTGATGAATTGGAGCCATGAGAAAAATCCGTTTCCCTGCTGTGAGCTTAAAATATCCCACCTGAAGGATGACGGAAACCGCTTCCAGCACAAATATACCGCCAACAATGGCCAGCAGTAATTCTTGTTTGGTAATAATGGAAACAGCACCAAGTGTTCCCCCAAGAGAAAGTGAACCGACATCACCCATAAAAATCTGGGCAGGATAGGCATTAAACCAGAGAAAACCAAGACATGCGCCGACCAAAGTGCCGCAATACACGGCAACTTCACCAGCACCCTGGACAAAAGGAATCTGTAAATACTGGGCAACGACCATGTTTCCTGCAACATAGGAGAAAACAAGATACACCGCCCCGGTAATAACAATCGGACCGGCAGCCAGTCCATCAAGGCCATCGGTCAGATTGACGGCGTTGGAAGCACCCACAATCACCAGCACTGCTAAAGGAATGTACCACCAACCCAAATCCGGCAGAATGGCCTTAAAAAAAGGTAAACTCAACACCCCGTCGTAGACTGGATGCAAGATAAGATACAAGCCGACAATAGAAGCACCCACCACCTGCAGCGCTAGCTTTTCCCTGGCTGTCAACCCCCTGGAATTGCCCTTTCGGATCTTTTTCCAATCATCAACTGATCCGATAATGCCAAAAAAAATGCTAACCCCGAGCAACAACCAAACCAGGCCATTGGTTAAATCAGCCCAAATGAAGGTTGAAAAGATCATGGCCGCTAATATGAGCACGCCTCCCATGGTGGGTACGCCCTGTTTTGAAAAATGTGATTCAGGGCCGTCCTCCCTTATTACCTGGCCGATTTGTTTCTTTTTTAGCCAGGCGATAAAAATCGGGCCGACTATAATCACAAAAAGAAGGGCCGTAATAGAACTGCCAATGGCCCTAAAGGTAATATAACGAAAAACATTGAGCCAGCTGTAGTCGATATGAAGAGGATAGAGAAAGTTATAGAGCATAGCGCATCCCGTTAAAGTTTCAGGAGCTGTTCCAGCTCTTCGATAATAGTTTCCATCCTCATTCCCCGCGACCCTTTGGCAAGAAGCCAGTCATTTTCGGCAACCACTCCATTGGAGATCAGGTGATACAACCAGGTAGCAATAGCCTTGGGATCGGCGAAAATATGAATGCTCGATTCTGCCATACCGCCAGCCAGCGCCCCTTTTGAAACAGTAGTTGCGTATTCTCCGGTAACGGCAAGCTCGTTGTAACCAAGTTCAGCTGCCAGACGTCCTACCTGTTCGTGAGCTGCCTCTGCGAGCTCACCCAGCTCAAGCATATCTCCCAGCGCAGCAATACGCTTTCCCTGCTCGCCAAAAGAAGCGACCGTTTGCAAGGCAGCCGCCATAGAGGCTGGATTTGCATTATAGGTATCGTTTACAACCTGCAGGCCTCCAGGCAACGTAACAGTAACCATACGCTTATCATAGGCAGCATAGGACTCGAGCCCGGTCACGATATCTGCAACAGGAATACCTGCAGCAACAGCTATCGCTGCTGCCGCCGCTGCATTACTCACATTGTGATTGCCGGGCACCTGTAACGAAACCCGTTTTTTTTCACCCTGGACATCCAGGGTGAAATTGGTTCCCAAATGCCCTTTATTAAAAATACGTGTTACCTGCACAGCAGGTTTGTACCTTCTCCCTGTTGCGGTAACGGCAAACCCGATTTTTTTTCCTTGGTCGCCCTTTAATAATCTGCGAACGTGTGGGTCGTCATAATTAACCACCTTAGTGCTCTCTGGTCGCATGCCGGCAAATAATTCGCCCTTGGCAGCAGCGACCCCTTCAACGGTTCCCAGCCCAAGTAGATGTGCCGGCTGCACATTATTGATACAACCAATATCAGGATCGGCAATGGCTGTCAGCTTTGCAATCTCGCCGAAAGAATTCATGCCCATCTCCAGAATGGCTGCTCTGTGGGCGGAGGTAACCGGCAGCAGTGACAATGGGAGCCCAATTAAGTTATTGAAATTGCCTTCGGTTTTCAGCACCGAGTCTCCGTATGCTTGTTTTTGTCCATCGCAGGCAGCAAAAATAGCAGCGGTCATCTCCTTTACTGTTGTTTTGCCGGAGCTGCCGGTTATAGACGCCACAAGCAACCTCTTTCCCAGCAACCTGCGTCGGTAAGCAGCAAGTGCGCCCAAAGCAACCAGTGTATCAGCAACCTTTATGACAAGAACACCAGGATTGACAGGACCACACTCCCGATCGACCACAACCGCGGCAGCGCCGTTTTCAACGGCTACCTCAATAAAATTATGACCATCAAAGTGTTCACCATGAAGGGCCACGAAGATATCGCCGGGCTGTATTTTTCGGGAGTCGGTTGACACTCGCTTATAGCAATCTTTCCGGCTCCCTGAAACTATCTGTCCTTTGGTCGCAGCCAGCAAATGTTTAACAGACCAAACCAATAACCCCTGTAATGCTTCGAATCGATCATCAAAATAATGTTTTTCACGACCAACTATCTGGTATGTTTCATGCCCCTTTCCGGCAATAACAACCCAATCTTTATTTTCAGCTTGACTACAGGCAAAGCTAATGGCTTTGTGCCTGTCAGTGACCACGGAAAAACTTTTTGTATCTTGTGACCGTTCAAAAAGCTCTTCAGGTGAAACCATGATTGCTCCCGATGCTTGCACACCGGGAATAATATCTTGTATTATTTGCTCTGGATCTTCCGTTCTCGGATTGTCGGAAGTGACTACAATACAATCTGCCCATTGACCAACTATCTTGCCCATTTCGGGCCGTTTACCGCGATCACGATCACCCCCGCAACCAAACACGCAAACTAACCGGCCCCTGCAGAGTTGTTTGACTGTCCTTAAAACATTATCCAGCGCGTCAGGCGTGTGCGCATAATCAACAAAAACTGCAGGCTGTTGCTCTGGGTGTTGTTCATTTAGCACCACTTGTTCCATTCTCCCGGGAACGCTTTCAAGAGCGGCCAACCCATTGCGTACCTGTTGGCAACTCAGTCCCAAGGCATGACTGACTCCCCCTGCAGTGAGCATATTGAGGATATTAAACTCTCCAGTCAAAACAGATTCCACTTGCACCTCTTGATCAGCAACGTGAAGGGTACAACTCGTCCCGCTTTTCCCCTGTACTGTTTCAGTGGGCCAGATATCATTTGTAGAGTCCAAACCGCATCGATACACTTGCAAAGACGGGAGAGCATCAGCAAGTCGTGCTCCCCAGTTTCGTCCTTCCGCGTTTTCCCTATTAACGATGACAGCAGCGCCATCAGTTTTGAGATGCAACTGAAATAGACGCTTTTTTACCGCGAAATACTCCTCCAAATCATGGTGGTAATCAAGGTGATCCCTGCTCAAATTTGTAAATGCAGCAACATCAAACAACAGGGAGCCCAATCGCTTCTGATCAAGAGCATGGGAGGAAACCTCGATGAGTACATGTGTCACCCCATTATCAGCCATGCGTCGTAGCGTCTTCTGCAATGTCACTGGGTCTGGAGTGGTAAGGGGTGCCTCTTGCAGTACTGTTGTTTCTTTTTGTTTTACATACCGGTAGTTTACCGTACCAATTACACCAGGAACGTATCCGGCTTCCGCCAATATTTTCTCCAGCAACCATGTGCAGGTTGTTTTGCCGTTGGTCCCAGTCAACCCAACCAGCACCATCTCATCAGCCGGTTTTCCATAAAAAACAGCAGCCAACTCCGCTAAAGCAGCTCGCGGATCGTCAACCAACCCAACCAGTTGTTTTTCCCTCCCGGCTTTAACCGGTATAGTGCAACCTTCCTGAGCAACCACCAGGATAGCTCCCCTGGAAATCGCATCAGCGATAAATGTATGCCCGTCTTGATGCACACCTTTTACTGCTATAAAAACACTACCAGGACGCACCTCTTTACTGTTGCAGGTCAAGAGGGTAACCTCCTGCTCCATATCAACATCTTTGCCGTTCAGGACAGATGGCTCAAGTACTGCAAGTATTTTTTTTAGAGTCGGCATGGGTGGCTAAATCTCTTTTTGTAGAGTTAAAGAACACTCATCAACACTTGCCAGAGGTTCTCCCGGCGCTGGATCCTGTGCGACAATTTTTCCGGTTCCACTTATCCGCACCCTGATATTCTGCGTATTGATTCTCTGCAGCCCCTTGCGTAAGCTCAACCCTATCAGCTCCGGCATATGCACGGTTGCGGCAACGGCTGTTTCCACAGGTTCTTGGAAATCAAGTCGCTTGCTAATAAAAAACTGATGAAAATTCTCAGGATTTTTTTGTTGCGGATAGGGTGGTCTCTCCACATGCGGCTTATTCATTAATTGGCTCAGCACATCCTTACCGATATTGGCCAACTTCTCTTTTTTCTTGTTTCCGGGAGATGGCAGCAGGGTGTCTTTTTCAACAGCCATCACCAACATATAACGCGGCATTTTTACAGGTAAAAGTCCCATGTAGAATTCTTGCATCAGATACTGTGACAACCCATTGTTCACGTTTAAGGCTACATGCGATGTAGTAAAATCAACCAACCCTTCCATCTCACCTTTTTTGGGATTTTGATTGCGAAACAATTCTCTTCGTACAATGACCCCTGAGGCAGGGTCAAGAATATGTTCACGCTCCGTAAACTCCTGATCTCTTACATATTCCCTCTTAGTGCCGTGATCATAGATTCCCTCCAGAATATATGGCGCTATTCTCCACCCTCCATTAACAAGACTGGCCAGCGCAACGCTCATTTGCGCGCCGGTCAGTGTGTCTTCTGCGGGACTTCCTGCCGATTCTTTTTCTAATTGTTGATCCTTGGTGTTCGTTCCCCACTGGTCAAGCACATGCTTTTCCAACCCTAACCGCGTTTCAAACTGTTGCAGAGTCTGTTCATCAACACCGTACCTGGGCGCAGCAACGGTGGGAGGCAACATTTTTTTGATTGTCAGGCCTTCTCTGGCTATGGCTGCAGCTTTAGCAATGATCGGCTCAATCAGTGCCTTATGAAAATCGTGCCGATAGACCCTGTTCAACCGAACTTGATCATCAGCCTGCCAGAAATAATTGGGATTAAAAGAGGGATAGTTCATTACCGCCAGAACCTTACCAGTCAATGGCTCGAGTAAAACCCCCATACCCTTGACGGCTCCCTGTTGATCCAGATAACTGCGAAAACGCTTTTCAAGCTGCTTTTGAATGTCGATGTCAAGGGTCAACACCACATCCGTCGCTTTTCTGCCTAAAATTGGTTGATCTGACAAGTCAATCTCTTGTACATCCTCCTTTCTAAAAGCCCCCGGCTGCAGCAGTGTATCATATCTTCCTTCCACCCCGGCCAGTCCAATTCCCTCGCCCACGAAACCCAGCACATGGGATGCGGCAGTATGCGCCGGGTAAAAACGGACCTCTTCGGATTTACAGTAGACCCCCGGCAAATCTGCTTTATTGACCGCCTCCGCCTGCTCTTTATCCAGATCATCTGCCAACTCGATAACGCGTTGACGACTTTTAAGTTGAACTTCCAGTATATCCGGGCTTTCTTCCAACACCTGCCCTAAAAGCGCAGCGGCCTCTTTTCGGTCCTTAATTTCAGCAGGATGGACAAACAAGGAAAACAAGTGATACGAGACAGCCAGTTCCTTCAAGGATCTGTCGTAAATAGTACCTCTTAAAACAGGTTCAGCGAACGATTCGCCCGCTGAAAACCATGCATTTTTATCTATCAAAGCAGCCATTTTTCCACCCAAATCCTGAATTACCACAGGATTTCGGTAGAAAAACACACCGCCTATTATCAGCAAAACGCAAACTATGGTACTAAGGCACCGTCGTCGTCTTCGCTGCTTTATTATTCGTGGAGAAACTGTGCTTACCATTTCACCTACATCTTGTGCACCTGCCCCTGGGAGGGCACGTAAAGTTCCAGACGTGCCCCTGCCAAAGCCTGGATATGGCTTTCCGACGTGAGCTGTGCCCTTTTTGCCAACAGTATCATGTGTGAGTCATCAAGCACTTTCCGTTGCTGTTGTACCTGTTGCAGTGTTTTTTGAGCACGTTGAATCTGCCAACTGAAAAGCTGACTTACACCGGCAACCAAAACCACCGCGGCAATCAAGATAACAGCCAAAGGTCTCTGCAAATGTTTAAGTGGCGAAATCGCCAAAGGTTTACGCCTGACTTTTCGCCTTGCCACGGAAGTAGTACATACCGTTCCTGGTCTATAAGGCCTAACACTTACATTTGTAATCATACTCCTGCCTCCACAGTTCAATGAGAGCTAAAGTCGTTATATTAATGACATCGCGTAGCCACTCTCATCTTGGCACTGCGTGCTCTCGGATTACTTGTTATTTCTTCTTGGGAAGCCTGCACCGGTTTCTTGGTTATCACCTGATACGCATCGCTCTTTGCAAAAGCCTGTTTTACAATCCTGTCTTCGATGGAATGAAAACTAATCATGCAAATCCTAGCGTCTTCTGCGAGCACCTGAGGAGCCGTGCTGATCAACTTCGTTATATTTTCAAACTCACGATTGACCGCTATGCGCAAAGCCTGGAAAACCTTGGTTGCCACATGAATCTTTTTTGGATGATATTTAAAAGGGACGGCACGCGAGATTACATCAGCCAGTTGTGCTGTCGTATATATGGGTTCCCTTTCCCTTGCTTCGACAACAAACCGCGCTATGCGACGGGCCTGACGCTCCTCTCCGTAATGATAAAAGATGTCGGCCAACTCTGCCTCGCTCAACTCTGCAATAAGTTTTGCCGCCGTCAGGGTAATGTCCTTGTTCATGCGCATGTCCAACGGAGCATCAGCTTTAAAGGTAAACCCCCTTTCACTACGATCCAAATGAAGCGACGAAACCCCCAAGTCCGCAACTAAACCGTTGATGCGGTCTACACCGATACGATCCAGTTCCTCCTGCAGATGGGCATACGATGCCTGAACCAAAACAAATTGACTGCCAAAAGAAGCCAGCCGCTCTGCAGCAAGCTCTGCAGCATCACCATCCCACTCAAACCCGATTACCTTTGCGATGCCGGGCTCAAAGGTCAACAAAGCTTCGGTATGCCCGCCAAGCCCCAACGTGGCGTCCACATACACGCCCCCAGGCACCGGTGACATCCAGTACAAAACCTCTTGGGTGAGTACCGGAACATGTATTTCTCGGCCTCGATTACCCATAATAGCCTTAAAGAATTCCTAAAGAAGAAAGTCCGGAATTGAAATCCGGAAAACGATTTCTGGTCTTGCGGGTCTGCTCAATCCAAGCAGTTTTATCCCATATTTCGAAATGGTGGAGCATACCGTTCAACACGACATCTTTGTCAATTTCAAATTCTGACCGCAGCGTTGCAGGCACTAGAATTCTACCTTGCTTATCTAACGTACACTCTGTCACACCTGAGATAACGTAGCGAACAAAATCTCCAAAGCCAGGCTCCATCTGCCCTTGCCCAAGGAGCTTTTCTTCAAGTTCTTCCCATTCGGAAACAGGATAGGCTCGGAGGCATTTTTCCCAGTTGGTCACAACAAGAGTCTCTGTATACACTTCGCGTAATACTTCCCTGAATCTAGTAGGAATATTGAGGCGCCCCTTGCTGTCAAGCGTGTGCTCGGAACGGCTGCGAAATCTGTATTCTGAAATATTGCCTTTCAATGCACCTACCGTAGTTACCACGCAACCCTTTTAAACCACTTTACACCACTTATAACCATTTTTTATACCAAGGAGGTGGGTGCGTCAAGGAAATTTCTCAGAAGATCAATGGCTTGTCACCCCACCCTAAACAAAGAGAGCACAACATATTGTATGCCAACCACTCACGAGGCACAAAAATCAATCTAGACGAACATCCTTAACAGTGGCAAACAACAGCTTCTGGGCGTGCGACCTGGGATCAACACGTTGATATAAAGATACTTTTTCAGGCGAAGTTGGAGAAAAACAGAAGGGGAGAAAAATCACAAAAAAACGAGGGGGCAAAGTGGGGAAAAATTACCAGCAATAGAAAAACAGTCTACTTAAGGAAGTAAATCAGTCAAAGAGTCGCGACTGTCGCAATGGTGTTGGTGCTGTATAATCAAAATGTTTATAGGCCGCTTCGGTGGCCATCCTGCCGCGGGGTGTACGGATTAAAAAACCAGACTGGATAAGAAAAGGTTCGTAAACATCTTCCAAGGTGTTTTTTTCTTCACACACTGCAGTGGCAAGCGTTTCCAGGCCAATAGGGCCACCCTGAAACTTATCTATCAAGGTCAACAAAATCCGGCGATCCATGTCGTCGAGACCCAACCGATCGACGTTAAGCATATGCAATGCCTTATCTGCGATGGGACCGGTAATAATTTCCTGACCAGCCACTTCAGCAAAGTCGCGAACCCTCCGTAAAAGACGATTGGCAATCCTCGGCGTACCACGAGAGCGCCTGCCAAGCTCCAGCGCTCCTTCCTGGTCGATACTGACTTGAAACAAACCGGCAGCCCGTTGAACAATTGTCTTCAATTCTTCCGGGGCATAAAACTCAAGACGTAAAATCACGCCAAACCTATCGCGAAGTGGCGGGGTCAACAAACCGGTTCTTGTCGTTGCTCCAACCAAAGTAAACCGGGGCAGATCCATTTTGACCGAACGGGCTCCAGGCCCCTGGCCGATGACCAGATCCAGTTGATAATCTTCCATGGCCGGATAGAGTATTTCTTCCACCACATGGTTCAACCGGTGTATTTCATCAATGAAAAGCACATCCCCAGCCTGCAAGCTGGTAAGAATAGCAGCCAGGTCGCCGGGACGCTCAATAACCGGGCCTGAAGTAACCTTGATATTTGCCTGCATTTCATTGGCAATAATATAGGCAAGAGTTGTTTTTCCCAGGCCAGGAAAGCCATGGAAGAGCACGTGGTCCAAAGGTTCTCCACGCCTGCGCGCCGCCTCGATAAAAACGCGCAGGCTTTGCTTCAACTGTTCCTGGCCGATATACTGATCAAGCCTGTCAGGACGCAACTCCAGCCCTGGCTGTTGATCCGCCTGCAACTCGGAACTTGACACCAGGCGCTTACCGGTGAGGTCTTCTTCAAAATTCATAACTCACCTATTGTCTCTCCAATTACCATTGTCGGTCATGCCAAACCCTGTAAAGCAAGACGGATAAGCTCTTCCACTGCCATGGCATCAGCCCCCTCACCATGCTGTTTCTGTACACGACGCAAGGCCTGCCATGCAAGGTGTTGTGGATAGCCAAGATTAATCAGGGCCGACACAGCATCCTGGACAGCATTCCCCTGAGCGGGACTTCCTGATACCACAGATGGCTGCCCTTCAACTCCAGAAGGCGCTAAACGACCTACCTTCTCGCCCAATTCAACGCACAATCGTTGCGCTGTTTTCTTACCAACTCCGGAAATTGCAGTTAACCGAGCATAGTCCTCCATACTTATCGCCGTGGTCAATTCTTCACTCCCAAGCCCGGAAAGAATTGCCAACGCCAGCTTAGGGCCGATGCCGGATACAGTTACCAGCAAAAGAAATAACTCCTTGGTCTCCTGCTTTTCAAACCCAAAAAGAGTAATTGCGTCCTCGCGGACATTGGTCTGAATCAGCAGAAAACACTCTTCACCGATTGCCGGCAGCAAATCATAGGTCCTGGAAGAGATAAACACCTCATACCCGACACCCTGCACATCAAGTACAATGGAACCAGGCGACTTAGAACGTACAATACCGTTGAGCGAAGCAATCATGAACGTATGGCGAAAATGCCAAAGAAATCAAACCAACATGTCGCCGAGCTTGCTAAAAAAGGACTAGCAACCTCGGCACCAAAATACCCTGTATCAACCATTGCACCTCTCAACAATTCAACCGCTCCCCATATCTTAAATGATGAGCATGGCAAATGGCCACCGCAAGGGCATCGGCTGCGTCACTGGAAGGACTTTTCTCCAACTCAAGCAACACTTTGACCATATGCTGCACTTGTTTTTTATCAGCCTGGCCATAGCCGGAGATAGCCTGCTTGACCTTCCTTGCTGTATAATCAAAAGCCTCCATGGAATGCTGCATAATGGCAACAATGGCTGCACCTCTCGCATGTCCGAGCTTCAGGGCCGATCGAGGATTACGATCGACAAAAACATCTTCAATGGCAGCAACCTCGGGCTTATGGGTAAGAATGACCTCATTCAAACCGTTAAAAATAACAGAAAGGCGTCTAGAAAAGTCCTTTTCATGGGTAGTGCGTATCGTCCCGCATGCGATAAACCCAATATTTTGTCCCTCGGTAGCTATCACCCCATATCCGGTTATTCTGGACCCGGGGTCTACCCCAAGGATACGCACCACCTTTGCCGACACGCTCAGGAAAGAGCCTCTATCAACTCATCCGGGATATCAAAGTTGGCATGCACTTTCTGCACGTCATCATGGTCTTCAAGGTTTTCCAACAATTTCAACAATGATTTGGCAGGCTTTTCTTCATCTACCTCAACCACATTTTTAGGAATCATGGAAATGGTGGCCTCGCTGCATACCACTTTATTTTTCTCGAGTTCGTCAACCACTTCGCTGAAGTCTTCAGGCTCGGTGAGAATCTGGAAGTTATCTTCTTCCTCAACCACGTCTTCTGCACCCGCTTCCAAAGCAATGTCCATCAACGCTTCTTCATCAATACCTTCCTTATCAACCAGGATAGAACCTTTCTTATCAAACATCCAAGCAACACAGCCGGATTCGCCAAGGTTGCCGCCGCTTTTTGCAAAATAATGCCGAATATCGGCAACGGTTCTGTTCTTGTTGTCGGTCATCGTCTCAACCAGGACAGCCACCCCACCTGGACCGTATCCTTCATACAAAATCTCTTCATAGACCGCACCGTCTAGATCACCGGTACCTTTCTTAATAGCCCTGTCGATATTATCCTTGGGCATATTTTCAGATTTAGCAGCTGTTATCGCACTTCGCAGACGAGGGTTACCATCGGCATCTCCGCCACCCATTTTGGCGGCAATGGTAATTTCTTTAATTAATTTGGTAAAAATTTTTCCACGCTTGGCATCGTTTGCCCCTTTCTTACGTTTAATGGTGCTCCATTTAGAATGTCCAGACACTGCGAAACTCCCCCTCTCTAGTATTTATCTCAAACCATGTAGTTAATGGTTATTTTTCGGTTATTTCCACTTAATTTTTTTTTATTCGGCGCCACCTGAAAGGGACACTCCTACACAAAAGCCACTCTTTACTTCTGCACGGCTTTTTGACGAAACCCCCGCCCGAGAATAAAAACCTCTCGGCTTTCTTTACGCGAACTCTTCGGCTTGACCACCTTTACCGTCTGGAAAAAAGCTTTACACGCCTGTACCACCGCTGGAAAGTCTTCTCCCTGAAAGGCCTTTACGTACAATGTCCCGTTTTCATGCAACAGATTCACAGAAAGCTCCAACACTCTGCGCACCAACCGCATCGATTGCTGATGATCTGCATATTGACTGCCGGTTGTCCTTGGTGCCATATCACTGAGAACGACATGAAAACCAGGCCATTTTTCACGAAGCAGGGTAACCAAGTCGTCGGCGTACACATCATAACAGAGCCAATGAATTTCAGCATTGGGTTTTTGACTGGGAAAATCTGTTGGCTGGATATCGACCCCAACAACAGTTCCACGTTCACCAGCCACCTCTGCTGCATACAAACTCCAACTTCCGGGATGGCAACCAAAATCAATAATCCGCTGCCCTTTTTTCATAAACTTGTATTTCTGCTGCACCTCATCAAGCTTATATACAGAGCGAGCCGGATAATTGTCTTTCTTTGCCTTTTTAAAATAAAAATCATTTACCTTACGCATTCTCTCTCCATCTTTTTCTAACCCAATTTCCTCATGAACTTTTTGATTACAAACTCAATTAATTGATATTATTGTTTAAGATTAATTGTACAATTAACTGTCTGTTTTTCGTTTTCAATCAAAAAGTTCTCCCTTCGGGTCAATAGATTTTTCCGCAGGGTCTACGTTACAAACCACTTGCGGTGGTTAACTACCGGAGTCTTCGCTACCCGGAGTCTACGCTTACCTGCTGCGCGGCTTGAGCCCTACCCTGCGAAAAACTTTATTTATGAAAAATCCGGGCTGAGTGTCACGGCAACGCTGATGCAAAAAACTTCAACGCCATATGCCGACATTTCATCGTTGACGTGCCCCTGACTTCTCCTGCATATCTTCCGCAATAGACCGAGCCATAGCCAAAGCCTCATCGCGGGTTGTTATCAACTGTTCCATCTGCGCCTCCAGAACCGCCTCCAGAATCACTTTAAAATGCGGACCAGGAACAAGAGCCAATTCACCAATAAGGTCGTTTCCAGTGAGTAACGGCGTCCCGGCAAGAACCGGCGCAACATTCTCCACCTGCACCAATTCCACCTGTGCAAACAATTGCCCTAGCTCCATTTCTATGTTCAGCGGTCGCATCCCCCTCTGACCGGCTCGCGCATCAGCCATGGCCAACAGAAAAAGGCCGGCAAGGTCGGTTCCCATACTTTTAATCAAGCGAATGCAGGCCTTGGTCGATACGCTACCTTTACGTGCCACGTTAAGTAAATGAAACGGGCGCATGTGATGACTAATTAAATTCGCTACCTTTTCAACAACATAATTACTCCAGCGCTGCCTTTTACCGATTGCCCTGACAATCCGCGCCCCTTCATTATCATGGTTATAAAAGGTTATTCGATCATCCCGACTTTGATCAATAACATGGGTCACCGGCTTCCCTACATCATGAAGAAGAGCAGCCCAAGTAAGTATAGCTGTACAGTCTTCACCAGCCAGATACTCTGCTATAGAATCTTTCCGTTCCGGATACCCATGAGCAGTTGACCGAAGCAACAGCTCCATTTGAGCCAGTGTCTCAATATTATGAAAAAAGACGTCCAAATGATGGCTGGCCGGCTGCTGCATGCCTAATCCTTGGCGTAACTCCGGCAATATCTCCCACAACAACCTGCTCTCAGCCATTTCTTTGAGAGCGGCAGCAGCACGCCCTGACCCCATGATTAAATCAAGCTCATGACAAATTCGCTCAGGAGCGACATGGTCAACAAGGCTTGCCTGACGCCTGACGAGATCACCTGTACTTGACTCTATGTCAAATCCAAGCACGGCCGCAAACCGGAATACGCGCACCATACGCAACGGGTCACGCTCAAAGGCCTGCTCTGATGTTACGCGAATTTTTCGGGCTGCAATATCCGACAAACCTCCGGAGGGATCGACGATTGGCAACAAACAGTTTTTTATCTCCCTGCCTTGTTCCAACAGAGGATCAAGACAAACGCCAAGGGAGTTGATGGTTAAATCACGTTTATTTAATTCCTCTGCAAAAGTTGCAGCACCTTCTCGAAAGGCTGAAAAATCAACGCTCACTCCGTGGAACACGACCCTTGCAGCATCTTCTTCCCGACCAAGGGGAACAAAAGCCCCCCCTGTCTGCTTAGCCACTTCCCCTGCCCACAAATGTGCTCCATCAGGCACTGTAATATCAATATCCCCCGGAACATAACCGAGGAGCAAATCACGAACCGTTCCCCCTGCAAGATACACTGATTGCCCATGTTGCTCCTGCAATGCAGCAAGCTTCTCGCATAGCCAGCACGGCAGGACACGGGCTACCTGCTTTCCGGTCAGCGCTCCCTGCCCTTGAACCATAAAAGCTACCTTTTATTCCATCCGCCACAACTGAAGCTTTGACCCAGCAAGCGGTTTATACATTTGAGAGACACGTCCCCTTCCAGTGGTAACAGTCACCTCTGCGGGAATTGCCTCACCGTTTACTTTTTTACTGTAGGAAACCACTATTCCGGCAGCAGCATTAACAACTTCCTCTTTACGATGCCCCTCTATCTGCGCGTCACCGAGGCGTAACAATGCGGTAGGACCGGGATGGGTCGTCATTTCAAACAGCCAATCACCCGGTCTCCAGTAAGAGGCTATCCGATCATTCTCTTTTTCATCTCTACCTACCACCAGCCAAAATTTATCAAACAGTAAAAATTGACGCCCAACGAGCAGCAAATTAACATCATCAACAGAAATATCCTGCGAATCAGGCGTGTAGGCACCAGCGTAATATTTTTCTATCCGCCCACCAAGGTTTCCGTCTGTAAGCATGCAGCCACCAGCCGCATTTGGATAGTCCTTTATCCCCAAGGCCTTTGCCAATGCCATCTGCGGCTTTCTTCCCCTACCCGAAAAACCGTAGAGTTGTTCCCGATCAACAAGACCTTCCTGTTCGGCCCTGGTCGGCGCAAGCAACTTGGCGCTCAAAGGCCGCAACAAAATCCCGGCGCAGCCTGCATCACGCTCTATGACGCGCAAAGTATCCCTTCTTTGCGACATGGGACGTTGTCCCACCACCTCACCGGTTACCAGAAAAGAAGCGTTATACCGTGCCATCAGTTCCCTGGCCCTGGTCAACATAAGTATCTTACAATCAATACAGGGATTAAAATTTTTACCAAACCCATGGGCAGGATTTCGCAACAGATCCAGGTACCCTTCACTCAGGTTCACCAACTCAACGTTGAGCCCATACTTACGTTCCACCTCTGCGGTATATTCATCTTTTTTTGCAAGCAGGTCATAATCAAAAAAAGGGGTCACGAATTTCAATGCCACCACCTTAATCCCCTGCGCTGCAATAACCCGGCAGGCAAGAATAGAATCAAGCCCACCGGAAAAAAGCCCTAAGGCTACTGTTTGTTTCACACGCTACTCCTTTTCCGCCTACGTTCGGCCAGTTCTTTTGCATACATCATGGTCTGGCCGGTAGGATCCTCTCCACCAAGCATCCTTGCCAGCTCTACTACTTTTTCCTCTTCATCAAGCCGAACCAACACGGTTTTGGTCCGCCCGTCCTGAATGCGTTTTTCAATCCTGAAATGAAGATCAGCACCTGCAGCGATCTGGGGGAGGTGGGTAATACAAAAAACCTGGTGATGGCTGGAAAGCTCACGAATTTTTTCAGCAACTGCCTCTGCAGCCTGACCACCTATCCCGGCATCGACCTCATCAAAAATGACCGTATCGACCTGATCTCGACGGGCGAGGATGCATTTCATGGCCAGCATCAGGCGTGACAACTCCCCACCAGAGGCAATGCGAACCAGCGGCTTAGGTGGTTCACCTGGATTGGCGGAAAAAAGAAACTCCACCGTATCCCGGCCACTTACCTGTACTCCATCCAGACCAAGCCCTTCCGGAACGGCCATCTGCACTTTAAAAATCGCCTGATTGAAACTCAGGGAAGCTAACTCTGATTCCATGACTCTCCCTAGCCGCAGAGCAGTCTCTTTCCTTGCCTCTGACAGCTCCGTCGCCTTTAACAATGCCTTGGTACTGACTTGCTCGAGTTCAACCTCCAGGTCATCAATCCGTCCCTCAAGCCCTTCCAGCTCTTTCACCTCCAGGCGAACCTTTTCTGCAAACGCAATAACTTCCTCCAAAGTAGGACCATATTTTCTCTGCAGCTGCTTTAACAATGCCAATCGCTCTGCTATAGCTTCCATCCGTGACACATCCGTTGGGATAGTCTGGAGATAACTGCTCAGTTCCTGTTCTATATCACTGATTTCATAGCAGGCTGAAACAGCGCGCTCAGCAAGTTCAGCAACAGAAGGGTCAAGGGTTGTCAGCTGTCCCAGGTCTTTTCTGACCTCTGAAAGGGTATCTAAAATAGTTCCTGAAAAAAGATGTTGCGCCTTTTTGGTAATCTGGAGCAATGCTGCTGATGACTTGAGTTTATCTCGCTCCTGCAAGAGCTGTTCATCCTCTCCCGGCCTCAGTCTCGCATTTTCGATCTCTTCCAGCTGAAAAAGAAGAAAATCTTTCTGCTGTTCTTTTTCCTGTTCTTTTTCAAGTAACTGTCTCAGATCGGTTGAAAGCGCCTGCCACTGTTTAAACAAACGGGAAAACTGCTCTCTCAGCGGCCAGAGTTCCCCATAGGTATCAAGAAAATCCAAATGATGACGAGTATTCAGCAGCTGTTGATTATCATGCTGGCTGGCAATATTGACTAAACCATCAGCCAATTCCCTGGCCGTACGGGCAGTTACAAGCTGGTCATTGATATACAACTTGCTTCGCCCTTGACTGGTAATAACCCTGCGGACAATACACGTCGCACCGTTATGCAATGCATGGTTGTCGAGCACGTCCTGCAAAGCACCTTGCTCCTCACGAATTTCGAACAGTGCTTCAATGTGTGCCTGGTCGCAGTCGCTACGTACCCAGGACGAAGAGCTCCTGCCGCCCCCCAGCAGGTGTATTGCCTGCAAAATTATAGATTTACCAGCACCTGTTTCACCTGTTAACACAATTAACCCGGTTGCACGTTCCGACACATCGAGATGAAGTGCATCAACCAAGGCGAGATTTTGTACTCTGAGTTCATGGAGCATGACGACTGACCTTAGGGGTGTTACCTTTTGGATTCATTATATCTATTATTATTACGAAAAGCAGGTGGTCTCTTCCACCCTTGCTGCCTGCCTGAAGAAATGAAGTCACCCCGTATTGCTCATCAATTCAGGTGGTGCCAGGCTCAAAATTTTTAGGAGTAAAGAGGAGAGCGAAGATTCCCGGTAAGCGAAGACTCCGGGTACAAGTAGACTCCGACAATATGCTATCGGAGTCTACGCCAACCTTTTACTGCCAAAAGACTGAACAAGATGGTACCGCATGGACTGACCGTTGGTGAACGTTGTGAAAATTTACAACTCCATCTATTTATACTCAACATGATGAGGTTGTTTACACGTAGACGAATTGACACAACGTTTATGAGAAATTCGGGTTGAGCGCGTGCTCGCCCTGCTCTTCCATCTAATTTAAGTCCGCAAACGGCACTGTGCTTAAAATTTCATCCTCGTAGCTGAGCCAAGACGCTGTTCTCAACTCTCTGTCTGCTGTAAAATATTCAGCCTACCTCGGAGTATGTTGCTTACCCGCCCGCAAACCAAAGTCCCCACTTCCATGCAGACACAAGATAAGACCGGTCCATCCCTACTTTTTCCATTTTCCCAGGCTCAGGGCAAGCGACATTCCCCTTGACGGGTCCTCCGGCAAACAGTATTTTCGAAGAGATACCTATCTTTTACCATAAAGGGAGTTACCGTGTCTACCAGTCCACAGTTAAGCGCCAGTCTTGAGGATTATATTGAAGCCATTTACCATATCATTACAGAAAAGCAGGTTGCGCGTGGAAAAGATATTTCTTCACGGCTTGACGTCAGCGGCCCTTCAGTAACAGAAGCACTTCGAGCCCTGTCTAAAAAAGGTCTCATCAACTATGTACCCTATGAAGTCATCACCATGACAGAAAAAGGACGTGAGGTTGCTGAAGATGTCATTGAACGGCATAACGCATTAAAAAAATTCTTTACAGAAGTACTAGCTCTTGACCATGATACAGCCGAAGAAGGAGCATGCAAGATTGAACATACGGCCCCAAGAGAAATCATCAACAGAATGGTACTATTTATTAAATTCCTTAACGTTTGTCCCAGGGGAGGGGAGGAATTAATTGCCGGATTTGCCAGTTTCTGCCAAAAAGGTGAACTTCGAAGTACCTGTGCTGAATGCATCTCTCAATGCCTTGCCCCCAAGCAGGAACAATAACAGCTGCAGCTGTTTGCTTTTATCCGTTGGCCCGCATCAACCCTATAATTTCATTTGACTCGGGAAAGCGCCCTGATTCTCTCTTAGAAAACAAAAGGTTAGCATCCAAAGTAACATCAAATATACCGTTTGAACCGGGAATCAAAGTTACCTCAAGCTTTTGGCTGAATGCCTGTTCTAACGCAGCTTCCAAACTGGAAGCACGTGGTTTATAGTTTCATTGCACGCAATATTCTATTGTTACTCGCATACCACCGTCCATTTTTTTTTTGGCAAGACGCCATTGCTCTTTTTATTAACAGCGCGCTATACTAGCATATTGGTTAGCCGGTGCAATGAATATGAAAGAGTTTTTTCAACCACGCACCTTTTTCCGTCACGCTCCTTTATTCACAATTTCGCCACCATCTGAGACCTATGCCTGTATACGAATTCACAGCTCTCGACAGCTCAGGAAAAAAGACCAGAGGTATCCTTGATGCTGATTCCCAGACCGCAGCACGGCAAAAAATACGAGCGCAGGGCAACTATCCAGTAGAGATCAAAGAGACTGTTGCCAGGAAAAAGACACAAAAAGCCGCTACACTTTCCTTTCATATCGGCAAAAAAATAACCGCTCAGGAAATCCATGTCTCCACGCGCCAGCTTGCCACCTTACTGGAGGCAGGCATCCCCCTTATCCAAGCTCTTGATGGTCTCGTAGAGCAAACGAATAATCGTTACTTAAAAAAAACTATTGCCCAGATAAAAGATGCCGTCAATGAAGGGAACTCCCTTACCGCTGCTCTTGAAGAACACCCGCGTCTTTTTTCCAAAATCTACATCAATATGGTCAGAGCCGGAGAAGCATCAGGCTCGTTGGATGTAGTTCTCGAACGGCTGGCGGAATTTGGTGAGAATCAGGCTGCTCTTCGCTCAAGGGTCAAAGCAGCATTACTCTACCCCATCTTCATGGCTTTTGTCGGCATCGCTGTCCTGGTTCTTTTGATTACCTTTATTGTCCCCAGCATCACCTCCGTTTTTGAAGGAACCTCGCAAGCGCTTCCCTTGCCGACTATCATCCTCATTGCTACCAGTTCCCTGCTTCAACAATACTGGTGGCTCTTTCTGCTCGTCATTACCGGAACACTCTTTGCCATCACAGCCTTTCTTCGAAGACCGAAAGGAAAAAGAATGTGGGATACATGTAAACTTTCCCTTCCCGGCTTAAGGGATCTGAATATAAAAATAGCCTCAGCTAGGTTTGGCCGAACCCTTGCAAGCCTGCTCAGTTCGGGTGTATCACTCACTGCCTCACTGCAGATAGTAGAAAACATCGTCAACAATAGCGTGCTTGCTGAGGTTATTGAACAGGCAGAAGAAGAACTGGAAAAAGGGAAGAGTCTGTCCCAGATTTTTAAGGCCAGCGACTATTTCCCACCAATGCTGGTGCAGATGATTGCAGTTGGGGAGCAAAGTGGGGCATTGGAAAAAATGCTTGAAAAAGCTGCAGACAGCTATGAAAAAGAAGTCGAAGCCAAGATTTTAGCCCTCACCTCGATGATTGAGCCGGTCATGATTCTGGTCATGGGAGTGGCGGTTAGTTTTATCGTTATCTCGATCCTGCTGCCGATTTTTGAAATGAACCAATTGATCAGGTAACGCGGAAGACTTCCTCCAGGGTGGTTTGCCCTGTAAGTATCTTCCTCAATCCGTCCTGACGCAGGGTAATCATGCCGGTTTCCTCCATGGAAAGCGCTTTCTGTTTTATCAACCCAGCATCAGAGGTGGTAAGGGTAAACCGCTTTAGTTCATCGGTTAAGATCATCAATTCAAATATGGCAATCCTTCCTTTGTAGCCTGTTTCAAAGCACTCAGGGCACCCTTTCCCCCTGTACAAACTTTTATCGCCAACGTCCTCTACACTAAAACCAGCTTTCTCCAGATATTCGCTGGTCGGCACAAAAGCCTCTTTACAATGCGGACAAATCTGACGGACAAGCCGCTGGGCAAGGATGGCGTTTACGGAAGAAGAAACCAGAAACGGCTCCACTCCCATATCAATAAGCCGGGTTATGGCACTGGCGGCATCATTAGTGTGCAAGGTGGAAAACACAAGGTGACCAGTGAGTGCTGCCTGAATGGCTATTTCCGCTGTTTCCAGATCACGAATCTCACCGACAAGAATGACATCAGGATCCTGGCGAACAATGGTCCGCAGCCCGCCGGCAAAGGTGAGGCCGATCTTAGCGTTCACCTGCATCTGCGAAATACCGTCCATCTGGTATTCAATGGGGTCTTCAACCGTTATAATATTTATATCCGGACTGTTTAAAATTCCCAATGCGGAATAAAGGGTGGTTGTTTTTCCGCTACCAGTGGGCCCTGTGACCAGAATAATGCCATGAGGTGCTTTAATTAGCTGGAGGAAATGGGCAAGATCATTAGCCACAAGTCCCAATTCTTCCAACGGAAGATAGACGCTTGACTTGTCAAGCAGGCGCATAACCACTCGCTCACCAAAAGCCGTGGGTAAAGTGGAAACACGGATATCGACATTTTTATCAGCAATGCGAATCTCGATCCGTCCATCCTGAGGCAGCCTTTTTTCGGCAATATCCATCTTCGCCAGTATTTTGACGCGAGAAATTAACTTCCCTAAAACATGCCGAGGCGGCGCATACATGTCGTAGAGGATACCATCTACCCTCTTCCGTATCTTGACCCTATTTTTATAAGGCTCAATATGGACGTCACTGGCATTATCGCGCACAGCCTGCGAAAGCACCAGGTTAACGAGTTTAATCACCGGTGCATCACTGGTATCATCCAGCAGGTCGGCTGTTTCTTCTATCTGAGAAAAGATACTGTCCGGATCTTCTTCATGCATATCCTGCATAACCTGATCAGCAGCCTCGTTACTGGTCATGTCATAGGCGGTATTGATGGCTATAAAAATTTCGTTTTGGGGTGCCAGCACCGTCTCCATTCCTTCCCATTGCAAAAGTCGCTTGAGATCATCAAGCTGCTGCACACAAAAGGGCTCAGCAAGGGCTACATACGAACAATAAGGCGTTGCCACCGGAATCATCTTAAAGCGTTTAAGATATCCGATAGGAACCCGCTTCACAAAAAACGGCTCAATTTCTTTTGGCAACTTTTTGACGACTTTCAGATTGCACTGGATGCTTCTTGCCTGCAGCAACTCCTCTTCGGTAATCTGCTTTTCCTGTACCAGGATTTCACCTATCCGCCCCCCCTTTTCCTTCTGACTCTCCAATGCGGCCACAAGAGCTGTTTCGTCCAACCCAAACTGCTCCTGAAGTATATTTCCGATAGGTTGCATAGCTCCAAACACCCTTCCAGCGTTATCTTTCATACAATCGGCAGAATGCCTACCCTTTCACCCTGCCTATTCATGATCATACTCTTATTGTCCACTGGTGCGAAGATGTTGTATGTTTTCTCTGGCGAGCTGTTTTAAGGCATCATAAGGGCTTTGCCGCCACTCATCCTGCTGTTCCTCTCCAGGGTTAAGCTCCAAAACCTTTTGATACATCTCTCTAGCTCCCTTTACATTGCCTTCACGTTCGTAAACGACTCCTAGATTAATGGTTGCATAAGGATTTTCAGGATCAATATCCAAAGCCTGTAGAAAATAGTCCTTGGCCTCTAAAAATTCACTGCGTTGCAGCTTAGCAAACCCAAGATCGGTGAGGGCAGCAGCATGCTCCGGATTTGGTTTCTTCTGAAAAAAATCATCAGCTATCTGCGAAGAACCAGGCTGCACATCTTCCATGACATCACGTTTGTTGTAGTAAATTTCCGCCAATTCGGCAGGATTTTCAACTATATGGGGCGTAATAAAGATAAACAGATTTGTTTTGGTCTCGCTCTCGGTTCTGCTTTTGAAAAGCCAGCCTAAAAGTGGAATATCGCCAAGCAGCGGCACCTTGTATTCGCCAGTACTGGTATCCTGGCCGATAATCCCGCCAAGTACTACGGTTTCCTCATTATGAACGACCACGGTTGTATCGGCTGTTCGGTTAAAGGTGGTCGGGTTTCCATCACCCAGATCCTTAAGCTTTATCACCTCCACCGCGATTTCCAAACGTACAACGTTAGCCTGATTGATCTGCGGGGTAATGGTAAGGGTCGTGGCCACATCCTTATATTCGTAGTTGGTGTAATCCTGCTGGGAAGTAGTAGTATTTTTACTGGTAATGTAGGGTACATTCTCTCCCACCTTGATACTGGCCTTCTTATTATCTGTGGTTAAAATCTGTGGGGTGGCGATGATGTTTATGTCTTCGTCATCCTTATAGGCGTTGATCACCGCACCAAGATTGGGAAAATAAACGCCGCCGATTTCGATCCCTTCTTTCAAAACACCCATGGTAAAGCCACCTGGAAGGACTGGCTGATCCCTGGTAAGCCCCTCTAAAATCCCATAGGCGTTGTCCCCGGACTCGCCGCTGAAACCTCCAAACAGCGTACCGGTTTCATCGGCAAAGGTTCCGGATCCGCCATACTGGACCCCAAGTCCAAAATCCTTTGAGACCTGCACCTCCATGATAAGCGCTTCCATATACACCATACGCCTCGGGATATCTAATTTCTTGATCACATCTTCAAGGACCAGGTACTCCTCGCGGGGAGCTGTAATAATCAGGGCATTTGTCTCTGCATCAGCCACTACCTGTATATCAGAGGAAAGCACAGGCCCAGCCTTACCGCCGGTTTGCTTGGTGCCGGTTGCCTGCTTACCCGGCAGACTGGTCAACACCTTGACCATCTCTTCAGCATTGGCGTGCTGCAGGTAATAGACGCGTATCTTACCCTCCCCCCTGGGAACTTGACGATCAAGCTCTTTAAGCAGGTCATAGATCTTATCAATCTGCGCCTTTGGAGCAACAATAATAAGTGAGTTGGTCCGTTCATACGCTATAATTTTAATCGTTTCCGTCCGCTTCCCTTTTACAACCCGTTGTACAAATAATTCACGGATGGATTTTGCCACCGTGACCGCATCTGCATGCTCAAGGGTAATGGTCACGGTTTCCTCACCAATGGACGGCACATCAACCACCTTGATTATTTCCATTAACCTGGAAATATTAGACTGCACATCAGTGATAATAAGCATTCCCGACTCGGCATGGGCAATAAGGACACTGGTTTTAGAGACAAGAGGTGAAAGAATTTTCTTGAGATCATCAGCATTAGAATGCACCAAGGGGATAATCTGGGTGACAACCCTATCTTCCAGTATATCAACATCACCTTGGTACAGAGTGGAAATATTTTTCGATCTGGCCTGGACGGCAGGTACAATTTTCACCACCGTACCACTGGGAATGGTGGTGAATCCGTGGACCTCGAGCACTGATTCGAAAACCCGATAGGCATCTTCTTCGCTGATCCTGGTAGGAGAAATAATGGTTACATTCCCCTTTACAGCCCGATCAACAATAAAATTTTTCCCAGTGAGTTCGCTTATATACTTTATAAACAGGTTGATATCGACATCATTAAAATCGATGGTCACATACCTTTGCGGTGTTATTTTTTGAGGTGCACCGTTTGCTTCGCCGAAAATGCCTGTAAACAGCAGACAACAACTCAAACAAACCAGAGATAGAATCAATTTCTTTATCATAAAGCCACACCCGCTCTTCATTTAACAGCCCCTTTCACAACTCCACCTCGTTCCACCTGGCCATCATCTCTTTTGACAAAACAACCTGCGACCAAATGATGTTCTTTATTCATTTTCGAGCCCCTCATCAGGCTCCTCATTTTCGTGCCCCTCATCGGGCTCCTCAATCTCTTCATCAATGCCCTCCTCACGAGCTCCCTCTTCAACCTCAAGGGGCTCAAACGGCTCTTCCACCGCCTCAGGCAGTTGGGGACGACTTTCCCGAAAGCTGATACGCCTTCTGGGCCTCACAACAGGCACCCTTTTTTCGACAGCTGTACTGCTGACGTTTTGTTGCCTCGTCCCTCCCGTTAAGGGTTGAGGAGACGGAGAACCACCACCTTTTCTTTCCTTGATAGTCAGCGCTTCAGTACGTCCGTTGACCTCCAAGATCACCTTTCCTCTGACAATCTTGCGGATCCTGGCATTTTGCACGCTATCGCCTATACGAAAAAGATCCTGCTTTTTTTCCTTTTCATCGATAATAATCGCTCGAGCATCCGTTTCATCGCCCACAACCGTACCGAGAAGTACCAACTTTAATGAAGTCTCTTCATGGTCTTCGTCCTCAACCGGTAGTGATTCGCTGTCACTTGCTTCCAACAATGCCTGAAAAATATTTCTACCGGCAATAACCTCGTAATCTGTCGGCAAAACTGAACGAACGGCACCTGCAACGCGTTCTTCATCAGCAGATTCAACGACCTCACTACCTGTGGGAATAAGTGCTACCAGCCCTTCTTCAACCCGCTCGTACCATAAAGACACTCCTGCGTAAATCAGGATTGTCAAAGACAGTAAGGTTAGCAATACCCGTATCACGATTACTGCTCCGCCGTGGTTGCTGCAGCCTCAAACAACGAAGACAGCTCACCAAAGGTAATACCGGGATCAGCGACGTCTCCACTAACCTTAAAAGTGACGCCATCATCCTGCAATTGATTTCGAATAGCAGATAAAAGCTGCCCATCTGTTACATGAGCAAAAAACTCCGGCCGTGGTAACATGATCCCGGCAAAGCTCAATCCCGATTGGGCATAAGGATGGTTAAGCTCAATGTTTCCGCTAAAGTCAGCTGAAAACAACTCAGACTCCACCTGTCCTCCATCAATAAACAGTTTTTGCTCGTTGCCTGTCACTGTAAAACGCACCTGTGAAAAAGGAAAAACACCATGCCCAAGGATCTTTTTTTTCAGACCTATTTTACCGTTACCGATACTCACTTTCACATCCATATTACCTAATGCTGTGAAGTCGCTTTGCACCTTGCCCTTAAATTGTGCATTCAATTTTCCTTGTATCTCTCTTCCCAAAATTGCTCGTATGCCGCTAACCAAATCAAGCTGCACGTTCTCAATTTGTCCTGCAACGTTAAAAGCATCCAAGCTTGAACCAGTGCTAAAGGTACCGGCAACACGCCCCTGTTTAATCGTCGCCACATAGCCGACTACAGGTTGCATATTCAATAAACTCACAAATTTCGGCTGCAATTCCAAGGTTTCAACCTCCAACAGCGTCTTTTGCTCTGCAGATGAAGAGAACTCCAATCCGCTCAAAACCAATTTTCCAGGAAACCCAACCGCTACGTTAGATAATGCTACCCTCGCGTAAGGGAAACGTGCACCAAGATACTCAGGAATCCACTGGTCAAGGAAATCCACAGGAAAAAGTATCCACAGCATGAGAACGAGCCCTGCCACGGTATAGAGAAAATACCCCAGTATACTCCTTCCCCAACGAAGCGTTTTTGCCATCATCAGCGAGCACTCATATACAGTTCTTGATGTTGATCACAACCACCACACATTAGGCACATTCCAAGCATTTACCCTAGTTAACAGCGTTAACAACCTGATCAACGCTGACAATTTGTAAAATCACATCCAGCGTCCCTTTCTCCTTATTGTTCTCCTGAATGGTAATGCGTTTAATCCCGACGAGATTTTGCGGAGATTCAGTAGTTTTAAGAAAAGCAACGAGCTGTTTCAGACTAACAGCCTGTAATTTCATTTCCACCATGCTTTGCTTCAAGACCCCTTCAGCGGCAAGCTCCGAAGGCTTCATATATGCAATTCGCTCTTTGACCTTAATGTCAGCCGCATTTTGCTCTAAAAAAGAAAACAGACTGAACCCACTGGCCCGCTCGTTGAGCAGGGCCGCAATAGAGCGGCTTTTTTGGCTAAAAAGAGCGTAACGCTGCTGCATTTGTTCCATTTCTTCGAGTTGTCGTTGCCGGGTTACAACATTTTTTGTCATTTTTTCCCGATTTTCCATTAAAGGAAAAAGAACAAATTGCAGAAGCAAAAAAAGTACAAGACTGATCCCGGCAATAATGACTGCGTTTTTTTCTCGTGATGTCATCTGCATCAGCTCTCACCCAACTCCAGCTGTATCTCAAAGCGAATTTTTCGAGTCTTTTTATCCGCGGTCGCTGATACAATCTGCACGTCACCATACAGGGGGGACTGCGAGAGAAGACTTTTAATTTGATTAACCGTATTAAAAGTCCCAGTCATCCCGCGCATGCGGATTGCCTTTTGATCTATCACCATTCTAGAGACATGGAGCGACAAGGTAGCAGGAATACGAGCTGAGATATCTGCCAAGAAATCCAACATCCTCTGCTGGTCGGCATATACAGGCATGTTGGTTTCAGAAGACTCCAATTCCTTCAAAGCAACCTTCATCTGCACGTAAGGATCCTGGATACGGGTAGCGCTGGTAAACTGGTTCCGATACAGCTGCTCCATCTGCTGCCGCAATCGATTATTCTTTATCGTTAAACTTCTATTTTCCAGGGCATAGTAGCCGACAATAGAACCTATACAGACAAGGACGGAGGCCGCAACAGCGACTATCTGTTTCTTCGAAGTAAAAAGTGTCTTTTTAGATGCCAGTTCTCCTTGCCGTAAATTAAAATCTGTGTTTTTGCCGGGCCTGTACAGCGAGAGGCTTAACGCCGTTGCAAACTCTCCCGGTGGCATATGCTCGAGCCCCGTTGGAACATTGATTCCCGACAAAGCAAGGAGGTCCGCAGGTTCCACGTCCATACCCAGCTGCGCCTTTAAGGCAGCTCGAACCTCTTCACTTTCGACGAAACGTCCGGTTACCAGTGTATGTTCAATATCATCGACCGGGAAGCCAATGGATCGTAAAAATCCCAAAGTTCGCCCAACCGTCTGCTGAAGCGCACCTAATTGTGCCCCAAACTCATCGATCTCAGCCCCACCTGACATCGTCTGCGACAAAACAGGTAATTTACGACAAAATTGACAGATACCGTTATGCAACAGCAACAGGGTTGCCTCAGCATCGTCTGCCTCCAAAACCAGGTGCCACCCTTCAGGAAAACGGTGCCCAACAAGCTCTGCCACTGCGACCGCAGCCGGCACAACAACTCCAGGCTCGGCATCATGTTGCTTTAGGCGTTCAAGGACATCACTCAGCACTCTCTTTTCAACGGCAAAAACCAGGAGAGAGCTACTTTGGTCAGTTGTCCTTAGTACATTAAAATCTGTGACCACCTCTTCCATAGGCCGGATGAATTGATCTTCCAACTCAAAAGGGAGGGTCTGGGTAATATTTTTTTTATCGGAAAAAGGCAGCTCCAAGTTACGGGTACTCACTGCTGCAAGCGATAGCCCGCAAACACATTCCCCGCCCTGCCAGTGAAGCTTTTCCAGAAGTTCTTCCACCGGTGTAGCTGCAATACCATCCGTGGATAAGGGAATAGAAGCACTCGACTCAACGACCACGGTTTTCCCCTGTTGTCCAGTCACAACACCTGTGAGGCAATCGTCACCGTAATAGAGTCCGAGAAACTTTTTATTCATTTCTATCTCGTTTACTTCTCAATTTATTGTATCTGCCAGTGAACAAGTGTCTGCTCGTGATTTTCCCCACGCAAAAGTACCCCTTTGCCGATACATCTGCCATCTTCGGTTGCAGCCGTAATGGTTAGAGCAAAAGCCTTGGCTGAAACTGTAAGCAGATTTTCATCCAGTGTTATATCTCCAGGAAAACCGCTGACGTTTTTATACCAGGTTGGGTCGGCAAGATTGTCGCTATTATCCGGCTCCTCCCTGTATGCTTGCAACTCGCTTATCATATCCTCGTTTAACTCAGGATTCAACGCGGCCAAAACCGCATCCGGCGCCGTATTCAAATTAATTTTTCCGTCATCGCCCGCCACGGTAATATATGCTGCAATGCCTTCATGTTCCTCATCCCCATAAAAAAGCGCAGGTGTCACGCCCTTTACAAACAAAAGCTCTTCTACAGCCAACATGGCCCCATTTCGACACGAATAACCCGGAGAAAGTGATTGATAATATGCATTTTCCGCGCCATTTATCCGTGCATCATCATCTTCATCTATCCAATCACGAATGGCATCAAGTAATGCTTCCACCTGCTGCTCATCATCAATGGCAAATTTACCGGAGAGCAGGAACCTTGTCCAAACCTGTTCGACTTTTTCAAGCTGTTGTTGCTGTTCTTGAGCAGAAGTTTTATTTGTATTGTTGGCTCCATTACCGCCTTGTAAAGGATTCGCCAGCAGGGCATGAATCTGCAATTTCCCAGAAAGATCATTCACAGCGCAGGTAAGTGAGATATCGTCTGTCAAAGAGGTAAGCTGTTCCCCGTCAATGCCGGCCCAACTATCAAGAAGGGAATCATAGGTCGTTGCCTGCTGATCACTATACAAGGCTGCCTGAACAATACTGAGCCCCGAATACACTGCATTTTCCATGGCAAGCGTTTTCTCCACTAGTGCGGCATCCTCAACCTGCCCGTCAACATCAACCAGGAGTTGCATGGTCATGGTAACCAAAAAACTGACGGTCAATAGAGCCAACAGCAAGGCAACACCTTTTTGATCCTTGAGCAAATGCTTATGACTCACCGTCTTGCTCCTCTTTTATACTACCGGTGGGAAGCCACACCCCTGAGCGAAAAGGAATAACGGTCTTGTGCTCACTATCCTGCCAGAACTCCAACGTAATAAATACTGCTGCCGGCAGTAGTACAGGCTCTTGCTCATTTTCTTCGTCCGGCTTACTCGCCCAGCTGTCATTTTTTTGACCTTCAGCATCCCAATACGTCAATTGCAAAGAGCGAAGTCCGGCACACAAGGTGTACGCTTCTTTCTCACCGCTCTCCTCTGCAAACACTGAAAGTGTATCCGCTCTCAGTAGTTTGAACGAACCAGGATCATTTTCATCTTCTATCACCTCATAGGCAATGGTGGTGCTCCCCTTGTCTGATCGTCCATCGTCAAAAGCCAGGTGCGCCATGGAACTGAAGATCAAACCGGCTGCCTGCCGGCCGTTAATCTCATTTTTCGTCCCTACAAATCCGACCTCACCATCGACTACAGCAGCAGCCAGATCACTCCTCATCCTATCCAGGGTAATACGTGCCTGCCGATAGATATCTTTCTGGTTTGCTGTTGCAGCCAACAGATCCACAGTACTGTTCAAGGCGAATCCAACCATTGAGCTCACCACTGCCAAAATTGAGACAGCAAGCATGACCTCCAGTAAAGTGAAGCCTCTGTTATTGACGTTGGTCATCGGGAACTATTTTTTTAAAAATCGTTGTCTGTACAGTAAGACGCTGTGTTTCATCTTCGGCAAGGGCAACAGTTAAGACCACCTGCTTCAGCATTCCGTCTGTGTCCGGGATCGAAATGTCGTCTTCCAAGACTGGTACCACTTCCGTATTCCAGGAAAATTCACTAAACCCATCTTCAAAGATTCCGCTCTCACTCTCTACCTGTTCAAAATCCTGCAGACGAATTTCCGCCATCTTTTCCTGAGCCAGCAAGGCAGCAATCGTATCAAACCGGGCATCAGTGGCAATAGAAATCGTTTGTGACTGAGATCCTAAAAGGCTGACCAGAGCAATTGCCAATACTGCCACCGCAATCATCACCTCAAGCAGCGTGAAGCCTTGTGCACTGGATTGCCTGCTTAAGTTCATAATCGGGTTACCGAAAGGTATCCTCTTCGAGGGAAACATACCCCTGATGGAGTGTGACATGGCCGACAAAAGGAGAAAGTTTAACAGTCATCTCGTCACCGCTTTGCTCCTGAAGATGGATCAGGCACGGCTCAAGATAGCCTTTTTCGCTGAATCGCAAGGAAAATGAGCCAGATTTTTTTTCTTCTGCGGCTGCAAAAGTAATATCTTTGAGCAACACCGAGTCAGGAAGTTGAAGAGCAGGAAGGTGGCTCGACTCGTCATTGACAGCGCTTTCTGTTTCTGTTTCTTTTTCGTCGATAGCCACCACCTCGAAGCTACGAGTCGAAGAATCGTATTGCAACTGGTAAGGACGGGATGTCCGCACCGCCAGCCGTGATGTCTGGGTGATCAGGAGGGTAAGTTTGCGGGTGCTCTGTTTGAGCGGATCGCTAAAAACAAAGCTGGAAAGACGAGGCACAGCAAAGGCCATGGTCACTCCAATGAGCACCATGACCAATATAAGTTCCAGAAGAGTGAATCCCCTTGTATTTCGTACAGGCAATGTACACCTGTAAATATACAAGAAGAGGGTTACTCGATTTCCCAATTGTTAATATCGGCGTCATTACCATCGCCGCCAGGTTCATTGTCCGGGCCATAGCTAATCAGGTCAAAATCCCCGTTTAGCCCTGGGCTTATGTATACAAATTCGTTCTCCCAAGGATCAAGAGGTGTTTTCCCTTTTTCCAGATACCCACCCTCTCGCCATCTCTTTGCCAGTCGACCCACAGAGGGCGGCTCCACCAGGGCCTGCAAGCCTTGCTCGGTTGTGGGGTATTGCCCATTATCGAGTTTGTACAGCTTCAGAGCCTGCTCCAGTGAGCGAATCTGAATGGCTGCCTTGGTTCTTCGGGCCTCCTCGGGCCTATCCATGATTCGGGGTACAATCAATCCGGCAAGGATCCCTAAAATCACCATGACCACCATCAACTCAATAAGGGTGAATCCCTGCATGTTTCCAACGCGCAGGCTCTCCCTGTTCCATCCCTTCATATAAACAATCCTCATTGTTTTCTCTAAAATATCGGCCTGCAGTTACTGCTGCACCCGCATACTCAAAACACTTTTTGTCCGTACAACTCCATATCCTGCCAGCCATACGCCAACCACACTTATGCCCACAGCCTGCCAGATCCCCGTATGCAACGCCAACCATGAAAAACCGACAAACGGCAGCAAGAGCAACCTTACAGTAAACCGCATCCATGCTCTGGAGGCAATAAGATCTGCCACCGGCGGGGAAACCGCGTAGTAAAAATCAACGAACTTCCTGCCTGGTTCAACTTGCAGGAGATACGAATCCCTGAAATCGCGGAGAATTTCCACCATCGGGTGAAAAACAGAACCATAAGAAGCCGTTGCAATAAAACAGGAATCATCGGTCCTGAAAGTAATTTCATCGCCGTAATATACGGTCCCACCAACAATCGCATAGGCCCGCGCGTAGAAGATTGTTCCCGGCTTGAGGTTTTCCAGAATCGAACTGTATGTGCCGGTGCCGCTCCCGTCTTCTGTTTCGCCTTCCTCGTCAAAGCCGTCGGAGGAACCACCAAACAGTCCACCTGAATCTTCTTCACTGTCATCATCATCTGCTGCCACGGCCTCGGCCACTAAAAAATTCCCTGTAGTCTGCAGCATTTTCGCAATTAAGGCTGTGGCAGTGTTTTCAGTAACAGCCACAGTAAAAATGACAGAATCTGCAGCTTCCTGACCATCAGCTGTTTGACAGCGGACATAGTAAGGAGGGTCACCATCAGTACTAGAATCAAGTTCCTCAGAGTGGGAGGTTCTATAAGAATCCGAAGAATCCGAAAACGGTGTCATCAAATCGAACTCCTTATCCTCTCCCGAATTGTAGCCACATTTGCTAGAAAGAGAGGTTTCGACAGTAAGGGTAAACGATTCGCCCTCAGTATCTCCACTAGTAGGATTAGTAATGGTGACGGTCAAATCGTCATCGTCATCGTTATCACTGCTCACGCTACTCTTGTATTGTGGATAAGGTGCAATACTGAAAACCACTCCTTTTTTCGTTACTGTCCCTAATCCTGGCAGAATCCTGCCCCCGGTCAGGGCTCCGGTACGGGTGATTGCCGTCACCGGAGTGGTACTAATATAGCTGCTGGTAGCACTGGCAAGGGAAACGGTTTCCGAGCTCTCTGTAGTACTGGAGAGTTGTGTAACAGTCAGCGTATCGGTGTCATTCTGGTCTGTGCTTGTACCAACGACCACAACTTCGCCGCTATCCAGCACAGAAAGGGCATTGCCGGAGGTATCACCCTCCTCAGAGTCAAGAATGGTCACTGTGACCGTGTCTTCATCGTCGGAACCCTCTTCAGTGCCCGATTCGGCGGCCATGGCCTGCCCTACGAAAAAAGACGACACACTATCTAAAAGACCATGCAGTATCGACGTTACAGGATGGACAGCTGGTGTCGTCCCCTGCATAACCGTTTCCGTCTCTTCAGCTGTTACCTGTTCTTCATGCACAAACTGCTCAAAAGAATCCAGCACTTCTATCTGCTGGCTGTCCTCATCCCCCTCAACCTCATCAATCAATTGTCCGGATACAACCTGCAAAGAGGATATACGAACAGGCTCAGCCAAAGAACCGTCGGATTGCGCAACAAAATCCGGCGAATCGCTTTCAGTAGCGTAAGTTGCCACCAAAAGGCGACGAATCCCCTTCTGGGTCGCATAACCGGTAACTACTACCTTGTCCTCATTCAGTAGTTCTACGTCATAGATAACATCGTCCTCCGGACCGGCATAAATGGTTGTAGAACCCTTGCTGTTAAAGCTCAAATCAGGTGCACCATCAATCGTAAACCGAAACAGTTCCGCATCAAGCTGGTTGTCGTTTTCCACTGCAGCGGCCAGATAAATCTGCCCCTCTGCAGCAGCGGTTATGCCATACCCTTCCGATATTTCTGCATCGTCAGTGGGGATTGCAACCCCCTCACTACCAAAAGTAGCATCAATAATCCCGTCGGCAGTCAACCTGATCAGGAGCAAAGATGCCACATTGTTTTCCGCATATGACCCGGAAATAATAATCTTGCCGCTTTCCTGTATCAAAACGTCTTCGGCCACGGCAGCATCTCCAACACCAATCAGGCTTACGCCCTCTTCGCCAAAGCTTGCATCCAAGGATCCGTCATCATAGAAACGACCGGCCACAATCACACTACCACTGGTACCTTCGGCTACCCCTGCAATGACAATCTGATTTTCAGGGGTAACGGCAAGAGCGGTAATCTCATCGTGCCCGCGCCCAATCTGCATGACAACCGTTCCCTGATCACCAAAGCTTGGATCAAGCCTGCCGTCTGGAAAGTAGCATGCCAAGGCAAAATCACGATCTGTATCATTTTCACTGTAGCCTGCGGCAACAATCCTTCCATCGGCAAGCAAGCCAACTGCTAAAATTTCATCATCTGCCCGCCCGATGGATGTCACCACCCTGCCATCAATATTAAATGACGAATCATAGCTGCCGTCTGCCAGGTAACGAATGAGCGAAAAGTCCTGATCAGCAGAACTGGATTTCGAGCCGGCGACAACAATAGCCCCATCCGGCTGCACAACAACGGCAAACCCTTTATTACTTATACCGCCAAATGACTCACTGACCTGCCCATTATCGCCAAAATCGGTGTCCAGAGTATACGCCCCGTACGATGACTCAATACAAAGAAGGAACACCACCAGTAAAATGCACCAGGTAAGAATATTTTTTTTGCGCATGAGTATAGTCTCCATCTGGCTTTTTAACCTGCACCTTTTCTTTATCATTTCAAGGCCATTACGGACGAACCAAATCCCAATTTACCGTATAGTATAGCTTATTCAGTACAACATCAAAACCATTTTAAAGCATATTCCATGCCACTCGACAGACATGTCAGGCGCATTTGCACTGCCAAGCCACCCTGCCTTGATTTCAGATAAAACGTGGCTCATACTTGTGCTTTGGGTTAGCTCTCTTTGAAAGTTTAACGAACCTCTTCTTGAGAATCAATCGTTGTTTATCATTTTCCAAAGCTACAAACAGGATACCGGCACTGCTTGCAGTTACGACAAAGCCCACCATGTCCCATCTCGGCAAGCTCTCTTCTGCCTATGGATTCGCCGGCCAGGATACGCGGTAATACAAGATCCAGAACAGTAATATGGTGAAACATACCGCACGCTGGTACCCCTATGACGGGAACCTCACCAATTCGTGCAACAAGAAACATCGCGCCGGGAAGAACCGGTGTGCCGTACACCATATCAGACGCTCCTGCCTCCTTGATCCCCAGCCGGGTAACATCATCCGGATCAACCGACATACCACCGGAGGTGACAATCAATTCCGCTCCCATTGCAAGGCTTTTATGAATTTCCGCTGCTATATGCTGCGGATTGTCAGGGGCAAAGCCAACACTTACAACTTCTGAATCCAATGCCTTGAGCTTATCTCGCAGGACCTGCTCAAAACGATCTTCTATCCTTTTATAATAAACTTCACTGCCGGTAATTACCAGCCCAGCCTTAACCGATCGTAATGGTTTAACACTGATAACCCCTTGCTCCACGGTGGCTATTGATACCGCGCGGTTGACCAGCCTCCTCCGTGCCACTAACGGAATCAAGCGAGTTGCCGCAACCTGTTCTCCCTTTTGTACTGGGGTATTTGCCTGTAGAGTGGCACACATCACCTCCCCCAGCATATTAAATTGCAGCAGAGCCTCTTTATTGACTTTTAAAATACCGTTACAAGCTGCCTTAAGTGTCATTTTCCCTTCAACAACTTCATCGGCAAACTCAATTTGAGGACCTGCCAAAGCCTTTGCAAGTAATAAGCCCGCCTCATCCTCATGTATCTCTTCGGCAGTTAACCGCAAAACATAAATGTGTTCTTTTCCGAGGCGGCGCAGATGATCAATATCTTCAGCACGAATAATATGCCCCTTTTTAAAGGCACGCCCCTTAAATTCATCACGAACTATCTCCGTGATATCATGGGGAAGAACCATCCCAACCGCCTGCCCCACCGGGATACTTTTTTTATGAGATACATCAGCCATCTAATCGTTCCGCACAAAGTTAATTTTTAAGAATTAAATACAAAAAAAGAGTATAACAACTACAGAGAATTACCAGCGTCAAATGTACCCCTTACCATAAAAAAAGCAACTCAACAGACATATCCAACAAACATATCAACGGATGCATGTACACAAGCATTCACCGGCCCCTTGTTATCACCAAAAATATTACCGACACCTTTAAATCAAAAAATTGACAATGCAAGGGGATGTTTCTTACCTTTTTTCAGCCATGGCCTGTTGAACAAAAAAAACCGGGAAGGACAGAGTGGATGTGAAGAATGACCATTCAGCCGAACCGGCACACCTTCAAAGCTGATAGCACATGCCCATGAAAAAAAATCGCACCAAATGGCTAAAAAAAACCTTTTCGCCCCTGAAAGTAACAGGGCTGGCCCTGCTGTTGATTGCCTTATGGCAAGTTGTCGGCAACATGCACTCAGAAAACAACAAACAACTACGTCACCAGGTTCGACAAAAAATAGTGGCAACCTTTCCGGAACAAGCAAAAGTTTTTTCTCAAAACATCGGTATATTTCCCTACCTAGAAATGGCGCAAGATGCCCGCCCAATTGACCTCAATCGCCCCTCAGTTGTTCTGGTACACGGACTCGATGATCCGGGAAAGGTGTGGATGAATCTTGCTCCGGCACTTGACGCCCTCGGATATAATGTGTGGCTGCTCAATTACCCTAATGATCAACCCATAACCGAGTCGAGCCTGCTGTTTGTCCGCGAGTTGCAGGACCTCAGAAAACGGGGCGTTACCACCATCAATATTGTCTCCCACAGCATGGGTGGCCTTATCTCCCGCGATCTGCTGACCAGCCCAAGTGTACAGTACAAAGAATTACAGGTTGAAGACCGTGTCCCCAAAACGAACACGCTTATAATGGTGGCACCCCCTAACCATGGATCACAGGTTGCCCGGCTCCATTTACTTGGAGAAATCAGAGACCACTTTGTCCGGTTGATGAATGGCGGGGCCAATTGGCTGGATGCTTTTTTCGATGGTGCGGGAGAGGCTCAAGTAGACCTCCTGCCGGACAGCGTTTTTTTGACGGAACTCAATCAACGACCACTTCCCAAGGAAGTCGATCTGCTCATTATTGCAGGTATCTCCTCGCCCTGGAATAAAGGTGACATTACCCGGATGAAGAACAAGATCAAGAAAATAGTTCCAGAATTCGGGCAACAGGTCGACATGATAGGCGAATTCATGCAGTCCATGATTAATGGCCTGGGCGATGGCCTGGTTACGGTAGACTCAACCCGCCTGCAAGGCATTCCACATATCACGGTCAAAGGAACGCATCTGTCGATGATCCGCAACATCACCACGGAAAGCCGGCGAGTTCCGCCGGCTATTCCTGTTATCATAAAAAAACTGGCGGAAGCTCAGTGATATTCCCACAGCCTGTAGCGGCCACACCTTGATCCAACGAGGTAACCTGGAATTCTTTTACGCTCCCATCATATGATATGTTTACGGATTTTCGTCACCAACAACTCCGCTAAAACAACAACCGTAAAAATGCTCAACAAAATGACGGAAACCCTATCCCAGTAAAAAAGGTTAAGCGCCGTATCAAGTACCATGCCAACCCCTCCGGCGCCAACCAGGCCGATAACGGCTGATTCACGTACATTAATATCCCACCTGAAAAGAAAAATAGCCCAGAATGCCGGAACAACCTGCGGCCAATATCCTTTCAAAAAGACAGACGGCCATGGAGCACCTGCTGCCGTAAGTGCCTCCACTGGTCCAGGATTTACCTCTTCCAGTGCCTCAGCAAAAAGCTTCCCCACAAACCCAACGGAGCGAAATCCGATACATACCGTTCCTGCCAACGGGCCCGGGCCGAAAATGGCAACAAACAGCAGCGCCCACACCAGCGAATTAACCGACCTGGATGAAACCAAAATAAGCTTTGCAAGCCAGTTCAAAAGGGGCAGGCGTACGATATTATTGGCCCCCATGATACCCACAGGAACAGCCAGGACAATGGCAAGCAGGGTACCAAGGGTGGCTATGTGCAGGGTTTCCACCATGGCATCGTGGATGCCGCCTGGATAATAAGAGAGATCCAACGGCCACATTCTCCCCAGTAAATCAATTACCTGTGTCGGGGCATCGTAGAGGAATTCAGGAATGACTTCCACCGTACGCAACGAGGCGGAAAGAGCCACTGCAAAACCAAGAAAGACAGTAAACCTGGCCAGCCTCTGGGCCAGGGTAAACCTGTTCCAGGTATGGTTGGAAGCACTACTCATTGAAAAACCTTTTTAATCTGAACGGAAATAAATTCACTGACCATAACCAGGGCAATGATAGAGATAAGAATAGTGGCTAAAAAATCGTAATCAAAGCGCTGGAATGCGGCAAAAAGCGTCCCACCGATCCCACCGGCACCGACAATACCAACCATGGTTGAATTCCGTAAATTGGCATCAAACTGGTAGGAAGAAAATCCGATAAAACGATTGAGCACCTGCGGCAATACCCCATACAAAATCACACTGATAAAAGGCGCACCGGAAGCACGTAATGCCTCAATAGGTTTCAGGGAAATCTCTTCAATGGCCTCGGCAAAAAGCTTACCGATAAAACCAATGGAGGCGAATATAAGAGTAAGGATGCCGGCCAGAGGACCGAAGCCGACAGCCTTGACAAATAAAATTGCAAAAATGACGGGATGAAAGGAACGGCACAGAGCAATAAATGTTCGAAACACCCATGTTACCCACGACGGCATAAGATTTCGAGCAGCCAGAAGTCCAATCGGCAGCGAGAAAAAAACGCCAAAAGCCGAAGCAATGATGGCAATCTCAATGGTCTCGATCAAATTTTCTACGAGCAGTTTCCACCTTGAAAAGTCAATAGGCACCATCTCACTGAGAAATTGGCCACCGTTACCGAGCCCTTGAATAAACCGAACCCACGACACATCCAAATAGTTCGCCGCATACAGCGCATAGAGAAAGGCCAATGTCCATCCTGCCCGCACCCACCAGTTCGTTTTAAAAGGGGGGCCGTATTTTTGACTTACAGCGGCACTCATTGCAGCCAATCCTCCCCACCATAAATTTCCTTCAGGTGCTCATTGGTCAGTGCCGACGGTGAACCGTCATACACAATCCCCCCTTTTGACAAGCCAATAACCCTGGAGGTAAAACGTTTTGCCAGTTCAACATCATGGATATTTATAATAAGGGGAATACCGCGTTCCTCGGACAAAGCAACAAGCAGTTCCATAATTTCCACACTGGTTTTCGGGTCCAGTGAGGAGGTAGGCTCGTCAGCTAAAAGCACATGGGGTTCCTGCATAATTGCCCGGGCAATCCCCACCCGTTGACGCTGTCCCCCAGACAGACTGTCTGCACGCTGCCTGAAAAAATCAATCAGACCGATAGATTCCAGGAGCTCGAATGCCCGGTCAATGTCCTGCTGCGGGTATTTGCGCAACCAGGCTCGCCAGGGAGAGACATAGCCAAGCCGACCACTGAGTACATTCTCCATCACCGAAAGTCGCTCAACCAGGTTAAATTCCTGAAAAACCATCCCGATCTTTCTTCTTGCCTGCCGTAGCGCTTTGCCGCTCAGCTCCGTAATATTCTCATCACTTACATACACATTCCCTGCTGTGGGGGGGATGAGTTTATTAACACAGCGAATAAGAGTACTTTTTCCAGTTCCTGAAGGGCCGATAATAGCTACACTTGCCTTGCCGCTCACCGTAAAACTTATATCATTCAACACCGGCTTACCGGCTGTGTATTCCTTTACCAGGTTTTCTACCCGAATCGATCTTGTAGACGCCATTCTCAACCTATCTCTGCGATCATGTAATGCAGAACCGGCTGACTGTGTCCAGACCGGTCCTGTAGAAAAAGCACATCATGCCCTCTGTATTTTAGCGGGGCATGATGCAGTAAAAAAAAAAAACAGATTACTGTTTTTGGGCCTTCTTTTTGGCAGCTTTAGCCGCGTCCTTTTCAGCCATCTTTTTCAAACCGGCCTGATTATAGGAAGTGCCTGTAGATTCTGCGATATCGCGGATAACTTTCCAATCTTTTTGATAGGTTACAGGATAAAAACGATCGGCCTGACCAAAGGTCTCCTGCATGGCTGGGGTAAATCGGTAGGAATAAAAAGCATCTACAATCTTTTTCACTAACTCAGGATTCAGATTGTGTGCATAGCCAAAAGAAGAAGTCGGAAACTTGGGACTGGTAAAGATTATATTAAAATCATCCGCATTAATCCTTCCGGCATCTGCCATTCGATAAAAGACATCAGAGGCTACCGGAGCTGCATCATAGTCACCATGGGCAACGCCAAGGATCGACTGATCATGCTTTCCGGAATACACAACGGTGTAATCCTTGTCCGGGATAATGCCGTGTTGTGGAAAAATGGCTCTGGGCGCAAGGTTTCCAGAGTTGGAAGAGGCAGAGGTATGTGCTACCCGCTTCCCTTTAATATCTTCCATGGTTTTAATACCGCTGTCTTTCTTGGTCACCAAAATCAGGTTATACCCCTGAAAACCATCTGGGTACCCTTTCACAGCGATGGGTACATAACCGGCAAGGTTAACGGCAAAACCCGTAGGCCCGGTTGAGAAACCGGCAATGTGCAGCCGTCCGGAGCGCATGGCCTCGACTTCTGCAGCATTTGACTGCACGGTATAATAGATAACTCTTTTCCCTGTTGCCTTTTCCAGATACTTCTGAAAATCTGCGAATGCATCTTTGTACACTGCAGGATCTTCAACAGGAGTATAAGTGAAAACAAGCGTTTTGGGATCTTTCCAGTCTTCCTCGTTTTTGGGTGTATCGGCAACGAGATCCATATTTTCGTCGCAATACATTTCATCCAGCGTACCGCGATTCTTACATTCTTCTGCGGCGGTTGCCGTGCCGACTGCAAATAGAACCGCCATCAAAAGCGCCATCATCCTTTTCATGCTACCCCTCCTCTTTAAAATTTTGTCAAAGCAAAGATTCAGCGAATAACAAATAAAACCTTGCCTTGACCTGGACCAATACCAACAACCATTCTCCCCTTCCTCACACATACCACAAGTGCCTTGTTTACCCCAAACTGCAGCACCAATGTTCCTTTCGGAAAAGAGGAATAGGCTAGTACTAGCTATTTTCTCTTGGCCCTGTCAACCCAAATTCCCTGCACTGCCATGGAAAGAAAATACTGTCAACTCACCCACTCATCTACCAAGGCATCCAATTGATCAGGAATAATCCCCAGGATCGCCGCCAAATCAAGAATGGTAAAACGCTGACGCATCTGGTTGGCATGGGTGACAATGTCTACAAACTTTTTTCTTGGCAGTGCGATTCCATCATAACGGATATCCTCAAACCGATGCGCCGCACCAGCCTCCAGCAAACATTTTTTGAGTTGAATGGGCGGAACCAGGCCCGGCTGAATGGTCTTTTTAAAAAGCTGCCAGTTTGCCGGTTGCTGCAGATAATCAACCGCCTGTTTTATCCGCACCAACTTCTGTTGGTACTCTTTCTCTACGATAGGGAAAAGACTACCCCAAAATGCCTGGTTAACCTGCTGCGGCACCTTATAAAAAACAGGCTTTTCAAGCTGCATCACCTTTTCATATATGGCAGCACTCAAGATGGAGCCGACACCTACCTGTCTGCCATGCAAATCATGCTTTTTGTTATCGCGGATAGCCAGCATATCCAGGGTATGGGAAATAAGATGTTCACCCCCGGAAGCCGGCGAAGAGGTTCCGGTCATGGTCATGGCAATACTGGAGTAAAACAGCGCTTCAAAAAGTGCCTGCAGGGCAACCGGATCTTTCTTACGAATCTGCTTTGGATTTTCCAGGTAGATTGGTTCCAAATCTTTGAGCAGGTCAACGGCAAACTGGCAGTAATAGTCGCCAAAAAGCAATTGATTGAGCTTCCAGTCGGCAGAACTCACCGATTTGGCCAGCACATCTCCAAGGCCCGAAGCAGTCAATTCCTGCGGCGCATTATTGATGATCTCCGGGTTAGCAACAACTGCCCGGCACGCCTCAGCATGAAACAACACCTTGAGGCCGTCAACAGTTGCCGCAACATTGGCGGACGCATACCCGTTCATGGAGGCGGCAGTAGGTACGCTTACGTAGGGCTTCCTTTGTAAATATGCCACCCATTTGACCAGATCATTAATAACGCCGCTGCCCACGGCTATATACAGATCTGCTAAAGGAGCATTTTGCATGAGGTAGTCTTTGGTCTGCTCATCGGCAGTCGGCTCCTCACCATCCTTGTCCGGAACAATAAAACAGAAGACCTGCAGCCCGGATGCCTCAAGTTCCCCGGCTGCTTTTTCCCCAGCTTTTTCCCAGGTGCGTTGATCAGCAACAAGCAAACACTTTTGCCCGTCGGTTATGTCTGTCACTATTTGCGGTAGCGCTGTAAAAGCATCTCGGCCATATATCAATTTTTCGGTCGGGATTTGGTGACGCCTGCCGCAGGCGCAATCAAAGGTTGTCCCCAATAAGGTCGTTAAGTCCATGATACTTTCCATACAAGTGGGCCATCTTGCATAATTGCCTTTTCGTTATGCTTAAAAATTACCATCGGTGGTAAGCCGTAACCTGCCTGGTTGAGGAAAAAGGGTTCACTCCGACAGACTCCTAGACTCCGACATTAAGGGTATACCTGTGATAATTTCTTAAGCACGTCTCAACGTTAAACGAAAATTCTGGTTAGTTAAGATACCCCGTAGTGATAAAATTATGATAAGAGGAAACCAACAATCGTCCTTTTTTTCTACAGGACAGTCAACCTCTGCCAACAAGGCCTCCATTAGCACAAACGCCCTCTGCCAAAGTAGATATCCTTTACAAAAAAAATAGACTGCGTCCAAATTCCAGCTTTGTGCTATACTGTTTTAAAATTAATAAACTTATTACTGCATGGAGATCTTATGCTGTTCCGCGCCAAAAGCTTTGCTTAATTCTCCGCGCTCCTCGCTCTTTCTGCCTGTAGCAGTGAACGTTCGCGATTTGAAGAACAATGCACTTCTCCAAATGATGAAATGGTAACCAATCAAGGTAAAAATTGTAACCTCAACCGTTTTCAAAAAACCGACGTTATCCCCTTTCAATACATTTTTGAAAATGATGGTGATCTCGACATTATGGTCGCCGGCAAAGAGTACGAAATAGAGAGTCTCTATGATAGAGACAAAAAGAAAAAAACCACCTAAAAAAACGACAAAATAAAGGGTACTTTGAAAAAATAAATTTTCTTATCAAGGTCAAAGAGCAGGATGCATTTTTCCGCAGGCATATATTTGATATAAGCGTCTCTGCTTACCTCCGAGGATAAAAATTTGAGCGTGACAGCAAAATTGGAAGAAAAAGCATTTTTTCAAGGTGCTCGAAAAGCTAAAAAATCACCCCGACAGACGGAGAAATATTTTCACCTAACTCTTTCAAAGGATCATAAACATGGAATTACATGAAAATCAAGCAGCGCTTGTCCTCACTATTGATGAGGCTGGAGAAGTCTCCGTTGATGTCGCAGCACAAGACAGCACATCTTTACCTGCCGAGGTGTGTAAGGTGATTGCAATGAAACTGATCAATGATGAAAATTTTCAAGAAGAAATAATGGGGTCAATCGGCTAGTGCGTTGGCGCAGCCGGACGCAGGATACAAGCTATCTGCAAACGCGATAAGCAGCAGAGGTCGGAAGTCTCGGTTCTGTAGTCCTCTATGCAGGATGGAAAGTAGCCTATCCGCGGGGTGAGATTAAAGGAAGTAACACAGGGTTTGTATATGGCCGGGTACTGTTGAATGGTAATAAAAAATAGCACTCGTCCAGACCAAACATCCTTTGCTGCATCCCGGCAACAGTTAGGCGAAATGACGGCTTCGCAATAACGGTGAAGGTATAGATATACATTACGCTGTTAACCAACATGCACAAAAAGTAATCTAATGGTTGTTTACCTCCATCAAGCCGTTAAGCCGTTAAGCCGTTAAGCTACCCCTAAAAAAAAACAGGATAATAGTGACCGACAAACAGACACCAACAAAACGGTTATTAAGCAAAAAATAAAGCCATGGCATATTGCCGCACTCGTTATCATTACTGTTTGCTACCTTATTTTGCAATGTACCCTCACCGACAAGTCAACCATATCCAAACCAACCCCAAACGCAGAAAAACATAGCACCATTTCTGTAGATACAAACAAAAACGGGCCGCAGTAATATCAACAAAATGATTATAAAAAAACACCTGATACTTGCAGCATTGTGTATTCTTATCCCAGCCCATGCTTTATGCTGGAGTGGCAAGGCAATAACCGGGCCCAATAATGATACGATAACCGTTGAACGTGACAGCGAACAAATTACAATACGTCTCTACGGCATAAAGACTCCGGAATTAAGCCAGGCCTATGCAAACCAGACAAACGAAACCATCGCTTCTCTGGTTATAGGAAGACAAATTGCTGTTAACGAGGTAACCATTGATGAACATGGCCAACCTGCTGCTTTGGTGTATATCAGTGGTCAAATTTTGAACAAGCACCTTATACAAGAAGGCTACGCCTTGGTGGACACGAAGAACTGCAAAGAGAACTTCTGCAACACCTGGATATCGATAGAAGCATTTTCAAGACTCCAAGGACGTGGGATGTGGGCTGACAAGGATTGATTAAATCTTCAGTTACAGATTTGAGTTATGATAAATCAAGGAGTTATACTTCCTGTGAGCAGTTACAGTCAAGAATGCACACAATAAAATAGTCAACTTGCAGAGTTTCCCCTCGGTTCCTCCGATTTTCGTTCACCGGTATCGCTGACTCCACGTAGTCAAGGGTTGCATTTTTAACAATAAGCCCCTTTTACCTAACATTTCAGACACCTCCCTCTTTATAGACATGTAGACACCTACGTTTTCTTCTTGCATTTCCGGTTTTTTTGAGGCCATATATTATATGGAAACAAAATCTTCTCACCATAACTCTGCCGCTACACTCAATACACATTCACGACATCGTACCGGCAATCGGCTCCATCCAGGCCTGGGAAGCTTCAACACCGAGGCTTCTCAATCCACTGCGCCGACTTGGGATCTCAACCAGATTATAGATAGAATTGACGTTGGCATTGTCGTCCTTGATGTACTCGAATCCGTAATCGAATATCAAAATCCCCTCTACTTTGAACTTATTGGCGAAGTTGACACCTCAGGTGATTTTGAAAAAATCTATTCCCTTTTCTTTGACCAAAAGGAAGTTCTCGCAAAACGAGGGGTACCAGATACCATTTCAGGAATGGTTAAACACAATGACAAGGTACTTGGGTATTCCATCTACCATATAGCTGAAAGGTACTGTGCTATTTTCATCCGCGACATAACCGAAAGAATGCGCCTTGAGGCTATCGCTCAAGCGGCAAACAGCATAGACAATCTTGGCTTTATTTTTTCCGGCATCCGCCATGAAGTGGGCAACCCGCTTAACTCGTTGAAAATGACATTGAGCGTCCTCAGACAAAACCTGAACCGATTTTCTCAACAAACGGTTGAAGAGTACGTAGACCGAAGCCTGGCAGATATAGGCAGAGTAGAATACCTGTTGAAGTCACTAAAAAACTTCAGCATGTTTGAAGTTGTCAATGTCACTGATATAATTATTCAAGAGTATCTAAAAACCTTCCAATCACTTGCTGAAGTGGATTTGCGCAACAGGGGGATCCTGTTCACTTTAGATATATCAGCAAGTTTACGAAAAGTACAAATTGATCCACGGGCAATGAACCAGGTTTTACTTAACATCATTTCCAATGCCGCTGATGCTCTTGAAAAAACCTCTGCTCCGGAAATTCATTTAACCGGCTCCATAAGGGACAATATCCTTTGGATTACCGTCAAAGACAACGGTTGCGGCATTTCTCCTGAACAAAAGAAACGTCTTTTCCAGCCATTTAACTCTAGTAAACCTTCCGGCAATGGTCTGGGACTGGTCATTACCCAAAAGTTGCTGGCTCGAATGGACAGCAGCATTGACATAGAGAGTACAGTTGGGGAGGGAACCTGCGTGACCATAGGATTACCAGTAAGCCAAGAAGACAACTTATAACTGAGAATATCGCTTAGTAGCATGAAATACGTATTAATTGCCGACGACGAAAAATCATTCCTGCTTTCTCTGCAGGATGGATTCAAAATCCATGAGGACAAATTCACCATTTTAACGGCAGGCAATGGGCAGGAAGCTGTAGAAGTCTTGAAAAACAATCAGGTTGATCTCCTTGTAACAGACCTCGAAATGCCCCACATGAATGGGTTTGAATTATTGGCGTGGGCAAGTCGGGAATTGCCCCAGCTACCTGTTATCGTCATGACTGCTTTTGGTACTCCAGAGATCGAATCGCGGCTGGCTCAGTACGAAACCATTCACTACCTAGAAAAGCCACTTGACTTAGACACATTAGAAAAAGCCATATTTGAGGGGCTTGGCAAAGATTCAAAAAGCTATATCCAGGGGATAACACCAGCGAGTTTTTTGCAGTTATTACAAATGGAAAAGAAAAGCTGTACCCTTAAGGTTACCTCTGCAAACAAAATGGGTTACCTCTACATGTTTGAAGGGAACCTCATTGATGCTGAATATGACGAACTGCGCGGAGAAAATGCAGCCCACCAGATAATTTGTTGGGAAAAGACCAAAATCGAACTCGATAATATATGCAGGCGACAGGAGGGGAGAATTAATGCGACCATAGAATCCATACTGTTAAATGCGCACTGCATAAAAGATGAGGGCACACAAGGTGGACATGCCCTATCAAGTGATCCCGCTGGCCCTTCTTTTGCCTTAAAGCATGAAAAAACGAGTGTCACTGTTAACAAAGGTGCCTGGGAAGAGCTCTTTCAGCAAATCAAGGCACAACAAGCAGTAACTGAATGTGCTATTTTTGACCGACATAGCGTTCTCAACTTCCACAATCCAGGAGAATGCAGTCTTCAAAACTTTGATCCGGCTATCTTCCTGCATCTCTCCTTTATCCTCGAAGAAATCCTCAAACAAGGCCCTTGCCGGCTGATGTGCTTCTCAACAACTGGTCGGATCCCATTTTTACTCTTTCTAATCAATGAATACTGCTTGCTGGTCAAACTTCGAGAGGGTTCTCGTGCCCAAATAATCAGCCAGGAGCTCTCCCAAATCATAAAGAGCACAACACATACAGGGTAATTTGTTGCAGATTGCTACCCTAAAGGAGCTTGAAAACAATGAAAGGAATTCTTGACGACCTTAAGGATCTATCAGGCGTCATCGGTGCAGGTGTTTACCATAGTCAAAACGGGATGTTGGCGACCAACCTCCCCGCCATTTTCACAGAACAAAAATTGACCGAGATAGGCAAACTCCTAACAAAACTACTCAGCGCCGGCCGCATGAGTTTTCCCGATCTTACGGATTTATCGTTGCAGTATGACGAATCTGCAATTCTTGCCCGTGAACTAAACGAAACGTCAATTATTTTCCTTCTTTGTGATCCGGATTTTAACCAAAATCTCATTACCATGTCGCTAAATCTGCTGCAGCAGGAATTAACAAGCAAGACCGTCGCACCGCCGCCCCCTTCTTCCCCTCAAGAA
>NZ_JAFFQD010000200.1 GCF_016918565.1 Desulfogranum marinum
TGCTGTTCCAAAGAAGTAGTAAGCTCACTGTTTTTTGCCTGGCTTTCTTCAAACTGCACTTTCAATGCAGTGAGTTCTCCCGCCAAGCCGGTAGCCTGTTCCTGAGCAGCTGTAAGTTCTTCTGTTAGGGATGCCTGCTGTTCCTGAGCTGTAGTCAGCTCCTGATTTACGGTAGAGAGTTGCGCTGTTTGCTGTTCCAAAGAAGTAGTAAGCTCACTGTTTTTTGCCTGGCTTTCTTCAAACTGCACTTTCAATGCAGTGAGTTCTCCCGCCAAGCCGG
>NZ_JAFFQD010000201.1 GCF_016918565.1 Desulfogranum marinum
TGTTCGTGTTCTGGCCAGACTTCTTGATGAAGCGAAAACAAGGCTGCCAGGGATCATGTTATCCTTCCATAACCATCGACGGGCGGCAAAACGACGGAATCTGGAAATTACAAATGCCAAGAATAATAAGGCAAGACAGAAGCCATATAGAAAACTTATAGAACTCACAGAGAAGACAATAGGCTACGCCGAAAAGGGGGTGCGTAGTTTACAGAATTATGTGGGAAGTTCCATAATTGAACAAGCTGTGGCAGTCGATATTTGCAAAC
>NZ_JAFFQD010000202.1 GCF_016918565.1 Desulfogranum marinum
TAGTACGTCTTGGCGTATACCTGTTGTTTCGGTCATCGTGTCCTCCTTTTTCTTTGTTGAAAAAACAGGATGTTAATGACCGCATTATAACATTTTATGCGGTTTTTACTTTGTTACGTATAAACAGTAAGAACTGAACCGCTCCGCTATGCTCCGCAGAAAAACCAAAACCCCGCACCAGTAGTACTACCAATACCTCAGCTTACCCGGCACTTCTCTGTTAATCGTTTTTTCTCCCGCTGCCTTTTTGATAAA
>NZ_JAFFQD010000203.1 GCF_016918565.1 Desulfogranum marinum
GAGTACTGGCAAAATGATAGTAAGACAGGGAAAGTCCTGCATTTTACATGGATTACCGATTTTACGGTTTCTCGAGAGAATGCCATGCAGATAATGCGTGGTGGCCGTGCCCGCTGGAAAATCGAAAATGAAACCTTCAATACACTGAAGAACCAGGGATACCACTTCGAGCATAATTATGGTCTTGGCAAGCAGCATTTGAGCACGGTATTTGTCTTGTTAATGATATTGGCCTTCCTTGTGGATCAAATCCA
>NZ_JAFFQD010000204.1 GCF_016918565.1 Desulfogranum marinum
TGAAAAAATAACAGCGTCGCTTCGCTCCGACCACCTGGCCAGTTTCACTGGAATAGGTGGCCGGAATCACGTGGACTGACTGGCCGGTTTCGACTGGAATGGGTGGCCGGATTCAGTGGAATACGCATTTGTTCTATCATTTCAAGATATTCCGCTATTTTTGGGAACAATTCTTCTTTCCCATGCAACATAACTTATATTGGCATTTCCTACTTATCCGCCAACCTTACGGAGTTCAGAAGTCCCCTAAAGG
>NZ_JAFFQD010000205.1 GCF_016918565.1 Desulfogranum marinum
GGATTTTTCATTATAACGACCTTGCTGGATCCCATCAAATATCCTAGCGAGGAAATTGCCGAACTGTACCTGAAAAGATGGGATGTTGAGCTTTTTTTTCGAGATATAAAGACGACCATGGGAATGGGGTGCATCCGACGTTTATGGAATCATTTAACACGCCGAATCCTCTTCTCTCGTGAGACCCTTTTTTCCTGCGCACTTTTCTCATACTGATCAAAGAACGAATCAAATTTTGAGTTATACTTGGCGC
>NZ_JAFFQD010000206.1 GCF_016918565.1 Desulfogranum marinum
GCACTCGGAACCGAAAGCTGACAGCTCGGGAACAGAAGAGTAACAGGACCAAATCGAAGGTTCGTGTAAGGGTTGAGCATGTTTTCGGTGCGCAAACCCAGAAGGCAGGAAATTTGCTTGTAAGAACCTGAAAGTCGTTTAAAGCGTACACTACTTGGCACCTATCCCCAGGTACTCCAAGAACAGTTTGTCTCTAGCCACTGATTCTGTTGACCATCGATAGTCTGCCATAGCCGTCTGAACCCTGGTGGT
>NZ_JAFFQD010000207.1 GCF_016918565.1 Desulfogranum marinum
GCAGGTATGGGAAAAAGAGCACGAGAGCTGGAGTAGACGCGACCTAAAGCTCAAGAGATATGTGTATATCTGGGCTGACGGTGTATATTTCAACATTCGCAGTGAAACAGATCGACAGTGCATCCTTTGAGTATTCCAGAGCAATCCGGCCACTGATTCCAGGGGATTCCGGCCGGTGATTCCATTTCATTCCGGCCACCCATTCCAATTGATTCCGGCCAGGGATTCCATTCGATTCCGGCCATCGTTTTC
>NZ_JAFFQD010000208.1 GCF_016918565.1 Desulfogranum marinum
GAAGAAATCAAGCGATTGCTTGAATATAGGGAACGGCCAAGGCAGTGGATTTATCGTTCCCGGGTGAAAAAAGTAGATTAAAGAAGAATGCTTGAAACTTATGGAGGCAGTATGGTTGGAAAATATCGATATCCCAGCGTTTACCGTAGATTCTGATGATCTCTTCATCGGACAAGTCAATTTTAGTCGACATCACTGCCAGCCACTTACGGCTGTGCCTATGACGGACGAACACAATTTTTACCGCTTGCT
>NZ_JAFFQD010000209.1 GCF_016918565.1 Desulfogranum marinum
GCAACATCCACTCTTTCTGCCGCTTCATACATAAGCCTACGAACACAGTTGTAAGCTATAAAGTTCATAAGGATCTCTTTGGATATCATTTCCGGAGTTTGGCACCGTAAAATATCCATTCCCATGGGTGCATCCGACGTTTATGGAATGCGTAAGCTGAGCACACTGAGGAACGATTTAGTTAGTAATTTTAGACAGTTAAGTTAACTTTTCAGTTCAAAAGTAAACGTTTTCATGGTATAATACTCTGC
>NZ_JAFFQD010000020.1 GCF_016918565.1 Desulfogranum marinum
TGTTTTTTCCCAGTGGATGACAGGTAGGCTCGACTTCGGCTGCAACGATGGTGGAGGTCAGGCCCCTGCCGCCATGTCCTGCCCAGTCTGCAGGCACATCTTCAATAGAAGTGCTCAAGTCGGTCATGTTAACGCGAAAAATTTTGTCTGCCATTGTAATTCTCCTGATGATTTGATTGGTTTTGCTGCATATTGTTTGGAAATCATATTCCACGCACCACGGAACATGATGCAATTACACGGTGTGGAGTCGTAGAGCTTGCCCCGGCGATTTTATTGTTTAAAGGAAATAGTTGTTGTACATCCTGAACTGTGTTTTTGAATGGGGTCTTGTCGTTTGCCGGCGGTCTGTGAAGGAAAGGCGGTAATAAAATTAAGACTCACTGCCGAGCACTTTGTTGATGATCATCTGTTTCGTATGGGTATCCGGTTCCGGATTCTGCCAACTGATGAATTGTTTTTTTACTCGCATGAAGTCACCGTTATCTGCTTTGCACTGTTCGCAAATTGATTCGGCATTATCTCTATACATAATTACTTTGCTGGCTGGATCGCCGGCAGGATTGACTGCAGCCATTTTTATGCAACCGCAATCAAGGCGGATGACTGCAACACCTATTCCTTCCGGGCTACCTTCAAGTATTGCTTCAATCATTGCCTGTTCGCCTTTGTTAGCCTGCAACAGGTCGTTTTGTTTGTTAATTCTTTTGGCCATTGTAATTGGTGTTCCTGTTTGGATGGGTAATTGTGAGTTATTCTATTCACTAATAGCTGGTTGAGCAATAAGAAAAAGAAGAGTTGAACATAAGAATAGCCGCCATCGTGGACTTATCGATGCGAGCTTGCTTTTTATGATAATTAAAAAGAGTATAATACCTGATATGTTTAATCTTGACAAAGTATTGCCGGTCAGGTAGAGGGGAAGCACTTTTTTTAAGTTTTAAATCTTGCTCCAGCAAGGTTGAAAGTATCAATGTGATGTGACGTAGTATCTTAATTTTTTTTGGAGGTTTTTATCATGTGGGAAATAGTAGTCGACAAAGATAAATGTTCTGGTGATGAAGAGTGTGTAGCAGCTTGTCCGGCTCAGGTGTTTGAGATGGTAGACGGTAAAGCTGAGCCTGTAGAAGCTGATGAATGCCTGGGTTGCGAAACCTGTGTTGAAGTTTGCCCTGAAGATGCTATCACTGTAACCGAAGTGTAAGTTACTTTTTCGATAGTTTGCTTTATGATAAGCCCATCCCTGACGGGATGGGCTTATCCTGTTTTTAGAGGGACTTACAGTGAGTTATCTGCAAGTCCCTTTACTGCGTCTAGGAGACTGCCCGAAAATGTCCTTTTTCCCCATGTCAGCGTTATTTTCTAGAAATAATGCTCTCAATATTGTTTATATGGCTGCGCTTATTTTTATAAAATGCCTCGATCTGAGAAAAAATTGCTATTCTCGGACAATATCCTAGAGAGACCTTTGTTTAAGCCTGGCGTTCATCGATCGGTTCATCTCTTTGCCGCCCCTTTTTTGTGGACAACTATTGGGGGGATGCTTATTTATCGTGGCTATGGGTGGATAGACCCGAACAATCGTATTTTTTTCCTGTTGCTGGCTTTTTTTGTCGGTTCGCTTAAATCGTTTTTGATTCTCGATAAGGTTGCTGCAAAGACCATTAGTCGGATTGACACTTTTCAGGATAATACCTGCCTCGGTGCCGTGTTTTCATGGAAGACGTGGCTGCTTGTAGGGTTGATGATGTCTTGCGGGGTGTTGTTGCGAACATTTTTTACCCCTGGAACCATATTGGGCGCCGGATATTGTGCCATCGGATGGGCTCTTTTGTTCTCCAGCCGTCAGGGCTGGTTTGCATGGTTTCGAATAGGTATGCTGTAATGGAATCGCTGAATAAAATAACCATTAGTGCCGAGGCTCTCAGGCACAATTTTGCCGTCTGTCGTCATCATGCAGGTGATGCCGGTATTCTTGCCATGGTTAAGGCCGATGCCTATGGACACGGTATGATTGAATGTGCCGGTATATTTGTAGAAGAGGGCGCAGTTGCTCTTGGCGTTGCTGAAGTCGTTGAAGGGATAAAACTACGTAAAGCAGGTTTTACTGTGCCTGTTTTTATTCTCGCCGGTATTATTAACCAAACATCGCAAGCGGCAGTTGAAAATAATCTAACCCCTGTTGTCGTCGATAACTCGGCGCTTGGAGAGCTCAATAAGTACGCCCGAAGGGCAGGTAAAGAAATCGATATCCATGTCAAATTGGACGCGGGAATGGGAAGGCAGGGGACCTTGCCTGAAGGGATCGTTGCTCTAGTCAAAGAGATTGATGCGTATCCATGCTTGAATACCAAGGGTGTTCTTGCCCACTTTCCCATGGCTGATGACCGCCAATCGTCTAATTCTGATGATGTCCTGGAAACGTTTTCCAGTACTGCCAGGCTAATTGAGAAAGAAATTCCGCATCATTGTATGTATCATATAGCCAATTCGGGAGGCCTGTTTTATGTGCGCGGAGCACAGTTTGATATGGTGCGACCCGGGATTTCCCTTTACGGTTGTTATCCTGATGGAGAAACCGGCAGACAGGCAGCTACGAAAAACCTGCTTAAGCCTGCCATGTGTTTCACTACCAGCGTCATTCAGGTGCGAAATGTAGACAAGGGTGTTGGGGTGGGCTATGGGCACAGTTTCTTTACCGGCAGGCCTACTACTGTAGCAGTTATACCAGTAGGGTATGAAGACGGGTATTTAAGAAAATTATCCAATACTGCTCAGGTACTTATCAATGGACACCGGGCACCCGTCATCGGTAGAATATCAATGAATTTAACCTTGATTGATGCTACAGACGTGGGGCCTGTCAACGTTGGCGACCAAGTCGTTTTACTCGGACCGCAGGGAAGCGAAGAGATAACAGCCGATGAGATCGCCGGATGGATGGATACTATAAATTACGAAGTACTTTGCCTTTTCGGACACATGAACGATCGGGTATTTATCGACTGATTAGCCGACTGTAAAGATACTTTCAGCAGCATATCGGTGCGAATTTTTCAGGAGCATTTTACCATTTTTTGAAAACGTACCTATTTATTATAAACAATTTTGAACCTGCCACCGCCTGAGGTGATGATAAATTCGGGTTGGCTGCATGGTTAGCTTTTTTCACTAACATTTGTACCTGCATATTCCCTGTCTGCGCTTTTGCAAGTTACAGTACATCAAAAAAAAACCAGCTATTTCTTCAATATATTAAGATGATAAAGTCACAAGTTAAAGCCGTTGTTGACCGTTGTTTTGAAAAGGGACTCAGCCTCTCTCTGTGGAGTGAAAAGCTGCGTGATCGATACACCGTCGAGGTGCCAAAGCATGAAGGGCAGGGTGATTTTGCTACTAATTTTGCCATGGTTGCCGCTGGGATTGACAAGCAGAATCCCCGGCAGATTGCAGCCCAGTTTGCAGAGTTGGCCGCAGAAGAAGCGAGTATTGTCGATCGTTGGGAAATCGCAGGGCCCGGCTTTATTAATATTTTTCTCAAACAAGATGTTTGGACATCTGTTCTACCTGTTATTGAAGAGCAAGGGGAACGGTTTGGCTTATGTGAAGATGGAAAAGGAAAAAAAGTTCTGGTTGAATTTGTCAGCGCCAACCCAACCGGTCCGCTTTCCGTAGGTCATGGCCGCAATGCCATTATCGGTGATTCTGTAGCACGCCTTCTCGAAGCAACCGGATTTAACGTCCAGCGCGAATATTATTTTAATGATGCCGGACGACAGATGCGAGTTCTTGGCGAGTCAACCCAGGCAAGATATTTTGAACGTCTGGGCATGGAAAACAATTTTCCGGAAGACGGATACCAGGGGAGCTACATTTATGATATTGCCCAGGCGATGATTGATAAGGGTGGCGACACATTTAAAGATGCTGAGGTTGAGGTGTTTAAAGAACATGCCAAAAATGCCATTTTTAAAGAGATTGATGCTACACTTAAACGAATTGGTATCCGTTTTGACAGCTATTACAATGAACATACCCTCTATGAAGAAGGGATGATTGACGATGTTGTCAACACCTTTAAAGAAAAAGACCTGGTTTACGAGAAAGACCAGGCATTATGGTTTAAGACCAGTGAATTTGGGCAAGAGCAAGACAGGGTGATTATCAAGAGTAGTGGTGAACCCACCTACAGGCTACCGGATATCGCCTACCACCGGGAAAAGTTCAGACGTGGCTTTGACTGGATGATTAATGTGTTCGGTGCAGATCATATAGCGACGGTTCCTGATGTGCTTGCCGGTGTTCGTGCCCTTGGTTACGACGATGAGCTGATTACCGTGATCCTCTATCAATTTGTCACTTTGCTGCGTGGTGGCAAACAAGTTAAGATGTCGACCCGTAAGGCTACTTTTGTCACCATTGATGAGCTGGTGGATGAAGTCGGAACGGATGCGCTGCGTTTTTTCTTTTTGATGCGGAAGGCAGACAGTCAGCTTGAATTTGATTTAGACCTGGCTACAAAGCAGAGTCAGGAAAATCCGGTTTATTATGTACAGTATGCCCACGCCCGTCTATGCAGCATAGAGAGGCAGGCACGGGAGCTGGGGGTAGAATGTCCTGCCGGTGAGGCCGTTGATTTGAGTATGCTGCAAGAGGCCGAAGAGTACGGCTTGCTGAAAACAATGGCTGATTACCCGCAGCTTGTTGCCGGAGCGGCCATGGACCTTGCACCGCACAGACTTATTTTTTATTTGATGGAATTGGCTGGACAGTTCCATAGCTTTTATAATAAACATAAAGTGTTAACCGATAATGTGGACCGCAGTCAGGCTAGGCTGTATCTGTGCCGGTGCCTGAAAACCGTGTTGCATAACGGGCTTACGCTGGCCGGTCTCAGCGCCCCGGAGCGTATGTAGTTTTTTACATTTATGGCTGCAAAGAAACAACCACGATCAAGGAAAAAACCTGTTCGCAGATTTCAGTTTCAACTGAGTTGGTCAGGACTCTTCGGGGTAATTATTGTTGCCTTTTGCCTCTTTCTTTGGATGTTTATGCTGGGCGTGTGGGCTGGGCAAACTATTCTTTTACCACATGTTGGCACGAAGCCGGTTGTTGCCTTAAAAAAGGGCCACCAGTCTACTCACATGTCGCCGGCTTTGCCGGAAATTCATCCATTGAGCAAGAAAAGGCAACTGGGTAATCAGTAAAGCATAGTTGCCATTCAGCAGCACGCCACGGAGTCTGCGCTTACCTCTCTCCACGATCTGCCCGGTCGGCATACTAATGGGTAGCTGATTGGTCAGCTTATGAATATTTGGAGCACTGCTGAATGGCTATAGTATGGGGTCGGTTGACAGTTTGTAGCTCGTCCCTGATAGTTACAAGCAATGAAGGGTTTACTGCACCGGCAGTCAATCAGTGCGCTGTATGACTACCTTCGAGATTTTATAGTGTATGAGGAAACCAGCGAAATATAAGGAATCTGCTCTCTTCACATTTGTTGGGATGATCCGGCGAAGATACGTTCCTTGGCTGTGATGGATAAAAAGCAGGGGGTGCGGTATTGGGAGAGAATTGGTTCAGTGTTGTCTTGACGAGGCAAAGAGTCTGGAAATATCACAGGTTTTCGTACTCAACTATCAGGCTGATTTTTTTAAAGGCTCTGGCTTTATAGACAAGAATAAACAGGAATTTCCCAACAAGATTTGGAGTGACTGTATCCATTGTACCACGTTTCCGGATTGCGATGAGGATGCACTGATTCACATAAGCTCACCCCACCTCTATTAAATGTAATTTCTACCATTTTTTTGATCTCTCGGAGCTTGGGCTTCGAAATTGGAGAATTTTATGCTCGGAAAAGCACTTACCAAGGTTTTTGGCAGTAAAAATGATCGTATCATTAAACAGCTTCGTAAAACTATCAACACTATCAATGAGTTGGAAGCTTCTATTGAACCTCTTAGTGATGAAGAAATCGCAGCCAAGACCGTGGAGTTTCGTCAACGCCTCGAACAAGGAGAAACCCTTGACCAGTTGCTCCCGGAAGCCTTTGCTGTGGTGCGAGAAGCTGCCAGGCGGGTACTTGGAGAGCGACACTACGATGTACAGCTTATCGGTGGCATAGTGCTGCATAGCGGCAGAATTGCCGAGATGAAAACCGGTGAGGGAAAAACACTCACCTCGACTGCACCTGTGTATCTCAATGCCCTCACCGGGAAGGGGGTCCATGTGGTTACGGTCAACGATTATCTTGCAAAACGTGACGTGGAGTGGATGGACAAGGTTTACAGTTTCCTTGGCCTGACCACAGCATGTATTATCCATGAAATGGATGATGCCGAGCGCCGGGAAGCGTATAATGCCGACGTAACGTACGGTACCAACAATGAGTTTGGCTTTGATTATCTGCGCGATAATATGAAGTTTGATATTGCCGACTATTGCCAGCGTGGTTTTCATTTTGCCATTGTCGACGAAGTGGATTCTATCCTTATTGATGAGGCTCGTACGCCGCTTATTATTTCCGGGCCGGCTGAGCAGACCACTGATATGTATGTGAAAGTCGACAAGTTGATGCCTCATTTTAAAGAAGAAGAGCATTATACCAAAGAGGAAAAATCTCGTCAGATCATGCTTACCGATGACGGGGTCGCCCTGGCAGAAGAATTGCTTGGCATTGATAATCTTTACGATCCATCTAATATCAATCAGTTACACCATATTAATCAGGCTCTGAAAGCCCATTTTGTCTTCCAGTGCGATGTCGATTACATAGTCAAGAACGGTCAGGTGGTTATTGTTGACGAGTTTACCGGCCGGACGATGGAAGGCCGCCGCTATTCGGATGGCCTTCACCAGGCCCTTGAAGCAAAGGAAAAGGTGACGATCGAAAAGGAAAACCAGACCCTGGCCTCTGTTACTTTTCAGAATTACTTCCGTATGTATGATAAACTGGCAGGAATGACAGGGACCGCTGATACGGAAGCTCCTGAGTTTAAAAAGATCTATGGCTTGGATGTGGTTGTTATTCCAACCCACAAGAACATGATTCGCAAAGATTATCCCGATCTTATTTATAAGAACCAGCAGGCTAAATACCGCAATATTGTTAATGAGATAAAAGAGCTTAATCAAAAAGGTCAACCCATTCTGGTAGGAACTATCTCCATTGATATTTCAGAGAAAATATCGAAGATGTTGACCAAGGAAGGAATACCGCACGATGTGTTGAATGCCAAACAGCATGACCGGGAAGCGGAAATTATTGCAGAAGCCGGGCATGCAGGCCGGGTAACCATTGCCACCAATATGGCTGGTCGTGGTACCGATATCAAGCTTGGCGAAGGGGTTCGCGAACTTGGCGGGCTGCATATTCTTGGTACCAGCCGACACGAGAGCCGCCGTATCGACAACCAACTGCGTGGTCGCTCCGGTAGGCAGGGTGACCCCGGCTCATCACGTTTTTTTCTCTCCCTTGAAGATGATTTGCTGCGTATTTTCGGCTCCGGACGTCTTGGCGGTATCATGGACAAACTCGGCATGGAGGACGACGAGCCCATAGAACACTCTATGGTGTCGAAGGCCATCGAAAATGCCCAGCGTAAAGTGGAAGGGCACAACTTTGATATTCGTAAACACCTGCTTGAGTATGATGATGTGATGAACAAGCAGCGTGAGATCATATACAAGCAGCGTCGAGAAGTGCTGGAAAGTGAAAATGTCCAGCCCATTGTCGAGGATATGATAGCAGAGTTGGTCGATGAGATATGCGGACATATTGCAGTCGAACGAACACCTTCGGAAGACTGGAATTGGGACGAGTTTAACGAACGGGTAGCTCAGCTTTTCAATAACAAGGTAGAGTGGGCGCCTGAAGAGCTTGTTGACTTGGATTTGCAACTGCTTGTTGAAAAGTTAAACGATGCTGTCAAAGAGTGGTACAGCGGGCAGGAAGAAAAAAATGGTGTTGAGCAGATGCGCCAGCTTGAGCGGATGGTGCTGCTGCAGATGGTGGATACTCTATGGAAAGAGCATCTCCTGCAAATGGATCATTTGAAAGAAGGGATTGGTTTGCGTGGCTACGGTCAGAAAAATCCGCTTAACGAGTATAAGCGCGAGGGCTTTAATCTGTTCATGAGCATGATCGAGGCTGTGAAGCTCCAGACCGTATCAACGTTGATGCGAGTGCAGATTGTGCAAGATGATGAACTTGAACGGCTGGAAGAGGAAAGGCGGATACAGCGGGCGAAGGAGCTGGAAGAGGCGAAAAAAGCAACCAGGCCCCAGGCAGATGATCGACAGCCACAACAACGCAAGGAAGAGAAAATAGGTCGTAACGCGCCCTGTCCATGCGGTTCAGGCAAAAAATATAAAAAATGCTGTGGTGCGGCCAACTGAGAAGAGAAGTATTCCTTACTAAAAAAAGTTATCGCCGAAACACACATCTTTCATGAGAAATCCGGGTTGATATGTTTCAGGGCACAGTGGGGGATCTCTGTGCCCTGTTTGTTTTTCAGGATATTTTTCAAAGTACCTTCAGCTTGGCAACGAATATTCACGCGGCGAGCTGAAGCGGAGCACTTGATGGAGTGTGAGTCAGCCCCTGAGATCGCTGGGGTTGAAAAGATTTTGTTCCATATGCTTGATCTCATCAATCCCGGATATGACAATATTTGGATCCGGCTCAAGTTCTTTTAAGTCTATTCTCTTTTCATACTCAATATTAGAGAGCAGGTGTTTCATGCAGTTGATACGTGCTTTCTTTTTCACGTCGGACTTAATGATGGTCCACGGAGCAAGGGTCCGGTTTGATTCGTTGAGCATTTGAAATTTTTTTATGCTGTATTTATCCCAGAGCTTTTGGGCAAGGTTGTCCACCGGAGACAGCTTGTATTGTTTGAGAATATCAGTTTTTCTTGCCTCAAATCTTTTTTTCTGTTCGTTTTTTGAAACGGAAAAGTAGAATTTAAACAGGTATATTCCATCTTTGACCAGCAGTTCTTCAAATAAAGATACATCCTTTAAAAAGCGTTTGTGCTGCTCGTCGGTACAAAAGCCCATAACCGGCTCAACCATAGCCCTGTTGTACCAGGAACGATCAAACAGAACCAACTCTCCGCCAGCCGGCAGCTTTGATACATATCGTTGAAAATACCACTGACTGACCTCTTTGTCACTGGGAGCAGCTAAGGCGACCACCCTTGCGTTGCGGGGGTTAAGGAAGGCCGTTATTCGTTTGATGGTTCCACCCTTGCCTGCAGCGTCGCGGCCTTCAAAGATGGCTAGTACCCGCATGTTTGTTTTTTTTATATGCAGCTGCAGCTTCATCAGTTCAATTTGCAGCTTCTTGAGTTCGGCTTCGTATTCCAGATGGGCCTTTTTGATCCATACCGAACATCGTTTATCATCCTGTTTGGCTTGCTTGTTTTTCAGGGCAGTCCCCTCCAGGAGTTTGGTATCGATCGGACAGGATGGATTGTTTTCCTTTTTTTTCTCTCCCATGTCATTCTCCTTGTGCCGACTCCGGCTATGAAGGGTATTACCCTTGGTAAATATACATTGAGCTATTGGTTGGAACAGGGCTACTGTTCGATAGATTCCGAAGAAAATTTGCAAGAAAATAAGAAAAGATAATGCAATTTAACTGTTTGGTATTAAACATATTGTATTGAATGAATACCGATGAAACAAGAGGAGTCTACTGGAGTTAGTAATTTTTCTCAAATAAAAACTATCAAACAGCGGGGTAGCAGATATGCAGCAGTATCAGCAGGAGGTTGCAGCCTTTCTTCAAGATTGGGTCGAAACCAATGAGCACAATAAGCAGGGGTTTGAGCGGTTTTACAAACAGTTGCAGGACAAAGAAAAGGGCAGTGTTGAGTTCCATCCACGACCAGGGGTGACTTATTCCCTTCGCGGTATGACAGCCGGAAAAGAAGCTCCGGTTCTCTATGTTATGGTTGACGTAATTGAGGATGAACCACGGTGGTTATCAGTCTGTTTTTACGGTGCCATGATTACGGATCCGGAGGAAAAAGGAGCGTTTGTACCAGGTGGGCTTCTGGGGGAAGATGCGATCTGTTTTGACCTCGAAGAGTATAACCAGCTGGAATATGCTTATGTGGAGGCTCGGATTGAAGAGGCGTATGCCTCTGCTGTCAATCAATAAACAGGTCAGAGTGGGGCATTCTGTCAGTTGAGTTTCTTCCCGGTCCGAAACATTTCCTTGTAGATGGAGGGGAGATGGAGGCTGGTGATACGTTCGGCAACCGCTTCTATATCATAGGTACAACGAAAATGAGTAACCTGTACCGAGCGGTGCTGTAACTGCAAGACTGCATAACAAGCTTGCGGGTTACCATCAAACATCCTCCCGGCAGACCCCGGATTGATAAAATGTACGCCCTCGATATGTTTGTGATAGGGGGAATGAGAGTGCCCTGTAACAACGATGGTACAGGATGTGACGGCAGCAAGTTCTCTAAATCGTTTGTCCGGGGTGGTTTGAAAAAGGAATTCTTCGTGGTCTTCAGGGCTACCATGAAAAAGACACAATTTGTGTACACCATGCTTGCATGTGTATTTTTTTTTCAGGGTGCAAAGATACTGCCGATTGCTCGGGCTGAGAGCCTCAACCGCGCTGGTGTACATGATACGTTTTTCCGGCTTGCGCGGTTTTTTAAAAGTTTTCCCCTTGAGGAGTTTTATAACCTTGTCATCTGTATTGCCCCGAATGGATTGAACGTGATACTTGCGAAGCCAGCTGAGTACTTCATCCGGATAGGGGCAATAGACCGTTGAATCTCCACTGTTGCAGATGAGATCGAATTGGTCCAAGGGATGGTGTTGCGCGATGGCCTCAAGAGCAGGGAAATTCCCGTGGATATCGCTGAGTAAAAGAATTTTCATGGGTATTTTCCCGTTCCGTGATGTTGAGTAGCCCGGATTTCTCATCAATACAGTTTTTCACAGGGTAAGGCACAAGCCGCGCTGCAGGGAAGCGTAGACTCCGGTAGTAAACTACCGCAAGTGGTTTGTAACGTAGATCCTGCAGAAAAATCTCTTGACCCGGAGGGGCAACTTTTTGATTGAAACCTAAATCTTGCCACCCTTCGGGATTGTCGATTTTACCGAATCTGCTTTGTTTGCGCACACTTGAATTACTACAGTACGTCTGCGTGTACGCAGCCTCGCACCTTCGGCAAACTTTGCAATTGCAGGATTTAGGTATCAATTAATTAAGTTTATAATCAAAAAGTTCATGAGAAATTCTGGTTAAAGAAGAGGACCGACCAGAAGCGCTACATTTTCCATGAATCTTTCCCGGAAAGGACGTCGGGTGAAGAGCTCACAGTCTATTTTTCTCGCACTTTGCACATAGCTCTGTTGCAGCTCCCTCACCCTGGCGGTGAATTCCTTGTTGTAAATAAAAAGGGTCATCTCAAAGTTGAGCCAGAAGCTTCGCATATCAAGATTTACAGAACCAAACAGGCAGAAGTCGTCGTCAATGGTAATGGTTTTGGTGTGGAGCAGGCCACCGGAGAAGCCCATTATTTCTACCCCGGCTTTGGTCAGAACCTCATATCGAGCCCTGCTGGCATAATGAACCAGTCGAGAATCATTTTTTTCAGGGACAATAATGGTTACATCCACCCCCCGTTGTGCTGCAGATTTGAGGGCTGCCAGGATGGCGTTGTCCGGGACAAAATAAGGGGTGGTAAGGATGAGTTTTTTCCGCGCGGCATAAATGGTTGTGAGTAACAGGTTGTGGATGGCTCCTTCTTCCAGGTTCGGACCTGAAGGGACAAGCTGTACCAATGCGTTTCCCGATGAATCGACCGGGTGAATGTCTGAACTAGGGTACAAATCCTCTAAAGGAATGTGGTTTTCCATCATCCAGTCATAGGTAAAAGCTGCTGTCATGACTTCGACCACCGGCCCGCGGATGCGGACCATGGCATCTATCCATTTACCCACCCCTTGGTCCTGTTTGAAAAAGCTTGGGTCAACCAGGTTCTGGCTGCCGGTATAGGCTATGGTGCCGTCAATGATGGCTACCTTGCGGTGATTTCTCAGATCTATGCGAACAAAAAGTGCTCGGATGAGTCCTGCAGGTAATGCTTCCGCTATCTCTATGCCGACGGAGCGCATTTTTTCAGCCGGCGCACTGCTTAAAAAGGGTTTGCTGCCGATGGAATCAACCAGGACGCGACAGGTTACACCTCGTTTTTTTGCCTCAATCAAGGCATCGGTAACATTATCAGCCAAACCACCTTCGTTCCATATGTAAAATTGAAGAAAGCAGCTGGATTTTGCCCTGCGGATATCTGTGATGAGTTTGCGTAAAAAAGTGGTGGGTTCGCTGATGAGCTCCAAACAGTTATCCGGCATTGTGGGGATACGGACCATTGCATCTATTTGCCGGTTGATGGGGATGCATTCAGGATTAATTTGTTTCCAGTCAACTGAAACACGCTTGTAAAGTGCCTCGGTCCATTGACTTATAACAGGTTGTTCAGAAAGTATTTTTGAGGCCCTTCTCTCACCAAGTCTTACCTCACCGAACAAAAGATACATGATGGCTCCGAAAAAGGGCAGCAGCAAGATAATGATCAACCATGCAAGTGATACACTGGCAGCTCTTTTGCGCATAATGACTCGCAAAGACAGGCCTATGCGAATGGCAAGATCGGTAATGAAAATGGATGTGGTGAGTATCCAGTAAATTTTATCCATAATTATTTACGAAGGCCGCTCTAAATAACGGCACATGTTGAGGGGGGATAGGGAGAGATGAACAAAAATGGCCAATATAAATTATGTTCATCCTTTTTTTTTGTAGGTTATCTGTTAGATTACAACTAATTCTCTTTCTATTAAACTAAATATTATACAGGGCTTGTATGCAGGTTAAAGGATTTAGTGCTGCCGCCGTAAAGGCAGGCATTCGATATCAGGATCGTTTTGATTTGGGGCTTATTTATTCTCACACTCCGGCTGTTACTGCCGGTGTTTTTACCACCAATTCGGTGAAGGCGGCCCCCGTGCTGATCGATATGGATCGTTTACGGCAAGGAAGCGTACAGGCAGTACTGGTAAACAGCGGTAATGCTAATGCCTGTACCGGGGAAGCCGGCATGGAAACCGCACTGGCGATCAGTTCCTTGGTAGCCGAGCAACTTGCCATAAAAGAAGAGCTTATTCAACTTGCCAGTACAGGTGTCATTGGCGAGCCTATACCTTTTGCACCTTTTGAAAAGAATATACAAGAGTTGGTTGATACACTCTCACCTGACGGTTTTGATGATCTGGCACAGGCCATGATGACCACCGACACTTATCCCAAGACAGCCTTTACCACTGTTGACCTTGATGGGAAAACTGTTTCCATCCTCGGCGTTGCCAAGGGATCGGGCATGATCATGCCTGATATGGCAACTATGCTCTGTTTTGTGGTTACCGATGCTCAGATAGTCTTTCCGGTGTTAAATAGCATGGTTAGGGAGGGGGTGGATAAAAGTTTCAATCGGATTACGGTTGACGGTGATACCTCGACCAACGATATGGTGCTGGTAATGGCCAACGGTGCGGCCGGCAATTCGTGGATTGATGAAGAAAGTCCAGCGACTGCACAGCTGTTTGAAACTGCACTGCATGGAGTGCTCCATGATCTGGCCTTGCAGATTGTCAAAGATGGCGAAGGTGCAACTAAGGTCGTCACCATTCGAATTGAGGGCGCAAGAGAGCAGGAGGAGGCTATGAGTGCTGCCCAGACCATTGCCAACTCTGCTCTGGTGAAAACCGCTTTTTTTGGAGAAGATGCTAATTGGGGCAGAATTATCGCAGCACTGGGTCGTTCAGACAGCGTTTTTGATCAAAACAAGGTGTCCATAGCCTTTGATGAGGTGCTGCTGGTTGAAAATGGACTTGCCCTGGGCGCGGAGGCAGAAAAATCAGCGAGTGAAGTGTTGAAAAACAAAGAATTTACGGTCACTGTCGACCTCCATGAAGGCCTGGAGTCAACAGAGGTGTATACCTGCGATTTTTCATATGATTATGTGAAAATTAATGCCGATTATCGAAGCTAGGAGTACAGCGTCATGGAACATCAAGTAGTTGATAACTGGTACCTTCCCGAGACTATGGAACCGACAGCCCTGTTCAAACGGTTGAAGCGTAAGTTCGGCCTGGTTCACGAACCGGAAGTGCACCACAAAATTACCTACTGCGATTCCTTTGACTGGCGGCTTTTTGCAAACGATTACCTGTTGTCCTGTGTCGGAACGGCGTGGAGGCTGCACGATCTCCATACCGGTGAAATCATTATGGAGGAGAGCGGACCCAAGGTAAATAAGGCGTGCTTTGCCAAGGCGTTTCAAGCCGGAAGGCTACAACAGCAGTTAACAGATATTTTGGAAATGCGTTGCGTCTCACCAATAGCCTCCGGCGAAGTTACGGTACAGGAGTGCCGGCTTGTTAACAAGGATGAGAAAACGGTGGTGCGTCTTTTTCTGGAGCAGCACCAGATGACAGGTGCTGACGATAGACTGCGGGCGGTGAGGCTGGAACCGGTCCGGGGATATATAGACGAACTTGAAGCAGTACGCAGCATATTGAAACAATTTGAGCCTGTAAACAGGCCGCCTGCCTACATCGCTATGGAACAGGGGTGCACCTGTTTGGGAAGAACACCTGGTGATTATTCTTCAAAAATGGTGCTCCATCTTGATCCTGATCAGACTGCTCGTTCAGCTGTAGGCATTATCTATAAGCAGCTGCTTGAGGCAATGCATGTCAATATTCCAGGGGTTCTGGCAGACCTGGATTCCGAGTTTCTCCACGATTTTCGAGTAGCAGTAAGAAGGACCCGGTCAGGGCTTTCCTTGATTAAGGGCGTTCTTCCGCCTGCGGTAGTAGAGAAATATAAAGAGGATTTCGCGTATCTCGGGCAGGTTACCGGTCCCACCCGCGACCTGGATGTCTATTTGCTGTATGAGGATGAATATAAATCCCGCCTGCCGGAAACACTGCAAGACGGGTTGCACAGCTTTTTTGAGAATCTTGCGGCATTAAGGGCTCAGGAACAGCGAGCACTGGTCAGGGAGCTGAAGGGTCCCCGGGTCGAGGAAATCCTTTGCTCATGGCAGGCATACCTTGACAGTGAAGATACCCAGTCTGCTAAGTTTGCCGACTCGCCGGTGATTGATATTGCCACAAAAATTATTTATCGTCGCTATAAAAGAGTTCTTAAGGACGGGTTGGCCATAACCGACAAAACACCCGACCGAGAAATCCACCGTCTTCGAATCCAGGGAAAGAAATTGCGCTATGCAATCGAATTTTTTGCCTCTCTTTTTCCGGCACAAGATATTGCTACAGCCATAAAGCGTCTCAAGAAATTACAAAATTATCTTGGTGATTTTAATGATCTTTCCGTGCAGCAGGATGTGTTGCGCAACCATTTACAGGGGATTCGACCTGGATCGCGGAAGAATCTCGAGCTTGGAGCGGCTTTAGGGGCCTTGATGAGCAATCTGCACCGGGAGCAGGTGAAAGCACGCGGAGATTTTGCTGCTATTTTCGGCAAGTTTAGCAGTGCTCGCAACATTGCGCTTTTTGAAAAGCTTTTCACCTGTAAAAAGGAGGCAATATGAGCATTTTAGCGGTTTATAATATCAAAGGTGGCGTCGGAAAAACAGCAACATCCGTCAACCTTGCTTATCTCTCTGCCTCTCAAGGGGAAAAAACATTGCTCTGTGATCTGGACCCGCAGGGATCAGCATCCTATTATTTTCGTATACGGTCCCCCAAAAAATTTAATACCAAAAAACTGCTCAAGGGCGGCGAGCATATTGAAAAAAATATCCGTGGCACCGATTACCTCGGACTTGATCTGCTACCAGCTGATTTTTCGTATCGAAATATCGATATTGCCCTCGACGAGTTAAAGAAATCGACTGTCAGATTAAATAACGTTCTTCGTCCATTGCTTGCCGAGTATGATCGGATTATCCTTGACTGTCCGCCTAACCTGACTCTGCTTGCAGAGAATATTTTTTATGCTGCAGATACAATACTGGTACCGATCATTCCCTCTACCCTGTCGCTGATGTCCCTGAAACAACTGTTTAAATTTATGGAGAAAATAGGGCAGAAAAGGACCAAGGCGCTGGTGATGTTTTCCATGGTGGAAAAACGGAAAAAGATGCATATGGAACTCATGGGTGCCATGCGAAAAAGAAAGGGTGTCCTTCAGGAGCCTATTCCTTTTTTAGCCGATATCGAGCGCATGGGAATATATCGTCAACCTGTAACTGCAGCCTTACCCAATTCAAGGGCCTCACAAGCGTACAAGGCCCTGTGGGCGGAAGTCTGCCGAAATTTAGGCTAAGTTATGAAAAGACTGTTGATCTGTCGTCATGCCAAGTCCAGTTGGAAGGACCTCTCTTTGACCGATAGAGACCGACCGCTCAATAAACGGGGTAAACGCGACGCTCCTATGATGGGCAAACGGTTGCACCGGAGGGGGATATCCCCTGATGCGGTTATCACTTCACCTGCCCGGCGTGCTGCAAAAACCGCCGGACATTTGGCGAAAGCAGTGCACTTTTCGACTACGCACATTCAGGTTGTTGACTCATTGTACGGTGCTTCGCCAAGCTCAATTATTGAGTTATTGCGCACTGTGGACGACTCTCTTGCAACCGTTATGGTGGTTGGGCACAATCCGGAATGCACCATGCTGGCAAATTTTCTGGGTGGATTGCATATAGACAATGTGCCGACCTGTGGTGTTGTTGCGCTTGATTTCCATATTACACACTGGCAGCACGTGAAAAAAGGTGAAGGAAAGCTTGTCTTTTATGACTATCCCAAAAAGGACCCAGCCCCTTAATACGAGGTAGAGCGTGAAAAGAAATCCGCTGGGTCTTTTTCTTGATCGTATTTCTCCCCCGCAAGGTCTTCTGCTGATATTGCTGGCCATTCTTGTCGGCAGTGTCACCGGGCTGGCCGCCGTGTTGTTCATCAACCTGATTGCCGCTATCCAGAAGATGCTTTATGCTCTTTTCCATACTGTAATGCCGTATGTCGGAATATGGAGCTACCTGCTTGTTCCTGTGAGTGGCGCATTACTTGCCGGTCCTTTGATTGCCTGGTTTGCCCGTGAAGCCAAAGGGCATGGCGTGCCTGAGGTGATGCAGGCTTTAATCCTCCGTGGTGGTAGGATAAGAGCTCGGGTCGCTATTGCCAAAATCATTGCTTCTGCTCTGTGTATTGGTTCCGGAGGGTCTGCAGGTCGTGAGGGGCCGATTGTTCAAGTGGGGTCGGCGTTCGGCTCTGTTACCGGGCAACTGCTTCATCTCTCGGATGAGCGTATCAAAAATTTGGTTGCCTGTGGTGCCGCTGCCGGGATTGCAGCAACCTTTAACGCTCCCATAGCAGGGGTAGCGTTTGCCATTGAAGTGCTCATGAGCGAACTGCAGGTTCGTATATTCGGCAATGTGGTTATTGCGGCGGTTTCAGCTTCTATCGTCAGCCAGGTTTTTCTTGGTGATCAGCCCGCCTTTCTGGTCCCGGCATATTCCATGTCTTCACCTTTTGAAATTTTACTCTATCTTTTCCTGGGGCTGGTTGCGGCCTTGGTTGGTATTTTTTTTATTCGTTGCCTGGATTACTCAGAACAGATTTTTGATGGCTGGAGATTTCCCCTGGCATTGAAACCTGCCGTTGGAGCAGTCCTGCTGGGCGTGGTTGGGATGAGTTATATTGCCTTTACCGGAGCGTCACCTGCAACGCTTGTTGGTTTTTCAGCGGAACAGCTTGCCGAACATAAACCGCATGTTTACGGATCGGGTTTTGCGTTTATTGAACGAACCTTACGCGGAGATGCCGCTTTCCTTCCCTTTTTGCTGCTTGTTTTTCTTAAACCGATAGCTACCTCATGCACCCTCGGGTCCGGTAATTCGGGCGGTGTTTTTGCGCCGTCTCTTTTTACTGGAGCGATGTTGGGAGGGAGCTTGGGCGCTTTGTTTTCCACCCTGTTGCCAGAACTGTCAGGGCCGATCGGTGCCTATGCTCTGGTTGGGATGGCTGCAGTGTTTGCCGCCTGTGCCCATGCGCCGTTAACAGCTATTCTGATAGTATTTGAAATGAGCAGTGATTATGGCCTTATTCTGCCTTTGATGATTGCGGCTGTGACGGCTTCCAATGTGGCACAGTATCTGTTTCATGATTCCATGTACACAACCAAGCTTACCCGTCGCGGTATACGGTTTGATCAAGGTCGGGATCTGGATATCATGCAGGGGGTAATGGTGCGTGAGGTAATGAATACGGAACCGGTGGTTGTTGAAAAAAACGCCCCTCTTGCAAAGCTTTATCAGATGTTTCAGGAAACCAATTATCTGGGTTTTCCGGTGGTTGACGAAAAAGGGCTGCTGTGGGGTATCGTTACCCTCCAGGATTTGGAAAAGGTACTGGGTGCCGACAATGAGCCTCTTCGCGATCTGAAAGTGGTTGATGTCGCCATTGTGGACCCGGTTACGGTTTTTCCTGATGAGCCTATCTGGACAGCGATTCAGAAAATGGCCCCGCGTGATTTAGCCCGTTTGCCGGTTGTCAGCAGAAGTAGTGAGACAACCCTTATCGGTTTGATCAGCAGGAGCGATATTCTTCGAGCTTATGATGTTGGTATTGTACGTAAACAGCGGGGACAGCTTTTAGAAGACAACATGCTGTTACGAAAAGAGGAACAAAATGTGTTTGTCGAAGTTCGATTGGATGCCGGTCAGCAGGCGGTCGGTGTTCGTCTGAAAGACCTAGGTTTGACCGAGGCTGTGAATGTGGTTTCCATAGAAAGAGGTGGGGTCTTACATATCCCCAAGGGAGACAGCCGTTTTGCAGCAGGTGATATTGTCACCCTGTTTGCAAAAAAAGAAGCAGTTGAGCTTGCAAAGCAACAATTTGATAATGGGCCGGACAAGAAAGAGAATGGAGAATGATAAACCACGGTCACAACGACCAAATTGCTTGAAATGTAAACATTTTTATGTGACTTATGAACCCCGTCACCCACGAGGATGTCGGGCATATGGATTTAAGAGTCGTGAACTGCCTGCAGCGGTTGTTTTTGCTAATTCGGGAGTTCATTGTCGTCTTTTTCAAAAAAGGTAGTGACTGTTCAGCAGCACACCACGGAGTCTGCCCTTTCCTCTGCGCACGATCAGGCGGCAAAACAGACTATTACGCAAGTTATCGAGCCTGTTTGTCCACATTTGGAGCATTACTAAATGGGTACAGGTTAGGTTCAGGTAAAAACAATAGTATAGGGTTACAAAGGATTAAGTTGCAGCCACGAAGCTGCACAAGAACAAGGACCACATGAAATTATCAAAATTTGGAGAAAAATTTTCAGGAGATGCCGGCATCCTTTCATTAATGGATGATTTGGGCAATGCGATGGCCGAAGGTGGTATGATTATGATGGGAGGAGGAAATCCCGGCTCCATTCCTGAAATTGAACGTGTTATGCGTAAGCAACTGCAAAGACTGATTGATGACGATCAGGCCCTGCGTAAGCTTATTGGGATATATGATCCGCCACAGGGGAAAAAAGAATTTCTTAAGGCGCTGGCATCTCTTTTACGCAAAGAGTTTGGTTGGGATGTATCTTCTGCAAATATCTGTCTTACCAACGGCAGCCAGGCGGCTTTTTTTCTCATGTTCAATATGTTTGCCGGGGAGTGTGAAGACGGGACAAAAAGAAAAATCCTGCTGCCCATGGCCCCCGAGTATATTGGGTATGCCGACCTTGGCCTGAGTGACGATTTTTTTGTTTCTGTTCGTCCACGTATCGAATGTGTCGGTGAAAATCTTTTTAAGTATCGGGTTGATTTTGATAATATTTCAATTACCGAAGAAATTGGTGCTATCTGTGTTTCCCGGCCAACCAACCCGACAGGTAACGTTCTCACCGATGATGAGATCAATGGGCTCGCACAATTGGCCGAAAAACATGACATCCCGCTGATAGTTGATTCCGCTTATGGGGTACCGTTTCCCTGTATGATATATACTGAGGTGCAACCGATTTGGACTGAAAATCTTATCGTTTCCATGAGTCTTTCCAAGTTCGGTCTCCCTGCTGCCCGTACAGGCATTATCATTGCCGGGAAAAAATATGTAGATGCACTGTCGAGTATTAATTCCGTTGTTAATCTCGCTCCGGGAAGCTTTGGCGCGATGTTGACCACACCCTTGATAGAATCGGGAGAGATCTTACGGCTCAGCAAAGATGTGATCAGACCTTTTTATAAACAAAAAATGGAAAAAGTGATGGAGGTTGTCAAGGATGCGTTTGCCGGTTGCAAGTACAAGGTGCATATTCCGGAAGGTTCCATGTTTCTCTGGTTTTGGTTCCCTGATCTGCCGATAACCAGCCGTGAATTGTACCAGCGCCTGAAGCAGCGTAAGGTTTTAGTGGTTTCCGGAGATTACTTTTTTCCAGGTCTAGAACCAGGCTGGCAGCATACTAATGAATGCATACGGGTCAATTATTCGCAGGATGAAGGAGAAGTGCACAAAGGGATTCGTTTAATCGCTGAGGAAATACGCTTAATTTACAGGGAAGGGAACTGATATGCTGTTGAGGGGGAGATTGTTTTTGCTGGTTTTGCCCGCATGGTTGTTGCTCTGCATTGGCACTTCCGGGTTTGCTGTTTGTTTGGAAGGGGATTGCAAGGATGGCAAAGGACATTACATCAGCGCTGACGGCCGTGAATATGTGGGTGAATTCAAGCACGGTTTTCTCTGGGGACAGGGAAAATTGGTCCTCCCCGATGGTTCGGTGTATGAAGGCGGTTTTTCTAAAGGACGTTTTAACGGTAAAGGAACATTGATCAGCGCTGACGGGAGACGCTTTAGCGGAACGTTTAAAGAAGGGGTTGTTGATGGCAACGGCAGCCTTACCTATGCTGACGGTCTGCAATATATGGGTGAGTTTAGCCTTGGCCGTTATCATGGTCGGGGCAGTTTGTTTTATCCTGACGGGCAAGAGTATACAGGTGATTTTCGTAACAATACTATCCATGGTCAGGGCAAATTGACCTATGAAGATGGCTCCACCTATGAAGGATGGTTTAAAGATGGCAAACCTGACGGGAAAGGCCTGCGTCGATACCTTGACGGAGCTCGTTACGAGGGAGAGTACAAGGATATTTATCGCGAGGGTAACGGTCGATTAACACTTCCTGATGGTACTGTTTATGAAGGGCAATTTCAAAAAGATCTTTACAATGGTCAGGGCCAACTTAAAACCCCTGACGGTATTGTTTATACAGGGACCTTTCTGCAAGGGCAGATGACAGGGAATGGTACAATGACCTGGCCTGATGGGCGCGAGTATACCGGTTTGTTTGTTAAAGGCATTCCCGACGGGCAGGGGATGATGGAGTACAGTGATGGCAGCCGGTACGAAGGAATGTTTAAAAATGGCCTGCGGGAAGGCGAAGGCGTTTTGGTTTACGCTGACGGTAGTCGTTATAAGGGCAGCTTTGCTGCCAATACACTTCATGGGCAAGGCACTTTGAAAAAAGCTGACGGCACCTCTTTTAAAGGGGAGTTTCGAAATGGCTCGCCGGTAGAGCCACTACCATCTTCTGTTGCCCAAAATGAGCAAGAGGCTGTTGCGACAACCAAAGCAGACCGCGGGGAAGAGGCCGTAGAACAGTACGGTTCTTTGACCATTGTAGCTCGTGTTCCGGAAAACAGCGAGGTAGCCGAGGGAATCTATTTGATCAACGGATATGTGTATACGGATACGCAGCAACGGAACAAGTTTAGTGGCACCACCAAACTGACCTTTGCAGATAATAGTCAATACCAAGGAACCTTTGCTGCAGGACTGATGGAAGGGCAGGGCACTCTCACCTATGCAGATGGTCGAAAATATACGGGAGAATTCAGCAAAGGTAAAAAACAGGGAAAGGGCAGGCTCTCCTATCCGGACAATTCTCTGTATGAGGGAATGTTTGCAGACGACGTGTTTGATGGCGAGGGAATATATACCTTTCCCGATGGCAGCAGATACAAGGGAGAATTTAAGCAGGGCGCTTTTTGGGGGTTGGGTAAACTGGACTATAAGGATGGAAAAGAATATGTGGGTACCTTTAAAAACGATCTCCCCGATGGATATGGTACGCTGCATTCCCCGGATGGTAGTGTGTATGAAGGGGGGTTTAGAAACGGACGGCGTAACGGGAAAGGGAAATTGATTTTTAAAGATGGCCGGGTTGCTGAGGGTGTCTTTAAAGACGATCAGCTTGTTCCTTAGCCTGGCTTGCCTATAACCTAATTCCAGGGGAGGTTGTTGTCCGTAAAAAAAACATGCGATTAACCCGTAGGCGCCATAATTATTACAAAGTAGGCTGGTAATGTTACGTTGCCTGCCGGGAGCAAATGTCATACCTGAACACTAACCCGGATTTCTCATCAATAAAGTTTTTCGCAGGGCAAGGCACAAGCCGCGCAGCTGTAGTAAACTACCGCAAGTGGCTTGTAACGCAGATCCTGCGGAAAAATCTATTGACCTGAAGGGGGAACTTTTTGATTGAAAACGAAAAACAGACTGTTAATTGTACAATTACTTCTTAAACAATAATATCAATTAATTGAGTTTGAAATCAAAAAGTTCATGAGAAATTCGGGCTAACTTTGCAAACGCCGACTGTAGGCTTTTGTTGGCCGGGAAAACGGAGATTACATTATTATGATGTGGCAATACCGTACCATTGTTTTTGAATTTGCCAAAGACGGTCTCTTGGGAGAGCGTTATATTGATGATGAAGAAATGGAACATACCCTAAACGAACAGGGAAGTATGGGGTGGGAACTGGTGAGTGCGGTGATGGTGCAAGATGGTGTACTTGCAGTCTTGAAACGAGCCGGCACTAAAGTGGCCGCCCAAAAGTCCCACACCACTGCTGTACAAGAGCCGCATGAGGTCGGTACCATTTCAGCCGTCCAGCAACAGGCTATTACCACAGAGCAAGTACGAGAACAGGAGCTGGAACATCTTCAATCTCTGGGGGAGCGTCAGGACAAGCAATCTGAAGAGCAAGGGTATAACCATGTCGGTGATATAAAGATATCGTGACGTTTTTGTACTGCTATACCACCAGGGAAACGTAAGCATGCCACTCACTCAAACGCTCTTAGCCCGCGTAATTGAATTGCGTAGAACTATACACAGGTTTCCTGAACTCAGTTATAAAGAGGAAAGCACATCAGCACTTATTCGCCGGGAACTTGAGACGCTCAATATTCCATACCGGAAATTGGCTACCACCGGCATACGGGCTGAAATCAAAGGGCAGCAGGAGGGCAGCAGTAAAAAAAACGCAACCATAGCCTTGCGGGCCGATATGGATGCGCTGCCCATTGAGGAAAAAACCGGGTTGCTTTTTGCCTCGGAAAATCCCGGTGTCATGCATGCCTGTGGACATGACGGTCATGTGGCCATGTTGCTTGGTGCTGCTCATCTTTTGCATCGAGGTGATTTTTCCGGTCGGGTTATCCTTCTTTTTCAACCGGCTGAGGAGGCTGGTAATGGGGCGGCACAAGTTGTAACAGAAGGGGGGCTTGATCAGGTGGATATGATTTTCGGAGGTCATATAGATACCCATTTTGCTCCCGGTCATTTTACGGTGGATGCAGGGCTTATATGTTCCTATGCTGATCCGTTTATCATCCGTATTCATGGGCGTGGAGGTCACGCAGCCAGGCCCCATGAAGCGATAGATTCTGTAGTCCTTGCGGCTAATCTGGTTATGAATATGCAAACGCTTGTCTCCCGCCAGATAAATCCCTCGCATGCTGCCGTGGTTACTGTCGGCAAACTTCGCGCCGGAACCGTGCTCAATGCCATTGCTGAAGAGGCGGTGCTTGAGGGCACTATCCGTAGCGCTCATCCTGAGACCCGTAATTGTCTGATAGCTGCACTGCAGCGACTTATCCAGGGGGTGCAGGATATGAGTAATGCAGAAATCGAGTTGGAATTTCTTGATGGCATGCCTGCGGTAATAAATGATACACAGGCAGCAGGTCTGGCAAGGAAAGCAGCAGTGGAGCTGGTGGGCAGAGAACAGGTAGGAAATCAAGAGGCTCCCAGTCTTGGCGGGGAAGATTTTGCTTTTTACCAGCAGCAGGTCCCAGGTTGTTTGGTACGTTTTGGTGCGCAGGTTGCTGGTGATACTCGGGGCCCTGCACATTCCGGACGCTATGATTTTGATGAAAAGGTATTAACCTATGGTACCCAGTGGCTTGCTTTGGTAGCTCGGAGAGCGCTTGATCATTTGTCTGGTAATTGCCTATAGATAGGTTTTCCAGGACCAGCTGAGAAAAACGTGCGAGGGAAAAAATAATGACACCAATCGAATTTGCTGGAAGTCGCTTTTTTACCCTTGGGGTGGAACTGGAGTTCCAGCTTATTGACCGGGAATCATTTAACCTTGTTCCTGTGGCACCTACCATTATTGATCACGTACCAGATGCACTTCAGTCCAGAGTCGTGCAGGAATTTCTGCAGTCGATTGTTGAGATTCGTACTGGGGTCTGTGATACTGTGGATGACGCAAAAGAGGATTTGCAGGCGACGATTCTCGCTGTGCAAAAGGTCGCTGAGGCGCATAACTGTCTTCTTTCTTCCAGTAGTCTGCATCCCTTTGCCTGTCCTGAAGATCAGGTGCTCAGTTTTGGTGAACGGTATGCACGGATCATGAAAGAGCTGCAGTATGTCGGCCGGCAATTTATATGTCAGGGGTTGCATGTGCATGTTGGTATGCCTGATGGTGAAACTGCCATCAAGGTATGTGATACCATCCAGGCGTATTTACCGCTGCTGCTGGCACCGAGTTGTTCCTCTCCTTTTTTTAGAGGCGAGGATACAGGGTTTAGCTCGTACCGAACAAAACTTTTTGAAGCCTTGCCCCTGGCGGGACTGACCGGTTTTCATCAAACGTGGAAAGGGTTTGAACGGGAAGTACAGATGTTGCGCGATAACCATGTTATTGCTGATTTTCGTGATCTCTGGTGGGATGTTCGTCCAAGCCCTTTTTTAGGCACTGTTGAAATTCGTATCTTTGATTTACCGCTGCGTTTTGCCCACGTGCTTGGTCTGGTTGCGCTGGCACAGGGACTGGTAGCAGGTTTGACACGAAATATGGCTGAACATCAACCGATCAGTCATCAGGTGCTCAGTCGCAATAAATGGCAGGCAGCACGGCATGGGCTGGGTGGTATTTTTGTTGATCCGCTTGGCCTGCTAGGGCATGGGAGTATGCCCATGGTGGATGCTCTTTCCAGACTCATTACGGTTGTCCAGCCAATGCTGGTCAGTTTCGGCAGCCAGGCATACGTGGCTGCCATAGGAGAACTTTGTCAAACAATGAACGGTGCCGATAAACAGCGTCAGCTGATTGCAGAAGGCAGGAATTTTCCTGAAATGCTCCAACAACTTCATAATGAATACTGGTCATGAGTCTCTATTCACGTTCAATTGTCGCTACCGGGCACCATCTGGTGAGTAAGGCAGCTGCCACCGTCCTTGAGGGTGGTGGTAATGCCTTTGATGCAGCAGTTGCGGCTGGTTTTGCTGGGGCCGTAGTGGAGCCGTGCCTGACCAGTCTTGGCGGCGGTGGTTTTCTTTTAGCTCGAACCAGCGGGAAGCACCGGCCGCTACAGGAAATTTTCTTTGATTTTTTTGTTGATACCCCAGGCAGAGGGTTGTGCGAAATTCCCGAGCCCCATTTTTTTCCGGTAACCGTTGCCTTTGGGGGGTCTGATCAGGATTTTAACATCGGCCTTGGCTCCGTGGCTGTGCCCGGAATACTGAAAGGGCTGCTGCATGTACATGACCGACTCGGCTATATGGACTTACGAGATGTCCTGCAGCCTGCACTGCATTTGGCAAAAGGGCACGTACTCAATGATTTTCAAAGTGTTTTCATGCAGCTCCTGTATCCGATCCTGACCCTGAGTGAAACCGGAAAAAGGTTGTACGAACCCGAGGGCACGTATCTCACAGAAGGTGACACCCTGCTAAATGCTGAACTGGCTGGATTCCTTGAACAGGTCGGAGAAGATCAGGGACGCAGCTTTTACGAAGGTGACATTGCCCAAGCAATTGTCCGCGACATGCGGGAAGGGGAAGGACTGCTGACCCTGAAAGATCTTGCAGCCTATAAGGTGATCGAGCGAAAACCACTGCAGGTCGGATATGGCGAGCACACTCTGCTTACAAGCCCTCCTCCTTCATTTGGGGGCACACTGATTGCCCTTTCCCTTGCTCTGCATCAACAAGTAGAGGAGAAATACCCTTTTGGGTCGAGTCACTATCTTTTGCAGACAACAGCCATCATGCAGGAAGTGGAACGGCTCAGAGAACAGGGGTGGATAACGGCGCATAAACTCGAACAATTAATGGACTCAGCGCAGCTCGAACAGGCTGCCCGCAGTGTGCGGCTTTTTTCCCGTGGAACAACCCATGTCAGTATTGCCGACAGAGATGGTAATGTAGCCTCGATGACCTGCTCCAACGGAGAGGGCTCTGGCTATTTTGCCCCTGGAACAGGGATTATGCTCAATAATATGATGGGGGAGGACGACCTCCATCCGGATGGGTTTCATGCCGCTCCCCCCGGTGAAAGGGTAGGCTCGATGATGTCGCCATCGCTTTTGTTGGATGCGGAAGGAGCGGTCAAGTTGGTTATGGGCAGTGGAGGTTCAAAACGGATCCGGACAGCCATCACCCAGGTTCTGACCCAGATCGTTGATCATGAGCGCGAAGTTCAACAGGCGGTAGAAGCTCCGCGTTTATACTGGGATGGCGAGTTACTCCAGGTGGAGCCGGGTTTTGCAGCTGATGTTATTGACGCAGTCGGCAAACAGGTAAAGGTTAATTGCTGGAAAGAACAGAGCGTTTATTTTGGAGGTGTACATACGGTGGTGCCTGGAAAAACAGGTGTTGGTGATCCTCGTCGAGGCGGTGCAGCCATAGTGGTGGAAAAATGAGCTGGTATATTTTTAAACGAGTGCTGCTTATGATTCCCACCTTGTTTGGGGTCATGCTGATCACCTTTACTGTGACGCAGTTTGTACCCGGTGGTCCGGTGGAACGGATGATGGCCGAACTTGAAGGGCAGGGCAATGGAGGCGAAGTAAAAACCGGTGTCGGTTTATACCAGGGAGATCGAGGCCTGGACCAAGACAGGGTAGAACAGCTAAAACAGTTGTATGGTTTTGATAAACCGCCGGTCGAGCGTTTTTGGGAAATGATGAAAAATTATCTGGTGTTTGATTTCGGCCAATCCTATTATCATCACCAAAGTGTGGTCCAGCTGGTTGTATCCAAATTACCTGTGTCCATGTCGTTAGGCTTGTGGTCTTTTTTCCTGGTTTACTCCATCTGTATCCCCTTAGGAATCAGTAAGGCTGTCCGCGACGGTTCATCCTTTGATGTAATCACCAGCTCCGTTATTCTCGTCGGCTACGCAATTCCCGGCTTTGTGCTGGGTATTGTCTTGATTGTGTTATTTGGCGGCGGCAGTTTCTGGAGTATCTTTCCGTTGCGTGGTCTTGTTTCAGATAATTGGCAGGAGTTGTCTGTGATGGCGAAAATTCTTGATTATCTCTGGCACATGGTGCTGCCGATTATCGCCTCGACTGTAGGCAGCCTTGCCGTGATGACGCTGTTGACAAAAAATTCTTTTCTGGAAGAAATCAGGAAACAATATGTGATGACAGCCTGGGCCAAGGGACTTTCAGAGAATCAGGTACTGTATAAGCATGTTTTTCGTAATGCCATCATTCCTATAATTACCGGCTTTCCCGGATCCTTTATTACTGCTTTTTTTACCGGGAGCCTCTTGATCGAAACTATTTTTTCCCTGGACGGCATGGGACTGCTGGCCTACGAATCTGTGTTAAACAGGGATTACCCCGTAGTACTGGGGACCCTTTATTTTTTCACAATTATTGGTCTGCTCTCCAGGTTGCTTTCAGATTTGAGTTATGTGCTGGTGGATCCTCGTATCAGCTTTGATGGGATGTCGTAGCATGGACTCGTTCAAACGGAAAAGAAATAGCCTGGCAAGTCGGCGGTGGCGATTATTTCGCAAAAACAAACGGGGATATTATTCTTTGATTCTGTTTCTGCTGCTTTTTGTCGCCAGTCTCTTTGCCGAGGTGTTGAGCAATGATAAGCCTCTTCTGGTTCATTATGAGGAGCAGTGGTATTTTCCTTTGTGGCAATATTATCCTGAAACCGTTTTCGGAGGTGATTTTGAAACGGAAACCGACTACAAAGACCCTTATATACTTGAAAAATTGACAGCGAAAGGTAACCAGGTTTTTTTTCCACCTAATCCCCACAGTTATAATTCCATCAATCTTACGCTTAACCGTCCCGTTCCTTCGCCACCGACAAAGCAAAACCTTTTGGGCACCGACGACAGGGGGCGGGATGTATTGGCACGGCTGATTTACGGCTTCAGGCTCAGTGTGCTCTTTGGGCTGGCATTGACAACTATCGGGACTTTACTCGGTATTTTTGCAGGAGCGATGCAAGGGTATTTTGGCGGCAGGCTGGATCTGTTTTTTCAGCGTTTTATTGAAATATGGGGTTCTATGCCTGAACTCTATCTGTTAATTATCTTTGCCTCTATCTTTAAGCCCAGCGTTGCTCTGCTTCTCATATTGCTCTCCCTTTTTGGCTGGATGGGGCTTTCTGATTATGTACGGGCGGAGTTTCTCAAAGGACGAAATATGGAATATGTAAAGGCTGCCAAAGCTTTGGGGGTCGGCAATATAACCATTATGTATCGCCACCTGTTACCAAACGGCATGACACCGGTCATTACCTTTCTCCCTTTTCGAATGTCCGGCGCTATTTTAGCCCTTACCAGTTTGGACTTTTTAGGACTTGGAGTGCCGCCTTCCACGCCAAGTCTCGGCGAACTTTTGGCCCAAGGCAAGGCAAACATTGATGCATGGTGGTTGTCGCTTTCCACTTTTGTGGTGCTGGTAGGCACGCTTATTCTGCTGATTTTTATCGGCGAAGCCCTTCGAGAGGCCTTTGATCCGAGAAAACAATAACAAGGGCGGAGGAAAATAAGGCGGAAGTACTACAAAAAAAAAGGAGACGGCTAACATGCCATCTCCTTTTGTATTAAAGGTCGAATTGATTTTTATGGAAAATCAGCCCGCAGGTGGAACTTTTTTCAGCTCATCCCGCAATTGATTAAACTCGTCCTGGATCATGTCTTTAATCAGCCGTAGCTCGGATTGAGGGGAAAGAGAGGGTGTCACTTTTTCGCTTACAGGCTGTGGCGTAGGTGTAGCCGTGGGGAGAACAAGCCCTGGTTGTGTAGATTGGGCAATCGTTGCCACGGCTTCGGTCTGCCACCCCAGATACTGTTCCATGGCGTTGGTCATATCTTCGCTGGAGAGAGATGGGCGACTCAGCTGTTCAAAAAGAACATTGACCACTTTCTCTGTCGCTGCAAGATCGATAAACCTGCTGTGTACCAGTTGGTCAATAATCCCGCCCATGAGTCGTACAAGGACTTTTTCTTCAGTTCCTTGTTCAACATCTTTGAGTTCTGTTATAAGCTTTGCTGCCTCTGCAATCCCTTCATCTGTTGGTGCTCTCACCGTACTTGGAAGAACTGCCCCCAATGCTGCCAGGTATACTTCTTTTTCTTCTTTAACCGGAGCAGGGGGTGTCTCTTCTTGTTCGGCGGGCTGAGTTTCAGAGAAGGCAGGTAGAGGAGAGGTGAGTTCCAAGCCAGGTTCCTCTTCATCATCTTCACTTGCATCAAAAAAGAAATCGAGCTGTTCTTCGAGTTCATTCTCTTGATCAGCGTTTTGCTGGGCAGCGAGGTTTGTTGGGGCCGTGGCTGCACTCAGTGCTGAATCAAGCAGCTCTCTTTCTTTATCTTCTTGCTCAAAGAAATCCAGTGTATCTTCGAAGTTTTCCTCTGCATCGCCGACGGTGGTGTCTGGTAAGGAGGCTTCATCGTCGTCTTCATCAAAAAAGAAATCCAGTTTTTCCTCAATATCGCCTAGAGGCGACTGCGATAATGATTCCATAGATTCATCTATGGAAAAGCCCTGTTCATCAGAGCTGTCAGCAAGGGCCGGGATTATACCACTCTCTTGTTCATCAATATGAAGTGGTGGTTCCGTCTCAGCATCCGTACCGCTGTCTTTTTCGGAGAAAAAACTGTCCAATTCACTTTCAATGTCAAGGTCAAGCTCTTCCTCTTTCTCTCCAGCTTCAGCAGCCCCTTCGGCATCAGTTGAAAAATCAAAATTTGCAAGCGCAACATCAAGGGGTTCTTCATCAGCAAGAGCCGGTTCCGGCTCGTTATCAGAGGCTGTTACTGTTTCTTGTTCAGCATCATCGCCGAAGATGTCATTATCAAAGAGTTTGTCGAGTTGATCATTGAGGTCGCTTTGCGCTGGAACATCGAGCGGCTCTGTGTCTTCGTTAAAACCAAATATTTCATCTGATTCAGATAACGCGGGGGCAAGGTCCCGTTTAGATCGTAGTTCAGTTTCAATATATTCGTCAGCAACATTATTGCTGATTGGATGAATTGCATCAGGGGATAAAATTTCGTCGGGATACTTTGTGTCGGAAGTTTCCATTGCCGGAGAATGTTCCACAGGAAAAAGCTCATCAAGTTCAGCTTCTATATTCCCTGGATAGTCTTCAGCGGCCTCTGTTGTTTGTTCTGCGGTAAATTCCTGCAGAGATTGAACCGGGGACACATCTGGCGAAGGTTCAGGTGCTGGTTCGGTAGGGGCCATTTCCTCGACAAGGCCATCAACAATTTGTTCAGATGGGGGCGACGGCTGTTCGACAATAAGAGCTTTTAGAGCATTGAGGCGGCCTATGCGGTCAACCAGCAAGGCTTGTAACTGATGTTTATCTCGTTTGTCTGCATCAACATAAAGGACCTGCTCAAGTCCTTCGGCAAAGGCATGGAGAAGCGTAAACGATTCAGGGTGGGCAGCAGCCCCGGATTCACTGATATATTCACCCAGTGCACGTAACCCCTGAACAAGTACCATTGCCGGTTTGTCGTCTGCCAGTACTTGGTGAAAGTGATCCAATTGCATGGAAAATTGCTGCAGACTTTCTTCCGTTACTTCCCAGTCCAAGCTTAAAATACTTGCCTTGAGCAGTTTCAGGTGGTCCTTTTCCGTATGATTGATGACCTGTTTTTCTTCAGCATCATCTTGGAGGAGGACCGGTTTTTCCATAGCAGTTACAACAGGTGCGCTTTCGTCTCCCTGATTCACCTGATACTGCAGAATACGGAACTTACGGACATCACCCTTTAAGAGTAATGCAATTTCCTCTTGGGTAATATTTTCAGAAGAGGTGATTTTTTCGAAGTTATAATAAAAGGTAAGGAGCAGCTTAATAGCATTTGGGTGGGCGTAAGCGCCTTTGCTACCAATATAACGGCCTATCTTGTCTAATCCTTGCAAGTAAACTTCGGCAACTTTATCATCTTGCCACTGTTCCTGGAGCAGCTGTACCTCATCGGTGAGTTCCTGAAGAATTTCATCGTTGATTTCCCAGTCAAGGGAAAGGATAATGGATTTCAGGCGGGTCAGTATCGAGTCGTCTTCACTGGAAAACTCGAAAAGGTCCACATCTCCGGTATCAAAGGATTCATCAGCAAAAAGCGTCAGATCCTCATATTCATCAAAGCTGTTATTGTGTTTTTCCTGGGAATTTTTCATAACCTGACCGATGTTTGAGTATCACGTATCCCCTGTTTAGGCTCCAAGCAAAAATACCTTACGCATCCAGCTTGACTTTTTATCCGTTTTCTTCGTTGTGTCAAGGCTTACATAGCTCGTTATGCACGCCTTAACCCGCCTTGATGGCGAATAAAAAAGAGGCGCAATTTCAATAACTTGCTTTTACCTGTTGCCTCACTGCAACTTTTTCTGGATTGATACGACGGTTGAAGATATTATTTTTTTTAGTGTTTCCGCTACATTGTAGCCAGTCAGCGCGCTGCCTTCAAATGAGGGAACCTTGAGTTTTGAGTTAAGATCCTTTTCTAATATAGAAATAGGTAGAATAGGAATTCCCTGATTTCGCAGGTCTACCTTATTATATTGTAGAACAAGCGGTATCCGGAAGATAGATTCTTTATAGTCCCGCAGGTTTTCGTGGAGTTGGTTAAGGGAACGAATATTTTTTTCCCGCATCTGTTCCTGGGCATCTGCGACAAAAACAATCCCATCCACGCCCTTTAAAACCAGTTTTCGGGTGGCATTATATTTTACCTGCCCTGGTACGGTATAAAGCTGAATTTTCAATTCATACCCTTTAATCTGTCCCATATTAAAAGGGAGGAAATCAAAAAAAAGGGTACGATCTCCATGGGTCTTCAGGCTGACCATCTCAGACTGGATTTGCTTGGAAAATTTTCGATTAATGTATTCCAGGTTGGTTGTCTTGCCCCCACGGCCGGGGCCATAGTACACAATTTTGACCTGGACGATTTTTTCTCTGAGGTTTATGAAGCTCAAAATTATCTCCTGCAGCCAGTTGGTACGAACATAAGTAAGAGGCAATGCATGATATGGATGGTTTCAGGACAAAAGGAATGCCTTTGATTAACCCCAGAGTTTCTGGATACGTTCAATAGTCTCTACAACGTTGAGGCGCAGAAAACCAAGGGATATATTTTTACCGAACATGGTAATTAAAAGGAGTTCGTCGTCAATTTTTGAGAAATGAATATTGCAGTCCGTGCCCTTATGAAAAAGGAGTGAGAATTCCTGCTCACCTACCAGCTTCGCCATGGCATCAACTGTTGCAAAGTTACCTGCAGCAAGGGCTGCAAAGGAGTACACATCATACTTTGAAGTGCCATTATCCTTGGCAGTGATGATGTTGCCTGCCATATCTATAATAATGACACAATCGACACCGATCTTGATGAGTTTTTCGGTCAGGATTGCGTCTATTTTTTCAAGCTGTTCCTGGCTAACAACTCCATAATTCATATTGCTACCTCGTGCACGTCAAAGCTATTTATAATAAAGTGTGAAAAATAGTAGTGTTACAATTACAACGAGTATACGCTAGAAAAAAAGATATATGAAGCGGTTTTTGCTGATTCTTCTTTTTTCTCACCCGTGGGAACCAATTTTTATGGTAGGACTTTTTAAGGCTGTAAAAAGGGGCAGGGCGAGAAGCTGTTTTTTTTTTTGAGATGGGCACCGGAAAAACACTTTTTAGAGGAGGTAACACCCTTATTTTTTTACCTTATTTTCAGGGGCAAGTGGCTCGAGCTTTTGCTTGAATTTTGTATTCACCGAGTAGACAAAGGCAAGCACTTCCGCCACTGTTTGATATAATTCAGGCGGGAGCTCTTCGCCAACGGGTACCTTGGCCAGGAGTTCAACCAGGTCTGGATCTTTTTTTATATATATGCCTGCTTTTTCTGCAGATTCTATGATATTGCGCGCAACAACACCTTTCCCTGACGCCACCACCTCAGGAGCTGAACCTTTCTGTTCATCGTAGCGCAAGGCTACGGCTTTTTCACGTTTGTCTGAAGTTGTCATGAATTTTTTTGCGAAAATATTAAGTAGGATGGATGAGCGTAGCGCTTATCCACCGATGTTACCGTTCAGAATCAGCGTGGATGCGCTGCGCTTAGCCACCCTACGTCCGACGTACTGAGCAGCCCGCGGTCGAAAAAACGGTCAAGCCTTGGTGTTAATAACCCCAGCACCGTCAGCAGTACTTTTTTGGAGCAGGGTTTTTGCCGGATCATCTGCTCCAGAAAAAAATTGGGCTGAGCCTACCTCGACTGCTGTCACCCATTTGTCGAGCTCCTCCTTATGTTCGTGCATAAATACCATTTTGTCACGATCTTCAGCAAAAAAACGCAGGTCGAGCCGGTGCTCGGTTTGTTGCATTTCAATTCGCACGTTCCCCAGCCCTTCGAGTTGCAGATGCAGTGTGTATCGTAAGGCGTTTTCGTTGGTCGCGTCGCTGGTTTCATCATCATTTTGCGGTTGATCATCAACAAGGAGATACCCTTGATTCAGAAAAGGCAACGGCAGGGGGAGAAAGAAAAGAAATTCACCGGCCATGCGGAGCTGCAGCATCTGGTAAAGCTCAATTGTTTGTAATAGCTGGCCTGTCTGCTCGCCTGCAGGGGTATTTGTTCCTGTCAGTTGCTGCCCAAGTTCAAGCAAGGCAAATTTCAAGGTTTGAGCGGCTTCCTGGCCTCTATTTTGCGCGAAAAGTTGCTCCATATTGAGGCCCATACGCTCTATCACTTGTTGCAGTTGCCCACCGTCGGGTGGTGTTATTGTGGTTTGCGTGGTTGACGGTAGGGAAAGGGCCAGCGAAACAATGGCTTGTAGTTCTTTGCTTGGCAGGAGGGGTTGGATGGTATTGAAAAGAGCAACAAGCTGCCGGGCTAGCTGCTGGGTTTGTTGAGGTGCCTGCAGGGCAGAGCTTACGGTTTGTTCAAGCAGAGCCAGGGGAATCGACTGTTCTTTACCTGATACAGCCAGAGCGAGCGACGTTGCTCCGGAAAGCTTGTCGAGTAACTGGAGGGTCTGGTTTGCCGCAGTTGTTTCTTGTGGTAAAGCTGGTAATACATTTTGCAGCAGCCCTTCCAGGGTACGTGTTGCCTGTGGTGTGGTTGTCGGGTTGGTCTGTAGCGACTGGATCACTGTAGTCAGGAGGGCGTTGCTGATCGGAGTTGAAGCTTGCTGGGCAGATGGATTCAGTTGCACAGCCGATTGCGAAAAAAAAGAAAGGGTTTGTTTGGCTGCTTCGCTGAGATTTGTCGTGTTGCCGGTCTGGTTGAGTTGTACAAGGTTCTGCAGCAGCGTTTTTTGACCATTCAACGCGTGGAAAGAGGCGCCGATTTGTCTGGTCAGCGTGTCGCCCACAACCTGAAGTTCGACGCCCGGTGAAACTGCCGTAACCTGCAGGTTCAGTTTCTGCCCTACCTGCAGCAGCGCACTGGACTGCGCTTGCACTTGTTTTCCCCCTATATCTAACTGATAGATATTGTTGCCACTTTTACCGGTAATGGTCCCTTGCAGCATTTGCCCCTGGGAAAATGGAAGGGGAGTGTTTCCCTGCCTGCTGTCCTGCCGGCGGTACAGTTGTTGGATATTGAGTGTTGAGGCGGGAGAAACCGGAAAATCCATGGTGTGCCTCATCTAGCCAGTGCATGTCGGCACCTGGCAATTGATGGAAAAAATATTGCATTGTTCCTGTACGTTCATCCGGGCTCATCGGACGGAAACATATGGACCGGCGGTGAACGATAACGCTACTCTACTTCGATATTTTCTCTGAGCTGGCGGCGCTGTTCCTGTAAGCAGCAGGCAATAAGCTGGTCGCGGACATCGCTGCTTATATTATCGAAATGGAGGGCGACCTGATACCGTCTTTTCCTCATTCGGTAAGTGCGGACCACATGGCCGAAGCAGGAAATGGTTTTTTGGCTGGCCGGGTCGGTCATGGTTATGTGAATTCTGTTGGTTGTTTCCGGTTTTTCGGCAAACAAGCCAAGCACTCCGCAACCGCTAAGGTCCACCGTTGTCCCGACCATGCTCCACTTTTTCAATTTCACTTCTTTGGGGCCGGGAAGGTATCCTATTTCGATGGGGGTGTTGATGGAAACTCGAAAAAATTCTCTTAATGCCTCTGGTTTGATGGGTTCGCGGGCAATAAAGCCCAGACGTCGATCATTGATGACGGTGTCAAGTTCTGCAATGATGTTGACACTTGCACCTTTATGTTTGACTGTTAACTGGCAATTAACCCCAAGGAGCAGGTCTTTGCTGTTCCATGTTTTAGGAGGGAAAAAAAGCTCGAAGTAGGGTGATTCGGCTTTTGAAAAAATGGCATTAAAGCGATTGTCTTCATTTTCCTTCGTAGGCAGGTCCACAACGGCTTCTGATCCATCTTTCAGCTGCTCTATGATTTCTTCGATTTTTGCCACACCGTCTTCTTTAGCTATAGTTTAAATGAGTTATGGATTGCTTTTTCCCTGATAATATTGTGGAAGTTATAGCAGGTTTTGTGTCCATTTCAATGGAGAAAATAGAAAATGAGGAGTCTGCAGAAGGATATCCCTGTTAATCCATGACCTACAAGGAATTTTTAACCTGTACCTTCATACGCAGGTGTTTTCGCTGTAATTCAAAACAGCTCGCCATTATTTTATCCCTGTCCTCACTGGCAAGTATATCGAAATGAAACCCAACATGGTACATTGCCTCTTCAATTTTTTCACAGCGGACTACATGGCCTATGCTCTCTATCGTATGCATAAGGCCTGTGGGAAGGGTCAGGTTTATGCGTACTTTTTTCCCTTGCTCCAGTGGCTGGGAAAAGACGCAGAGCACGCCGCTGCCGCTCAAGTCGATCGTCTCGCCTTCGAGGTGCCAACTATCCTGTTCGGCAACGTTTTTGAGCGGATTCACCGGCGTGGCTATGATTGGCGTATGCGCATCAACTCGAAAGTAGTTTCTAGCCTGTTCGTGGCTGATAACCTGTACTGCTTCGAGCTGAAGGGTTTGCTCGTCTGGGACTGCCGTAATATTTGCTGTAACAGATTTTGCCTGGCCACCAAGATCAACGGTAACCAGACAGCTTTTGCCGGCGTCCAGGGTGGAGGGGAGCACGCCTTCCTGGAAAAACAGAAAAAAAGCAGGTGGTGTTGCGGCACCAAAAATACAGTGAATTCTCTCTTTCGGAACACTGTTCGACAGGGGGAGTGTGACCCGGACGGCCTTCTGATCTTTTACCTGAGAAAAAAAATCCTCTAATTGCTGCAAGGGTAACCTCAACTATCGATTATTATCTTTCAACGCTCAATATAAGCTTAGATTGCCACAGGATGCAGGAGAAGCAAAGCAATTTTTTGTGTAACCTAAAGCCGTTGGGGTAAAAAGACGATCAGCCAAGGTTGGCGAAATGAAAAATTCAGGGTTATCCTGCATTGGAGACCAGTTGTCCGGTCTGCCTGGTATGGGAGTGGTAACGGCGCATCATGTTGCTGCCTTGATTGAGCTTGTTTAATTCGTTTTTCTGCACAGCCATTATTGCTTGCATTTGCGGGGTAAGGCGATGGTTCGTATCTTGAATCTTTTGCATTAAATCAAGCAAATCAAGGATTTTGGTGCTGCCTGTTGGATCGCTTACCGTGTTGAGGAGATTGAGTATTTTTTGGTCCAGCTCTTTTGCTTCGTCCTGGCTGTGCATCATCTGTTGGTATTTTTCCAGCATCCTTTCTATGTCCTGCCCAGGGAGAAGCTGTTCGATTTCTGTCATGAGAGCAAGAATGGTACGGTATGTGTCCAACGCTTTTTCAATGATCATCTTTCTTCCTACATTGCAGCTACAAAAGATTTTCGGGGGGCTGGTGGCACGTCGGAGCCAACAGCAGCATACCCTTTTTTGATTGCTTTACTATCCTGCTTGTTGAGCTCTATTGCCTGGGCCCAGGTGCCTCGCAGGTCGCTGAGCATGGTTTTTACTTCTTCAAGTGGCTCTGTATCGTTGTTGACGTTGGCATCTTGCAGCCTGCCCAACATGTAGTTATAAAGAGCATCAAGGTTTTCTGCCAGATTTGCATCTTGGGAGTGATCAAGGGTAGCTGCAAATTCGGAGATGATGGCCGAAGCCTTATTGATGTAATAGGCACGTTTATCGATCATCTCTTTTTCAATAGCCTGGATTCCCATTCCCAAAAAGCGGATGGCACCGTCATAGAGCATCAGCATCAGCTGTTCCGGCGAGGCCGAGTTGACCGTATTGGCTAGGTATTGGTTGGTATAGCCGTTCATCAATTATTGCTCCTGTTTGTTATGCTAGATATATTTGCCATCTGTTGGGTAAGGAAAGACGATTGAGCGTTCATGCCGCTGACCAGCGTTTCCATGGCAGAAAATTGCGCCTCCAGGGTTTTTTGGCGTTGTTCAAGACGCATTTCCATTATTTCTATTCGGCTGTCGATCCGCTTGACATTGCTGTTAATGCTTTGTTTCCTGCCAGAGAGCATACCGGTGGTGGAGCTGGTCATGGATTCCAGGTAGTCGGAAAACTGCTCTGCCAGACCTTTTTTCTCTCCCTCACCAGAAAGCAGGGAAACAACACTGCCCAGATTTTCTTCCACCGCTTGTGATAGGGTCTCGTCATTGACGACCAATGTACCGTCTTGCTGGGTTTCGAACCCCAGTTGTGACAGGGTAGTCAGGGTGCCGGAATTCTCAAAAAGGGAAGTGAGCATGGACTGCAGGTGTCGCTTAATGGAGTTAACCCCGGAATCTCCACTGAGCAGTCCTCCACCTTCACCGTTAATCACTGACTGGCCGGTGATAAAACTGATAACTTGGTTATACCCCTTGGCAAAGGATTCAATGTTTTCCTTTATGGCGCTTTTATCCAGATCTACGGAAAGCTGAGTGGTGGTATCTGTTTCCGCCTTGAGCAGGTCAAGCGTCACGCCGGGGATAGCCTCCTTAACCGTGTTGGAATCAGAGTAAATGTCAATGGTGTCTACTCGTATATGGGCTTGTGCTGCCTTTGTCACTGGCGGATTAACGGTACCGGTTTCATCTTCTACGGCTCCCAGGTCATCGGTGCCGCCGGTCAGTCCTGTAGCATCAACCGAAAAGGATTTGCCAACACTGTCACCGCTTAAAAGCAGGCGATAAGGAGTGGTGGACTCTCCACCAACATTAATTATGCCGGTGGAGATCCCTATATCCGCATCATTGATGGCTTGCATGATGCCTTCAAGGGAATTGTTTTCCGAGGTGATTTCTATAGCATGGCTGGTACCGTCAACGGTTACATTGAGGGTGCCGGTACCGAAGGTGTTGCTGTCTTTGGCCGCAAATCCGCCTGCAGTAACGGATTTTTGGGCCTGGGCAAGACTGACGACTTCCACTGCATAGCTAGTTCCAGCCAGCGCTTCGCTGGAAACAGATGCAGACAAGTGTTCTTCTTCGCTCAGTTTAACACTTCTTTGCTGGAGGGTATCTTCATCCCCGAGAGTGTCAATCGAGTCGAGAAAAGATTTAAGCTTGGTGTCAAGTTCGGTAAAGGCAGAGAGCCTGTTGTTCATCCAGGTTTTATCACCTTCCAGCCTGGTGATGGGGATTCGTTCGAGATTCATCAACTGGTCGATGATCGAACCTGTGTCCATTCCTGAGGCGAGGCCGCTGAATTGTATAGCCATGGTGCTGCTCCGTGCAAAAACTAGCTGACAGTGTTAACGAGATTGCCTCTAATTTCCTGCAAGTGTTTGGTAAGATTTAACAGCTCTTCCGCTGGGATCTGTCTAATAATCTCATCGGTCTCATTGTCCATAATCTTTACCACTAGTTCGTTGGCTGTATCATCCCGTTCAAAGCGAACACTATATATACCATCTTCAGTAAGGGCATTTATCTGGTTGAGAAGTTCTTCGGGTTGGACTTGGGGTTCTTTGTTGTCGACCTGGGGCTGTTGTTCGATTTCCTGGCGTTGCTTTTCGACTTTTTGGACAGGCTCGTTGACTCGGGGTGGGGAAGCTGTTGCAGCACCGATTGTTTCGATCATCATGATATGTACCTCCGTGTATGTATACTATGAATGTTATGTATACTACCAGATTCAGAAGGAACCCGATAAGGGTTCCTTCTGAAAAGGCATCATTAACCGAGCAGACTCAGAGCCAATTGCGGCGCCTGGTTGGCCTGGGCAAGGATGGATACACCAGCCTGCTGCAGGATGTTCTGCTTGGTCATGTTGGAGGTTTCCTGGGCGATATCCGCATCCAGGATTCGGGAACGTGCTGCAGAGAGGTTTTCACTTACATTCTGCAGGTTGGCGATAGTGGACTCAAAACGGTTTTGAATCGCACCAAGGTCACCACGTGAACTGTCGATGGAGGACAGTGCTGCGTCGATAGCAAGGATTGCATCGTTGGCCCCTTCTACATCCGTGATGTCCAAAGTGGCTATTGAATCAGAGGTATCGACATTGAGAACTGCCGTGGCTTGCCCAAGAGCTGCCTGCCCGTTTGCGTTGAGTGTGATTGTTTCGCTTGACTGAAGAGTTACTTGACCTCTGAAAGCTTGGTCATTTGTACCTGTAGCAGTACCTGCAGTGGTGAAGGAAGAAAATACAGTACTCATCGCGAGATTGGTGCCGGTGGTTGCGTCCTGGTTTGCGGCAAAATCCTCGTCGATAATTATGTCTCGTCCATCTTCAGCTTGCAGTTGAAGATTACCATCACTTTTAATAGTAGCAGTAACACCTGTATCGCTAGTTTTATCGTTAATAAAGGTAACCATATCGCTCAATGATATTGTTTCACCATTCGTCATTGCGTTGGATGTGATTGATTCTCCATTTATACTAAGTGAATAGGTTAAAGTATCAAGAGGATCTACAATTCCACTTGCAGCAGATGCAAACAGTCCTGCGCCTTCATTGGCAAATGATTGAGTGTTGTCTGCAGTGGCCGTGACCCCGTCAATATCACTTGCATTAATCGACTGAGCTTTTGCATAAGCACTTGAATCAGTTAACCCCGCAGCAGCGTTAACAGCTGTTGTAGCCTGTACGGCTGAGCCATTGATAGTCAAGGTATTTGCTGCTAAAGCGGCATCGCTAACACCTGCGTAGTTTGCGTAGGAAGCAGTAGCGCCAGCAGCACCACCTGTACCCGCGCTTTGGGTTGCTGTACCTGCTTCATTTACCACTGATCCAACTTGGCTTGCGCGCGCACCTGCAATGGTAAAAGAAATGTTCTGGTTTGCATTTGCTCCGACGTGGAAATTTGCCCCAGTAAAATTACCATCAAGGAGTGTTTTTCCATTGAACTGGGTTGTAGTGGCAATCCTATCCATTTCGCTGATCAATTGATCAACCTCAGCTTGGAGGGATTTTCTGTCGGATGCGCTATTTGTATCATTAGCAGACTGTACAGATAACTCGCGCATACGTTGCAAGATATTCGTACTTTCCTGCATTGCACCTTCAGCGGTCTGCGCTAAAGAAATACCGTCGTTGGCGTTACGTGTAGCCTGATTAAGGCCGCGAATTTGGGCGGTCATGCGATCGGAAATCGCAAGACCAGCTGCATCGTCCTTTGCAGAGTTGATCCGAAGACCAGATGAGAGACGCTGCATGGACTTGTTAAGGTTACCTTGACTTGCGCCCAGGTTACGTTGTGCGTTGAGAGATGCTACGTTTGTGTTGATTGATATTGCCATGATATTCCTCCGTGAATATTAAATAGGCTTATGTTACTTAGTCTGGCATCCTTGCCATGTATATTTTATTGCTGTTAGATTTTTTCGCTGACTAGCGCCTCCATTGCGTTTGAATCGTATATACCTGGTTTTTTTTTATGCAAAATTTTGGGACGTCATTTTCCCTTATTGTATCTATCGAACTGCCTTGAAAGAATCTTTAGGTTTTTTTAAAAAAAAATTATTGCCATGACCCCAATATTACCTCAGGACGATTGCCGATTAGAGCTATCTTCTTGATATAATAGGCTCTTTCTGAATCAGGGGTGACTTGCATATCTTTTTCTTTTTTTGTTTTTTGGAGTACCGATGCAAACCTTTGATAACGAAAGGTAACAATTTTCATCTGCAAACCTCGTGTATATTATATCCGGGAATGACGAGAGGCCATTCCCGGATGGATGATTACTTGATGAGCTCTTTATCCCTGAAGCAACTGGAGAGCCAACTGCGGTGTCTGGTTGGCCTGGGTAAGGATGGAAACGCCAGCCTGCTGCAGGATATTGGACCTGGTCATTTCCGAAGTTTCCTGGGCAATATCTGCATCACGGATACGGGAGCGTGCTGCGGTAAGGTTTTCAGCTACATTTTGAAGGTTGGAGATGGTGGATTCAAACCGGTTCTGCACAGCTCCCAGCTTACCACGGCTGGAGTCCACCGAACTGAGTGCGGCATCGATACGAAGCATGGCCTCATTGGCACCGGTAAGGGTGGTGATGTCGATTACATCGATGCCCTTGGTGGAGTCAACTGTATGGGAAGTGGTAGTACCAAATCCTATGCTGGCAGTTGTACCGCCTAAATCAATGGACTCGGTCGCGGACAAGGTAATTGTTCCTCTTTGGGTAGTGTCTGCAATAACATCTGCGGAGGAACCTGCGTCGGCTATTACAATGTTTCTTCCGTCTTCTGCTGTCAATACGAGTTCTCTTGTTGTTACATCGTATGTTGCTGTTACTCCTGTTTCTCCGGCATTACCATTAATTCCAGAGACCATATCCGCATAATTAACAGCTACGGCAGCGCCGGTTGTGTTGGGCTGGCTGTAGACAGTTTTGCCATTAACAGTCAGGGTGTAATTTCCCGTAGTCGCCGGGACAGTTGGAGGCGTTGCATTTAAGGTTGTGGTAGAAGTTGTTTTCGCATCAACGGTTAGCCCGAAGATACTCGAGTCCCTGATAGCCTCTGCCTTTGCATAGGCTGAGTCCTCGGCCCTGTATGTATCACCTGTAATTGCATAATCCGCACTGGATGCAATGGCTTTGGCTGTTCCATCGGTGCCCACAGTGATGGTTATATCGTTGGCCACATTGGCATCTACGGCAGTATCGCCAATGGCGGTTGTGATATGACCGATCTCGTCAGCTTCTATGCCGTCGATATCAAAGCTTATTGCATCACCTGGGTTGGGACCGACCTGGAACGCCTGCCCCACATAGGAGCCGTCGAGGATTTTGAGGCCATTAAAGGTGGTTGTCTTGGCAATGCGGTCGAGTTCGGAGATGAGCTGGTCCACCTCTTCCTGCAAGGAGCGGCGGTCGGATGCCGAGTTAGTCGCGTTCGCAGCTTGGACAGACAATTCGCGGATACGCTGCAGCAGGTTGGTAGATTCCTGCATGGCTCCTTCTGCGGTCTGGGCAAGGGAAATGCCGTCGTTTGCGTTACGGGCTGCCTGGTTGAGTCCGCGGATCTGGGAAGTCATCCTGTCGGAGATGGCAAGCCCCGCCGCGTCGTCTTTGGCGGAGTTAATACGGAGACCCGAAGACAGCCTCTGCATAGAGGTGTTCAGGTCGAGCTGGGAATTGGCGAGATTGCGTTGGGCATTCAAAGAGCCGATGTTCGTATTGATCGTTAAAGCCATGGTAATCCTCCATGAAATTCTTAGCCTCGGTCGTCCACTGACTTATCCTTCGGCTAACGATACAAACGTAACAACTCTCTCAATGCATCTTTGTCTCTCTCAGTCTTCTTTTCGGTTTATAGGCGGGAACAGTTAAGTGTTTTTTGAGAAAAAATAAAAAAAGCCGCCATCTCAAAGGAGAAGGCGGCTAACGTGTAACTAATAAATATAAGGTGCTATTTCTTTATCTCCGGAAGCGGCGTTTGGGTATCGTAGTTGCCGTCTTCCAGCACCACCTGCAGGGCAAGACTGGTGTCTGGCGAGTAAATAATAGGACCGGCCAGGTTAAGAGTTATTTTTTTATCCTGGTCTACGCTGACGATACTTAACACAAAATATTTATCATTTTCTTTAATTTTTAATTTTTCTCTTTCCCCTTTGTCAGGAGCGATGGCGTAGTCGAGAAAGAAGTTGGTTGGATCAGTTACCGGACAGGCAAAGGCAGGATCATCAACACTTTGGATCCAGAAGAGCGGACCCTCTTTTTTATTGGGAATGACAAGGAAGTTTTTTAAATCCTTCAGTCCGATTAGTCCTTCCGGAAAATGAATAACATTTGCAGGGTCAAATTCTATTTCTCCGAAGCGAGTCTGTATAGTTTTCATTTTTTCACTTTCCTGCTTGCAAGCTCATCACTAAGGATATCAAGGTCTGCCATATCCCACCTTGCCGCTTCAATATTTTCCTCACGAATGCGGTCGTAGACTTCCTGCCGATAAATTTTGGTTTCCCGGGGAGCGTCAATCCCGATACGGACCCCCCCACTTTTCATTTCAATGATTTTGACGGTAATATTGTCACCAATAACAATACCTTCACCGGCTTTTCTGGTCAGCACCAGCATGTCTGCACCTATGATTTTTCCGGAAAAATCTATCCAGAGGGGAAGAATTGAGGACTGTCCTTTCATAGGAAGCAATCAGTACAGATGAAAGATAGATCACCTGTAACTGATTATTTCAACGTCCATATGTTCAATATTGTGTAAACTGCTCGAAAAAGCAAGTGTTTTTAGTCGGTTCTATAAGGGTTAGATAAAATCGAGAATGGAAAGTTGGGAAACCTTGGAGGTTATACTCAGAGCCGCCTGGAAGGCGGTTTCTTGTTGCACGATATCATTGAATACCTCGATGGCGTCTGCGTCCTCATAGCGGGATAACACCTGTTTGAGGTCGATCTGTGCCTCTTCTTGGTGGATCATGGCGGTTTCTACTCGCTTTGCTCTGTTGCCAAGTTGTGAACGAAGCCTACGGTTTTGCTCGGCTGCGCCATCAAGGTCTTGGAGGCTGGTCTGCATTGCCGCCTGGTCATTGGCGCGAATAGCTTCTTCGGCCTGGGTGATTTCTGCAAACAGGTCAAACCTCCCGGCATCAATACCATTCACCGCGTTGCCTGTAGGGTCTGGTGGGTTGTAGGGTGGAGGATTCCAGTTTGTAGAACCTAAAAAAAGCTCATTGCCCGTGAGGTTGGCCTGCAGTTGTTCACCAGAGCTGATTTCAACAAAGGTGGCATTTTCGTCACCAGCATACAACACGGGCCATGTTGTATGATCGTTGGCATCATACCCAGCTGCCGTATAAGATGTGTTGATGGTAAACGGTTTGCTGTCTTCCTGGTAGCCGCTAAAGATGTACTTCCCGTCAACATTCCCGTTTGCAGCATCAAGCATTTCCTGCTTGAGCTGTACCAGCTCATCAGCCAGCACTGTACGGTCCTCGTCACTTAGGCTTCCATTCACTGCATTGACCATGATTTCCTTGGCCCGCTGCATGATGTTTTCGACATGCTCCAAGTGCCCATCGGTGGCTGCCATGATGTCGCCGGTTTTGCCCATTGTCTCCAGATAACGGTCGATGTTGCTGAGCTGCTTCCTGGTATTGAGTACAGGGCGGATGGCAGCCGGGTCATCAGAAGGATTGGATAATTTTTTACCGGTTGCCCCTGTGGTGCGTAATTTTTCAAGATCAAGAGCTACGTCATTGAGCCGTGTACCGAGCATGCGGTAAGTGGTGCCTTGGGTTGCTTTCATCTTTTACCCCTTGAGCTGCAGCAGCGAATTCATCATTTCATCAACAGTGGAAAGAAACTTGGCCGACGATTGAAAACCACGTTGATATTGAATAAGGTCAATCATTTCTTCTTCCAGAGAAACGCCGGAATACCCGTCACGCAGATTTTGCAATTGGACTGTGGTATCCTCTGCGCCTTTGAGCGCGAGGTCGTTTCTGCTTGCTTCAATGCCGACTGTGGAGACCATTTGGCTGAAGAAGGCATCATAGTTGCCATCGGTGCCTGTTACGTTATGGCTTGTTTCCAATGCTGCGATTTTGAGTGCGTTCTCGTTATCACCAGGGGCAGCCGTGTCCTGGCCGGCAGCAGCAATATAGCGACTGTCTGTAAAGGCAGTGGTGATGGACCTGCTGGCGCGAACGTCTGACGGCAGCGCTGTGATATCGGTGAAAAAGAATTGACCGGTGGTGGCGATATCCGTCGTAGGATCGATGAAGTACCCATCATCATGGATATCGTTAACCGAAGAGGTGATGTCAATGGCAAGTGTATCAAGATCATCGTGCAACCCTTCCACAAAAACATCCCGCATTTCGTATATGCCGCGAAACTCCCCACCCAGTTCCTCGCGGCTGATATCTTTGATGGTTCCGGCTATTTCGACCTGGAGTTCGACATTGGTGCCGGTGGTAACCGTTTGAATGGTCATGGCCGTATTGCCCTGGACCAGAGGTGTGCCCCCTGGTAGAACCACTGCGAGCATGCCAAGGTTATCACTGTATGTCTTCACGCCAAGGGTTTGCGAGAGGTCCTGAACCAGCAGATCCCGCTGGTCCCTGGCCGCATTGGCCTGCTGGCCGCCAATTTCTATCTGCCTGATTCTGTCGTTGAGCTTTGCAATTTCAGAGATCTTTTCATTGAGCTGTTCTACCTCGCCGATAATTTCGGTGTTGAGGTTTTGGGTAATGGTGTTGAGCTCATCACTGACCTGACGAAAGGCATCACCCAGGAGTTGTCCACGCTGGAGCACCACGTCTCGTTCCACCGCTCCGCTTGGATTGGTCGTCAGCTCTTGCCAGGCGTCAAAAAAATCGTCAATTTCAGAGGCAAGATTGTCGTCCGATACATTGAAAATACGTTCGAGCTCCGATAGGGTGTTGGACCTGCCGGTTTCTTCACCAAAGGCAATATTACTTTCCTGGAGCTGGCGGCTGATAAAGGAACTGTAGTCCCGACTGACGTCGGATACGGTTACCCCCTGACCTATGAAGAAATCACCGAAATTGACCGCCGGGATCTGCATCAATTCGGCTCGTTGACGCGAATAGCCTTCGGTGTTGACGTTGGCAACGTTGTTGCCGACAATCTCGATGGATTTCTGGTTGGTGCTCAGGCTTGTTTTACCGGCATTCAGAGCGTCAAGGAGTCCTGCCATGTTCGTATTCCTGGATATTGAGTAGTGTGAGTCAGTCCGTTGACGTGGTAAAATGATCCTCTATTTATAGTATCGGCACAAACCGAGAAAGAGTTTAGCTGAGAGCGTATGGTCTTTCTTTTTCAGCTGGGTGACAGGTGGACGGATCGCGGGTGAGTGAGGGGGCATACCATAAAGAGTTTGCTTGCGCTGTAACACCCAGTTTCTGAGCAAACCGAGTGCAAAGAAGAGGGCGGAGCAGCGGTAAAAGCCTGGGTGAGTTAGAAAGAGCTACAACAGGGAAGGGCGATTAGCCCAGGAGTGACAGGAAGAAGGGGGAAAGCGGCTTAAATCCTACCGGAAAGCAGGCGACCGTTCATGGCGGTGTTGTTGGTTGCACCGGTCTGGCCGTAGGTTGTAGGGACTGTTTTTCGACCAAAAAATTCCATGGTCTCTTGGATCCAATTCAGTGTTGCGCGGAATAGGAAGGCATTGCGTCTGTTTTCATCGCTGATCTCACGGGCAAGAGCTTGATCGTCCGGATGCAGTTTTTCGACAACCTGCAAGGTTTGCAGGATTGCTTGTTTTTGTGCCATGTCATGGGCCATGGCCTGCATATCAAGCTGTTTTGCATGTTCTCGTTCGTTGTGGATAGTTTCTCGCAACTGCATGAGCAACTCTCGAACCGATTCGCGGGTCATTATCGTCCCTCAACTAAGAATTTAAGCAGGCTGGAAGCGACTTTGTCCAGTTCAGGCTCGTAAGTACCATTTGCTACCTGAGCTTTGAGTTCTTCAACACGGGCGGCCCGTTCGCTTTTGGAAACATCACTGGTGCTGGTTGCTTCACTCGCTCCCTTGAGAGCAGAAGAAAACGATGCGCCTTGTGCGTTGTCAGCTTTGCCGGATTTTTGCGTTTCACCGGTGCGATTGATTTTGTTGACACCGCCTATTTGTGCCATACCTCTGACTCCAAAAAATTCCACTGTCATCACGTTCACCTGATGTTATTGTTCAACCACAGTTTTGGACTCAGCTACCCAGCTGTCGAGCTTTTCCATAACCGCATCGTAAGTTGCATAGGAGATGTCTGGGAGCCACCCACCAAACGCTTCAAGCGCTTGGTCAAATCCGTTATTAATGCCTTCCTTTATGGCATCGATTCGGGATGGATCTCCGCCGGCAACTCCAACTGCGAACTGGAAAATTCGATCTGAGGTTTTTTCTACACCAAAATACCCGTCATCCGCAACCAATTCTTCGGCTGCTTCAGGGGTGATGGTGGCGATGTCAATCTCAATATCGCCGGCCAATACCTTGGTGTTAATGCCTTGTTCTTTCAGCAGGTTGGCTACCAGGTTTTGCAGCAAACCAAACTTGTCTCCTAGTCTGTTATCGACTCTCATGTCGGTAGAGTAGGTGATTGCCGACGAGGATTCACTCTCAATGGATACAGCGTCCATCGAGCCGGACTGCTTGCCGCTTTCGTCGCTTTGCTTGGTAGAGCTAGCTTCCATGCGGTAATTCCGGTGAGTGTGAATCGCACTGTGCAATTGATTGTGGCTTACACTGTCTATCATTTCCCTGCCTCCCTGCAGTTTGTTGCGACTCGTCCTTGGCCGCAGTACAGATTTTTTCTTTTCTGTACTCTTCTTTTCGGTGGGAAATTGTGAGAACTTTAGTTTTTTTACTGATTTTTTGGGGAAAAAGATGAAAAAAATAAAGTAAGGATAATGGATTGTAATTCCAGATAAATACGTATGCTATGCAATTTGCTGGTGGTAAGGAGAATATCCTTGATGGTGTTGAAAAGATAAAAAAGAGTGAATGCAGCTATTTATTTTCCTGGTTTAGTTTACTTTGCATCTGTTCGTAAATTTGTTTGGCAAGACCGAGGCTCTGTTTTTGTGAGACTTGGGTTGCAATTTCCAGGTCGAGCATTTCTTCATAGATTTTTTCGGCATTGGATTTTGGAAACAGCTTTCCTTCAGGTACGCTTTTCCGCATGGCTTTGAACATGGATTGCACCATGATGGCCTCGAACTCGGCAGCTGCTTTTTTAATGGCTTTGTCATCTTTATTTGTAGAACTGACAGTTTCCTGTTGTTGTACATGCTGCGCTGCTGCAAATGTGAGTTTCGGGTCAATGGGATTCATGATGTGTATTTCCGATTAAAGGACAACCAGTTCACCTTGAAGGGCGCCTGCCGCTTTGATAGCTTGAAAAATAGCAATTAAATCGCGAGGAGTGGCACCAATAGCATTGAGAGCTTTTGCTATATCACCGATATTGACACCCATCTCTAGGACCACCAGGTTGCCGTCCTCTTCGACGACTTCAATGGTCGTCTGCGGTGCGGCCACCGTTTCACCGGCAGCCAGTGGGTTTGGTTGGGATACTTCAATGGATTCGGAAATGACCAGGTTCAGGTTACCATGGGACACTGCTACGGTAGATATGCGTACATCCTGCCCCATAACAATAGTGCCGGTTCGTTCATTGACCACAATCCTGGCGGGTGTATCCGGAGAGATACTGATGTTCTCGATTTCTGAGATAAAAGAAACCAATCCACCAGGGTAATCGTCAGGTTGTATAACCTGGATGGATGTTCCGTCTAGAGACTGGGCTGTGGCGTCACCGAATTGATCGTTGATGGCCTCGGTCATTCTGGTAGCAGTGGTGAAATCTGTTTCCTTAAGCTGAAACAGAAGATTACCGTCTGTGGGCAGGGCAAAATTAACAGTTCGCTCAATAATAGCACCACCGGCAATACGACCCGCGGTTGGAAAGTTTTTTTGCACCTGAGCTGCTTTGCCGCCAAAAGAAATGCCACCAACGGCAAGGGGACCCTGAGCAACGGCGTAGGTTTTGCCGTCAGGCCCTTTGAGCGGTGTCATGAGCAGGTTGCCGCCTGCAAGGCTCGAGGAATCGCCAATGGAGGCCACGTGGATGTCAATAGTTGAACCTGCTCGTGCAAAAGGGGGTAGTTTTGCGGTGACCATGACCGCTGCCACATTTTTGGTTTTCATTTGGCTAAAGACATCCGGTGTGATGGCCATGCCCATTCTTTTGATCATATTAATCATGGCCTGGCGGGTGAAAACCGATTTTTTGATGTCGTCTCCGGTTCCGTTGAGCCCTATGACCAGCCCGTAACCCATGAGTTGATTTTCACGGACTCCCTCTATGTTTGCGAGATCTTTTATGCGTGCTGCTGAAACGGTTTGCACCCATACAGGCAGCAGAATAAAAAGAAGTGTGTATAGTATATATTTTCTTTGCATGGAGAGCCTCTCTAGAAAGGCCAGGTGTTATCCAGAATACGCATCAGCCAGCCTGGTTTCTGTTTGTCTGAAATAGCACCTTTACCGGTATAGGCAATTTGCGCATTAAGAATATTGCCGGAATCTATGGTGTTGGCGGCAGTTATATCAAATGACCTGACAATACCTGTAAGATAAATAATCTGGTTTTCATTGTTCACCGTAACCGATTTGCCGCCGCGGATTTTCATGTTTCCGTTAGGGTAGACCTCAATCACCTGGGTGGTAAGGGTTGCAACCAGATCCTCGCTTCTGGTCGTTTTTCCACCCCCCTTAAATTCATTGCTCAGGTTGGCTTCCACAAGAGAAGACATATTCAAATTAGGGTTGTTCTCTTCAAACACCTTTTCATAGCCAAACAGAGTGGGAATCCCGGCAGTCATACTTGATTCCCGGTCAGTCTCTGTGGTTGCTTCTTTGGATGCACTGGCCTCTTCCTGAATGATCACTGTAACAATATCACCTACGGTTCTGGCCCTGATATCAGCAAGCCAGTTCCCTTCATCTCCTGTCCATAAGGTGCCTGGCGATTGTGGTTGCGGAGCCTTTACTACAGGTGCTTCCAGTGGTTCGGGAATGGAAACTACTTCAGGATTAGGATTACTGCAGCCTGAAAGAAAAAGGGCCAACACCGCACACAGCAGGAACAGGTTGGATAATGGGAATGAATAGTTCGTCTTGTGTATATATTTCATCTTAAAACTCCACGGAAACCATTCCCGGGCCTTCGACCCGTGCATAAATAAGCTTGTTTGAGCGCATGTTTTTTACCCGAATGGTGTCACCGATTATCCCGGCTGACCTGGCAACGCCCTTGGTGGAGATTCTGAGATGCCCTTTGCCGGCAATAACTTTTACCATGTCTCCGCTCGCGATCACAGGTGGGGCGGTAATATGATCTTGTTCGACCACTTTACCGGAGCCGATGGTTCTAACTGCCTGCATGCCGATAACATCTTCAGGTCTGTAAACAGGATGGTCTGCGGCAACAATATTTTTACGTTTCATGATTATTTGCTCGGCTTTGATGACCGTTCCCTTCCGTATGGTATCTGCGGCCACGGCAATATCAGTAAGGATCTCAATTCGACCACGTACCGTACAGTTATTGGCTGGTTTGCCGTCGACTTTAAAGAAAATGGAAAAGCTTGAACTGTCAACGATAGTGGGACGTGACGGTGTGACACGCCACGAGAGCTCTCCGTATGGCAGGAAGAGTTCAGCAGGAGCACGCATGGAGGTGAAGCGTATATCACCGTTGGGCAATCTTTGTTTGTTGTCAGCCAGGAATTGGGCAATGATTTGGTAGAGTTGATCGGCGGTAATTTTTATTGTCCGGCGCTGCACTACAACTTCTCGTGTGCCAGTCCAGTGAACGTCTGCGGCCTGAGGATTATTGCGGAGCGAGGTGATGACCAAAGGGGTCTGCAGTGTTTTTTTTTGTCCAAGGGCCGGGGAGTTGGCAATTACCAGCCGGCCTAAGGCCTGTCCTGCTTGGTCGGTTGAGGAAATGTGTGCAATATCGCCAAGCAGTATCTTGTCACCGGTTACGGTTGCCTGTTCGGTAAAGGTAACTGTCAGTGTTGCCGACGCCGGTGCAACAAGGAGCAACAAAAGAAAAATGCTATGCGATAACCCGAGAATATACTTCATATGCGCCTTACATGTTGTTAACGGTTTGCATCATTTCATCGGAGGTAGAGACAACATTAGAGTTGATCTCAAACGCCCTCTGGGTTGTAATCATATGGGCTAATTCTTCGACCAGGTTGACGTTGGAGTTTTCGACAAAACCCTGGAGCAGCAGACCATAACCATCACTACCAGGGGTGCCGATGGCTGCAACGCCGGAACTGTCTGTTTCTCGAAAGAGATTACGGCCAATGGCAACCAGGCCGGCGTCATTGACAAAATTTGCCAAGTCAATATTGCCAAGCTCTGTAGATTCGGTATCATCCCCCAAAATGGCACTGACCACGCCTGTCTCTGAGATGGTTACCTCATTGGCATCTTCCGGGATAACGATCTCCGGTTGGATTGGATAACCGTCAGAGGTGGTCATCCGGCCGTCACCGTCAAGCTTAAAGTTACCTGCCCTGGTATAAGCGGTGTTGCCGTTGGGGAGATCGACCTGGAAAAAGCCTGTGCCTTCAATGGCCACGTCGAGTTGGTTGTCGGTCTGAATCAGGTCGCCTGTGGTGAAAACTTTTGTTACTGCACCTGTTTTCACCCCCAGGCCGACCTGTATACCTGTTGGTGATTTTGTATCGTCTGAAGTGGGGCTCCCCGGTACTTTCATGATTTGGTAGAGCAGATCCTGGAAATCCGCACGGCTTTTTTTAAATCCTGTTGTCGAAACATTTGCCAGATTGTTGGCAATAACGTCCAGGTTCAGGTTCTGAGCCGACATGCCGGTGGTTGCTGTCCAGAGTGATCGCATAGTATGCCTCTTTGTGCAGTAATATCTGCATAAGTAGTATGTTTTTGCCTGTTAGCTTATAGAACCAAGTTCGTCCTGCTTGTCGCCAAGGGTTGAGTAACTTTCCATTATTTTGAGGTCTGCTTCAAATTTCCGCTGGGTATTTATCATCAGTGCCATTTCTTCCATCATGTTGACATTGGAGGTTTCAAGGCTACCCTGCACCACGCGAAAATTTTCAAGCCCCTGATCCGTTCCCCCCTGTTCAAGCTGGAACAAAGAGTTGCCGACCTGTTTCAACAGGTTTTCATCGTTGACGGAATACAGTTGAACCTGGTTGTCCGTGGCAACACCATTAACCGCTATATTGCCGTTGTCGTCGATGGAGATGATTTTGCCGGCAGCATCCTGAAGCTGCAAAGGCTGGTTGCCTCCGGCAAGGAGGTTGAACCCGTCTTCGGTTTTCACCATACCGTTTTCGTCCAGCATAAAGTGACCAGCCCTGGTGTAGAAAGTATCGTCTCCTTTTCTGATTTTGAAAAATCCCTCACCGGCAATGGCAAGGTCAAGTTCTCTGCCCGTCTCCCGCACCCCTCCCTGATCAAAATCAGTGCCTATTTTTCGAATGCGCGAGTAATTTATGCCTCCGGCGTCAGTAACTTGTTTGGCATCGTTGAGTACAGATTCAAAGCTAATGCGATTTTTTTTAAAGCCAGTGGTGCTCACGTTAGCAAGGTTTGCAGCGATATTGCCCATAGCCTGTTCTCTTGCAAGGGCACCACTGAGCGCGCTGTATTTTCCGGAGACCATGATTTTACCTAGTGAATATTGATAGTCATGTAATTATATCGGCATGTAGGGCTGTTTCCTTAAGCGCACATGGCAGCAATTCTTTTCCCGGCAAAGAAAAACAGCACCACGAACGATCAGGTGGAAGAGTTGGGCTTTGTCATAGAATGCAGGTTCATCAGTTGGCTTGCTTCAACTGTTGAGATGCTAAGAACAGATGCAATCTCCTCTTTGCTTAGTCCCTGGGATATCAGTTTTTTAAAGATAGTGTATTTTTCCGGCGGTGGTTGGTGGATTCTTGCCTGATTGAGTAATCTTGGGACCTGAAACTCTGTGGTCAATGAGGCCTTGTCCAGCGATTGTCTAAACGTGGGAGTCGACGCAACTCGGTTGTCGGTCGCCAGTGCCTGGTTGAGCTTTCTTTCGAGGCGTTTGATCTGCTTTTTATCACGGGATGGAGATGCTGTATTTTTTTTCTTTTGTAAAAGAGCAATAACGATAAGACTGAGGCAGAAACCAAGAAGGGTGCTGCAGATAACTAAAGCTATACTATTATTCATGCCGGCTCCTCCGGAAGTAGAGTGCTTGAGTGACCTGAAAAAATAAATTTTTCAAAACGCCCATAGTACTTAATCCATTACGTCGGAATTAAGCAGTTTAACCCTCAGTTTCAGCAGTGCCTGGCTATGGAGCTGAGAGACCCTGCCTTCGGAAACACTGATGACTTCGGCAATTTCCTTTTGGGTCAGTTCTTCATAATAATAAAGTGCTATGACCAGACGTTCCTTTTCTGAGAGTTCCTCTAGTATTTCTGCTAAAAGATAGGTTAATTCTTCTTGTTCAATAATATCGGTAGGGGTCGGGCCGCCGATATCTTCCAGGGCATCCAGAAAGTTTCTGCCTTCCTCACTGTGATCCAGGGTTTCGTGGAGGCTGACACATCCCAAATGGCTGACCTGGCTCAATATGGATTGGTATTCGTCCAGCGTTATGTTCATCGCCTGGGCCATTTCTTCCTCATTGGGGGATCGCCCAAGTCGGCGTTCAAGACCGAGCATTGTCTGGGTAAGTTGGTTTTGTTTCTCCCGCATGGTGCGCGAAAACCAGTCAAGCTTTCGCATTTCATCTAAAATGGCCCCACGCATACGGTATTCGGCAAAGGTCTTAAACTTAACGCCCTTGGAACTGTCAAATCTTTTGGCTGCATCTGTCAGGCCGATCATGGCTGCACTGGTCATGTCGTCCTTGGTCATAAACGACGGAACCTGCGATACCATTCGCTGTACAACCAGTTCAATCAGAGGCAGGTTGTCCCGAATCATTTCGGATCGGTTATCAAGTGGGGGGACCGGTGGATACATATATATCAAATAAATATTTGTTGTTTTATTTGGCGCCAAAGTCCAGCAGTCGCTTCCAGAAAAACTGGATTGAACCTTTGGGTTCCAGGCTTTGTGGTTCCTGCATGATCGTACGTGCTAAGGCTTCAAATGCCATGCTGGTTTTTGATTCGGGGTACAATTCAACCAAAACCTGTTGTTTACGTATAGCGTCAATCATCATTTTGTCACGGGGGATTGAGCCGATATAATCAATGGATATGTCAAGATATCGATTGGCGACCATGGTCAGCTTTCGATACACATCCAGTGCTTCCTCTTCGTTTTTTATAAAATTAACAATCAGGTTAAAGTGCTTTTCGTGATACTGAGTGGAGAGCAGTTTCATCAGAGCATAGGCATCGGTAATTGCTGTTGGTTCAGGGGTGGTGACCACCAGGATTTCATGGGCAGCTGTATTGAAGTAGGTGACATTTTCCGATATGCCGGCTTCGGTGTCGATGAGCACAAAATCAAAGTCATTGTGCATTGCATCCAGTGCTTCTAAAAGCCGCATTTTTTCGTGAGCATCCAGCCTGGTGAAACGTTGCACTCCTGAACCGGCAGGTAGAATTTTAATCCCCTTGGGTCCTTCAACCAGGATTTCATCGAGCTCCTGTTCGCCGGAGAAGAAGTGGTTGAGGTTATGCCCCGGTGCAAGGCCAAAGACAACATCTATATTGGCCAGCCCTAGATCCGCATCAAGTATAAGAACGCGTTTTCCCATTTTCGCCAGCAATACTGCGGTGTTGGCAACCACTGCCGTCTTGCCGACACCGCCTTTGCCACTGGTGACGGCAAATACTCTTGTGGTTTGATGGGGGGGAGGTGTGTCGGAATTTTCCTGTGTATTCATAGCCCGCAGGGTATCAGCCTGGTCTAATGGGCGTATCGGGTGATCAGCCATTATGCAGGGTCCTGTGATCGTTCACGATAAAGTTTGCTATTGTTGCCGGATTAGGAGTGATTATATCTTCCGGTACCCGTTGACCATTGGTTAAAAACGAAAGTGGGGTACTGTTTTGACTATGGATGTTGGCAATGACACCCAGCTGGTCACATTCATCAATTTTGCTGAAGATAAAAGTTTTGAGAGGGAGAATGCTGAACTTTTCTATGGTCTCTGCCAGTTCACGGTCTCTGGTTCCTGCAGAGAGCAGGAGATGGTTTTCAATGGCATGCCGTGGATCAAGAAAACTTGCCATTTCGGCAAGGTCATGGGTATTTTTAGGACTTCTTCCTGCGGTGTCGATTAAAATGAGATCATAGTCCTGGTATTTTCTTAACGCCTGGCCGACTTCTTGCGGTTTAATGATGACTTCCACCGGAAGTCGCATGATCTCTCCATACACTTTGAGTTGCTCCACAGCCGCAATCCGGTAAGTATCGATGGTGATGAGTGCAATCTTGCCGCCGAACTTGTTCAGGTAATTGGCAGCCATTTTGGCAATGGTTGTGGTCTTGCCTACCCCTGTGGGACCAACCAAACTGATCCGCAGTTGCCTGTTCAGTTTCTGCTGCAACAGTTTTTCGGTGTTAAACATTTTTGTCATGGCTGCCTTGAGAGCCGATTCCGGGTCAATAGGCTCTCCGGTCACACTGGTACGCAGTATCTCTTTTGCCTGTTCAGCAACCGTTATGGCAGTTGTATGATTGATGCCGCAACAGGTTAATCTTTTATAAAGAAAGTCATTGTCAGGTTGAGTGTTGTTTGTAAATTCCGGTTCAATATAAGGCTTTTGATGAACCGTTGCCGCCTGGATGGTTGTTACCTGCTGGGTCAGCCCGGCAATGGTATTTTTTAAGTTTTCGATTTCATCTTTCAGCTCGCTGGATGCAGGGGCTGCTTCTACAGCGGCTGGAGCAGGATCTTGTCGAGGAGTATCCCACAGGTTTTCGTAGGTGAGATCATCCTCAGGAGGAGAAGGTTCTTTGTGTTGTCGTATTTTGTCGTGCTTTGGATAGGAACTATTCGGTTGAGCATCTTTTTCCGGCCAGTCATTATCAATGGCAGCTGTAATTTCCAGCAACGGCTTAGCCATTATTCCCAGTTTACCACCACGCCTGATGGTACGAGTGGAGAGAATGAGCGCGTCCGGGCCAAAGGCATCCTTGACCTGCTTCAACCCACTTGTCATGTCTGTCGCTTCAAAGACCTTAACTTGCATCGATGTTTACCGTTCCAACGGATTGAATGTTAATATTTGTTGTAATTTCATTATGCGAGAGGACTGCCAAGCTGGGGAAGTAACGTTCCGTCAGGCGGCGAACATGTGGTCTTATTTGCGGGGTTACCAGTAGCGCTGGTTGCTGGCCCCCAGGGTAATTGGCAATAAGTGAACCGAGGCTGTCGAGTATTTTCTGTGCAATGGCTGGGTCCAGGGCAAGGTATGAACCGTGCTCGCGGTGCTGAACGGCTGTTTGGATAGTATCTTCTACATTTCTATCCATGGTAAGGATCGACATCGTGCCGTCATCCCGTGTATAGGCAACGGAGATCGAACGTGACAGGGCATGGCGAACATATTCCGTCAAGGTATCCGTATCCTGGGTCATGGGTGTGTAGTCAGCCATGGTTTCAAGAATCGAGCGTAGGTCTCGGATGGATACATTCTCTCGAAGAAGGTTTTGCAGGACGCGCATGATGCTGCCCAGATTAAGGATGTTGGGCACTAATTCTTCAATCAATTTAGGATAAGTCCGAGCGAGATTGTCTATCAGGTTCTGGGTTTCCTGACGACCGAGTAGTTCATGGGCGTGTTGTTTTATAATTTCACTGATATGGGTGGTCATAACCGTGGTGCAGTCAACCACGGTATAACCTGCTATTTGCGCCTGCTCACGTTTATCGTCGGTTATCCAGATGGCCGGCAGCTGGAAAGCGGGTTCCTGGGTGGGGATACCTTTAATGGTTTCGGTTACCATGCCTGGATCCATGGCCATACAATAGCCCGGCATCATCTCCGCGGTGGCTATTTGCACCCCTTTTAAGCTAATCGTGTACTGGTTGGGATTGAGTTGCAAATTATCTTTAATATGCACAGGAGGAACAATAAATCCGCTGGTGATGGCAAATTGTTTACGAATGGATTGGATTCGTTGCAATAATTCCCCATCCTGTGCCGCATCGACAAAAGGGATCAAGCCGTAGCCGACTTCCAGCTCTATCAGGTCTACGTTGAGCATTTGCTCGTAGTCTTCGTCTGGCTGAACAGCCGGTTCAGGTTCTTCTATGAGTGGTTTGGCAGCGATTTCTTCTTTTTCCGCCTTGTCTATTTTGTAGGCAGTATAAGCAAGCCCCGAAGCAATGACGAGAAAAGGGAAAAAAGGCATTCCAGGTATCAGGGCAAAGGCAAGCAATATGGCAGAGACAACCCACAGGGCTTTGGAGTATCTGGTAAACTGGGCTTTCATCTCCGCCCCAAAGTCGTCCTTTCCTGCGGAGCGCGTGACCAGCATGCCTGCTGCCGTAGATATAATAAGGGCCGGGACCTGACCGACAAGACCGTCACCAATGGTCAGGATGGTGTAATTTTGGGCAGCTTCAGCCATGGGCATGCCTTTCTGGAGAATACCGATAATAAAACCGGCTCCAATATTTATCAAAGTAATGATAATCCCGGCAATGGCATCTCCACGCACAAACTTGGAGGCACCGTCCATGGCGCCATGGAAGTTGGCTTCATTGGATATTTCTTCGCGTCGATCACGGGCGGTTTGTTCATCAATGAGGCCTGCGTTGAGATCGGCATCGATGGCCATCTGCTTTCCCGGCATTGCATCAAGAGTAAAGCGCGCTGCTACTTCGGCAATACGGCCGGCACCCTTGGTGATGACCACAAAGTTAATGATGACCAAAATAATGAATATCACCAGGCCGACAACATATGAGCCGCCGACTACGAATTGACCAAAGGATTGAATGACCGATCCGGCAGCATCCATGCCTTCGTGTCCGCGGAGCAGAATGAGACGGGTAGAGGCAACGTTTAAAGACAGGCGAAAGAGAGTGGTGGCCAGCAGGACAGATGGAAATATAGAAAATTCTACAGCTTTTTGGGTATAAAGGCTGATTATCAGAATAAGAATTGCAATGGTAATGTTAAAGGATAGACAAAGATCCAGCATGATCGGTGGAACAGGAATGATCATCAGGGTCAAAATGCCCACCAACCCCAGCGAGGCAAGAATGTCGCTGCGTTTCAGTAGATCTTCAATTTTGAAACGGGTGATAATTGACTGGGTATTGACTGTTTCCATTATCTCTTATTCGCTTTTAATGAGTAGACATAAGCAAGGATCTCTGCAACTGTCTTGAACAGGTCTTCCGGTATGACTTGCCCTATGTCTACTTTTGAATGCAATAATCTTGCCACAGGAGGGTTTTCTACCAGGGGGATATCGTGTTCTCTGGCTAGTTCGCGGATCCTGGCAGCTACAAGTTGCTGACCTTTGGCTATTACCTCGGGCGCGTCCATTGTTTCGGCGTTGTATTTTATCGCGACAGCTATCCGAGTCGGGTTGGTAATGACTACATCTGCCTCTGGAACAGCCTCCATCATTCGGCTTCTGGCGAGTTGTTGCTGGATGGCACGTATTTTTGACTTGATATGCGGGTCACCATCACTTTCCTTCATTTCTTCCTTGAGTTCCTGCTTGGTCATCTTCATCTTTTCTTCCATCTCCCAACGGACAAAACCATAGTCAAGAGCAGCAAGAAAAATCATGATGGCAACTACTTTAGCAATAACCAATAACGACGTTTCACCAAGATAATCCAGAGTTGCGCTGACGTCCATCCCGCCGAGAAGGAGTGCTTCTTCAAATTTGCCTTCAACGGTTTTGTAGGCCACCCAGGCAATGAGTAAGACTTTACTCAACGATTTGATCAGTTCAACCAGGGACTTTTTAGAGATAAAACGCCCCATACCCTTGATGGGATCGAGTTTGCTTAGGTCCGGTGTAAGCGGCTTTGCTGTCAGCAACCAACCGATCTGGAGATAGGTTGAAAAAAAACCGACCAGCAGGGCAACAGCAAAGAGGGGAGCAAGTAACATTCCGAGATGTTTGCCGAGAAAATAGGATAACTGCATAATAGAAGGCGGCGTAATGGCATACTCTCCGCTTTTATTTAAAATCATCATTATCAGGTCTTCAATGCCTCTAAAGAAAAGAGGAGCATAGAAAAGCCAGAAAAGCAGTAAGATGGTAAAAAGAGCGGCGGTTTGTACTTCCTTACTTTGTGCGACTTGGCCTTTTTTCCTGAAATCTTCCCTTCGTTTTGCCGACGGTTCTTCTGTGCGTTCTCCGCTGGGAGTATCTTCTGCCATTATTATAAATGATGGATTGAGTCATAGTTGAGTGTTTACGAGGTAAAATGCTTGCAAATCATGCACCTGAATGAAGCGATCAAAGACTTGATAAGGCAGGGAAGCTTTGATTTTATTGATAAGCGGGAGGCAGAACAGTTATTGGAAAATAATGAGCAGCGAGGGAAGGAACTGGACTAGGCCGAATTTCGAGTCCATATTGTGTTTGATTGTTAAATTGAATATAATTGCCACATGTTAAGCAAGGTCACTTGGGTGCGAAAATATATAACGATGTTCATTAGCTAAGAGGTATACGGCACTATCGACGTCTTCGCTGATCTATTTATGAGCCCGCTGATTTACTGCCTTTTCGCCCAATCTCTCGGAGTCTAGCGTTTACCTCGTTATATTAAAAAGAATCCTCAGAATATCAACTATATGCCTGCGGTTATTTTTTAAGCATGCCTCGGAGTCTTCGCTTACCTGACCTTGAACGAAAATTCTAGTCAATCAACAGACTCATTTATAGCTAAAAAATTTGGATCTGACGTTGACTGAACTGATGAAAAATGCCTCCTAGGGAGTGTTGAAAAGGGTGAAAAATTCCATAATATTGTAGCTGAGAGTGTCAAATTCACGACGCAGTATCAAGAGCGCTGTGTTAAGTGTCAAACCAATGACAAAGAAGGCGATGCCTATGTTCATTGGAAAGGAGAGCATGAACACGTTGAGCTGGGGAAAGACACGGGAAAGGATACCAAGGACCAGATTGGAGATGAGCAACAGGGCCAATACCGGGGCACTGAATTTAACACCGAGGATAAACATCTGGCTCCCGAGGTGAGTCAGCTTCGGTACGACTTCTCCAGAGAAATCGAGATAACCTGGAGGCAGGGTAATGTATGATTCTATGATGGCCTGAAAAAAAAAGTGATGTCCATTGAGAGCGAGAAATACAAGGATGGCGAAAATGTTGATGAACTGGCTCATTAACGAGAGTTGCTGGGTTGTCTGTGGATCAAAAATGTTGGCCGCGGCAAACCCCATTTGATAGCCGATGATAGTGCCGCCAAAGCTGACCCCGGTAAAAATAAGTTGTGCGGTCAAACCAATGAGAGCGCCAAGAATGACTTCATTAATAAATAGAATGCCGAGTTCGGTTATCGAACTGATATTTTGGGGTGTGTGGGAAGCCATTGATGGAAAAAGGAGCAGAGCGGTGGTAACAGCAAGGCCGATTTTCATTCGAATGGCGATCTGTGAACCTGCAAAGACAGGAATGGCAGCAATCAGGGCGATAACTCTTGCGAGGCAGATGAGAAAATTTTGAAATTGATCGATCGGTATAAGCTGAATATCCATAGTAGTCTGCCATCTAGCCTGGATTTCTCATAAATTGAGTGCGACATGGTTGTTGGAAAATTTTGTCGGTTCGCCCCGACATGTAGGCTCTGCTGCTTACCTGCCAACGGTGGCAATGTCTGCTATAATACCAGTGGTAAAAGTGATAAGCAGGTTCATTATCCAAGGGCCAAATATCAGTAGAGTTATAAAAACAGCGACAATTTTAGGAATAAAGGTCATTGTCTGCTCGTTGATTTGGGTCGCTGCCTGAAAAATACTTATTACCAGGCCCACCACCATGGCAACCAGCAGCATGGGGGCTGAGGTCAGTAAAACTGTTTCCACCGCCTTTCGTCCTATATGGACCACGGTCTCAGGAGTCAGCATTCTCTTTTCCTTGTAAGAGTTAAAGTTCGGTGTAGATTGTCGGTTTTCAGCTCTTCGCTGAAAAGGTACAAATATTTAACCAAAGCTTTGCATTAACGATCCCACAACAAGCTGCCAGCCGTCAACCAGGACAAAAAGTAATAATTTAAAAGGCAGGGAGATGACAATAGGGGGCAGCATCATCATACCCATGGACATCAGCACCGAGGCGACCAGCATGTCAATCACCAGGAAAGGAACGTAAATCATAAATCCCATCTGAAAAGCAGTTTTTAGTTCAGAGAGCATGAAAGCGGGAATGAGCACCATGGTTGAAATATCTTTTTTCTCTTCAGGTTGCTCCTCTTGCGTAATTTCTATAAATAGCTGCAGCTCACTCTCCTGAACCTGGGAAAACATGAAGTCTCGCATAACGTCAACTGCTTCAGTCATTGCTTGCTGTTGAGTGATCTGTTTGTCCATGTATGGCTGGAGTGCTTTGTTATTAATGGCGTTTATCGCTGGAGCCATCACGAAAAACGTAAGAAACATGGCCATGCCGGTAATAATCTGGTTTGGCGGTGTATTTTGGGTGCCCATTGCCTGGCGAACAAAACCAAGCACAATGACGATCCGGGTAAACGATGTGGTCATCAGCAGAATGCCCGGCGCAACCGAAAGGATAGTGAGCAGAAAGAGTATCTGCAGCCCGGTGGAGACTTCCTCCGGGGTTGCAGCATTGTTTACTCCGATGCTTAATGTAGGCAGATTTACCGCGGCAGCTATTTGTGCAAACAACAGCAACCAAGGAAGAAGGAAAATTACTTTATACCGCATTGCTTTTCCTTGAGTACTTCTTGAAATTGTCGATCCTTTGCAGATGAGGAGAGGTCGGCGAGTAAATGCATACCGTTACTGCTGATACCGATGAGCAGTTCTTTCCCCTGTACTTCAATCAAGGCAAGCGTGTTTTTAGGTACTATCGGCTTGATTTCAATAACTTTTATGTTGTTTGAGCCTGTGGTGCCATAACCGATTTTTTTCCGAACCAGTGCATACAAAATTAATATTAATCCGATGACGATAAAGAGCGCCCAGAGTGTTTTGCCAAGCATTGAGCCCATGGAATGTATTTCAGCAGCATGGGCAATAACGGGAGCCTGGAGCAGGCCGAAAGGTAAAAGTACGTACTTGCGCGGCATATTTTTAACCAAGCTGCTCCAGTCGATCACTTTGGCTGACAACCTCGGTTAGTTTAATACCGAACTTATCGCCAACCTTAACGGCTTCTCCACGGGCGATAAGACGAGAGTTGACATAAAGATCCAAAGGATCACCGGCCAGTTTATCCAACTCAACCACATAGCCTTCTCCCATCTGGAGCAGGTCTTTTAGAAGGATTTTGGTCCTGCCGACTTCGACTGAGACCTGAAGCGGCACATCAAAAAGAAACTCCAGGTCGCGGGTACTGTTTTTCTTTTTAGCTGCGGGTGGCGCGGTCTGTGGATCCTCCAGCAGTTCTGCCGTTTCTTCCGGTTTAAGTGTGTTGTCCGGTGCGGGAGGGTTGGGGTTTTCAGTCGTTTCCATGCATATCTCCAAGTCTGCTGCTATTGTATCTTTTCGTTATGTGAAAGGCCTTCCTACCGTTTCTTTCACCGGGGATGGCGAAAAATTTTGGCTGGTCCTCTACCACTATATGGAGCGGACGGTCCGGATCATATCCAAGGTCCAGAATATCACCTGGTTTTAACTGTAGAATGTTGCGGATGGTCATTTCCAGTAAGCCTGACCGGGCGATTACCGAACATTTCATCTCTGCAGCTTCACGGGCAAAGGAATTGGTCCAGCCATAGGCCGCCTGCGTGACTGTAACCATTTGTTTAAAGGCTTCTCTGAATGGCTCGACGGTGAGATAGGGGATGATAAAACGCATTTGTCCAGCACTCTCACCGCTTACACTGACATTGAATGAGGCAACCAGAACTTCGGTATCTGCCTCAACTATGTTTACCAGGCGGAAGTTGTTTTCAATTTTTGTGAGACTGGGGTTGAGCTCTGTTATCGGGTTGAAGGCCTTTTTTAAATCTTTGGTTATTCCCATCATCGTGCTCTTGAGAATGCTTATTTCAATGGGAGTAAGGGTTCTATTGGGAGTGATCGAGTCGCTGTCCACCGACGAACCAAGCATAATCTCAAGCAGGGCAAAGGCCATGGAGATATCAAAATGAAAGAGGCAACCGTATTTTAGGGGATCAGTGCTGAAAATACCGACTGCGCCTTGATTGTTCAGATCAAGCAGGCTTTGTTGAAAGGTATTGGTGGTTATTTCAGTACGTTCTACAATAAAGGATCGTTGTAGGGTGTTGGTCAGGCTGGTCCCAAAGTTTCTGGCAAACATGTCTATGATGATGTCAAAATTGGGAATACGGGACTCCCCGTCAGATGTAGCGCGGTGTTGATAGACTTGACAGAGATCCACCTCTTTAGCATGCAAAAAACGCGGAGCCTGATGGGGGGCGCTGTCAACCGAGTCGGTGGTAATATCGCCGGACTTAATCGCAACGAGCAGGTCAGCAATTTCTTCTTTGCTTAAAATCGGTTCCATGATGCTACTGGACGACGAAGTCCGTCATGTAAATGGACTTTACCTTTCCCGTTTTGAGGAAGGTGTTAATCCTGTTTTTCAGCTCAGCTTTTACTTGTTTTTTTCCCTGCAGGTCTTGTAACTCTTCAAAGGTTTTGTTGCCTATGAGCAACAAAACGGCATCTCGAATCTGCGGCATTCTTTTGGTTGCCTCTTCAAGGACCTTTTCATTTGTCAGCTCAAGGGTAAGAGATGCTTTAACATAATGTGCCGTGTCTTCACTGATGATGTTAACAATAAATTCCTCAATGTTAATCATTGGCCCAATTTCAGCGTCATCGACTTCAGGTTGGATCATTTCCACCTGCTCGTTGGCGTCCTCTTCGGGCAGTGGGTCTTTTTTCAGGAACAGAAAATAGGCCGCTGCTCCCGCCCCCAAGAGAACAACAAGGGCTGCTGCAATGATAATGATAAGCTTTTTTTTGCCGCCACCTTCTTCTTCAGTGGTTTTGGCTTCCTGTTCTGCCATAAGATACGTTCCTTTACCTCAGTGATTAAAAGGGAATTTTACTGGTAGGGCGATTATACTGATCAACCTTACGATTACTATTTAAAATAAACTCCACTCTTCGATTTTTACTTTTGTTTTCATCGGTGGTATTGGGAACCAGTGGGTTTGTGGCGCCATAACCGACAGCAGCCATTCGGTCGATGGAAAAAATTTGTCCCCGGTTGTAAAAACGCATTACAGATACGGCTCTGGCCACAGATATATCCCAGTTGGTGGTTGCAGCCAGGGACGTTGGCGTGTTGTCGGTATGCCCTTCGATGCGCATGGTCATGGGGAGGGGACGAACGATATCGGCTATTTTTCGCAGCAGCGGATACGAAGACGGATTCAGGCTGGTTTTTCCCTTGTCAAAGAGGACAGAGTCATTGATACGGAGAACGATGGAATCGTCATCCCTTTGTACTGCTTCTACCTCGTCCATGAGTTTTGTCAATTCCAGGTCATTTTTGATCTTTTTGAAATAGGTTATTTTGGTTTCTCTGGGAATGGGGGTGAACTTTGATTCAGGTGGTGACTGAATGACAGGGATAGAGAACTTTTTAGGCGCTGCTGTGGTTCTCCAGCCAAAGGAATCTTTTATCGATGATTTGGCCTGGACAAATTTAATCGGATCCATGCTGGCCATGGAGAGCAGAAGTACAAAAAAGGTAAGGAGCAGGGTAACGAGGTCACTGAAGGTCACCATCCACTCTGGAACACCTTGTGGACATTCCTGTTTTTTTGCCATGATTCGTCCCGTATTTTACTGGAAGACAGATTCACGCATTTTGGGGGCAATGTAAGCGTGTAGTTTTTGTTCCATTACCCTTGGATTCTCCCCGGAAAGGATGGATTCCATCCCTTCGACAATAACAGTCTTCTGCAGTAATTCTGTTTTCGATCTGGTTTTAAGTTTACCAGCCATGGGATTGAAAAGAATGTTTGCCAGAACTGCGCCGTAAAAAGTTGTCAAAAGAGCTACTGCCATGGCCGGGCCGATAGAAGATGGATCACTCATGTTTTGCAGCATCTGCACCAGACCAATTAATGTTCCTACCATACCCATGGCAGGGGAAATAGTGCCAAGCGAAGTGAATATTTCCGCACCTCCACTATGCCGCTCCTGGATATAATCAATTTCGGTGTTGAGCATCGCTTTCAGATCATCTGGTTCCTGTCCGTCAACAGCCATCTGCAGGGCCTTGACCAAGAATTGATCTTCAACTGTATCGATGGATCCCTGTAGAGAAAGGATGCCTTCCTTACGGGCTTTGTTGGCAAATTCCATGAGCTGGGCAATCAGTTCGTTGGTGTTTGCCTCTTTGATTAAAATAGTTTTTTTGGCAACCCCGAGGGCGCTGATAACATCTCCCAAGGGAAAGTTAATCAGGGCAACCCCTGCAGTCCCTCCAAAAACGATAAGTATGGAGGCCACATCGATGAACATACCAACGCCGCCACCCTGGAGGATGGCCATCAGCATTAAACCAAATGCAGCTACGATTCCTATTATGGTTGCAATATCCACGTGTTGATTCCTGGTACGTGAGAGTTACTATGGATTGTAATGGGTATAGAAAAGTGTACCTAAAACTATGGTCAAATACAAGCTGCAAAAAGGAAGCCAACAGGAAAGGTTGATAAAAATGGTGGAACAAAAGGAGGTTGCTTTGTGAACGCTTACAAAGGCAAGGGGAACTGCACTGTCAAGAGGTGACAGTGCAGTTGTGAGCCAGAAATTTGACAGGGAATTTTATCGTTTAAGATTGATCAATTCGCTGAGCATTTCATCAACAGTGGAGATGATTTTTGAATTAGCCTGAAAGCCACGCTGGGTGGTAATCATTTTAACAAATTCCTGACCCATATCCACAGTGGATTGCTCAAGAGAGTTGGTAAAGATGTTTCCAAGCTCAGCACCGGCCAACCCAATACGAATGGTCCCTACGTCGTCTGTGGCCGAAAGGAGATTTGATCCGGCCAGTTCAAGTCCTCCTGTATTTTGAAATTTAGCCAGGACCAGTTGGGCAACATTTACCTGCTCACCGTTAGAGTAGGACGCAATAACTATTCCATCATTTCCAATTCCCACCTTGGTCAGTTCCCCTGCTCCGTAGCCGTCCTGGTTCTGACCGATTACCACAGAGTCGCTGTCAAACTGGGTGCAATCAAAAACCAGGTCAATTTCCTGGCCTGCTTCTGCACCGTTATCCCAGTCGCCATCAGCGGGAACGGGAATAGCAACGGTCAGCGGGTCGTCTGCCACACCATCAGGGTTGCCGTCCAAGTCGGCATCATATAATCCATTGCCGTCAAAGGTTAATTGATCACCAATGGCTGTGATGTCAGCTCCGTCAACGGTATAGGCCATGTTCCACGTGTTGGTAGCCGTTTCTTCCAGCTGCCAATAGGCTGTGACAAGGTGCTGTTCTCCGAGGGAGTCATAGACAGTGCTGGATGCGGAGTAGTTGTAGGTGGCATTGTCCTCAGGGTTTATGGCAACACCTACTCCTATTTCATCGGCGTTGGCATCCAGGTTGGTCTCAAAGGTCAGTTCGGTGGTAGCCCTGGCTTCAATTAGACCGGTACTTGCGACCTGTATATCGCTTGGATCACCGCCATCGAGAGTGCCGTCGGCAAGGAATTGCTTGCCTTGAACAACATACCCTTCAGGGTTAACCAGGTATCCTTCATCATCAAATCGAAATGCGCCGGCTCTGGTATAAAGTTGGGTTTCGACGCCAAGCTCGCTGACCACAAAAAAACCTTCTCCTTCGATTGCCACGTCCGTATCGGAAGAGGTGGTTTCAAAAGTTCCTTGGCTGTATATGTTGTCGACGGTAGAAAGGCCTACACCACGCCCGACCTGCGAACTTCCGCCGGATCCGAACACACTGCTGGATAAAAGATCGGAAAAAACGGTCCGCGAGCCCTTAAATCCGAGAGTGTTGGTGTTGGCCAGGTTGTTACCGATAACGGTCATGGCTTGGGAGTTGGTATTGAGACCACTTACTCCGCTGAACATTGCACTTTGAATGCCCATTGCATCCTCCTGCGTGGCTTATAGGTTGGATAATTGTTGTATTTTTACCAGTTGAATGTGCTTTTCATGCTTATACTGCTGCCGACACATCCTCAATTATCCCCGAGCCATCCGTTGCTGCAGAGATTGTTTGTTGTTCTTGACTTGGTGGAACATCTGAACTGCTTACCTAGCCATCCGTTGGTTCGGCATTTTCAGGTTGCTGTGTGCTTTGGTCGTAGGCTCCATGTATTTCATCAATGGCGTAGTAACCGGAACTGGTTTCCAGTTTAGGGGTACCTCCATCCATTTTTACGCCGGTCACTTCAGAGCGAATGAGCGCCGTAACTGCCGCGACTGATAAATCGTTAGCACCCGTAGCCTGGATATCGATAGTGTAGGTGCCTGAAGAAAAAAAGTCGCCTTCTTCATTTTTTCCATCCCAAGTGATGGTGTGATTCCCTTGGTCAAGATCGGTAAGTTCAATGGTAGCAACAGTTGCGCCGGTGGAATCCTCTATACGGAGCGTTCCCTCGGTAACAGTGTCATCAATCCTGTACCCTATTTCAACCGGCTGCTGATCAAAGCTGAAGGTATCTCCAGAAACCAGCACCTCTTTGCCTATAAGAGAGAGCGCTGAAATGCGTTGAGAGTTGTTTTGGGCCAAGGTCATTTCGTCCATGGCCGTGTTCAGGTTAAAGAGCTGCTCTAGTTGACTGTATTGTGCCAATTGGGCCGTAAATTCAGTCGCATCCGTCGGGTTTAGCGGATCCTGGTTTTCTAACTGGGCAACCAGCAGTGTCAGGAATTCTTCCTGTCCAAGAGAGTTTTTTTCCGTTGTACTCGTCCCGCTGGTTGCTGAGGATATATTTTGCTGGGTAATGGATCCGATATCGGCCATGGTGGTTCTCCTCTGTCTAGACTGTAACGCTTAAGCTATGTTGGCTCTCATTGACAAGGCTGGGCTCTTCGTCTGTACTGGCGGCCATGCCTGTGGTTGAAACATTGCCGAGCCGGTAACTTTTGCCCAATTGGTGTCGGGCATTGTTCTGTTGGAAATGGTTTCCATCGTATTGTTCGCCGGCTGCTACGGAAATTTCGACGTTATTGAGGTGCAGCCCTTGTTGTGCCAGCGTTTCGCGGAGTCGCGGCAAGTGGCGTTCCAGCGCTTCTTGAGCCTGAGGGTTTTGTGCGGTTATATGAGCTTTGACATTATCTTGCTTTACCTCTATCTCCATTCGTAGCTCCCCCAGTTCCTGTGGATGCAGTTGGAGACGGATAGAGCCTGACTCAAGCTTTTGGGCACCGGAAAAGTGATTAATGACCTGGTCAACCACCGCACTCTGCTGAAAGGTTGCACCTGAAGGCAGTTTCATAAGACCTGTTCCGGGAGAAGTTGTGGGTGAGGTCGGTGCTGACGCTGCGGCAACCACGCTGTCAAGCGTAAATGGTACAGGAGCGGTATCTTTGCTGAGACGAGTTTCTGCCGTAAGTTCGCTGGAGGTGGACATATTCTTGGGATCAGGTTGTTGTTCACCACCGCTTTTAGCCTGTTGCTCAACTCCTGCCTCCAGAGCCGTCTTCCCCGTATTGCTGGGCAGGTTGGAATGAATGTAATTGCTGTTGGCGTCCTGACGTTGACCACTTTGGTCGACAGTCGATGGGCGGCCGGCCAATGGATTTGTTACGGCCATCTCTTCGTTGTCACTGGATTGATAGATAGTGATGGTCTGTCCGTTTTTAGTTTTTATAACATTTTCACCAACCGGCGTCGCTGATACTGCGGTTGTGTTCTCAGGGTTGGTCGGTTGCGTTTGGATGGGCTTATAGGTTGCACTCCATTGTTCCACCACCACTGATGAAGAAGATTCGTTACCCGGGAAAGAAGGGGTGGCGATTGGCGACAGTGTAGAGCGAGGTTGTGTTAATTCCGAAGCGGTATAGATCACTGCCTGCGACATGGATTGAGGGGTGTCGTTATTAGCACTGGTTGCAGCAGGTTGCGCCGGTGTCAATATTTCGGAAAGTGCTGCCAGTTGTTGCTGGAGAGCCGATGCTTTCTGGGGCTGAGCATTGCCACCTTCCGGCTGGCTGGCATTTTTTTGGGGTGCACTGATGGGTGAAGTGGATTGGGCATCACCTGCAAGTGGACCAGTTACACTTTTTTGGGTCGAAAGTTTATCCAGCAAAACCATAAGAGGCGATGCCGCTTTGTTGTTTTCTCCAGATAAAATTTGAGCATCGAGTGGTTGTAGCTCAACCTGAGTATCGAGTAGTAGTGATTGAGCCTGAGTATTGAGTAAAGTTGATTGCTGAGCTTCCAATACCTGGTTGGTTGGATTCACGTTATTCCCGGCCATTAGCAATTGCGCCTCAGTCTCAGACGAGTCAGTTGACTCTCGTGCCGTTTCATTGGCCAGGTGCTGTGAGAAGCTTTCCTCTCCGACAGAGAGCGAACCCGTTGGCTGGTTTCCCAATGGCGTCGGTGCGAGAAATTCGCCTGGGGTTGAAAGGAGAGGCTGCATGATTCTTATGGTGTCTCCAGAGTTGAAAAAGCAGTCGTCAGAGCAGCAGCCTTATCACGATCCATGTTATTGAGGATTTTTGCTGCAGATTTCGTCTTCATTTTAGCTAGTATCGCAACAGCAAGATCTTGCTCCAGGCTGCCGAAAACACGGGCTGCTTTTTCAGCACCCATTTTTCCATACATCTTGCTTAATTCCTGGATTCTTTGCAGCTCCTGAGCATCCTTCTCAGCAAGCAGTTTTTCCAGTTCGATGCGTTGTTGCTTCAATTCTTCTAGTTTCTTATCGACCTCTTGCTGCAATCTCTTTAGTGTATTTTTTTTCTTTGCGAGTTCTTCTCTTTCATTCTTGAGGTTAATCCGCTCCTCCTCCAAAGCGACAAGCAGTCGTCTTTCCTCAACTGATCTATAGTTGTTTCCGTTATCCACAGATGACGGTTCATCCTGGTCCGCTCCGATGCCGGTTGTGGCAATGCCGGCAAAGAAGAGAGAAAAGAACGCATAAAAAATAATGAGTTGTATCTGCTTCATATCTTTGAGTTCTCCTTACCCGGTTTCATTTTTTGTGAAAAAGGACTGCCAGTTCATCGAGCATGGCGAGTTCTTTTTTATTGAGATGCTCTTGGTAGGCATTGTTTTGTTTTTCTTTCATTTTTTCGATTACTTTCCTGTCTTGACTTGCCTTGAGAAGGGCTTTTCTTTTACTCTCTACTTCTCTTTCGGCTTTTTGTACTCCTTGGTCGGCGGCAGAGACCTGTTCCTTGACAAGAGCTATTCGATTTTCCAGCATGATGAGTCGAGGGGCGGTGGTCCCCTGTTCTTTTTCCTGCTGCAGCCTTAGATACAGGTGATCACGGTCTTGTTGGTGGCGGGTGCGAACAGCCTGCGCTTCGGTCTCTTTTTCAAGTGCTGTAAAAAGATTTTGCCTGGCAGTATCCTCAAGCTGTTTACGAAATTTGATAACGGCATCAAGTTTAAAAGGCTGCATCTTTTGTAACTATTAACAGGGTTGATAACATCTTTGATGTATTTTTGAAGCGCCGGGTATTACTCCGTAACTTTTTTTCTTCTCTCTTTGCCTCTCCGTCCGGGACGCCGTCGTTCTTTTCCCTCACGGTCACTAACCAGGGATCCCATGCTTGCAATGGATGCTTCCAGAGGAGATGATTCGTTAATACCCTGGGTAAGAAATTGATTAATGCCATCAATGCGGGAAATGGCATAGTCAATTTTTGGGTTACTGCCTGCTGCATAGGCACCAATGTTTATCAGGTCCTCAGACTCTCGGTACGTTGCCATCACGTTTCTTGTTTTTCCTGCCAATTCCATGTGTCTGGGACTTACTATGTCACGCATCACACGGCTGGTGGACATCATTATGTCAATCGCCGGGTAATGATTTTTAGCAGCAATGCTGCGTGAAAGGACGATGTGGCCGTCGAGGATAGAGCGAACAGCGTCTGCTACCGGTTCAGTGAGATCGTCACCATCTACAAGTACAGTGTAAAGCCCGGTTATTGAGCCTTGATCTTTAAATTTTCCTGCTCGCTCAAGCAGTTTGGGGAGGGTGGCAAAAACTGAAGGGGTATACCCTTTTGTTGTGGGGGGTTCTCCAATTGATAAGCCGATTTCTCTCATTGCCATGGCAAAACGGGTCACCGAGTCCATCATCAGGAGGACATCTTTTCCTTGCTTACAGAAAAATTCGGCAATGGCAGTAGCAAGATAGGCTCCTCGCATTCGCAGGAGAGGAGAGTGGTCAGAGGTCACGGCAATAATCACAGATCTGCTCAGTCCCTCTTTGCCGAGATCGCGTTCAATGAATTCACGTACTTCTCGGCCCCTCTCGCCAATAAGGGCAATGATGTTGACATCGGCCTTGGCATACTTTGCCATCATGCCGAGGAGGACACTTTTTCCCACACCTGAACCAGCCATGATGCCCATTCGTTGCCCAACTCCACAGGTGAGCATACCATTGATGGCTCGAATACCAAGATCCAACGGTTGATTAATAGTATCGCGCATCATGGGGCCGGGGGGAAGAGCGTACAGTGGTTGTTCGTGTGACAGGTGCATGGGCGGGCCATCATCAACCGGATTCTCCATACCGTCAATAACCCGGCCAAGCAGATCGTTCCCGACCCTGACCGTGGCCTGCTCTTTTTTGACCCTGATCAGGCATCCAGGACGTAGCCCTCTGAGTTCTCCCAGCGCCATCAGTTGAGCCTGGTCACTATTGTAACCGACAATTTCTGCAGCTACCGGTGCCCCTCCCTGCATGGGTAAAATTTCGCAAAGAGAGCCGATGGAGGAATGGGGACAGGAGCCTTCTACGACCAGGCCGACGATGCGTTGTACTTTACCGTACACTCTGATTGGTGAAAAGCTGTCAAACAAGGTGTTGTCTGGAAAAAGCATTGCCTGGAATGTCTCCTTTTCAGGGGTAGGTGGCGTTACCCTTCATATACAGGGCTACAAGTGTTGAAAATAGAAGGGCAGGGTCAGAGAACTTCTGTTTGCGCAACCGGCGGCGGGTCAGGCGTATCACCATTTTCATCAAGAGATAAGGTGTTTTCTTCAAGAAATTCCCGTGCACTTTCAAGTTGGGTTGCAATCGTGGCATCTACAGAGCAGGTTTTCGATTCGATAAGACATCCGCCCCGGGACACCTCTTGATCGGTTTGAATGATAATATTTTTCAGGCCACGGATTTTGGTCTTGAGTTCATTTTTGGTATGTTCAACTGCATTCAGGTCATCGGGATGAATGGTGACTATGAACTCATCGCCGGCAATGGCCTGTTGCAATGCGTTTTCCAGCGTCTTGGCAATAACATCTCTGTTGGTTATTAGTTCTTGCCCAATTATTTTTTGGGAGAGACCGATAACGGTATTGATAATATCACTACGGTATCGTTCGAGCAGGGAGTGATGCATGATGCCAATTTTTTGACAAGCCTGGTGAAAAGCACTGACCGCCAATTCCACTTCCTGCTGCAGGCCGGCAGTACAATCCGCTACTCCCTGGTCATAGGCTTCCTGCTTGAGCGCCTGGATATCGATCTCAGGCTTAGGTTGAGGAGGGGGTGGTGAGGACGGTTCAGGTTTCGGCGCAACCTCTGGTTGCGGCACCTTTGCCTGTTCCTCCTCTATGTTTGGCCGGTCTGTTTTGTTTTGGTTTTCAAAAGGTTGCTTTGTATCCTCTGGGCGAGGTGCCGTCTCGGTAATGACTTCCTGAATAAGGGTCTTCGGCACAAAGGATGGATCCTCCTTGAAAATCTTAGACGAGCTCATCTCCGCCTCCTCTACCGAGGACAAGCTTGCCTTCCTCCTCGAGCTTCAACGCTATCTTGACGATAGTCTGCTGCATGGCTTCAACTTCTGAGAGGCGGACAGGGCCAAGCGCTTCGAGGTCGTCTTTAATCATATCTGCCGCGCGTGCTGACATGTTGGAAAAGATTTTCTCCTTGATTTCATCGGAAGCAGTCTTCAGAGCCAGGGTCAGTGAGTCATTGTTGACTTCCCTGAGAATCATTTGCATGGAGCGGCCATCGAGTACACTGAGGTCTTCAAAAGTAAACATCAGTTTCCTGATATCTTCCACCATTTCCGGGTCAACTTCTTCCAGATTGTCTAAAATATCGGCATCCATGTTGTCGGTCAGGTTGTCGAGTATTTCCACAACTTTGGGGATGCCTCCAACCTGGCGCTGGTCCTGTTGGCTGACCACAACTCCGATCTCCTTGTTGAGGGCCTCCTCTATCTGGTTGATAACACTTGGTGAAACGCTGTCGAGGGTGGCAATCCGGTAGATCACATCCGCCCGTTTATCCTCGGGCAGGTTGGCAATGATGGCGCTGGAATGTTCAGGGGTCTGCGTTGACAGCACCAACGCAACGGTCTGTGGGTGTTCTCTTTCCAGTAGTCCCGCGACCATTGGTGGTTGCATTTTGGAAATGGTTTCAAGCGGTCGCCCCTCGGTGCCGGAGATAAACTGGCGCATAAGATTGGAAACCCTGTCCTGGTCACCGGCACCGGCAATGGTTTTTTTTGCAAATTCCTGACCGCGAACAACGACACCGGCCTGGCTTTCCAAGGCTAATTCAAAATCTTCCAAAACCCGCTGTTTTACCTTTTGCGGTATATGTTCAACCGTGGCCATGTATCTGGAAATTTTAAATATTTCCTCATCGGTGAGCTCACGCATGAGTTTGGCGGCAGTTTCTTCACCAAGGCACATGAGTAAAATTGCTGATTTGCCTACACCGTCAAGTTGTTTATCAGCTGCTGCCATACAATCTCAGGGAGGGGGTTATATTATACATCAAAAAAATATACCTTCAGAAAAGGGATAAAGAGGGTCTGGTGAATGCTTTTGAACAGGTTGCAACAACGGATCAGGACCCTTCCATCCAGTTTTTAAGAATATGCGCACTAAAAACAGGGTTGGCATCAATACTTTTACGGATACGCATTACCGGATCTTGCATTATTAATGCTTCTTTTTCTTTTTGTTCAGCTTCTTTCCGACCTATTACTGTTTCAGCTTCCATCTCTTCTACGGTTTTATTGTACTGGGTGACTTCACCTTTCAAGGTTTTAATTATCGGCCGCACCAGCAGAAAGTAAACCAGCAGGCCGCCAATGAGCAGCAACCCATAGCGGACTAAAGGCATGTATTGGTAAATATCAGCAGCAGCAATCGCTTCAGCTTCATCAATTTTAGGTGGCTCGGTAAAGGGCATGGATGTTACTTCAATTTTGTCACCTCTTGCCTTATCCAAGCCTAGGGCTGAAGCAATCATTTTTTCCAGGGTCAGCAGCTCTTTTTCCGTTCGCGGCTCCGATTGTTCGGGTTGATCTTGTGTAGCTGGAATAACCCTGTCCGCGACAAGCACCGCCACAGATATCCTTTTTACCGTTCCCACCGGATTGATGGTTTTAGACACAACTTTGCTGATCTCATAGTTGGTGGTTTTTTGAGAACGTGACGATGGAGGCGTTGCCCCTGCAGCCTGGTTGGTGTTGCCTTGCAGGTTTGACTGTACTCCGGGAATGCCGCCAACAATTTCAGAGCCTGATTTTTCTTCGTTAAGCTGTTCGCTTCGAATAACAGGCTCTTCCGGGTCAAAGAGTTCTTCTGTCTTTTCTGTATGGGCGAAATCCAGTGCTGCTGTGACTCTAACCATACCGTTTTTGGCTCCAAGGGCCTTGTCGAGCAGGGCTTGAGCTCTTTCTTCCAGGTGCTGCTCCACCTGAAGTTGAAATTGGAGCATATCCGGTGAAAGATTCCCGACCATATTACGATCGCTGGTTTTGGTCAACACATTGCCGTTTTGGTCGATGACGGTTACGTTGTCCTGACCAAGGCCTTCGATAGCACTGGAAACAAGGTGGGTAACGCCTTCGACTTGAGATTCCTTTAATCTTCTCCCTGATGCCAGGGTCAAAATTACAGAAGCCGTGGCTGGTTGTTGCTGGTTTTTAAAAAGGCGTTTTTCCGGGAGCACCAAATGGACACGGGCTGTTTCCACTGGACCGAGAGTGGCAATTGTACGAGCAAGTTCCCCTTGTAGCGCCCTTGAGTAATTAACCTTTTGGACGAAATCCGTCAGGGCAAAAGACTGTTTGTCGAAAATTTCAAATCCAACGCCTCCACCTTGAGGGAGGCCGGCTGAGGCAAGGCTCAACCTGGTTTCATGCACATTGGTACTGGGGATGAGGATATTGCGACCGTTGTTACCGAGTTGGTAGGGAATGTTCTGCGCATTCAGCCATTCCACCATGGAAGCAGCGTCCTGTTGGTCCAGGTTGCCGTAAAGCAGTTGATAGTCCGCTGTTCTTGCCTGGATGATTATCATCGCAAACAGGGCCAAGGTCACTGCCCCTGCAGCTACCAGAGCAATTTTTCGTGATAATGGCCAACCCTTAAGGGTGGAAACGAGAGCTCGCCATCCACTTTGAGGGGTTGCCGGACTAGTGCTTTCTTCTGCCATAAAACTTCCTTAACGTTTTCTCAGGTTGGACATAGTGTTGGTGAAAGGTACTGATCCGTTATCTAATATATGTGTTGTTTATACCTGGAGTCTCGATATTTCCTGGTACGCTTCAAGAGCCTTGTTTCTTACCTGCACCATATATCGCAGGGCAATGTCAGCCTGTTCCATGGAAATCATGGCTTCATGAAGGTTTTTTTCTCCTCCTGCATGCAATTGCTGGATGGCTCTGTCCGCCTGTTGTTCCTGATTGTGGACATTGGAAACCATGCCGCTGAGCATATCTTGAAAAGACGTGGTTGCCTCACTCATTTCAGAGGCCTTGGTCTGGGGCGGATTCAAGCTTAGCGGAGGCAGGTTTTGAATGGGCAGCATATGCTTATCCTCCTATCTCAAGGGCTTTCATAGCCATTCGTTTAGCAGATTTAATGACAGTGGTATTAGCCTCATAGGAGCGTGTGGCCGACATCATATCAACCATTTCCTTGAGTATACTGACATTGGGCATGCCGACATAACCGTCTTCATCGGCATCCGGGTGCGAGGGGTTGTATATTTGTTGTGGTGGTTCATTATCTTCTATAATTTTGGCCACTTTTACGCCCTCAGCCTGGTTGTTAAGCGATTGGCGGAGTTGGTTTTTAAAAGAAACCGGTTCTGATTGAAAAACAACCGATTTTTTTTTGTAAGGACCTCCCTCAGGCGTAGATGTAGTTTCCGCATTGGCCATATTGGAACTGATTGTATTAAGACGGGTTCGCTGTGCTTTAAGCCCGGAAGCTGCGATGTCAAAAGTGGTGAATATATCCATACGTCTTTCCTCGGAGTAATGTTTGTTAAAAGTTATGCAAGTTACGCACCACCGTTAATGGTGTATTTGAGTAGAGACAGCTTTTTCTTGAGCATAGTTACTGCTGTTTCGTAAAGGATTTGATTTTCAGAGAGTTTCACCATCTCCTGGTCCACACTCACACTGTTTTCATCACCGATCCCGGTATTATCCGTTTTAGTCGTCATCGTTCCCTCTATTTGTGCCAAATTTGTGGATTGAAGAGGAATGTGATTCGGGTGAGTAGTTACAGGTCCGTTCTGTGCGCCTGACATGGCACTCTTGAGTTGGTCTTCAAATTCCAGCGATTTTGCCTTGTAACCAGGTGTTTCTGCATTGGCTATATTAGAGCCGATAACCTGCTGATTTTTTGCACGTAAATCCAGTACTTTTTGCAGCATTTGCGAGGTGGAGTCGAGCTGTTGTAAAAGGGGCATTCATTGTCTCCCTGGGCTTATTTGGTTTGTTGCAGTTGGAGGATTGCAATTTCTTCACCGGCAAGCTTTTTCCACAAAGGGTCTACTCCTTTTTCGGCTACTTGCTTGAACCTGTTAAGTGCTTGTTGGATGTTGTTGTTCCCCTGGGCAATCTGGGCAAGTCGGAACCAGGCCTGGTCATTGCCGGTCTCTTTTTCTATTATCTGTTCAAACAGCGGTTCCGCCTTTATCGACTGATCAGTTTGGAAATAAGATTCCGCAAGCATCATGATTTTCTGCGTAGTATCACCATTGCCTTGGGTAATACTAACGGTCTCGAAGTGTTGTATAATATTCTCCCATTGTTCCAGATCGTAGTAGATACTCAGGGCTAGTTGATCAATCTCATTTGAGAGCGGCCTGTCTGGATTTCTAAGAAGGGATGCAGCTTTATCCATATCACCATTCATGAGTAAAGCTTTAAGGCGGAGATAAAAAATTTCCGGGGCAAGAGAGCTTTCAGGATATCTGAAGCTGAACCGGTCTGCATAATCTTCGATGATAGTGTATTGCCCATCCTGAAAAAGTGATTGAATGAGCGGCAGGTATATTTTTTCCTGTTCATCACCGGTGGTAGTTTCAAACAAATACTGATAGGTACGGGCTGACCGATCAAAAAAACCGAGGTTACTATAGGCGGTTGCGAGATTGTAGAGCATGGTGTTGGGGATCCAGCCGCGAGTAAAAAGTCTTCTGTTTTGCTGGGCAAGCACCAGTGCTTCAACATATCGTTTTTCTTGAACAAGCCTTGCTGTCATATCTGGTAGTTGCTGGATAATAAGTGCCCTGGCTTCATCCCGCAGTGCTCCTGATTGAAATTCGCGCAACAACAGTCTTGCTTTTTGCAGTGCTGATTCCGGGTCGCCGCTGAGTAAATGGACAAGGGTCTGCTTGAACGTGGCTTCTTCGCGCAGGGCAATAGTGTTTGCTGCGATCGCCAGCTGGGAATAGATGTCCAATGCCTTCTCAGGGGTGAGGTCGCCGGCGAGATAATCAATGTCGGCCTGTTTCATCTCGGCCCTGAAAGTGCCTTCAGTCCGGGTAAACGCTTCCATTACTTGAGAAAGCTTTTGTTCCGTCTGTCGTCGCGGAGCCCCATCATGCATGTTGCTCATGGCAATGCGAAACAAAACAAGATCGTATTGGCGCTGATCGTTTAATATTTCAGCAAGGGTTTCGTAGGATGCTTCTGCCTGTTTGTATCGTTTAAAGGTATAGAGAACGTCGCTAAACATTGCTAAAGATTCAGGGTATCGATCAATCACAGGTTGAAAATCTTGTAACTGGAGGTAGGCGACCAAGGCTTTTATTTTTTTATCTTCCAGATAATAGGTGTCTGCCAGGCGCATAAGACGGATTGCATTTGCAGTTTCACTAAAACCTATATCATCGCGGGTCAAGTTTTGCCTGGCTTGATTAATGTTACCGTTTTTCAGTGCTATTTCTGCCGACAGAATGCTGAAAAAATCATTAAAGGGAGTCGACGACCCAATGCCTCTAATGGCTTCGCTTACCTCTTGATATCCAAGGAAGTCTGCTTCATGTTTGTTGCGAAGGTAAGCAAAAAGAAAATCAGCAACAGCAGCGGTCTGCGTGTCGGGATAGCGAGAAATGATTTTTTGCAGCAGCGGGTAGGCTTCTTTGTATTGATCGGAACGCACCAGAGATTCTGCATAGGTTAACAACAGCAGGTCTCGACGATTTTCGTCTGTCTCATTTTCAAGCAGCTCTTGGACCTGTTGGTTAACCAGGCGCCATTCACCTGCTGATGCATTTTCCAGAATCGGTGTTGTCAGCCATTGAGTTTGGGATGACCTTTTGGAGAGTATGCTGGTGAGTGGGAAAGGAGGCAGCGTATAGGTCGTAGGGAGGTCAATAGTCAACGGAGTTTCGTAATCATTGAAAAAAGAACGCCATTTGTCGGCATAGGGAGAAAGGTATATGGGGTTGGTGTAATCTATGGTTTCTCTAGTGAGCAGGGTAAGCCCTTTAAATTGGGTGGACAGATCAGGGTACAGAGACGTGAATTGGTTGCCAAGCAGGATGTCGAGCATGAGCGAGGCCGGATCATCTCGTTTTTTCTCAGTAATTTTTTGCGGAGGATACCGGAAAAAGACAGAAACGAGTGTGTCTTCCTTTTGTTGTTGGTTGAGTATTCTGATGATCCTGTCGTCGCTACCAGGTAGTTCTATGTCAACATCAAGGGTTGTATTTTTAAGAAGCAGGTCAACCCGTTTTTGACGCTGATTCACCTCGTATTGAGGCAACTCCGTAAAGCGGAGATAGAGTTGCAGGCTCGAGGTTTCGTCAGTTCTGTTTATTGCTTTCAGCCGTGATGAAGCCTCTGCATTCAACGGGAAGGTTGCAGGTAGACATGTGACAAGGATGGAAAAGAGAATGAATAAATATCGCATAAAAATAAGTCAGTTGATTTTAGAAGGTTTCAAGCAATAAACATTCCATTATTTTTAGTAGGAAAAAGAGTCTTTTTATTTTACCGACTAGCTTCACTAACTTTTACTCCTGTGGCTTTTTTTACCGCCATGCTGTATCGATGTATTCTTTTAAGGGTAACAAAAGAGAAGCGAGTCAAAGAGTGGCATTTTTTTGACTTTTGTTTTTTTTAAGGTAACGTCAAGAGGAAACAGTTTTTTAGATAGTCCGCCCGGAAATGAGGGTTTTGGTCTGAGAGTGTTTAAGCGTGAGCCCAGAGGCCGGATAATCAAATGAATAACAGGTGTTAAAAGCGTGAAAATTCAGGAAGAAGATTACGGTGTGTTTAAGCAGTTTTTACAGGAAATATATGCAATGGCCAGCGAGGTAGAACCATTTTTGCTGGCATTTGGAGAAGATTCCGAACGACGAGAGATTGAAGAAAAGGTTATTCATGGCAGCTATCGTCTGTATCACTCAATAAAAGGGACCGGCAGTTTTCTTCATTTAAATAACATCGTTTCTCTGGCCCAAACGTATGAGTATATGCTCGATCTGGTGCGCTCAGAGAGGCTCATCCTTCAACCATCATTGACTAAACTCCTTGTCGAGGGGGTTAATTTTCTGAAACAGAGTGTAGGTATAATGTGGAAGGATAAGAGCGATGCGCGGTTGTCCGGCGAAACAAAAAAACTTTCCGCTGCTGTGATGCAAGCTACCGGTGTGGGACATAATTCGATAAAGTTCACCCCGTCAGGTTCCACTCCATCACCACAGCAGGGATTGCTGGAAACTTTTGTGGAAGAAACGCGTGGCCTACTGGAAACCGCTGAGCAAGAGTTTGTTCTCTGGGATTATGTAGCCATTGATACCGAGCGAGTAACTGACCTCTGCAAAATTATAGGTCTTCTGAAAAATAATTACACAATGTTTGACCTCGAAGACTTGGAAAGCATTTGCCGGGCCATGGAGGCAACTTTGCTTCGCTTTGTTGACGGAGATTTTTTCCAGGGACCTTATCCGGAACAAGTATTTATTCGTATCATAGACACGCTACGTGAGACAACGGATCGTTTTCTTGTTTCAGGAGAGGCCGTTGTCCCGAATGCCGACAAACATCTGCTCGCTCTGCAGGGGTTGATTCGCCGCCCCATAGGTGAATTGTTGGTTCAGGCTGGATTGGTTGCTTCTCATACAATCGATGAAGCACTGGAAAAACAGAAAGTCACGGAATCTCAAGCTCCTCCTCGCTTGGGTGAGGTGCTGGTCGAAATGGGTGAAATTTCCGAAATTGACATTCATCACATTCTAGACGTACAGCACCAGCAACGTGAAAAAACGGCTAAGCTCAATGAGCAGCTAGCCGGCGAACAAAGAAAAAGAGTAAGGGGAGAATGGGCAGATTTGTTGCCTGCAGAGCTCACTGTTGAAAGGAGCACCATAAACAAAATATGTGAATTGGTGCGCACATTGGCGATAGAGTATCGTAGTGGAGAGATAAAATCTGAGCCACTGGTTGAATTGGAGAAGTTGTGCCGTACGATACAACGTGTTTCTGCAAATATAATAGTGCCCAGACTCAAAAGAGTGGTGCATGATCTTGCCATCAAGACCAACAAGAAAGTATTTTTTTCTGTGAAAGGTGCAGGTGGTGAGGTGGATGGTGATGTCATTACTGCTCTTTACGAACCATTGGTCGAATTGCTGACAAACAGCATTGAGCACGGGCTGGAATTTGCAAGCGAGAGAGAGGAGCAGGCCAAGAAGGCAAAGGGCAACCTGAGGTTGCTTTTTTTGCAAAAAGCCGATGAATTGTGGGTGAGTGTAGAGGATGATGGTTGTGGGTTTGACATTGGTCAGCTTACTGAAATTGCCGCCCGGAGAAGTTTGCTGTCGGCTGAAAAGAAACATCTTGTAAGCAATCGTGATATAGCAAAACTTGTGATACAAGAGAAGCTCAGCACGAAAAAGCAGACCGTCGGAAGTTCCGAGGGAGAGTTGGGGCTGGAGATTGTCCAGCAAGCACTGGAAAGATTGCAGGGAAAAGTAGATATACTCTCTTTACCGGGTAAAGGAACCCGGGTTACCCTGCACATACCACATCAGCATTAAAAGCAGGCCTGCAGACCTTATGGCACTTTTTTTATGTGATTATGAAATGTTGTTCCGTCATAAGCCGATTTTCGGCACAATATATAAATAAATACGTTTTGCCAAGTGCAGGTTAAAGAAGGAAAAAACAATATTTCCAGTGAGGTTGTGAAGAAAACTTGATTTCCTTGATTTCGACTTGATATGATAAGAGGATATTTAAATTGATTTTATTTACCCAGCTGCAGGAAGCTCGGCTGGATTTATTATTATGTACTTTTTGTGGAGAAAAAAAGATGGCCAAAAATATATTACTTGTAGATGACTCAAGCACCATGCGAAAAATTATCTCTCGTTCTTTGCGTCAAGCCGGACTTGACTTCGGTGAGATATTCGAGGCCGGCGACGGGTTGGAAGCTCTGGAGATGCTGGAAAAAGAAAGTGTTGATATTGTACTTAGCGACATCAACATGCCTAACATGAACGGGATTGAGTTTTTAAGAGAAAAAGCCAATCGTGACGCCATAAAAGATATCCCCGTGTTTATGATTTCCACTGAAACAGGTGAAGATATTATCGGAGAGGCTAAGAGCTTAGGAGCCGCCGGAGCCTTGAAAAAACCTTTTACACCTGACAAGGTAAGCGAAGTTCTCGGACCTCTAGTTTAAACAAGCTGTAACTATTCAGTGAAGATCTAAAAACTGACAATCTACACCGAACTGTAACTGTTCAACAGTGCGCCCAATATTCATCAGCATACCGATTAGCTATACATCGGTATGCTGGCGGACAGATCGTGGAGAGTTGGAGTGCTGCTGAATAGTTACAACAAGCTTTTGCTTTTTGCAGAGGAGAAAATGAGCCTGCTCTGGCTTTGGTTGAATAAACAGGAGGATTATTGGTGTTGTTTTCCGGTGAAGTAGCAGATAAAATTGTTGAATCGACAAACGAAATTTTTACAGGAATGGTAATGATGGAGATTGAAGCCATCGACCCTCCTGCTGAACCTATAGGGCAGTTTAAAAATTCAATAACAGGCCTGATAGGCCTGGCTGGCTCCTTTAAGGGGGTTTTGGCTGTACATTTTACCAACGATATAGCTATGGCGGTTACAGGCAGCTTCCTCGGGCTTGAAGTTGAAGAGGTTAACGAAGATGTACATGATGCAGTCGGTGAGATTGCCAATATGCTGGGAGGCGACTTAAAGGCGATACTTTCTGATAAAGGAAAAGATATTCAACTTTCACTTCCTTCTACCATTGGTGGTGAAGAATATGTTTTTAATTCCAGAGATGTGGGAGAACAGCTACTCCTTGCTTTTAAAGTTCCTGCAGGAGTATTTTATGTTGAAGCAGAACTGGAAAAATAATCAATGGTTGCTTACCTCTTCGGGCGAGCACGGTGTCTAGTATGGTTATACTCTTTGGGCAAACCGTGCCTGTTCAAATATAGCGCACCAGAGAGCAGGTACACTTCACAAGTAAGTGAAATCATAGCGTTACAAACTCTATGTATGTAGTTACGATTGCGTTTAACTTTTGCCATAGGGGAGAGATTGGAGCCTGATTTAGAGAAATATATAATCGAGTCGACCACGGAAATTTTTGAAACCATGGTCTTTATGGAGTTGCAGCCTGGAAAAAGACACATGGGCAGTGACATTGACATGGATGCTGATATCGCCAGTTGTATCGGATTTGGTGGAGATATCAGGGGGTTAATTGGAGTGCACTGTCCCCTTGATGTGGCAACCGGTATAACCGGAGCCATGCTTGGTATGGAGTTTGATGAAATAACCGATGATGTCAAGGATGCCATTGGTGAGATTGCCAATATGATAGCTGGAGGGGTCAAAACCGGCCTTACCGGCAATAACAAGGATATCCAGTTGGCAGTACCCTCAACCGTCTGTGGCAAATCCCTTCGTATCGGTGGACCGGCTCGCGGTTCGAGCTTGGTGATCCCTTTTACTGTGGATGGGGGCACTTTTTATGTTGAAATGCGCTATATGCTGTCGTGACGACTCGTCAATCGTATTTATTTACCAATGATTGCTCGTTTTTTGTAAATTATCAGCAATGATCCGTCGAAATAAATAAAAGTCGGCGTGTTGTACCTGTCGTCCAGTAAATGATGACGTGCGCACACTTTTGTTTTTCAGTTGCACTATTTTTATAATTTTCCTCCAGCCTGTTTGTTGCAGGTAATTTTTTACTCAAGGTTGTAAAACCGGTACTGTCGTATTCATGAAAGCCAGAGAACGCATAGATAAAATAATGATATCCTGCCGTGAGAAAATGCAGGAAGAAGTCTCAGCATTATTGGGGAAAAATCTCCGGCTTGGCGATGTGCAGGCAGATGTGAAAACAAAAGAAGAGTTTTTTGAGGAGCCTTCCGGCAAGACTGTACTTGCCCATATGCAACTCCAAGGTGACGTGGAGGGAACCGGTGCCATCCTTGTCTCGCTGAAGGATGCAATCCGAATCGGTGGTTCACTTATCATGTTGCCCGATGCCGAGTTGCAAAGTGTTATTGCCGATGAAAATTACACCGAGGAGTTAGAGGATTCTTACGGTGAAATCGCCAATATTATATGTGGTTCCATTACTTCAACTCTTGATGAGCAGTATCCTAAGAATCTAAGGGTAGTCCGAACAGAACAGGAGGTTATTCAGCCCGTTAAGGTGGACATTGCATCAGATCAGCCTTTTCCAGACGGTCACTATTATTCATGCTCCATTCCCATGGAGATGGATAATACGAAAATGGGACAGCTGTATCTCGTTTTTCCTGCTGTTTCACTTGGGTTAATAGAGGAAAATGCTTCTGCTGCTGTAAAAGAGAGTAGAGCTGAGGCACCTGAAACTACTCCCCAACAAAGGCGTGCCCCCGACAGCCCTCAGGAGCAAATATCTGCTGCGTCAGGAGAGCATATCGCTGCAGATCCTGTCAAAGCAAGAAAAGAAGCTGTTAAACGACAGAAAAATATCAGTAGATTACTGAAGGAGTGTTTCGATAAAATCGGGGAAGAAGTAGGCGCACTTATCGGTAATAAGCTTACTGTTGGTAAGCCTGAGGAGAACCTTTTCACTAAAGAAGATCTACTGGATCAACTTGGTGGAAAGCAGATGATGGCCCGTATGGATGTCAGAGGTGAAGGCTCGGGGGAAGCCTTTATGTTTGCTAAAGTTTCTGCTGCCGCATACCTTGGCGGCAGCCTTATCATGCTTCCGGAAAGCGAACTCAAGGAGACTGCCGCAAACGAAGAGCTGGGAGAAGATGCCCAGGATGCATACGAAGAAATTACCAACATCATTGCCGGGGTCTTCACCGCTGTTTTTGAAGAGCAGCACAAAAAGAAAATCGGTTTTGTCAAGACCGCTGCAGAAATCGTAATCCCGATTAAGGTCGATTCGGAAAGTGATGAAACGCTGCCCAACCAGATGTATTACCTCGCCTCGGGGGGGATGGAGTTTGAAGGTCAGGACCTGGGACTCCTACATGTTGCCTTTCCTGCGTCCGTGCTGGAGTTGGAGGCGTTAGCTGCAAAAGAATCCTCACCTGATGGTACGGATAATGTTTCTCCGGCCGGCCAAGATGGTGCTGCTGCCGAGGTAGCTGAGCACGAACGGACTCAAGGAAAAGCAGGGCCGCAAAATTTAGAACAGGCAGGTGTTCATCCCGAAGGTGGCAGTACGGCTGATGCCGTTGATATATTAATTTTCAGTGATAACGATGCCGAGAGTACCAACGTAGGCGAAGCCCTGCAGCAGTTGGGCTATACATACAAAACGCTTCATTTTAAAAGTTCGGTGAATGACAATCTAACAGGCTCTGTGCGGCTGGTGTTTCTTATTATGAAAGAAATCAGTGAACAGGGGTTTGGAGTTGCCATTAAGATCAGCAGTGCAGGTCGTCCGCTCCCGCTCATTGCCGCTGGACCGGCTTGGACAAGGACTTTGGTGATCAAAGCCGTAAAGTATGGAGCAGATGATATTTTAATTACTCCTTCTGCCCTGGAAGATATCAGGGAAAAAGTAGAAATGAATCTGAGTAAAATCGCCGCCTGAGTTCTTTCAGGGCTCTGTCTTCAGTTCTTTCTTTTTAATTTTTTCAAGCAGGGTTGTTCTTTTAAGGTTGAGGATACGAGCCGCTTCCTTTTTGTTCCCTTCGGTCATCTTTAACGCCTGCACTATAAGCTGGGTCTCAAAGTCATTGACCAGCGCGTTAAAGTCTATCCCTTCCTCCGGCCAGTTCTCTTCGGGCATCATCTGTGGGGAAGTGGAAAAAAGCGGCAACTGTTCAGGTCCTGGTGTCTCTGAATACGCTGCATTGCCATTTTGTGCCTGCACCGTCTGTTGCGTTACATCATTACTACCGTTTCTGTATTTTTCGGGAAGATCACTGTGGCTGACATTGCTGCCGCTGTGAAGGATGGTCATATGCTGGACCAAGTTTTCCAGTTCCCGTACATTTCCCCGCCAGGCCAGGTTGGATAACGTCTGCATGGCCGCCAGATCAAAGCCTAGTACGCTTTTTTTTCTGGTTTTTGCGTAGTTTTTGATGAAATGTTCAATCAGTACCGGTATGTCTTCCCTTCTTTCTCTGAGTGGCGGGATTGCAACTGGAATGACGCTGAGACGGTAATAGAGGTCTTCCCGAAACTTGCCTTCATTGACCAGTTCTTCTAGGTTTCGGTGGGTGGCGGCTATTACGCGAACGTCAACAGGAATTGGTTTTAAACCACCAACCGGTTCAAACTCCCTTTCTTGGAGAACTCGAAGAAGCTTTGCCTGTAAAACAGGTTTCATATCGCCTATTTCGTCGAGAAAGAGCGACCCTCCATTGGCATATTCTATTCTCCCTACTTTGGTACCGGTCGCACCCGTGAATGCGCCTTTGGTGTATCCGAATAACTCACTTTCGAGTAAATCTTCGGGAATGGCAGCGCAATTGACAGGGACAAAATTGTTATCTTTTCTCGGGCTGTGCTTGTGGATAGCTTTGGCAACCAATTCTTTGCCTGTTCCTGATTCCCCTTGGATGAGAACAGTACTCAGGTCGTCCTCGGCTAACATGGCTATCAGTTTGAAGAGCTCCTGCATGCAGCTGCTTCTCCCGATGATACCATAAAAATGATTTTTAGCCATGGCTGTTAGAGGGGCATTTTGTCTGCAAGTTTACTGGTTGTACGGCGCATATTAAGGCTCAGCAGTCGCATGATTTTTTTCAACAGGGTGACTCCAAGTACGGGGTACTTTTGGGTGAGAATATCAAAACCTTTTTTTGTCAAGATAATGACAACTGTTGGTTGTCTGGCTATAACACTGGCAGAACGAGGTGATTTGTCGATAATAGCCATCTCGCCAATGGTATTGCCTTTACCAAGCCTGGCGATAACCCGATAATCACCGTTTGATGTTTTTTTCAGCACATCCAGCAACCCTCTGACAACAAAACACATATAGTCACCTTTGTCTCCTTCGGAAAAGAGGTAGTCACCGCGGAGTATTTCCGTGTAGTTCATGTGCCTCGAAATTATATCGAGCTCATCCATTTTAAAAGCATCAAACAGCGGGAGGCTGAGAATGAGATCTCGGGTTTTTTCCTCATTATTCGTTAGGTTATGCTCGGCCATATAGTCGGTGGTCCTGCTCTGTATTTGATGTAAAGTTGTAGTCGAGCCATTTACTAGTGTTAAGAGGAATTCTATACATTTTCAAGAATACCATAGGAATGAGTAGAATGACAAGCTGCAACAATAAAAAGTGTCATTTTATTGACAAAGGAGAGCGGCAAGAGGTAAGCAGAGACATGCTGAGGTACTCCGCGCAGGTAAGAGCTGCGCTGCTCAAGTGCGTTGTAATAATGGAATTAAACTTTTCAACCGTTATGACATGATATCGTTTGTGCTCATGGAGAGAGGGGTTATTTAAACATGGCAACGAAAAGGAATTTTTTTCTGTTGGCGATTGTAATGACAATCACGATAATTTCGCCTCGGTGTGGGTGGTGCTGGCACGGTTATGTTTTTAAGGTGCTTGACGGCGATTCTCTTCGGGTGAAAAAAGGAGGGAAAGTTTACGAAGTACGCCTTTATGGGATTGATTCGCCTGAATATGGACAGCGCTATGGGGATCAGGCAAAAAGATTTACCAAAGCTCGGGCCTATAAAAAAACAGTCTCCATAGAGCAAAAAGATACCGATAGCTATGGGCGGATAGTTGCCTTAGTAAAAAGTGAAGGCCGCTTGATTAATCGTGAGCTTGTCAAAAACGGACTGGCCTGGGTTTACCCTCAATATTGTCGCGATCAAAAAATCTGCAACCCGATGGAAAAAGACGAAAAAAAAGCCAGGAAAGCAAAGCGAGGCCTGTGGAAGGATAAAGATCCTTTGCCTCCCTGGAAATGGCGACAGTCTAAGAGAGAAGGCTCACCCCTGCGGTTCCACAGGGAGTATCGTTTCCCGTATTGGCGGTAAGGTGATGGGGGCAGTCTCTTCTGGTTGTACCTGGGGCACCTTTATTTTGGCTGGAGCTTCACGGTCGAGCCATGGGTCCATGGCATACCCGAGAGCAGGCCACTGTATTCTGCCCTTTTTCCCATGGCAATCCATACAGTCAAGTGCCTGCTCAGCCGGCACTACTCCATGGTTTAGCCGGCGGTAGGTGACCGTGGAGGTAAAATCCGCATCTCCGCTAAATGGCAGGCGGAGCTTCTGCATACCCTCCTGTGCCGCATCATCAAGGCTGTTATTGCGCATTCCAAGAGTGCCGTCATCTGCAAGGGTGGGGGCTATAAGGTAACGGTATTTACCATCAATCATTTGTGTGCCCAGCGAAACTGAAAACGGGACAATTTTAGACTGTGCCGTACGGACCGAAGGTTTTTGCAGAGGGGTTGTTTCGTACTTTTCTGTTTTTGCGCCGCGGGTATAGATTGAATCGTTGCCGTTATCCCAAAAATAGACCGGTTGGATATACTGCGCCTGAATAATGCCGAATTTTTTGACCAGAGCAGGAGCGTCCGTTTCTATATTTTGATGAATGGATGGAGTTTGAGGAGCAAGCCAGTTCCAGCTTATAATTGCCGGATTTTCTGTCGCATATTGCGGAATGTGGCACGTCTTGCAGCTAATGAGCTCGGCGTGGTCGTTGAGTTGTTGCTGATGGTGTGGAGAGTCGGTGTGGCAGACTGCGCAGGCTTTGGTCTGGCGAAGTCCGGGCGCGGAAGTGATTTCTCGGGTAAAGGCGTGTCGGTCACCTGAAGGATGGCAATTCTGGCAAGTGAGCCCTGCGCCATCATTTTGCAGGTGAATGTCCTTATCGATTCCGTTATGGATTTTCCGCCCAGCTAATTCTGTGCCCGTTCCGTGGCAGGAAAAACAGTTTTCCGACGAAGGTTTACCTACACTCCTGGCTATATAAACAAGGTTTAAGTCCTTTTTGGGTGCTCCTTCAGCACGTTCGTAGGCGCCTGTTTTGTCATGACAAACCAAGCAGTCAATATTGACGGCTGCTGTAGGATCAAAGCGTTCGTCCAGTAGGTTGGTGCTTATGTGACAGGTAAGACATTGTGATGGGTTGGCTCCGGCAGCAATTGTAAAGGTGGTTAACCCGTTTTTTTTGCTGAAAAGGGTTTTGCTGCCATTCATCATTCGTTGCCGCTTCCATGTCCAATGGCTTGAGCGAAGGATGTCTTCACCTTGTTGGGGGTGGCACGTCAAACATTGGGCGGCAACGTCACTTACCTTTGAAAACGGGCCGTTGAGGAGTGCATGCTCCTGAGGTGCGGCGTTGACGGCAGCTATGTTGTGAATATAAAGGGTGGCGGCTAGTAAAGAGATGGGCAGTACTTTATTCATCTTTATTTCCTGAATTTTGAGCAACCAGTGTTTGTATTTCCTGGTGAGAGATTGTTTCACGTTCGAGGAGGGCGTTTGTAATATCCTCAAGAAGAGATCTGTTTTCAAGGAGGATTTTCTTGCTGGTTGCATATGCATTTTGAACAAGGGCGTTCACTTCACTGTCAATAAGATTAGCGGTCTTTTCACTCATAATTTGTCCGGGTTGGCCATTGAGTGGGTCGGTTGGTTTAAAGGTTAAAGGGCCGACAGCTGAACTCATGCCCCAATCACACACCATTTTACGAGCAATGTCAGAGACCCGTTCAATATCGTTTCCGGCACCAGTGGTAATTTCATCAAAAACGATTTCTTCTGCCACGCGGCCTCCCAAAAGAATACATAGTGTATTGAAAAGGTAGGTACGGTCCTGGGAATTGCGCTCTTCGTCGGGGAGTTGCATGGTCACGCCAAGTGCCCGTCCGCGGGGAATAATGGTCACCTTGTGTACAGGGTCTGTGCCTGGAAGCATCCAGGCGACCAGGGCGTGGCCGGCTTCGTGGTGGGCAGTGATTTTTTTTTCGCGGTCCGTAATTATAAGGCTGCGTCGCTCGGCTCCCATCAGCACTTTATCCTTGGCTGATTCTAGAATATCCATGGTGATCTGGTGCCCTTGCTGCCGAGTCATGAGCAGTGCCGCCTCGTTGATCATATTGGCTAGCTGCGCCCCTGAAAATCCGGGAGTTGCCTTGGCCACAACCTTCCAGTCCACATCTTCTGCCACAGTGGTTCGCTGGGCGTGTACTTTCAGTATTTTTTCGCGACCTCCAACGTCGGGAAGCGGAACCATTACCTGACGATCAAATCGGCCCGGCCGTAACAAGGCAGGGTCAAGAATGTCCTGGCGGTTGGTGGCAGCAATGACGATGACGTGATCATTGGCTTCGAAGCCGTCCATTTCCACTAGCAGCTGATTCAGGGTTTGTTCTCTTTCGTCATTGCCTCCGCCTCCACTGGCACTGCGATGGCGACCAACAGCGTCTATCTCGTCGATGAAAATAATGCAGGGGGCTTTTTTCTTTCCTTCTGTGAAAAGATCACGAACTCTTGAAGCGCCGATGCCGACATACATTTCAACAAAATTTGACCCGCTTATGGAAAAGAATGGGACTCCGGCTTCGCCTGCAATGGCTTTTGCTAAGAGAGTTTTACCTGTACCTGGTTCGCCGTAGAGAAGTACTCCTGTTGGGATATGTGCTCCAGCATCAGTGAAAATTGTCGGATTCTTGAGGAAATCGACAACTTCCTTCACCTCTTCTTTTGCTTCTTCGATACCGGCAACATCATCCAAGGTGACTTTGGAGTGTTCAGGGTCAACAAGTTTTGCGCGACTTTTACCAAATGCCATGGCTTTTCCGCCTGGTTGTCCTCCTCCTTTACGCATATAAAAAAACCAAATGAGGATGATGAGCAGGAACGGCACCCAATTGAGAAAAGTTTGGAAAAACCAGTGTGGTTTTGCTTCTTTCTTAACGTGGATGGTTACCTTGCCTGCAATAAGTTTGCTGGTTGCATCGTTAGCAGGGGGAGCGATGCTTTTAAATTTATTACCATCAGGGGTCTCCCAGGTAATTATGTCTTCTGTAACGGTGACTTCAGGGAGTAACCCCTTTTCAGCTTTTTGCAGAAAAACATTGTATGGGACAGTGTGGTAGATGTCGGGTTGCTTGCTGAAGTAGTTGAACAAAAAAAGCGCGGCCAGGGCAATGACAAGCCATATAGACAGATTTTTGTAAAAATGTCGCACTGAGATCTCCGAATAGCAAAAATTATGAACATTAGATGGAGGCTAAAAGCTGCCAGGCGCATACTGAAGCGGATGTGGGTCATAATATTACCGAAGTACATTGGTATACTGTGACAAGCTGGTAGTCTACTGTAGCTGTCAGTGCCTGGGTGCGGAAAAACCCGCTGCAAAATGAGCTAACACAAAACGGAAAAAAGGTAAAGGAGGAGGGGAGGGTGGGAAAAAAAATCCCTCCTGAGCCGCCACTCAGGAGGGAACATGCTTTCTCGTATCTGGTTAAATTCGAGTAGCTGTACATTAAACAAGCACAATGTGTTCCAGAATAAAGGTTTTTAGGGATATATCTTATTTTTAATATAATTAATTGATAATATTATATATTATTATTTTAAAAAAGGCTTTATGTGGTTGCTTGAAGTGAAGGGAGAAAAAGTAAAGAATCATAATGAGTCTTTTATTTTCAGAGAAGGATTGTTTTGATCTATTTCGTTAATTTTTGTTTGCTCTGCTAAAATGTTGCCTGTTGTGCCTAAAATGTTGTAAATAAGCAATGTTTTGCTGGTGCAAAAAGCGAATTTGTAATTTCCTGTTTTTGAGAGGTGTAAATTTTAGACGCATTATGCTCCTTCTATTTACATAAAACTTATCAATAGTGATGATTTTCGCTTGACACTTTTCTTTTGTGACTATATGAGTAACAGTAATTGTCAGAGAGAATTTTTTCAGAGAAACAGGTTGCCTGGAAAGTTATTTTTTCCACGATGACCGTAAACTCAAGGAGGGGGAAAAGTAGATTTGGGTTGGGATTTTATCCGCCAATAAAGTCCAGCTCTATTACGTGTATTATTTAGGGAGGAGTTAATGGAAGCAATTATTTTTCTCGTTGTCTGGTTAGGTGGTTCAGCTCTCCATACTCTGTTTGATGTCAAGGTTAAGCCTGTCCTGCAGTCTCTCAGAGAAGAAAGCGATATGCCGTAACCGCTGGTAAGCTTGTTGCGGTAGAGGTATCGCTACCAGCTTTGAATGAATCTAATCGTGCAAACAAGTTTGGAGGGTTTATAAGCATGGAAAAAATTATTGCCGCAGTACTGCCTCAGGAAGGCGGTCTTGCTGGAAACGAATCAAGTGTTTACAACGGTGTAATTGCCATATTTGGTCTCTTTACGCTGGTAGGGGTCGCTTTTGGTGTGCATGCAATGTTTATCGGGCATGAACACGCCTATGGCGTCACCAGAGAGGTGCCGTGGGGGTTGTTATTGGCCGCCTATGTATTTTTTGTTGTTACTTCTACAGGTCTTTGTCTTGTCTCGTCCATAGGCCATGTCTTTGGTTTTAAGGCTTTTCAGCCGATAGCAAAACGATCTGTTTTTCTCGCTATCGCCACCATTATTTCTGGTTTTTTGGTCATCGCCTTTGAAATTGAAAACCCTTGGCGGATGGCTGTCTACAATATTATTTCACCGAACTTAACTTCAAGTATCTGGTGGATGGGTACCCTTTATGGTGCATATCTTTTTTTTATGCTGGCTGAATTTGCCTTACTGCAGGCCAATAAGCATAAAATAGCTGGTACGTTAGGCTTGTTAGGCGTTATTGCCGGTGTTGCAGCTCACTCTAACCTTGGGGCGGTTTTTGGTCTCTTGAACGGGCGTGAATTCTGGCATGGACCTTATATGCCGATTTACTTCATTACTTCAGCTATGATGTCTGGTTGTGCAACGGTCATTTTTTTCCATTGGCTTGGTTATAAAATAAACGGCTGGAAGATGAGCAGCGAGCTTGAGAATTCTCTTTTTGCAGTTGCTAAGCTAGGAGCCTTGCTCTATGTGGTTATTATGTTCTTTACCACCTGGAAATTTATAACTGGTATTTCCGGGCATCCGCCAGGAAAGTATGAAGCCATTATGTCACTCATCAGCGGACCGTACGCCAAGAATTTTTGGATCGGTGAGGTGGCCATGGGGCTGGTTATTCCGTTTGTTATCATCTTAGCGGTCAAGGCTCGCAATGTCACAGCGTTAGCTATCGGATCGGCATCCAGTATTATCGGTATCTTTTTCATGCGGTACGATTTGGTTATTGTGGGCCAAGTGGTTCCGGGATTTCATGAGATGAATATCGTGGATATGCCACACCTGTTGCCGTACACTCCAACACTGCATGAGTGGGTTATTACTCTGTCTGGTTTCACCTTCTGTGCCGTGCTGTTTATGCTGGGTGAGCGAATGTTTCGAGGCCATCTCTCGGAAGATCACTGATGTACCGCCGAAAAGAAAGGTGCCTGTGCGTACCTTTCTTTTAACAGCCAGTAAGAGGAGGTAAGGGAAATAATGGCAAGAAAAAAAACTGAAATACAGGCTGTGCGCCCGGATGTTGCCGTCTATCCGATCGGGGTTGCTGCCAAATTGCTGAATGTACATCCCAGGACCTTGCGTATTTATGAAAAGGAAGGGCTGATCAAGCCTACCCATCTTGGAAATAGGCGTATGTTCTCGGCTGATGACATTCAGTGGATCAACTGTATTCGCCGGTTTATTCATGAAGAGGGAATCAGTATTCCAGGGCTTAAAAAATTACTTGAATTTGTGCCTTGCTGGGAAATTGCAGATTGCCCGGCAGATGTTCATGAGTGTTGCGGCGCTAAGGTGGACCGTTCTGTTCCAAGAAGCCCGCATAGAGTGGGTGACGTCGCAGCTCGCAAGGTCGCCAAGGCAAAAGATGTCGAAAAAAGAAAGACAGCAGCCCAAAAAAAAAAGCACCAGTCTATTGGCTAAAACCTGTGGGGCCGGCAGAGAGGCGATTATTCTGGAGAATATCAAATGGATAGTGCCTTGTCGGCTTACTCCGCTCAGGCAAAAGGCGGTTGGTGATGCTATCTGAGTATTCCAGAGCAATCCGGCCACTGATTCCAGGGGATTCCGGCCGGTGATTCCATTTCATTCCGGCCACCCATTCCAATTGATTCCGGCCAGGGATTCCATTCGATTCCGGCCATCGTTTTCGG
>NZ_JAFFQD010000210.1 GCF_016918565.1 Desulfogranum marinum
CATATCGGCTCCATCAAGTAAAAAACGGCTTAGAAGATGATGGAAAAGTATAACATAATATCAATATTTCAGACAGTTAAAACACTATTTGCGCTTGTTTTGCTGTAGTAATTATTCGAGAAACCCTGAAATTAATAGGTACTTCATGACAACTCAAGAAGCTGTGAGCTTGATACTCCATGCCGGGGCGATAGGTAAAGGTGGGGAGATCTTTGTGTTGGATATGGGGGAACCTGTACTTATTCGAGATC
>NZ_JAFFQD010000211.1 GCF_016918565.1 Desulfogranum marinum
GCAAAGCAAGGGGGTAGGTCGGCACTACAAGCCTTTTTTGCATCCTGCTAACGCAACTTCAAGAGGTTACGCTTCAAAACAGGGCGAAAATAGTGAAATCGGAGGTCGAACTGCGAAAGTCGGGTTAGGAGTACCGCGATATTATATGTTTACTTGAATCTGCAGGCAAAAAAAAATCCCCAATACACGATGAGTGTATTGGGGATTTTAAAAAGAGACGGCGACGACCTACTCTCCCACATAGTCACCCA
>NZ_JAFFQD010000212.1 GCF_016918565.1 Desulfogranum marinum
GATGGTCGTATAATTATAATACGTACACGTTTAAAGACAAGAAAAAAAGCACGGTAATTCAATAAAACCGTGCTTATAAAGTAGGGTCTTACGATTAGGATGTTCGCTTTAGACGATTTTCAGGGTAAGAACAGTCGGCCTGGCAAGGGCGACGGTGAAGATTGGGATGAGAAACCTTGCGTACAATATGGATCGGCTGGGCACATTGCTTGTAACATAGCAGGGAAATGGGTTTCGGGGCGATTGAGTTG
>NZ_JAFFQD010000213.1 GCF_016918565.1 Desulfogranum marinum
CGCCACGGATTGCAGCAGACAAAGCGGCCTGTAAAAAAGCCGTGTAGTGCCGACCTAAAATTGTCGATTATGGAAAAACAGCAAGTTACACGTCCACATGGTCGCGAATTGCGAAAGTCGGGCTAAAGACAGTATTCCACTCCCTGCATCTTTTACCTTAGCTTTTGGTTTGTTTCTGGATTTATTACCCTCGATAAACCAAGATGTTTTGCATAAAAAAGTATGGCCATACAGCAAGTGAACACAAAC
>NZ_JAFFQD010000214.1 GCF_016918565.1 Desulfogranum marinum
AGTTTACAGAATTATGTGGGAAGTTCCATAATTGAACAAGCTGTGGCAGTCGATATTTGCAAACAGTTGCGAGAATATCTGCCTATTATTCGTCAGGTCGCGTGCCAAACCAAACGCAGAGTATTTGAAGGTGAATCTGTTCCGGCCCTGGAAAAGATTGTTTCAATCTTTGAGCCGCATACGGATATTATCCGCAAGGATCGCCGAGACACCTATTACGGTCACAAAATTTGTCTTACCGGCGGCGCT
>NZ_JAFFQD010000215.1 GCF_016918565.1 Desulfogranum marinum
AAAAAATAACAGCGTCGCTTCGCTCCGACCACCTGGCCAGTTTCACTGGAATAGGTGGCCGGAATCACGTGGACTGACTGGCCGGTTTCGACTGGAATGGGTGGCCGGATTCAGTGGAATACGCATCCTTGTTGTTATTGGTGTCACCGAGCAAGGGAGAAAAGAATTTATTGCCATTGAAGATGGCTTTAGAGAGTCAGAGCAAAGTTGGTCTGAGTTGTTATTGAGGGTGAAAGCTCAGGGGCTGAA
>NZ_JAFFQD010000216.1 GCF_016918565.1 Desulfogranum marinum
CGGGCATGACCAATCAATGGCTCAAGGATCAAGGTTTGCTTTCTATCAAAGATCTATGGGTAAACATCCATTACCCGGCTACGGCTCGGTAGCTCATGGGAACCGCCTAGTGCGGACCCGCATGCTATCCCGACTTTCGCAGTTCGACCTCCGATTTCACTATTTTCGCCCTGTTTTGAAGCGTAACCTCTTGAAGTTGCGTTAGCAGGATGCAAAAAAGGCTTGTAGTGCCGACCTACCCCCTTGCTT
>NZ_JAFFQD010000217.1 GCF_016918565.1 Desulfogranum marinum
GCAGGTATGGGAAAAAGAGCACGAGAGCTGGAGTAGACGCGACCTAAAGCTCAAGAGATATGTGTATATCTGGGCTGACGGTGTATATTTCAACATTCGCAGTGAAACAGATCGACAGTGCATCCTTGTTGTTATTGGTGTCACCGAGCAAGGGAGAAAAGAATTTATTGCCATTGAAGATGGCTTTAGAGAGTCAGAGCAAAGTTGGTCTGAGTTGTTATTGAGGGTGAAAGCTCAGGGGCTGAA
>NZ_JAFFQD010000218.1 GCF_016918565.1 Desulfogranum marinum
ACAGAAATATATACCGGGACATGGCTATGGTGATATGACCTATGATGCCGTCAAAATCCCGAAGCTGAGTTTCTCGTTCAAGGTTCAGGTAGTGCTTCATCATTTTAAAGAAGACCTCGATATCCCAGCGTTTACCGTAGATTCTGATGATCTCTTCATCGGACAAGTCAATTTTAGTCGACATCACTGCCAGCCACTTACGGCTGTGCCTATGACGGACGAACACAATTTTTACCGCTTGCT
>NZ_JAFFQD010000219.1 GCF_016918565.1 Desulfogranum marinum
AACCGACTGACACTGGCCATCACCCGCTCGCCTGCCCGACGACTCTTCACCAAGATGACGAGTCGAGTAGCCCGAGGGAACTTCCCCCTCAGGCTCTCACAGAACCGGACATGAGCGTCTCCGCTCATCCGGCTCCTATCATCCAGCCGCTGCATAGAGTAATCTCCAATGAGCAAACAGGTCAGGTTGCTTTCGCGCAATACGATCCAACCAATGCCCTGCCCTTCGGCGA
>NZ_JAFFQD010000021.1 GCF_016918565.1 Desulfogranum marinum
ACCTCCGCCACGGATTGCAGCAGACAAAGCGGCCTGTAAAAAAGCCGTGTAGTGCCGACCTAAAATTGTCGATTATGGAAAAACAGCAAGTTACACGTCCACATGGTCGCGAATTGCGAAAGTCGGGTTAGGTCTGTTCGTTATTAATTTTTAGTTTAATTGTACTTTTTACTTATTTATTACTGTGGTCTGAGCAAACTGCCTATGCCCTTCGGGAGAGCCGTGGAAACCGAACCCGCTTTGCTTGGCGCCAACCCAAGGGGCATCTCCACCACCACCAACCCCTTGATTGATACCGATCATTCCTGCCTCAAATTGATCAGCCACGTGCTGTGCATCTTTGTTGCCGAACACAACCGCACCCAGACCGTAACTGGTATCATTTGCCTGGTGGATAGCCTCGTCAAGGTTGGTGAACCTGCTGATGCAAACCACTGGGCCGAATGTCTCTTCCCGCATGATACGCATTTCCGGCGTCAGGTCAGCAAGTACTGTGGGCGTAATAAAGGGTGCTGTTTGATCGACTGAGCCATAGAGCAGCCTGCAATTTTTCTCTACGGCCTCCTGAATATGTTCCGAAATTTTCTTGTGTTGCCTATGATTGATAATGGGGCCGATATTGACTCCTTCCAGGTTCCAGGGACCAACTTTATAGTGTTTGGCATACTCAACTACCTTCCGTTCAAAGGTATCCGCTATTGCAGCATCAACATATATCCGCTCAGTGGATGTACACATCTGGCCCGCATTCTCAAAGCTGCTCGCCACTGCAAACCTGGCCGCAGCATCGAGATTCGCATCGTGTAAAACGATCATCGGGTCGTTGCCGCCAAGCTCCATAACAAGCCTTTTTAGATCTTTGCCGGCCCTTTGCATAATATCTTTACCAACGATCTGGGAGCCGGTGAAGGCGATCATATCTACATCGCTTTCAACTAACATTAGGCCCTGTTCTCCTGTACCATGGATGAGCTGAAGAACATTTGGTGGCAATTCTTTTTTTATGAGATCAAAAAATGTCTGGGCAACAAGCGGTGTTTCTTCCGATGGCTTCCAGATAACACAGTTTCCTGCAATCAGAGCGGGAATAATAAGGTTATTGGCCATGGCTAGAGGATAATTCCAGGGGGAGATCACCGCCACTGTTCCCAAAGGTCTATATTCCAGGGTGCTTCCGTTGAGGTGCTGTGGCTGTAAAGCCTGCAAGGCGGCTTCAGCAATGTATGGTCCGCCCATAACTGTGCCGTGTACCTCTCCGGTAGAGCGGCGGATGTCCTTGCCCATCTCACGGCTGAGCAGCTCTGCCAGTGTCTCCATTTCCGGCTCAGCAGCGGCATAAGCAGCATGGATGTGATGTAAACGCTTTTCCGGGGTTAGAGCTTGCCACTGTTTTGCCGCGTCATGACTTGCTGCTACAGTGTGCTGCAGCTGCGCAGGAGAGGTAATCGCAACTTCATCAATCAGTTCCCCTGTAAAAGGATCAAAGGACTGTAGCATGGGTGTCATTGGAGACTCCTTTTCCCGGTTGTTGAGTGTGTCTATTATTAATTTGTTAAACTGAGATGAGCCCGCTCAGTGTTACGAAGCGTGTCCACCAGAGAATCAGTATTGGCAGCGGGATCGTCGTTAATGGTGACTGCCTGTATATGGTCAACCAGCCAAGGTCGTGTCTGTAAAAATGTCAACATGGTGGATGCCTTCAACGTTACGCCTTGTCTGAGCATCTCGGCACCCCGATCTCTTGCGATAGAATTAAAGAGTTTGAGGTAAATCGATATTGTTTTTTCGTCGACCTTTGTCGTATCATACTGGTGATGTACTGAGCGAAGGGGCGAGTGGATACTGTTTTTTCTGTAAATGGCACCGGAAAGACCGGGCATGGCAGCTGAAAGAGCGATAACAGTTTCTGTGTCAGTCAATGGAGCATGTACATCATCGATTGCTGTACCATCGAGAAAAATAGTTTGTATCTCGTTGTCAATATACTCTGGGGTAAATCCCGGTATCTTTTCAAGGAATTGTAGGAGCGGTTCCCCGGCGTTGGTTTCGATCTCCACGCCAGACTGGAGAAGCGCGGTGAATTTGTCTATTCCCTCCTCAGAAAGTTGAAGCGTTATGGCTGGCATGGTGTCTTTGGGAATGGCCTTTGTAGCGGGACTGTGAGTCATCGTTTTATCTCTTTCTGTGGGATTTACGAGAAGAACAGTCAAAGAACAGGGGCTGTCCCTTGTTCTTGGACTGTTCTTTGCTGTTGTTAATCTGTTTTTATATAAAACGCTGCATAAGCGCCTCTGTAACTTGATCCATATTGTCGACCGTTACCCCGAACTCAGAGCACATTTTCAGGGCATGGCCACGGAGAACAGGATCATCCAAATCGCTGATACGCGATAGGCGGTGAGTGCGTCTGCCGATGCAAAAAATCATTTGCTGATCACGCTCAAGTGCGAGAAATTTTTGTACCGGTTGCAGCATTTTCTCACGGTCAGTCGGTAGTACGCCATCTACCTCAGGAAACAGGTTCAACACGTGATCACTTTTCACTGTACTGGTAATTCCGTGGAGGTTTTCAAGAAAAAGCAGCAGCTCTTCGGCTGTATCGACCTCTCCCATTTTATCAAAATGACCCTGGCGAAACTGTTCCGTGAGCGGGGTAGATTCGGGTAGTGCGAGGGTTCGCAGCCGTATGTAATCAGGGTTGATTTGATTTAAGGCATCAGCGGTTTCCAGTGCGTTTTCTTTGGACAGGGCCTTGCCGCCTAGACCGGGCATGTAATATTCAGACAACTGGATTCCTGCCTTTTTTACCTTTTTCCCTGCAAGCACCTGCGTTGCCTTGTCGGCACCCTTTTTTACCATCTTCAGTACCTTGTCTGAACCTGATTCCATCCCAATATGGATTCTGTTCAACCCTGCTTCAGCCATTTGCAGCAAGTGATCGTCGCTGATTTTGGCAATGGTTTGGGACCTGCCGTAAGAGGTGATACGTTCCACTTTTGGAAAAGCATCTTTTAGGTGGTTCAGGATGCGGATCATGTCTTCGGGCTTAATGATTAAGCTGTTTCCATCTTGAAGAAAAATTGATTTCATGCCGCCGGCAACAAACGCGTATGCAGCGTGGAGTGCCTGCATGTCGTTTTCGTTTCCATCCTGTGTCAACTCTTTTAATTTGTGATGAGAGAGCTGATCACCAGATTGTCGAGCATGATTGATAGCGTCGACAAATAAACGGACAGTGTCAATATCCTGCAGTACATGTTCAATTGGACGTCTGCTGAACTGAGCACCTTTGTAGACCGGGCAGAAGGTACATTTGTTCCATGGACAATTCCTGGTTATGCGAATCAAAAGACTTTCCGCCTCGCTGGGAGGACGTATGGGGCCTTGTTCAAATCCTTTGTATTGTTCTTTATTAGCCATGATAATTGTTGTTAGTCAGTGTTGATGGCGTCGTAAAAAGTCCGGTCTACGGTGTTGCAGGTTTTGCCCGAGGCTTTGACATACCAAATGTATAGTCAACGCTTCGAGCAAAACACTGCGCCTTGTATATCGAACTTTTGTACCTAGCCATCTTTAGTGTGTGATGGACTTTTTACGAGTCCATCAGTGTTGAGAGTGTGGAAATATATCTGTTACCCTTGGAGCGATTTCATTCCCAAGAGAGTATCATTTTTCAAGCGCGTCTATTATTATTTGTGCAGCTTTGTGGAAAAACTCTGTGCCTCCACACGATCTGGCAACGATCTGGGTGCCGACCAAAAAGGAGAAAAAGGCAAAGGCTGCATCTTCAGCAGTTTCTGTAAACGACAGGGAACATTCTTTTTTTCCCTGAATAAAGACGGTGGCAAATATAGTAACTGTATTTTGAATGCTCTGTTCAAGAATTCTGCAGGAATGCTCCTGAAGGGTGCTGCTGTCTGTACTTATCGACCCAACCAGACAGAGCTTTTGATTGCTCAGCCCATTTTCAAAAACTGTAGCAAGTTTTCTTAACTTTTCCGGAGCAGAGTCACTCCCTCTCACGATATCATTGTAGTATGCACCGTAGGAGAGCTGACAGCGTTTCAGCAACTCATCGACCAAATTTTCTTTTTTAGGGAAATGGTGATGGATAGAGGCCTTACGAATTCCTACCGTATCGCTGATATGCTTGTAGCTCATCGCATTGACACCAACACGTTGTACCAGGTCTTGTGCGGCGTCAAGTATTTTTATTCGTGTGTCTTTCATAATTAAAAACCTACTAGTAGGTAGGGTAGGTGTCAAGCGTGTTTTCACTGTTGGTGCAGTCAGTTGCGTAACTCAAAATGATAATGGAAGAGGCAAGGTGAAGAGAGAAAAAATGGAGAGAAGAGTTTTTGATGTACTATGAACAGCTTAAGGGGAGTTTATGGTTTCATTTTATGAAAATAGATAGGGACCAATGCTATCCATTCCAGTCGATCATCAAAGCGAATGGCCATGCCACTGTTTACATGGCGCACGATTGTTCCTTTCAGCTTATCGATGACCAGACGGCTGCTTGACCCCTGAAGAGCAATCTCCAATTCGCAAACGCTCCCAACTGGGGGAGGATCACTTGCTTCAATAAACACTCCCAATGCACTAATGTCCTTGAGTCTTCCCTGGTAGGCGATACCTGTTTTTTTATCCCGACAAACAACGTCGGCATTGAAGGGCATTCGAAATGCTTTTCTGCGGTCTTCTGGTGCTGTCAATGTGGATACCGGAGTAGGGGCTGAAATGGTGTGTAGTATTTGCCAGATACCCTTCAATAGGGTGGGCTATTTTGCCAACCTGCGAAAACATTGGTTAAAACTTTTAATTCTATCACTTTGCAAAGAGTTTTCAAGCGAAGATTGTTTGTGGCCACCAGAAATATTGTTTTTGTGTAATTGGTCACCCAATTGTAAATGAGAAACATTGTTTTATTTTGGCATACAATGTATGAAACATTTCTTTGTGATATATTGGTTAACCAATTGTTGATTCTGGAGGGATTGTGACCGACCTAGGCAAGCCTGTTGAGAATGTTCAAGGGTATCTTGGTGTTATCGAACAGATCCGTACGCTGGTTGTCGACGGGCAGCTGCGCCCGGGAGATAGATTATTGCCTGAAAGAAAACTAGCAGAATCTCTTGGTGTATCCCGCAGTATCCTTCGCAGGGCTTTGCAGGCCCTTGGCGAAAGAAAAATTATTGAAAGCCGGCAGGGGAACGGGACCTATCTGATAGCTGATAGTGATGCATTCACGCCGGTTGATTCTCTCCTCAGTGCCATTAGCAGGCAGGATCAAAATCTGGGTTACGTCATTGAACTTCGACAATTGATAGAACCGCAAATTGCAGCTCTGGCAGCTCGGAGAGTAACACCCGAGCTTTTAGATAAACTGAAGATACTCGTTTGCGATCAACAGAATGTAATGTTGCAGGGAAAAGATTGCGATGCCCTTGATGCTGAATTCCATCGGTTACTGACAAAATGTTGCGCAAATCCCGTTCTTACCCAAGTGATGAATACTATTCAATCGTTGATGGATGCGACCCGTTCCACCTGGCTGCAAAGCAACGAGCGGACTGTAACATCAGTTAATGGACATCTGCGCATTATCCAGGCCCTTGAGAATAGAGATGCTGGTGCTGCGTATAGGGCAATGCAATCGCACATTACCGATATTGAGGAACATGTTTTAGGAGAAGAGATATAACTACTCACTGGGTTGATAGCATCTTTGACGCATTATACCTAAAACCTTTGACTAGTTGAGAAGAAACATAACCCGTCTGTTATAGGCGTTTCTATTTTTTTATCCGGCTTTTCTTTCAAGCTAGAGTCGGTAAGGAGGACACATGTCAGTAGAAATTGTATTAATGTATTTGCCTGTTGGGCTCATCGCTGGGCTGCTTGCCGGCTTGCTCGGCGTAGGCGGTGGCTTGGTCATTGTTCCGATGTTGGTGTTTTGTTTTATAAAGCAGGATATCGGCTCAGAGGTGATAATGCATTTAGCCCTTGGGACTTCTTTGGCAAGCATTATTTTTACCTCTATTTCCAGTTTTATGTCGCATCACCGAAGAGGAGCGGTAGACTGGTCTATCGTAAAGGAAATTATTCCGGGAATCCTTATCGGTACCTTTATGGGGACGCTTGTAGCCTCACGACTGTCCACCGGCTTTCTTAAAGTTTTTTTCTGTATTTTTCTTTACAGTGTTGCTACCCAGATGATTTTGAGTAAAAAACCCAAAGCTTCGAGGGAGTTACCCCATAAACCAGGCATGTTCGGAGTGGGGAATATCATAGGCGTTGCCTCGAGTCTGGTTGGTATTGGAGGCGGGTCGCTGTCTGTTCCGTTTATGCTCTGGTGTAACGTGCCTGCTCACCGGGCTATCGGCACCTCTGCCGCTATCGGCTTTCCCATTGCCATTGCCGGGGCGTTTGGGTATGTAGTTAATAATCTGCACGCCAGTGGCTTGCCTCCTTACAGTATCGGTTATGTGTACCTGCCGGCACTGGTTTTTATTGTCAGTCTCAGTGTGCTCACCGCACCTCTGGGGGCGAAACTGGCACATTCACTACCGGTGGATAAACTAAAGCGTATCTTTGCTCTTTTCCTTTATGCTGTAGCCACCAAGATGGTTTGGGGGTTGATCAGTTAATCGATTGTAGCCTTTTTCTGTAGCTGTATCAAAGACCTGTCCGGAGAAGACGGTAAAAGAGGATCAACCCACATAGCGGCGTAATGATGAACTTTCTTTTTGTAATAAGGCTCATGTTGTGAGTGTTTTTTTTGTTCTACTGGGGAAGATCCTCCCCCTTTACGCCAATATCGTATTGGGCTACCTGGCCTCCCGTTACCTCCGGGTTAATAAAGAGGCAATAGCCACTGTCTTATTTTATGTTGTTGGTCCCATGGTGGTTTTCAGTGCCACTTTGAGTGTAACTATAAATCCTGCTGTCCTTTTTTTACCTGTTTTTTTCTATCTGCTCGGCTCCTTGCTTGCTTTTATCCATCTCAAACTTTTTGAAAAAACCTGGCCGGATGCTACCAGCAATATCCTTGGCTTTACTGCCGGTACCGGTAATTCAGGATACTACGGAATCGCCCTGGCTCTGGTTTTGTTTGAGCCTGCAATAGCTGATATTTTTATCTTTACGGTATTAGCCTCTTTTTTTTATGAGGCGACAACCGGTTTTTACATCACTGCCAAGGGGACATTTACGGCTCTGGAGAGCTTTAAAAAGGTTTGCAGGCTGCCGACGGTTTATGCATTTTTAGCGGCGCTTGTGTTAAACCTCACTGGAATTGGACTGCCGGAATCCATTACCGCATATGCTGGTCAATTTAAGGTGGTGTTTTCCATCCTCGGCATGATGGTTATCGGGATGGGACTGGATGGCATGCGGAAAGGAGGTGGGGTGGATGTAACGTTTTTAAAAATATCCCTGACTGCCAAACACCTCCTTTGGCCCACATTAGTTTGCCTGGTTATCCTGCTGGATACAACTTTTACCCATCTGCTGTATGGTGAGCTGTATAAGGTAATGTTTGTTTTTTCTATTGTGCCCATGGCAGGCAACACCGTTACCCTGGCAGTATTGTTGAACGCAAAGCCCGAAAAGGCAGCCTTGGCAGTGCTGCTTTCCAATCTGCTTTCCATTGTCTATGTTCCGGTGATGTTAGCGATATATGCGTATGTTTCCGGCTTGTTCTGATCCCCATCGGTGATAGTCTTCGTCCATTTCTTTCTAAGCTGGCTCCAGGATGAGCTGGAATACGTTTCAAAAAACCACTTGAAACTCTCACTCGGAGGCGCTTTTATGTGTGTGCCTAACGAGCAGCACATTCATTTTTAAGGTAGCTCTAAAATTATTTCTTACCTTTATCTATAACGAACAGGTCATTTCCGGATTGAGCAAGAATGTAAAGTCTGTTTCCTTTGCATAATGCTTTTTTTCAGAGTGTCTTGACAAAGGACTCGATGCAAGCAACACAAATTGTAAGTGATTATCAGCAGATTATAGCAACACAACGACCATTGATTGATGTCCGTGCTCCTCTTGAGTATCAAGGCGCCACCTTGCCGGGTGCAGTGAACCTACCTTTGATGGATGATGATGAGAGGCACAAGGTCGGTATTTGTTATAAGAAAAAAGGGAGAGAGGCCGCACTTGAACTGGGGCACGAATTGGTCAATGGAGCTATTAAAAAGAAGAGAATTCAGGCCTGGGCTGATTTTATTGCTGCGCATCCCGATGCTCTGTTGTTTTGCTCCCGTGGCGGACTGCGGTCCCAGATTTCTCAACAGTGGATCAATGACCAAACCGGCCTATCTGTCCCTCGCATAGATGGCGGCTACAAGGCCTTTAGGAGGTATCTCTTAGAACAGTTGGAGCCTGGTAAGCTTACCAGTTTGCCGATTATCCTTAACGGGCGAACCGGAGCGGGAAAAACCATCTTGTTGCAGCACCTTGATAACGCCATAGACCTGGAAAAAATTGCCAATCATCGCGGATCTTCCTTTGGAAATTTTATCGACCCTCAGCCTGGTCAGGCAAATTTTGAGAACCTACTGGCCTTTGCTTTGGTCAAACACGCCAGTGAAGGGCATTCGACCATGGTGCTTGAAGCGGAAGGAACCCATGTCGGCCGTTGTTATCTGCCGGGTCCTTTGGCTGCCCATTTTAACACCTGTCCGCTGGTTTTACTCGAAGCGTCATTGGCACAACGGGTACAAATAACCTTTGATGAGTATGTGGTCAAGGAACAGGCAGATTATAGACAGGCATTTGGCGAGGAAAACGGCTTGGTTCGTTGGTTGGAAAGCATGCAGCATAAGGTGGATAAAATATCCCGGCGTCTTGGTGGGCAACGTGTAGCCGTTGTAAAACAGTTGCAGCTTGAAGCCCACAACAAGCAGTTGGAAGAGGGGCGCCCCGACGGGCACAAGATGTGGATAGAAAAATTGCTTGGTGATTATTATGACCCAATGTATGACTATAAAATAAAAAAGAAGGCCCCATTGCTCCTTTTTTCAGGGGATTATGATGCCGTCCTCTCTTTTTTGCAAGAATATAAAGGGGCGTAAGAAAAGCTGTTAGGGGAAAGAGGCGGGTGAAGTTGTAGGCTGATTGATCACCTAAATTCACCAAAATGAACAACCTGCATAAAAGAGACTCTTATGGCATATGATATTATATCCATCGATATGGAAGATGAGTTCAAGATTTGTCCCAGCTGCGGCTACAAAGACGGCTTTCATTCAATGTTCAAGAAAGAAGAGAGCATAACCCGGTGGCTCTTTATTTGTCCAGCCTGTCATGATGTGTTTGATATCGGCTATACCATTCCAACTATCGGCAAACAGTAGGCAAAAGGAATAGAATATGAACAAATGGCTGCTGTTGCCCTGTTTACTGGTTGTCATCATCGGTGGTTGTGCGCAAAAGCCTTTGCCGCCTGTTGCGATAAGCATCCCCTCACACAAGGTAGACTATCTGCAAGAGGTTAAGCCAATCCTGGACAAGCGATGTGTGGTTTGTCACTCCTGTTATAACTCTCCTTGCCAGTTAAAGTTGAGCTCCTTTGAAGGGGCTGATAGAGGGGCTAGTAAAAAGGCGATTTACGACTCTTCCCGCTTACAGACCATGGATCCGAGCAGACTTTTTATTGATGCGCAAACCACTGAGCAGTGGCGGGAAAAAGAGTTTTTCAGCGTCACACAAAACCGTGCCGCAGATGGATTCAGCGATTCCCTCATGCTGCAGTTGCTTAACCATAAAATGGAGCATCCGAAAAGTACCGGGAGCTATTTTTCAGAAGCCAATGACCTGACCTGTTCTAAAGATAGTGCCGAACTTGGCAGCTATCTGCAAAAACACCCTAACCGCGGAATGCCGTTTGGTTTTCCTCCCCTTAAAAAAGAAGAATATTCGATTATTGCCGGGTGGATTGTTCAAGGGGCCCATGGACCAAGCGTTGCCGAGCAAAGGATTCTTACCGCAATTGATGGTCTGGATAAGCAATTGGTAGAGCAATGGGAAACATTTCTAAACAATCCCAAGCTCAAGTACGTGGTAACGGCCCGTTATTTGTATGAGCATCTGTTCCTGGCCCACATTACATTTAAAACCGGTTCAGATGCTTTTTATGAATTGGTTCGTTCTCGCACACCTTTTGGCCGGCCTGTCGATGTCATTCCAACGGTTCGCCCTTACGACGATCCTGGCACGGCACCGTTTTATTACCGATTTCGAAGGATTCATTCTACCATTGTCCATAAAACCCATATGGTCTTTCCGTTAGACGGAGAGCAATATACCCGGATAAATGCACTCTTTATAGAGCCCAAATGGCTGCAGGAACCGCACGCTGTTAGCTTCGATCCTGTTGTCAGCGCTAATCCTTTTGCAGCTTTTGAGCAGATTCCCCCTCGTTCCCGCTACCAGTTTCTCCTTGATAATGCCAACTACATTATCATGACTTTTATTCGCGGACCTGTGTGCAAGGGACAAGTTGCGCTCAATGTGATTAACGACCATTTCTGGGTCATGTTTCTTGATCCGGATCATGATTTGACCGTACGCCATCCCGGTTTTTTGAAACTGCACAGCAGTGATTTAACAATGCCCTCCGAAGAGGGTAGCGGTTACCGGTTGTTTAATGCTTTGGGCAACAGGTACAGTCAGGGTGCTGTCCGGTTTTATAAGGCGCGTCAGGATTTTTACGCCTCCTATCTGTACCAGGGGCAGGGGATGGATTCTATTTGGAAAGGAAACAGGCCGGCAGATACACCACTGCTCACAGTGTTTCGTCATTTTGACAGTGCTTCAGTCCATAAAGGAGTTCTCGGTGGGCTGCCCCATACTGCATGGGTGATGGATTTTCCGTTACTTGAAAGAATTTATTATTCATTGGTAGCAGGTTTCGATGTTTACGGAACTGTGGGCCACCAGCTGGCAACTCGCTTGTACATGGATAGATTGCGGATAGAAGGGGAAAGTTATTTCCTTGATTTTTTACCGCAAGCAGACCGCGAAGAGCTTATGCGCCAGTGGTACCATGGTGTCAGTTTTGATGAGGTGAACTATTACCCTGCCGGAATGGGAACAACTGTGGAGTATACGACCTCTGACCCTCAGCGAGAGTTTATTGAGCGTCTTGTGTCTAAGCACGTGCTGCCGGAAACCGGTATCGACTTTGACAATAATTATCTCAAGGCTGGTGAAACGTACCCGGCTCTTCCACAAAACTATACAACCACAGAAGACTATCTACGGGGCTTTCATGCTGTTTCCGCGCCTGGAACGGCTTTTTTTCGATTTGTACAGGACCAGAATGTTAATGTAGCACATATGCGCATTCGCATTCCTGATCGCGAAGATGCCGTGGTATCCATTGTCATTCATCGTTGGCATGACAATGTTACTTTTTTGTTCAGTGAAAAAAGGACGTTGAATCCGGAAAAAGACCAGGCTGATTTTATCAGTGGTTTTGTCGGCTCCTATCCCAATAATTATATTGACTTGAGTGTTGAGGAGTTGCCTGCCTTTTTGTCTCTGCTTGCTCATTTTGACGGCAGCGTAGAGGATATACAAAAAATGGAGAAGTTCAGTGTAAATCGTGCAGACGACAACTTTTGGGAAGTGCATGATTGGTTTCAAGAAAGATTTAGCAGAGATAACCCGGAAACGGCAGGATTGTTTGATTTGAACCGTTACTATTATGAAGCCAGATAGGAGGGAGACAGCATGCAAAATACGATTGTAGTATGTTCGGGCTGTGGTGCGAAAAATCGCGTTCCAGTTGCTAAACAGCAGCTTAAAGCAAAATGCGGACGTTGTGGAGAGAGCCTGGAAGGTGCCCCTGTGACCGGCGTGGTTGTTGCCTTGACCGATGATACCTTTACGCAGATTGTGGAAAAATCACCATTGCCGGTTTTGGTAGATTTTTATTCACCTACCTGCGGCCCCTGTCAGATGGTGGCCCCTGTTATAGAGAATATCGCTGCAGCCTATGCCGGCAAGGCTGTGGTCTGTAAACTAAACACTGCTGCCCACAATATGATAGCCTCTCGTTTTCAGATACGGGGAGTGCCGACCATCCTTTATTTTAAAGACGGTAAAATGGTCGACCAGTTAGTGGGTGCGGCACCTCAGGCTGACATCGAGGCTAGACTCAATAACTGCCTGTAGGCAAGCTGTGCAAAAAAGTCCTATATTTTGAAAGGCATACAGCCGACATAGAAATAGAGTCTTCCATTGAGATTGTTTTTTTCGGAGGTGTAATGAGCAGATACGCTCTAGTTGCAGCCCTGCTGGTTGCAGTCACTATGTTTGCTGGATGCCTGCGCATTCCCCAACCCACGGGATATGCCTACACCAAACAGCAGAAAATGCAGGCTGCCCACCATTGGCAAGTATTGGCCAATGATGTTGCCAGTCAAATAAATACGGAGTTGATAAACCGTGAATATCTGGTCACCCCTGTGTATGTTCGCCATTCATGCGGGCTGCCCGATACCTGCGGAAAAGGAGAAACCTTTCCCTTTGATGAAGGGTTCAATGATCTGCTCGTCTCCCAATTAGTCAAGTTTGGAGTACCAACCAGAGCGGCTAAGGAAGAGGATGCACTGGTCGTGGATTATAAGGTGCAGGTCCTCTATCACCAGGCAAACAGGCACCAATGGCTCCAGCCGGGTGTGCTTACTGCGCTGACCGCAGGGATAGTTGTCTTTAGAAATGCGCCAGGGGAAATTTTAGCACTAGCCACCGCCGGTGCGGTCGATGCGGCGCTGGCCACCACTGTGGTTAACGGCCATTACGAGGTTATCATCACCACCTCTATCGTTGATGACAATCGGTACATCATGCGCAGTTCCAATATCTACTACATAAACGATGCTGATTTCTGGCATTATCAGCAGGCTTCTCCTGCCCCGGAACTTGAGTTGACGAGTTCACACTATTCAGGGAGTAATGATTAATATGGGCTTGGTTCGTTTTTTTTTCTTGTTACCCAGTTTGCTTGTTTGCACTCTCCTGTTGAATGGTTGTTCAAGCCTCAACGGAACCAGGCTTGAACCTTTGATGGGAGCAGATGTTAATCTGGTTAAATTAGGCGACAAAATAGCCCAGACATTGATTGAGCAGGCTGTACCACCGTTGTTCCCGCGTCAACCTGAGCAGCCGATTATTGTTACCACTTTGGTGGACAATCAACAGCTTAACCAGACATCTGATTTCGGCCGTAATCTGCAGAATACCATTACCAGTGGGTTTGTGAAAAAAGGATATATTTCCAGGGAAATAAAGCTAAGAGGTAATGTGCTGGTTCAAGCCAATGTCGGCGAATTCATGCTATCGCGAGACTTAAACGAAATAGCAGACAAGCAAAATGCGCAGGCCGTCGTGGTGGGAACCTATACCATGACCAATCGTATGATGTACCTTTCCATACGCCTGGTCACTCCCCAGGACCGTACCATCCGCGCAGCGTATGATGATCGTTTATACCTGGATGAAAATACGCTTCGTATGCTCAACCTTCAGTTTAAAAGCCAGGACAGCAGTATGGTTAAACCGCCGGAGGAATCCTTTATCGACAAGATATTTTATTAAATGTATAAATGAGTCTGTTGATTTACGAGGGTTTTCGTTCAAGGTCAGGTAAGCGAAGACTCCGAGGCATGCCGAAAAAATAAACACAGGCATATAGTTGATATCGGAGTCTTCGCTTACCTCCGAGGATTATTTTTTTCAGCATAACGAGGTAAGCGCTAGACTCCGAGAGATTGGGCGAAAAGACAGTAAATCAACGGGCTCATAAATGTTTCCTGTTTTTTTAAGCTCCTCAAGCTACGGTGACACTCGACTGCAGAGGAAGTGATCTTTTTTGCAGTGTGTGCCACGCCGATCGCAAAAGACTATTTCATTTTCCCTGACACGAACATTCCACACTTGCTCAATCGTATCTTTTTGTGGCAATGCGGTTCTCAGCTATATTGTAGCAGATTGTACTGTTGCTACTGTGTTATAGGCTCCTTCAGTAATTAATCTCGTGTTTTTTGCTCCTGTTCCCGGCTACGTCCTGAAATGGCGGCGAGCATGGATAACTCGTCAGCAAGGAGCTCAATGATATCGTCTACCGTCAAAATACCCTCAAGGCTTCCAGCGTCATTAACAACCGGCATGCGTCGAATGCCTCTACGGCGCATACGTTGCAAGGCGTCCCAGATGCTCTCCGTATCCAGGCCTGTTACCAGCTCGCGACTTATGAGGTCATTGGCAGTTACAGAAGCAAGATCTTGTTCTGCAGCTACGAGTTCTACAACAATATCACGATCAGTAATAACTCCAATCGGTACGACCTTTTCTCCTTGTTTGTCAACAACAACTACATCGCCAACATGATGTTTGCGCATGAGTTGGGCCAATGTAATAATTTCTGTGCTCCGTTCAGCGATCACCACTTCCCTGTTACAAAATGCTCCAGTGGACATGAGTTCCTCCTTTCTTGTAATGATTGCCGATGATCAGCTCTGTAGACAATCGCATAGTGGTAATTCTTCCCCGATTTTTCCGGTCAAGAACTTACAGTACGCTGGTGTATGCTTTTCAGCGCTTCTATCACCTTGCTCGCTTCCTTTTTATTGAGCTGCGTCACGGCAGGTTTTTTAAAGTATTTTGCAATAAAGTTATTGAGGTGCTGCTCTTCCCATCCAAGCTCTGCTGCCAAGTGATTGATATACGCTTTTTGCCTGAAGGTGAGGCCGTATTGGTTGATACGATAATAGCCGCTGCGGGTGAAGTAGCGCATAAGACGTTGGAAGCTTTGCGGGTCGAGATCCTTTGCCGAGCGGACGCCTGTTTCACGCTCAAGAATGTCTCGGTAATCTTCGTCAGAGAGTCCCAGTTCCTTTTTGACGATATGGATAACGGCTAATTTTTTTCTGTCGATCGGCATTGGATGCTCCTTGCTGCGGACACACAAAAATCAGCGAGTCATGGAGGTGTTTTTTTTTAGTTCACTACATTTTTTTTATTTCTCCATCTCTAAAAAGAGTATAATTATTCTAAGAGCATTGTCATCTATATCCTCGGCCCAGCAGGAAAAATACAAGATACAGGGCAAACCTGTTTTTTTTCTATAATCGAAGAGAGGTGAGTATGAATGCCGGGATTGACCTTTTAAATGTGCTGAAAAGCAGAGCCGTAACGGTTGCGTTTCTATGGGCTGTTGCGGCGGTTGTCTTTACGTTGATTGCAGAAATATCACCTTGTAGAAGCGAGCCCGCCAACGGATTCGAGCAGGAACGTCGACACATGGTAACCACCCAGCTGCGCGAACGGGGGGTCGAAGACGTGGCAACGCTTCGCGCGATGGCCACTGTTCCACGTCACCTCTTTGTTCCTGATTCGCTTCAGCGAAGTGCTTATGCAGACACGCCTCTGCCCATTGGTCATGGTCAGACCATTTCTCAACCCTACATTGTTGCCTATATGACAGCTATGCTGGCGCTCGAGCCACACCATAAGGTGCTTGAGATTGGTACTGGTTCCGGGTATCAGGCCGCAGTGCTTGCCGAATTGACCGACCATGTCTATACGATGGAAATTATACCTGAATTGGCTACCTCCGCTGACAACCGTTTGAAAGCTGCTGGATATACCAGCGTGCAGCTGCGGCAGGGGGATGGATATAACGGATGGCCTTCGGCAGCACCTTTTGATGCTGTGATCGTGACCGCTGCCGCTGAATTTATTCCTCCACCGCTGCTCAAGCAATTACGGGAAGGTGGACGCATGATTATACCCGTCGGCTCTCCCTTTTTCGTTCAGCACCTCATGCTGGTAGAGAAAAAAAACGATGAGATCACCACCCGCAGTCTAATGCCGGTCCGCTTTGTCCCGTTTAGGAGAAAAGAGTGAGCAAAAGTATAATCGCACCTGGTATGAGGCTGCATATGGCCCTGGTGCTGATTTCTGCTGCCTTGATCGGGTTTCAACTGGAGCAGATGCAGTTATTGGCCATGATACAATGGCACCACTTCGCTTATTTGGTTATCTCGGTTGCTTTGCTTGGTTTTGGTGCAAGCGGTACATGTATAGCTCTCTTTCGTCCTTTTTTGTTGCGTAACCTGGATTGGCTGCTGCCTGTTTTACTCTTTGTTTGCGCTTTGCTCATGGCTTGTGCGCTACCCTTTTCAAAGGGGATGATTGAGACGTTCGATATTTTTTTTGTTGTGGTGGAACCTGTACAGTCCATCTCTCTTCTGCTCAGCCAGGCTATCTATTTGCTGGTCTTTTTTTTCGGTGCCTTGCCCATAGGCCTGGTTTTTATTGCCCATAGCCACCGGATTAACAGTCTCTATAGTGCGAACCTGGTTGGATCCGGGCTCGGCGGTGTGGGAGCGGTATTTTTCATGGGGTTTCTTTGGCCGCTGGATCTTCCAGCCGTGACAGCCTTCCTGCCCTGGGCGGCGGGGTGCCTGGTGGCTACAGAAGTCAGGCGCATACTCGTCTGCAGTACCGGTTTGCTCAGCTTGGTAGGTATTGTCGTATTGCTCGTTCAGCCCCAGCAAACTCGATTCTCCGAGTACAAGGATATCAGGCGTATTCTGGATATCCCTGGTGCTGCAATAGTGGCTGCGCAGCCCGATCCGCAAGGGCAAGTGCATTTGGTACGCGCTCCGACTCTGCGCTATGCTCCAGGACTAAGCTTGACCTATACCAAAGAAATACCGGAAGTCAGCGGCGTTGTCCTCATCAATGGAGATTGGTTTGGCGTGGTTAACGATGCTCCTCCTCGTTTTTACCAGGCAACCACTACTGCTCTTCCTTACGCCATCTCTATGCGAGAACGAGTACTCCTTTTGCAGGCTGGAACAGGAGCAGAGATTACGCTGGCTCAAGAGAAGGGAGCAACAACGATTACGGCGGTAGAACCGCACCAGAAGGCCGCCAGACTTTCATGGTCGGGTTTTGGGTTGAATAGCCCATTTACGAATCAAGAGCATCAGCAGGAATACGTGTTTGTCCAGCCTCGAACGTGGCTTGCCCGAAACCAGACAAAGTATGATTTAATAACACTGCCCGTCGTAGGCCGTTTTGGAGGGGGATCAGGGGTAATGGCGCTGCAGGAGCAGTACCTCCTTACCAAAGAGGCTATAACAGAAATGTGGCATAGTCTCTCAGTTAAAGGCGTTCTTCAGATATCCACCTGGGTCGATACGCCAAGCCGCAACACACTGCGTTTGGCAGCAACAATCCGCGAAGTGTTGGAAGAACAGGGAGTGAACCCGGCCCTGCATACAGTGGCTCTTCGTAGCTGGAACCTGGTGACGTTTATTGTGAAACGCTCAAAGCTTACCAGCGGTGAGATAGAACAGGTTCGAGTCTTTTGCAATGATCTGCAATTTGATCCAATACTTTTACCCGGTCTGCAGACTGAAGAGCGGCAACGCTATCATACCATTGCGGATCCTGATTTTTTTTCAAACCTGGATATGCTCTCCTCCCCCTCCTTGCGACAGATATTGTATGCGGGGTATGCGTATGATATCCAGCCAACCAGCGATGGAAGGCCGTTTTTTTCCCAGTTTCTTCGCTGGCAATCACTACCGGATCTTACTCGCCTGTTTGGTGAGCGATCAGTCTCTTTTTTAGAACTGGGATATCTCGTAGTGCTCGTCAGCTTCCTCCAGGCGACGGTGGCGGCGATTGTACTGATTCTTTTGCCGTTACTCCATGTCGGAAGACCTGGGGATAGAAGGTTACAGGGATGGGCTGTACTTTATTTCGGCGCCCTGGGGCTGGGGTATATGTTTTTTGAGATTATGTTGATATATAAACTGACCCTGTTTTTCGGTCATCCGCTCTATGCTGCTGCAGCAGGAATCAGCAGTCTTTTAATTTTCTCCGGTGTAGGCAGCCGTCTCTCGTCATGGGTTTCGAGCCAGGGTGTTGGCCTGGCTCCGATTGCTCTGGTCGCCGGCATACTGCTTTTGCTATACAGCCGGATTCTGTCGCCAATACTTTCTTGGGCCATGGTCGGCTCAGCGGTCTGGAAATCTATTGTTTTTTTACTGGTTATTACCCCGCCTGGTATCATCATGGGGATGCCGTTTCCCCTTGGTCTCGCGCAGCTGGCAGGGCAGAGTAAAAGGCAGGCAGCATGGGCCTGGGGGATAAATGGGTGTTCTTCAGTTGTGTCTGCCGGGCTGGCAACCATCGTGGCTGTGGAATTCGGGTTTTCGGTAGTCCTGGTCATGGCCGGTTGTGCATATGTGTTGGCTGCGGTGGCAGCTCTCTTGAAAAGTCAGCCATAATGCGGATTTGTTCAATTTACTATTGTAAGCGAAGTCTGGGTACTATGAATCTATTAAGGCTGCTATTTGCATCATTTCGGAGGAAAGATGTGAGGAAGCTGTTAGCCAAAGTACTGCCTTTCGTTATAGTAATACTGGTAAATGGCTGCGCAGTGCAACCTAATGCATTATTCCCTCCCCAAGAGGATGAGGAGAAAAAGATAATATTTCTGGTCAATCATGGCTGGCACGCAGGGATTGTTGTAAAACGTAGCGATATTATGCACTCAGACTGGCCAAAAACCGATGTATTCGCTGATATGGATTATGTAGAAATCGGCTGGGGAGATAGAGCATATTATACCTCTCCCGACCCCGGATCGGGACTTGCTGCCAAGGCTTTGTTGTTGCCGACCTCAAGTGTTGTGCACCTGGTTGGTTTTCGAGGACAACCTGAGAACTATTTTCCATACAGCGAGATCGTCAAGTTACAGCTTTCCGTACCGGGATTCGAGAAAATGATCCGCTGTATATCAAAAAGCTTCTCGCGTGATAAATCTGGTTCGGCAGTTGCTTTGGGTCATGGAAATTACGGCACCAGTCAGTTCTATGCATCAGAGGAAACCTATCATCTTTTCAAGACATGCAACACCTGGACAGAAACTATCCTGCAGAGCGCTGGGTGCCCTGTCAACTCTTCTATAACGGTGAACGGTCTAATGTCTCAGGTACGCCGATTTGGAGAAGTTATACAGGTAAAATCTGAACCACGGTAAAGAAAATGAATAGATAATAGTCTATGCCTGTTTGGGCAGAAAAATAGAGAATGGTATTGGCATATTTTTCTATGAGTCCACAGAGTAGAGGTGCTTACAGCAGGTTTATCCAGATTCCCATATTTGTGTTTAATAACTGTGATTAGGGGTATCTTGAATCATTCTATTTTTGGCACAAGCTTGAGGCATGCCCAAAAAAATACCGCAAGCATATCATTCATATTGGAGTCTTATTTCGAGGATATTTTTTTTGGGCATAACGAGGGAAGCGCTACACTCCGAGAGATCGGGCGAAAAAGTAATTATGCAAGATGGTCTATAGCTTTCGGCACAATGGGTGCTGTGGGCAGCTCAATGGGGGCAGGCCTGGACGATGGTCCAGGCGGGTGGTTTGGCGAAACTGCCGTTTCACCATAAGTGTGTGTAAGGTGTTTTTTCTCTGGAACTGTTCGTAAATAAATTGAATATTGCGCTCATGTATAGGTTGGATTTTGACGATCTAATTGAACAAAGCCGCAGGTGTAGTTGTGCTAGGTTGAGGATTTTGTGAGTGAAGATCAGTCAAAGATGACCTGAAGATGCGATGTGAGCGATTCAAGTTGTTTCAGCACAACTCCTTAGGCCTGACACCTTGCAAGCAACGTCGCACATGAAATTACGCTGCCCTCTCTATAATCCGTCCGCGATACGTTGTCGCTAATTCGAAAGGATAGACACCCATGTGGTTTTGGATATTTGTTGGCATAGGGCTTTTTCTACTCCTCATAGTCATCTACGACTTGGTGCAAACCAAGCACTCAATTCTTCGCAATTTTCCCATTGTCGGCCATTGCAGGTATTTGCTCGAAACAGTCGGGCCGGAGTTAAGGCAATACATTGTGACCGACAACGATGAAGAACGACCGTTTTCGCGCGATCAGCGGCGCTGGATCTATGCGTCCTCGAAAAACGCCAACAACTATTTTGGATTCGGAACGGATAATGACCTGGAGCAGTCGCCAAATTACCTGATTATCAAACAGGCCATGTTTCCGTTGCCTACTCCTAAGAGTAGTGACCCAGGTTTTGATCCGCAGTATCCGTTACCGTGTGCCAAAGTGATGGGTGGGCGACGTGGAAGAAAACACGCCTTTCGTCCCGCTTCGGTCGTGAATATCTCGGCGATGAGTTTTGGAGCGCTCAGCGCCCCAGCGATCGAAGCGCTGAATCGCGGTGCAAAGATAGTTCAGTGTCTCCATAATACGGGTGAGGGGGGTGTCTCGCCATATCATTTGCATGGAGGGGACTTGATTTGGCAAATCGGTACAGGGTATTTTGGATGTCGTGACTCGCACGGCAATTTTGATCTCAATAGACTGGTGGAGACCGTTCACGCAAGCCCTATCCGTGCGATCGAAATCAAGCTGAGTCAAGGCGCAAAGCCCGGCTTGGGCGGGTTGTTGCCTGCCGCTAAAATTACTCCCGAGATTGCAGCTATTCGCGGCATTCCAATAGGCATCGACTGCGCCAGCCCCAACTACCACAGTGCATTTCAAGATGTTGACAGCATGCTCGATTTTGTGGAATTGATCGCTGACAAGACGGGCCTGCCGGTAGGCATCAAAGCAGCGGTTGGCGAATCGGTTTTCTGGCAAGAGTTGGCTGAGGCTATGTCAACAACTGATCGCGGCGTCGACTTTATCACTATCGATGGTGGCGAAGGGGGCACCGGTGCAGCACCGTTGACATTCAGCGATCACGTCGCGCTACCTTTTAAAATAGGCATGAGCAAGGTTTATAGCGTGTTTGCCGAATCCGATCTCCATCATGACCTTGTGTTCATCGGTTCAGGTAAACTGGGGCTTCCCGAATCGGCACTGTTTGCTTTTGCATTGGGGTGCGACATGATCAACGTTGCCCGCGAAGCAATGCTGTCGATTGGTTGCATACAGGCACAGCGGTGTCATACCGGACATTGTCCTACAGGTATAGCCACCCAAAATCGCTGGTTGATGAGAGGCTTGGAACCGACATCCAAAGCGGCCCGAATGGCGAATTATGTTGTGACACTCCGCAAGGAGCTAACATATCTCTCCCGTGCCTGTGGCATTTGCCATCCCGGCCTGATCACCTGCGACCATTTAGAAATCCTCGATAACAGCTTCAGGTCTACAGCTTTGCAAGAACTCTTTGGATACCAACCCAACTGGGGGCTGCCCGATGAGACAGACACAGAGGCAATTATACGGTTGGTTTTGGATGATGGGCATCGAAGCGCATAAACTAAGACATATGGAAGGAAAAGAATAATCATCTGAAAATATTCTCCTGTGCAGCTTGTTTTGTGCTAGCCTCCAAATATCGGCGTGTTATGGATTAAAATTACTTATGTTCTGACGTTAAGTTACGGTCAACATTTTTTCTTTTTTGCAGCATTAGAAGAATGCTGTAACAGCTGACAGCAGCCAGTAGATGTTTGAGTGAATGACCACTAATAAATCCTTGAGTCATTCGAAATAGTGGTATGTCGTAGAACTCTGCCACTTTGGCCAGGATGTACCAACCAAGAGCGGCAAGCAAAAGCCACTGATGCGAGTATTTCTTCTGAAACAAGGTTATCACCGCTGGAATGGTCAGCAAGGGGACAAGTTGAACCCACAAGTAAGGCCGTAGGTCATCTGTCCAGTGCCAATACATAACAGAGGCAAGACCAATTATTACTGCAGGTGCAAGTGAAAGCGTGGCTAGTCGGTTGTCTATATATTCCCCTAAAAGAGCAACAAATAGCCCCATGAATCCAATGGTCATTAATAATCTATCCCAAGCCAAAGAATCATTGGTAGGGTTCAGGTGATAGTATGCAGAGCCAACGCTCACTAAACCAACGCCAGCAAAAAAAACGGTCCACGCGTGGCGAACTGCACCTGCGTCTTTTTGCATACAAAACCGCAAGCCTAGAATCCCAATGGTTAAAAATGGTAGATTAGACACAACGTTAAAACCGTTTGGTATACCAATGATGTTGCGGGTGTCTGCAAATAAATGGTATTCGGTGTTTTGGGCAATGGGGGGCAAGCTCAACAACCAGAGAAGTGAGCCAAAAATAAGAATTAATAAAATGACATGACGCCAACTAAAATTTCTTGAAACGAGGGGGCGAATAGACTTCGATGAATTCATCGCTTCTCTCCAAGTGGTCTAACAATCCTGATGGATCACTTGTAAATAGAGCAGGGACCTGAGTTAGGTGGTCAATATAATGAAATGAGTAGTGATAGAGCTTTTCTGGATTGGGTACAATTATCTGAAAAAAGGGTTGTCGCTCATTTCGACCGCCCTATTGTGATGAGAGCTATACATTCTGGATATGAAATATTGATTTTGCCCACGCTACCCGAACGTACTTGTTATCAAGCAAAAAGATCTCTGAAATTACTAGAGCACAGCAATGGGCAGACGTAGTCCCCGCTTTCACGGGGACCACGTCTTATACACTTTAATTTTTGCCTGTTGTTACTTCATCTACCAGGTACATGATCGACATGTAGGGGATACCGAGCTCAGATGTGCAGCCGATTTCACACGTACGGCTGTTTGAATACCCGGCCACAGGGCCCTCCTGTTTGATCACCGGAACCGCTTTTCTCAGTCCATGAGCGTTCAGATCAGGGATGTGAAAACCTTTGTCTCCGGCAAATCCGCAACAGTTTACATCAGGAGGTAAAACTACCTTTTCTGCACACATTGAGGCAACATCTTTCAAAAGTGCGGCAATGCCCATTTTTTTTGTTGAGCAGGTTTGGTGGATGGCTACGGTCTCCTTTTTAGGAGTAAAATCTAATTTGTCCAACAGAAATTTATGTACAAATTCGATCGGTTCGTAGAGTTCCAGCTTGCTGTCCATGACTTTACGCATTCGATATAAACAGGGAGATGTGTCACACAGTACTGGATACTTGCCCTGTTCGGAAGCGATAAGCAGTGCCTTTTCAAGTTCGCTGGACTTCATGTCTGCTGTTTCGATAAAGCCCTTAGACTCCCAAGGTGTACCGCAACAGAGGTTTTTCATACCTTCTGGAAAAATGATGCCATAACCCGCTTTTTTGAGTACCCGAATGGTTACCTCGGTCACTGAATCGTTCACCGGGTCATCCTTTGCCGGTCCCATGGAGCGTGTAATACAAGCAGGAAAATAGACGACTTTTTTCTCAGCGTGGGCGTTGATCGGGGTCGCTTTTGGTGCTGATGCGCCTTTAGGCATGGCAGGTGTCCATTGTGGAATGCGATTGCCGCTCACACTACGGGCAGTATCGCATATCTTACCAAAATTTTTGGTACCCAGAAGACTATGCATACCTCCGACCACCCCAAGTGCCAAGGAAGCACTGCTGCAAACCAGGTCAAGATGATCTCCAGTGAATTTGCCGATTTTTTTGCTAAGCTTACTGCGATTGGCAGCCCGTATTTGCTTTATATATTTTCCAGTATCAATAGATACCGGGCATGAAGTTTGGCAAAGTCCGTCACCAGCGCAGCTCTCATCGCCCTCGAAGATAAAACCTTTTTCAAGCTCTGCAAGGCGCTCTGGGTTTTTTCCACTTTTCTTCAGTCTCGTAATCTCTCGCTGGATGACAATACGTTGGCGGGCGGTGAGGCTGAAATTGTTTGACATGCAGTTAACTTCACAAAAACCACATTCAATACATTTATCAATTATTGGATCGCACTGGGGCAGCGGTTTGAAATTTTTTAAATAGCACTCAGGATCATCATTAATGATTACACCCGGATTAAGGATAGTATCCGGATCAAAGAGTTGCTTGATTTCCCGCATCAGTTCGTAGCCTTTCTCGCCCCATTCTTTTTTGACGAATGGTGCCATATTACGACCTGTGCCGTGTTCCGCCTTTAAAGAACCGTCATATTTATCAACAGTCATCTCAATGACTGCGTGCATCATTTTTTCGTAACGTTCTACTTCTTTGGGGTCACTGAAGTCCTGATTGAGGATGAAATGGAAATTTCCCTCGAGAGCGTGGCCATAAATAACTGCGTCAGTGTACCCATATTCAGCGACGATATCCTGCAGCTCTTTAGTTGCCTCGGCCAGGGTATCCATGTGGTAGGCGACGTCTTCAATCAGACAGGTCGTGCCGATTTCACGCATGCCGCCGACAGCAGGAAAGACCCCTTTACGGATATTCCACAACTGTGCGTTTTCAGCGGGGTCAGAAGTGAATTCCACGGGACGAAGTGTTGTAAAGTCGTCCAGAATATTTTTGATTTGGGCAATATTTTCAGCGAGTGTATCGTCATCCAAGGCCATGGTCTCTAAAAGGACCGCAGTGGTTGTTTCATCAAATTGTTTGATGAAATCAGGAATACCCTTTTCGTTCTCCACTGATTTTAATGCCAGTCGGTCAAGTAGCTCTGCGCCATCTACCGGTCCTTCTTTGAGTGCTACTGTTGCCCGGCATGCAGTCATGATGTCTGGAAAATAAACCATGGAACTTGCCTTGCAAGGGTAGTTGGGCACGGAACGCATCACCACTTCAGAGATGAATGCCAATGCTCCTTCTGAGCCGATCATCAGGTTAATGATAATCTGGAAAGGGTCATCGTAGTCGACAAAAGGATTAATGGAAAAGCCGGTGGTGTTCTTGATGGAATATTTTTTGCGTATTCGAGCGGCAAATGCTTCATCTGCACGGACCCTGTCACGAATTTCCTCAATTTTTTCAATAAATCCCGGGCGTGTTCGTCGAAACGATTCACGGCTGTCGGCATCTGCGGTATCAAGAAGGGTGCCGTCTGCGAAAATAATTTTAGCAGATTCAATAGTTTGGTAGGCATTTTCATGGGTGCCGCAGTTCATGCCTGAAGCGTTGTTAATAATGATACCGCCAACCATGGCAGAGTTTATGGAAGCAGGATCCGGACCAAATTTGCGACCATACGGAGCCAGAATGGTGTTCACCTTTGCTCCTATAATCCCTGGTTGTAGACGAATCTTTTGTCCTTCTTCCAATACTTCGTAGTCTTCCCACCCATCACTGGCCATGAGCAAAATAGAATCAGAGATGGTTTGGCCGGAAAGAGAGGTACCCGCTGCTTTGAAGGTTACCGGGAGTTTTCTGGACGATGCTTCGCGTAGACAAAGCTGCATTTCCTTTTCGTTTGCAACTCGTACCACTACCTGTGGTTCCAATCGGTAAAAACCGCCGTCTGTACCATAGGCGAGGCGGTGAAGCGTATCGGTAAAGATTCGTTCTTCAGGAATTTGCGTGGATATTGCCTTTACATATTTTTGATATTCAACGTCGATCATGGCTGCCTCTCCATAAATATTGGATAAATTTCAGCGTGTTGCGGTGTGCTAAATGTATTGATAAATCATCGATTGATAGTCAGATTTTGTAAAAAAAACTTCCATTGTTCGATGAGATCACCCGAATCTGACCTAAATGTTTAATGTGGTAAATACTAAGCACGATGCATGCCAGTGAGGGAAAAATGTTAGTGGTTATGTAAAAAAAAGGAGGTGTAAGGGGAGGGTGGAGATCCGCTAACCCTTTATTATATTTTAATGTAATTCAAGTGGGTTATATTTTTTGCTAAGAAGTTCGGGGTAGAGCGCGATGATTATTGAGGCAATAAAAAAATACTATGGCAGAATGATATGATGTATTTATCCGAAATATCAGACAGCAGTGTTAGCCGCCTTTCCAATACTAAATGATTTGTATGGAAAATAGGACGGCCATTTTTTGGTAATTTGTAGAAAATGTTAATTTTTTACAGTTAGTTATCGTTACTAGTATTAGTGTGCCGGCAAGGAAGATGTCCCTGTTAATCACAAAATCCTAAAAATGAGACACGAGAGCTCGAAATTTTTTTCCTGTAAGCAGGAGCCTATGGACTATGTCAGCTCAACCCCACTTGTATGCACTCAATGATGTCATTGGCCCAAACCTGCAACAACTGAATCTGAGCACCCTTTTTTTTGGGGTGAGTACCGCGTAAGATTGCCAAAATGACATGCAGAGACTAATTTGAGAAGAAGCCGGAGGGCTTTTGGCTTAACATTTGCAAGCTGCTTCCAAGGGATAATATCGTCTGGATTCACTCTATCAACGGAAAAGTGCCTTTATGGGAAAAATTGCTCTTATTACAACGCTCATTCTGCAGATACTTCTCAGTACATGTTTTTTAGCACATGCCAAAGAAAAAAAGCATGTACTGTATCTTAACTCCTATCATTATGGCTATCGTTGGTCGGACAGACTTCTGCAAGGTATCCTTTCCATATTCGATGAAAGTGAATATAAAGTGGACCTTCAGATAGAGTACATGGATGCAAAAAAATATAACTATGAGTATATCAGCAGTCGTTTACTGACTCTGTATCGTGAGAAATTTAAGGACGAAACTTTTGAAGCCATAATCGTCTCGGATAATGATGCCCTTAATTTTATCCAAAGTTATGGTGAAGTTCTGTTTGGCGATGTTCCTGTTGTTTTTTGCGGGATTAATGATATCAGTTCGGTTGAGCTTACCCGTAAAAATATTACGGGTGTTGCAGAGACTTTCGATCTTATTTCAACAATTGACGTTGCTAGGCGCCTTCATCCTGAAAAAAGAAGAATGATTTTTATTGGTGATCAGGCAACTGCAGGCGGCAGAGCCATTAAGCGCCAGATCACAGGCCAGTTGGCCACGTATAATAAAGAACTTCTGGTTGAATTCTGGTCCCACCTTACTCTTGAAGAAACACTGGAGCGCATCGAAAATTTGCCGGAAGACACTTTTTTGTTTTTCACCCCCTGGTATCAGACCGTCCAGGATAAGTTCTATACAACAGAGGAGGTTATGCAGGCGATCTATGCCCACTCTTCGGTTCCCATTTATACCGCCTGGGAGTTCCTGCTCGGGTATGGGGCCATTGGCGGTAAATTGCTTTCAGCTTTTAAACATGGCCAGGATGGTGCCAAGATTGCTCTGCGTATTTTGCAAGGTGAACCGGTTGAGACTATCCCAATTGTTTATGAGTCTCCAAGTGAATATATGTTTGATTACCGTGTCATGCAGCGATTACAGGTAGATATGAGCTTACTCCCAACGTCATCAAAGGTGATAAACAGCCCAAGAGCTTTTTATGAGCTGTCCAAGGAGCTTTTTTGGACAATCATGGTGAGTTTTATTCTCCTGGTCATCGCCTTTATTTTCCTGGGGACAACCATGATCAGCCGGCGAAGGATAGAGCGTAAAGTAATAGAGCAACTCTCTTTTCAGGGAACGCTCATGGATACTCTTCCCCAGCTTGTTTCATGGAAAGATACCAAAGGGAACTATCTTGGCGCGAATAGGACTTTTCTGGAGTTTTTTGGTATTGATGATCTTGAAGACATGGTCGGAAAAACAATCAAAGATGTAGCAGACAATGATGCTTATGTCCAATGGTCAGCCAGTGCAGATACCGCCGTTGTCAGTAACCGGAATGCATTTCTCAAGACTCGAAGGAAAATTATTCAATACAACGGTACCCATAGTTGGCTTGAGGTCCACAAGGTGCCTTTACGTGATCAAGCCGGACGAGTTGTGGGTATCCTCACGACTGCGGAAAATGTAACCAAGGAACACAACCTGGAAAAACAGCTTCTGCAATCACAAAAATTGGAAGCTATCGGTACCCTGGCCGGTGGAATTGCACATGATTTCAACAATATCCTCACCTCTATCATCAATTCCACTGAACTGGCAATTGGCGATGTACCGGCGGATTCCCAAACAGCTAAAGACTTGCGGCGTGTTCTCAAGGCCGCCAGACGCGGGGCTGGGGTGGTAAAACAGATACTTTCTTTCAGTAGACCTTCAAAAGGGAAATTCAGGGCCACCGATATCGGCATGGTGGTTAAAGAGGTCTTAAGTTTGATGGATGTTTCCTTGCCGGCAACAATTTCGGTTAAATCGAAATTAGATACTCCCAATATGTTCGTCAATGCGGATCCAAGCCAGATTCATCAAGTGATCCTTAATCTCTGTACGAATGCATTCCACTCACTTCGCGATAATGGCGGACAGCTCGAGGTGCAGGTGAATGAGGAGGTTATTCATGAGGAAAGAGCAGCAGTTCTAAATGTTACACCAGGAAGATATGTCTCAATCAAAGTAGGAGACAACGGTCCAGGGATCAATCCCGAAATCCTGGATAAAATTTTTGATCCCTTTTTCACTACCAAGGATATCACGGATGGAACAGGGTTGGGACTGTCTGTGGTTCTTGGAATAGTAAAAGGACACCATGGTGGGATTGAGGTACAGAGCGACCTTGGTAAAGGTACTGTTATTACCGTGTATCTTCCTCAGAGTGAAAAACCTTTTGCTTTTGCTGACAGGAATAGAATGTATTCGGCATCTGGTCAACTATCCATTCTTTTTGTGGAGGATGATGAAGATCAGTTGAACACGACGCCCCGGATTTTGACTGACATGGGACATCGGGTCGAGGCTGTTCGCAATCCAATGACCGCCCTGGAGATGGTTAAAAGGGATCCTAACTGGTTTGATTTGATTATTTCTGACTATGATATGCCCAAAATGAGTGGCATTGAACTGGCGAAAGCGCTGCATTATTTACCGGTGATTATTGTTTCCGGAAGAGAGGATGCTGTCAAAGCTGCTGCCACCTGTGACAATATCGTTGCTGTTCTTGTGAAACCCTATGCTAGAAATGATTTGCAAAAAACTATTAGCGCTGTAACCATTCAGGCCCGCCGGCATACTGATGTAGAACTCAACAACCTATTATTGAATATGGGGGACCTTGAACAATAATTTTTTTTGTAGGTAAACCTGTAGGCCTAGTTTTTGGCGGATTTGTTTTTTTTATTGCCTCATACCTTTTACCAGGAATGTTTTGAAATGGAACAGATGCTCATTATCGACGACGATAAGGAAACCTGCGAGACCATGGAGAGTCTGATTTCCAGGCTAGGATACCAGTGCGATATGGCATATGATTTAAAAACAGGCTTGCCTTTGCTGAAGCAGAAAAACTATGCCATTCTTTTTCTCGATGTGTGCCTCCCAGATGGCAATGGTTTGGAGATCTTACCTGATATAATGGCCGGACCAGAACCGCCGGAGGTGGTTATTCTGACGGGAAGAGGAGATCCTGATGGCGCTGAACTCGCCATTAAAGGTGGTGTGTGGGATTATCTGCTTAAACCCTCGAGTGTAAAAGAGATACGGCTTACGCTGGATAGGGCACTCAAGTATCACAAAGAGAAAAAGACACGGGCTGAACAGAGTAAACTGGAATTTAACCAGGTGATCGGGAAAAGTCAGAGAATACAGGCGAGTTTGCAACTGACCGCCAAGGCTGCCCGTTCAGACGCCTACGTCCTTATAACTGGGGAGACCGGGACCGGAAAAGAACTCTTTGCCTCCACCATCCATCAGAACAGTCAAAGGGCATCGGGGCAGTTTGTGGTGGTTGATTGCGCTTCGCTCACTGAATCACTGGTAGAGTCAACATTGTTTGGTTATCGTAAAGGTGCCTTTACCGGCGCTCAATCAGATCGCCTGGGTTTAATCAAATTGGCCGATGGCGGCACTCTTTTTCTGGATGAAGTCGGCGAAATGCCGCTTTCCATTCAAAAGGTTTTTTTGAGGGTCCTACAGGAACAGCATTTTCGACCGGTTGGCGATAATCAACAACTGTCCAGCAATTTTCGCCTTATTGCCGCTACCAACCGTGATCTTGACACAATGGTAGAGCAGGGAACTTTTCGTCGTGATCTTCTCTTTCGTATTAAAACCATACGAATTCACCTTCCTGCATTACGCAATCGAACTGAAGACATTGAGGATTTGTTGCATGCCCGCATGGATTATCTCGGTGAGAAATTCGGCTTGTCTCCCAAAAAATTGGGACAGGATTTTTTAGACACTCTTTTAAGATATTCTTGGCCGGGAAACGTGAGAGAGCTCTTCAATATCCTGGAAAGGGCGATGATAGATGCTGGTGAGGAAGACACCCTTTATGCCGTTCATTTATCACGCGATCTTCGTATAAAAGTGGCTAAATCTCAAATACAGCAGATGACCGGCTCTGGGGAACTGAGTGAGGCGGATGACCGCACCGGCAATGATGGTGTCTTGAAAATAGGACAACGGATTTTTGAAGATATCTTTGACAGTCCTCTGCCGTCGCTCAAAGAGTTCAAAGGGACTGCCGAAAAGGTTTATCTAAGTGAATTGATCCGTCAATGCGATGGTAATGTACCAGAAATATTGAAAAAGTCTGGTTTGTCCCGGTCGCATTTCTATCTTCTCCTGAAAAAAAATAGCCTTACTCTGTGAAAGAGTAAGGACCTGTCCGAAAATAGATTTTTTTTCACCTCTCGACCTTTTGCAAAAATAAGCGCTGTCGTGTTTCTTGCATAACTTCTATTTTTTCCAGATAAAATGATTGATTGATTGGGTAGAAATTGTGTATTTAAACGGTGTCCTCGATCATTCCTTTTGTGTGTCTTTTTTTTGGGAGTCCTCACCTCTGTCCTGTTTTTAGGACAATCTATTGCCTTTGCTGTTTTCAAGAAGAGGCACTTTTCTTTTTTTATTTTTAAAAATGTAAAAACAGAGGGTTAGCTCTCTGTAGAGAACTTGATTTCCTGGTGTGTAGCCGGTTCTACAAGTTATTTACCCAAAACAGCCTAGCTTGAATCCTTTTTTTGAGACTCTGGGGCACTTGGAATTATCAGGGTTGGTAGGTGAATGTGCCTGCAATATATAGATTTGATTGAGAAAATTACGATTTATCTGGTTTGGCACAGTTAGTGCTAATAGTAGACCAGTTGCATGGGGAAGCAAGCCGATATTGTTCGCCTGTTTCTTGTATGCCCTTTGTCACCATGTGAGTCTGTACTGCCACCTATAACTTTATTTTGGAGGAAATCTTGAGGAAAAACAGGGAGACAACAGTTGCTCCTGCCCGGTCATTGCTCTTTGTAGCGAGCAGTGCCAGGCAACCAAAAGGGTAAAAAAAACCGGTGTTGATGATTAGAAATATTTTTTTTTAAAATGTTATGCTTAACCACAAATCCTACAAAGTGGGGAAAACATGCCTGTACAAATTTTAGCGCTTGTAGCACTTGTCCCAATAGCTCTCGCCCTTATTCTGATGGTCGGCCTACGCTGGCCCGCAACAAAAGCAATGCCTACTGCCTGGTTATCATGTGCGGTCGGCGCAATGGCCTTCTGGAAGCTTCCTGTAGCATATATAGCAGCCTTGACCACCCAGGGTGCTGTGACTGCGCTCGGTATTCTGATTATTGTGTTTGGAGCGATTATTATTCTCTATACCCTGCAGTACAGTGGCGGTATGGAAACTATTCAACACGGTTTTCAAAATATCAGTCGTGACCGCCGTGTTCAGGTGCTCATCATCGGCTTCATGTTTCCCGCATTCATAGAAGGCGCAGCAGGTTTTGGAACCCCGGCAGCGTTAGCCGCACCGCTTCTTTTGAGCCTCGGTTTTCCTCCCCTGGCAGCCGTGATCATGTGTCTTGTCTTTAATTCTTTCCCGGTAACTTTCGGTGCTGTAGGTACGCCTGTGATCTTAGGGTTTAAATATCTTACAGGTCTGGTCGAGGCAGCTGTTGTTTCCGGTGCTCCCGGTGTGAATTTTGATTCCATGGAATCTTTTAACACCGTGGTAGGTCAGTGGGCGACTTTGATGCATTTACCCATGATCTATATCTTGCCGATTTTTATGCTTGGCTTCATGACCAAATTTTTCGGCCAGAACCGTAAATGGTCTGAAGGTTTTGGCGCATGGAAGTTCAGTTTGTTCGCATCTACTGCCTTCTCAGTTCCTTATCTCCTGACAGCCTGGTTTATCGGTCCTGAGTTCCCGTCGCTCATCGGCGGTCTTGTCGGTCTTGCTATTATTATTGTAGGGGCAAAAAAGAATTTCTGTATACCTTCCACAATTTGGGATTTCGGCCCAGCTTCTGAATGGGACAAGGAATGGACCGGTACGGTCAGCGCAGACAGCAGTGGCAAATTTAAAGCAAATATGAGTCAGTTTCGCGCATGGACCCCTTATATTCTCATAGGTTTGATCCTTGTTGTTACCCGTATCCCTGAACTTGGCCTCAAGTCCATGCTTGCCGGCGTCTCTGTTTCCTTCACGAATATTTTCGGTTTTGAGGGGGTCAATGGTTCTATAAAATATTTATATCTTCCAGGTACTATTCCTTTTGCCCTTGTTGCAATTCTTACCATTTTCATCCACAAAATGCCGATAGGGAAAGCTGCAATAGCGTGGAAGGAAGCTATTGTAAAAATGAAAAGTCCGGCAATCGCCTTGTTCTTCTCGGTTGCCATCGTTTCAATCTTCCGTGGATCCGGTGTTGCCGACGCTGCTCTTAATCCCAATGGATACCTGTCTATGCCTCTGGCCCTGGCACAAGCTGTTTCCAGCATCGCAGGGCAGACATGGCCTCTATTTGCCTCCTTTGTCGGTGGTCTCGGTTCTTTTATAACCGGTTCTAACACGGTTTCGGATCTTCTGTTTGCCGAGTTCCAATGGGGCGTAGCTGCTTCTCTTGCGCTGCCTCACCAAATTATCGTTGCTTCGCAGGCAGTTGGCGGCGCAATGGGCAACATGGTTTGTATTCACAACATTGTTGCGGCATGTGCTGTTGTAGGCCTCTCCGGTATGGAAGGTGCGATCCTCAGACGTACAGTGTGGCCTTTCCTGCTTTATGGTCTTGTGGTCGGTACTGTTACTGCCCTTATGGCTTTTGTTTTTCTACCTCATCTGTTTTAGTCCCCTTTAATTTGTTTTTGAATAGCAGGGTTAAATTGTTTTTAACCCTGCTATTTCATTATGCGCCCTTTACAACAGTCCGTTGTGGAAGCAAGGGAAATGGAAATTAATAAATGGAGTTGGTTCATGACCCCTAACACTCATCTCTCATGCTTTGTTGAAGCTGCCCGTCGAGTTGGTACAGAAGTAACCCAGGTTGACAGTCTACAGGATGCGGCTGCCTACATTGCTGAAAAAACAAGTGGAATAGCACTCGTTCCTGAGACTGTACTGGCTGATAAGCACGACTTAAAAACTCTTCTCGGAGCTGCAGGTGTCGACGTATACGAAGGCGACTTTCGAAAAGCCGGACATGTTCCGAATGCGGGTATCACCTTCAGTAATTTTGCCATGGCAGATACTGGTACAGTAGTGCTTGAGAGCACAATGGAAAACATTCGACTCGCCACTACTCTCCCGGAAATTCATTTTGTTTTGGTTGATCCGAAAACAATACTGGAAGACAATCTCTCTGCCGTCAAACCAATGACGGAGATGCATAAGGGCTCAGAACCAAGGTTTGTTGCCTATATAACAGGCCCCAGCCGTACTGCCGATATTGAGCGTGTGCTCACCATTGGCTGCCATGGCCCTAGAGAATTGCATATCCTGTTGGTTGAAGGAATCTCCAGCGATCTCATGGAAATTTAAAAGAAAAAAGTACAGGGAGAGCTGCTATGGCCACCGACCAGACATATAAAAAGAAAGTTGAATCCGCAATAAACAACCCGAAATTGAGTGAAGCCCTGCACCTGTTTGGTGACGCATACCTTACCTCCAGGGAAAATGCTTTTCAGGGCCGCCTTGACTTTGAGGCAATGCGCAAGGATCTGGCAGAGATCAAGGACGATGTCAGGATAAGACGCAAAGAGCTTTTGGCTGAATTTATAAAAAATGCTGAGGCTGCAGGCTCGACAGTTTTTATTGCAAAGGATACCCAAGAGGCAAACGAATATGTGATCAATCTTGCGAAAAAGAAAAATGCAAAACTGATTGCTAAATCAAAGTCCATGGTATCAGAGGAGGCGCACTTCAACGCAGCGCTTGAAGCTGAAGGCATCAAAACCTCTGAAACGGATCTTGGCGAGTGGATCATCCAGCTTGCCGGGCAACGTCCTAGTCACATGGTCATGCCGGCTATCCATATGTTCAAAGAGGAAGTGGCGGAATTATTTAGCAAAGAAACAGGACAGCAACTTTCTCCAGATATCAAGAGCCTGGTAAACGTTGCCAGAGAACAGTTGCGAAAAGGATATTTCGATGCTGATATTGGTCTTACCGGCGCAAACTTTCTCGTTGCTGATACAGGCGGGATAGGTCTTGTCACCAATGAAGGGAATGCCAGACTCTGTGCAACGTTACCGGAAGTGCATGTTGTTTTTTCAGGCATTCATAAATTAGTGCGAAGTATGGAAGACGCCGTAAAAATTACCAGACTTCTGCCGCGTAATGCAACCGGCCAGCTGCTTACCTCCTATATCACCTGGATTCGTGGTGCCGTACCAACGGATGGAAAAGCAAAGGAGCAACATATTGTCTTGATTGACGGTGGTCGTGAGGCTCTTTATGAGTCCAAAGCCTGCCGCGATGCTCTTCGCTGCATCCAGTGCGGGGCATGTGCAAATGTATGTCCTGTCTATCAGACCGTGGGTGGGCATGTCTTTGGTTCCACCTATATATCCGCCATCGGTGTTATACTCACCGCCTTTTATGAAGGGCTTGACAAGGCTAAAGAAATTACCCGGGCCTGCATTGGTTGCCGTTCATGCAGTGCCGTTTGTCCTTCCAACATCGATTTGGAAGAGATTATTCTTCACCTCCGCACTCAAGTTACCCAAGAGTACGGGATGGGAATGATCAAAAATGTTGCCTTCAAGGCGGTGATGAAAAACCGCGGCCTCTTCCACTCTATGATCCGCGCCGCGTCTAAGCTGCAGCGTCCGGTGACGCATAAAAATGCGGTTGATGGTGAGCGGCCGATTATCCGCCATTTGCCTATGCATTTCATGGATAGGGATTTTACAGAGTGGCGTGATCTGCCATCTGTTGCAGAAAAATCCTTTCGGGACCAGTTCAAAGGTATCGTCCAGAACGTCAAAAATTCAAGATACAAGGTCGGGTTTTTCGTTGGTTGTGGGGCGGATTTTGTTTATCCGGAAGTTGGTACCAGCCTCATCAAGGTGCTTAATGCACTTGATGTAGAAGTGGTTTTTCCACAGAAACAGAACTGTTGCGGTATTCCGGCGCTCTACTCCGGTGATACGGAAACCGGTGTGGACCTTGCCAGGCAAAATGTAGAGGCTTTTACGGAAGCCGAAGTTGATTACATCCTCTGCGTCTGCCCGACATGTACCATGGGAGTCAAGCGGGATTTTGTTAAGCGCCTTGCCGATTCCCCAGACTGGTCAGCCAAGGCAAGAGCCTTGAGTGAAAAAACCATGGATGCATCAGATTTTCTTGAAAATGTACTGCACGCTTCGGAAAAACTGACAGGCTTCAAACCACAAGGAACGGTAACGTACCATGATTCCTGTCATCTCAAGCGTGGTAATAAGGTTTTTAAAGAACCACGTGCCTTGCTGAATGCCGGCGGATATTCGGTTGAAGAAATGAAGAATAGTGACCGCTGTTGTGGTTTTGGCGGTACCTACTCCTTTCTTAGTCATCCCCAGATTTCTAAACAAATTACAACTGACAAGGTGCAGACTATCAAGGCCGTAAACAGTAAAACCGTGGCTATGGATTGTCCCGGATGCATGATTATGCTCAAGGGGGCTATGGGCAAGGCTGACCCAAATGTCCGCTGCGCTCATACCATTGAGTTGATGGCAGAGGCACTCGACGGAAAAGAGTAATTTCCTCTTGGCACCCCCCGGCTTTGCCGGGGGATAGTTACTCAAGATATCCCACTATTAGCATCGCTTGAATTCTCTACAAAAAAGGTTAGTTATATGTGTGTTTTTTGCAGTGGAACCGATGCGTCAAATTATAACATCGTTCTAACCTCTTCCTATACATTTCAAAACATCCGCTAAGTAAGTTCTTACGCTTCTCGGAATCGAGGGTGGCAGCATTATATTGATTATACTCAACAGACTTAAGTGCTTTCGTCATGAATCATACACAAATGCAGGGGGAAGCTTCCTGGAGACAATTTGAGCCAAGAGTCTTGCAAGAAGCAATTGATCTGTACCAAGAACTTGTAGAAAGTGGGGTCTTTAAAATATCATGGGACGAGTTCTTTTTTTTCTGGCAGCAATGGCAACACGATAAAGCATCTCCAAACGAGATGACCCCGGAAAAACGAAGCGATGGCCTGGAAAAATATTTTGCCTCAATGTAATGGTTACTTACTATTACCTAAATCTTGCACGTCAAACATGACAAAAACGCTTTTAGTTATTTTTTTCCAGACTGTTATCGGTTTTATCAACAAGAAATCAGTTCACTTTTAATGTGAGTTAGGTTTAAGAGCATTTTTCTCATGCTTGCCACCCTTCGGGATTGCCGATTTTACCGAATCTGCTTTGTTTGCGCACACTTGAAGTACTACAGTACGTCTGCGTGTACGCAGCCTCGCACCTTCGGCAAACTTGGCAATTGCAGGATTTAGGTTCTACTTTAAAAAAACAACATATTGATCAGACAATTGATTTGAAGTTCTATTCACTGTTTGAGTGAACCTATTTTTTCTCACCTTCAACGCCCTTCGGGATCGGCAATTTCGCCAAATCTGCTACGTTACCGAAGGCTTGAAGTATTTTTATACGTCTGCGCCTCCGGTGCCTCACATCTTCGGCAGGTAGCGTAGACTCCGAAATTTCCAATTGCAGGATTTAGGTATTATGTAACTGGCGAGGCTAGTTACAGTTCGATGGATTGGGTGTTTTTAGACCTTCGCTGAACAGCGTAGAATCATGCGTAGTACAGCGCAGAAAAAGTGAAAAAAATACTGCGATTTTCTTTTCCCTTTCTTATTAAATACAAAACTCTGCCATTTATCTATCGAAGCAGACAGTGGACTGATTTTATTTCTCTTGTAAACCCGGGAGACAGATCGAAGTCTTCGCTTACCTAAATTTCTCAGTACTGAGGTAGGTGACTGATTTTTTTAATGGCTTTTTATGAAAATCAGATAGCGGAGACTTCGATCTGTCTCCCGAGTCAAAAAAAGGCTGCGTTTCATGGGTAATCAGATTTTTTTTCTATATCATCAAGTATATCGCCCTGGAAATGTGGTTCTTTCAAAGATACAATAGCTTTTGCCGGCGGTGGTGGCCGAAATAGATGCCCGGTTATCATGCCTCTTGTTGTTCCAAAAGCAGCAACAGACCAAGCTCCGAGTAAGCCTATGAAGTAGAGAATACTTGTCCACTCAAATAACGGCAATCCTGTGTGGTTTGCCAACTGCGCGATACCGGTCACACACGTACCGACTGGAAATGTAAAGGCCCAATAAGTAAGCGCAAATTTCATTTGCCTATAGTGGGCTCGAATTGATAACAGTATTGCCATACAGGTCCAGAGCAACACAAAACCCAGAACCGGAACACTATACAGTACAGCAAAAAGCTCAAATCCGGATGCAATCTCAAGAGGGACGGCGCCCTTGGCAACGGTACCAAGTATACCCGCAGCTGTCATTGATTGTCCAAGCGGCCCCAGGACAATCCAGAGCGTGGGGACACGGGAAGTACCTGACGTTCCATGATGAGCCAAGCGGCTCCATATCATAGATATAATAATCATTGCTGCTATCAGGCTGAGGCCAAACATAGAGAAGCAGACGTAGAACATTGTTTCCCTGAAGACACCTTCCGGGACATACGGAACAAGCATGGCGCCTATGGCGGCCGATACCATAGGAGGAACCACCGGCATGAGCCAGCCACCAAAGGCGGAGTCCGGTCGGACCCTGAAAGTAGTAAACAAGCGGTAAGGAATGACAAGAGCTGAGCCAAGCCCTGTCATTGTACCAAGAAACCAGAGGCCCCAGGCAATGTTTTGCGCCACTGAGTGACCAAGCACGCTTTCTCCGATTAATAAAGTCCCCCCTGCTACTGTGAGCATAGCCATAGGTGGTGCTCCATAGAACTGGGCCATCATCGGGTCTCTAAAATGCTTTTTCCAAACACTATGCCCTGTTACCAGGAAAACGAATGTCCAGGCGACGAGTCCAAGTAACATGATGGAGGCAAGGCACCACGTTACCAAGGCGAAGGAGTGAAGCCTTTCCGAAAATAGCGGCAAAGAGGCAGCTGCATTGGCGATAATGCCAGTCCCCATAACCGAAGCAAACCAGTTCGGGCCTAATTCATAATCACCATTAGCCCCAGTGACTGAATAAAAAAAACGCTTCCACCAAAACCCTTTTGAACTTGTATTTTTAAGGTCTTTGTCCAATTTTATCGTCCTGTTTTTGGGTATAAGGTTTCAATAGATTTTTCCTGTAGTGGAGAAGATCACCTCGAAAAAATGCTATTTCGCCCAGCCTCTCGGAGTCTTGCACTCAGCTTGTTATGCTTAAAAAAATATCCACAGAGATACAGCGATAGATGCCGATATTATTTATATGCCTGTGGTCGTTTTTTGCGCATGCCTCGAAGTCATTGCTTACCTGACCTTTTTGATCTTCAGCATTTGGAATTTCTTTTAAGCTCTTTCTGTCTATTTTCATAGGGTCATTATGAATATGTTAAGGAAAGTTTAAAATCCAGATGGCTCTGAAAAAAGAACCCTTGTGTCTTTAACTGCTACCCTTCCGGACAGGCGCCCAACCCGAATTTCTCATATTTTTTTTTGACTTTCGACTTAAGTTTTTGATATTTATAGAAAATACAGTAGCGCTAAAAAACAGACTGTTTTTTCGTCGATAATCAAAAAAGCTCACCCTCCGGGTCAGCGGATTTTTCCGCAGACTCTTTGTTGCAGGCCATTTGCGGTAGCTTGCTACCGGAGCCTTCGCTTACCTGCTGCGTGCCCTGCACCTCGATCTGCAAAAAACTTCACTGATGAGAAATCCGGGCTAATCGAAAGTAATTATGCTTCCAGTCACATTTGATGCTACATGGAGTTTTAAATGACTAGAAAGGTCTCGAACTACAGTTACTGGTAATCTTGAAATTGCCGGCAGCCAACTGTAAGGTACTCCTGCACGGAAGGATCTTGAAACCGACTTTGTTCGAATAGTGACGTCGAGGTATCTTTGGTATTGTTAGTAAAGTATATACCAAGATAGAGCTGGAGAAACTGTCGATTTTTTCTGCATTGAAAGCAAGGTTGTCAGGTAACATTACAAGGTATCCCCAGTTGTTTCAAATGCCTATAAAAACATTGTAAAGTTAAATAGCTCAGAGAAATTTAGAATTTGCAGTGTTTGGCAATTTTCTGGCTAAAAGTGTCTGCCCTGTCTACTCCATGGATAATTTAACCAAAAACGGCTAACCTTTACGCGTGGGAATATTACGCTTGGTATGTTCCTAAGCCGGTAATTATAACACAGTCTTCAGCAATCGATGAAAACCCTAGCAAGCCAACTTATTTTTTTCTTTCGCCATAGAAAGGTACAGCGAAATTTTGCCGTGCTGTGGAAGTTTTTCACCTCTCTTTTTTTTGTTATTTGCCTCTACTCGGCGTTGTTCCACGTGTTGATGATTTATGAAGGGCGTAACTTTAGCTGGATCACCGGCGTCTATTGGACCATGACCGTCATGTCCACCCTCGGTTTTGGCGACATCACCTTTCACAGTGACCTTGGCCTACTTTTTACAATGGTTGTTCTTTTTTCGGGAGTGTTGTTTCTCCTGATTATGTTGCCTTTTATCTTTATCCAGTTTTTTTACACTCCTTGGCTGGAAGCCCAGGAACGTGCTAAGATCCCCAGGGCTTTACCTGCGCATATACACAACCACGTCATCCTGACCAGCTATGATCCTATCACCGCCCGTCTGATTGAGCGGATGGTAAAATATAATATCCCCTATGCCCTGGTGACGCCCGATCATCAGTTGGCCAACGAGCTGCATGATCTTGACTGCCTGGTGGTGATCGGCGAGCCCGACAAACCGAGTACCTACGAAGCACTGCGGATTGCCGATGCCTCTCTGGTGGTGGTCACAAATGACGACCTTATTTCCACCAATATCTGTTTTACTATCAGAGAAGTGGACAAGGTGGTGCCCATCGTTACCAACGCTGACAGGGAACACTCCATCGATATCCTCGAGTTTTCCGGGAACAACAGTGTTTATCAGTTTACGAACATGCTCGGGATCCATTTGGCGAAGAGGACCCAGGGCGTGTGTATGACCGCCAATGTCATAGGCCGATTTGAAGAACTCATGATAACGGAAATGCCGGTCAAGGACAGTGAACTGATTGGCAAGACACTGCTTGAGGCAAACATAAGGAGTCGGACCGGCGTGACGGTGATTGGATTAATGCAAAAAGGCATTTTTAGCCCATCAGCGCCCAGCACCGTCATGTCAAGGGGGACGATACTGGTGCTCTCCGGTACGGTCAATCAACTCAAGGCCTTTGAAGATCTTTTCGGCGGCGAACACCCCCAGACCGCTGAAAACAATCATGTATTGATTCTTGGCGGGGGACGGGTCGGCCTGTCTGCCGCCAAGACTCTGGCTGAACATGGAATTAACTACCGAATAGTGGAAAAACGTCCTCTCAAGATAACTCATCAGCAGGAAGAGCAATTTATTGTCGGCGACGCAGCAGACATTAAGACACTGGAAGCTGCGGGTATTAAAACAGCAAGGTCGGTTATCGTGACCACCCACAGTGACGATATGAATATCTACCTGACATTTTATTGCCGACAGCTGCGGCCGGATATTCAGATAATCAGCCGTTCCATCCTCGAACGTAATGTTTCCAAGCTCCATTCGGCAGGTGCCGATCAGGTTATGTCTTATGCTTCCTTGGGGGCAGGAACCATTTTCCAGTTACTCAGACCCAATGAGGTCTCCTTGTTTATTGAGGGGCTTATTGTGTTCAACAGGACCGCCGGTAGCTATTTCCAGGGTCGTTCAATAATGGAGAGCGGGGTAAGGGACAAGACCGGCTGCAGTATCGTTGCCCTCAGGCGAAACGACACTCTCCTCGTCAATCCAGCCCCTGAGACCATTCTCGAAGCAAACGACGAATTGATATTTATAGGTACTGCGGAGAATGAGGAACTATTCCTGAAGCTCACGCGGTAGATATGTTTACCACTATAACCGAACAGAGCAATGAAAATGGTACCTCTTCATAAGAACGTAATACTATCCATCGGCTCTCTGACAAAACCATGGCATTGATCAACATTAGTGCTGTTCGCAAAAAAACAATTACCACTCTGATGAAGACCACTCCACCGGGAGGGGTGGCTTTGTTTTCCTATAAGCGGAATAGGTCTGTTGCTCTCATAAGGCAAGATGAAGAGATTTTTTTAATAAAAGAGCATGGTTATATTGTGCAGGAAGTGGTATCCCGTACTGATGGTTTGTCACGTCTGTTGAAGGAAATGATCAAACGAGAATTTCCCCGTAGTCGTAAGGTAAGGCTGGTGAAGTTTAAAGATCCCGCTGAATTGGAAAATCCGCGCCGGAAAATTTAGCGCTTGCTTTTGTAATCATCCGTTTGAAAAAAAGTCATGCTGATAATCCGATGTGCAGCCTGCAAAAGAAAGCTGTGGAGATATGACAAGATAGGGCCCGGTGAAGTCCTTCGTTGTCATAAGGCAAGAATTGAGAGAACCTATGCATTTGTGGAAAAGGAAGGCAAGTTGCGATGTGTGTGCGGCAAGCCCATTGGGATTGACAAAGGAAGTTTTTACAAGATGATTGCAAAGGCCTTTACCTACAGTGGCACGAAAAGAAGGTAGATTGCACCAAAAGGCAGCAGCCGGCAGGTATATTCTATATTATTGATTTTACAGTACCGTGTGTTTTGAAAATATTATTCATTGAAAGCCTGCGCTCCTCCATGAGCAGTGCCTGGTTGATTCTTAAGCTGGTGGTTCCCCTTTATATCCTGTCGGATTTTCTGCTTTATTATGACCTTCTCCGCCATATAAGTTTTCTTTTCACACCACTGACGGAGCTACTTCATTTGCCCGCAGAAGCTGCCGTTGCGGTTGCCGGCGGCATGTTACTTAATGTGTACGCTGCAATTGCCTTTGCTGCACCTCTTGGCTTGACAGCCTACCAATGGACAATTCTCGGTATCTTTCTTGGTGTCTGTCACGCGCTGGTAGTTGAAAGTGCAATAATGGCCAAGCTTGGGGTGTCGTACGGTTATTCGATTGTGCTTCGAATTGTCGGTGCTTTTCTTGCGGTGTTGCCTGTTTTATTCCTGCCGCCTTCTTTTTTTGCTGATACTGCTGTTCGCCAGGCGCCGGCTGCCAAGGTGTTGCCTGAGAGTGTGGGGCAGATGCTTGGCGAATCTATTCTGCAAGCCGGGATTCTTTCGCTGAAGATCATTGTGCTTATCAGTGCGATTATTATTTGTATGGATCTACTCAAGGCATCCAAAGTGATCAAAGACCATATGGACAAAGTCAACACTTCGTTTTCCATCATTGTCGGTCAGTTGCTGGGGATAACGTACGGTGCAACCATTTTAATCAGGGAGGCAAGCCAGGGGAACTTATCTCAGCGGGATATATTTTTTATCTCGACTTTTTTGATGATATGTCACTCGTTGATAGAAGACGTGCTGCTTTTTGTTATTTTTGGCGCAAACTTGTGGGTTATTGTTATCGCTCGTTTGTTCACAGCTGTAGTTTTGAGTTATGTATTATTATTTTTAACTCCCAGGTTGTTTTCTTTGGACAGGGTTGTTCGTGCTTGAAAACCGAGGGGTGTGGCCAATTCTCGGCTGGTAAAAGAACCTGGAGAAAATCAGGAGGAGCTTGGTGTACCTGTTAAACAAAATGCGGCTATCCAGTCCGCTACCGGCAATTTATTTTTGTACTGTTGTCACCTTTTGTTCTTTGTATGCGGCCCAGCCGATTCAACCTGTTTTTCAGCAGGAGTTCGGGCTTACTTCCCTGCAGGCTATTTTGTTTACTACCTTGATGATGATGCCCCTTGGCATTGCCCCTTTGTTTTATGGCATTCTTTTGGAGTCGTTTTCCGCTCGACTCCTTGTTCGGTCGGCTATTTTAATTCTGGGCCTACTGGAATTCGTCTTCTGTATAACAGATAGCTATCTGCTGCTGCTCTCCATCCGAGGGGTGCAAGGGATGGTGATTCCAGCTATTTTGACCTCTCTTGTAAGCTATATATCATTTACTTCAACAGCCGAACAGATGCAGGCTGCGATTGCCCGCTATATTGCGGCGACAATTATCGGTGGTTTTCTTGGTCGCCTTTTATCTGGTTTTTTTACGGATCTCTTTGGTTGGCGTTTTTTTTTCTTTGTCCTTGGGGTCCTGTTAGTGTGGGGCTTTTACCTGCTTCGTGGGCTGGAAAAAGATGCTAACCTGCAGTATTCAAAGCCGAACTTGGGTGAGGCACTTGGAATTATGCGCCAGGCACGTTATTTCTGGCTGTATAGCGCCATTTTTTGTGTGTTTTTTGTTTTTGCCGGAGCGCTGAACTTTCTCCCTTTTGCCCTAAAGAGTATTAATCCTGCATTTCGGGAAACGGGTATCGGCGTTATGTATAGCGGGTATGTGATGGGGGTGGTCGTTTCCTTAAATGTACGGCGGATTATCCGGTTTTTTGGTAGCGAGACCAGAGCTGTCAGTGCCGGGATAGTGTTGTACGGGGTAGGGGCTGCCGGGTTTATGATTACCAATTACCAGAGTATGTTCCTCTGTATGTTTGTCTTTTGTACCGGGATGTTTACCGCACATTCCATTTTGTCCGGTTATGTCAACACGCTTTCTCAAGGGAAAAAAGGGATTGCCAACGGCCTTTATATCTCTTTCTATTACATGGGAGGGACCATAGGCTCTTTTGCCCCGGGAATCATTTACAGTTATTTCGGGTGGCAGGTATTTTTGGGCAATCTCTTGTTGGTACTATGTTTTTGTCTGTTTTGTGTGTTCAAACTCCAGCAGAGTGTGGCCAACTTTCAGGAAGAGCAGCTGACCCTGTCTCCCTGAACACAGAATATACTTGTTGGTAAGGCATCAGCCTGCTATGCCACCGTTTACGTAGAGGTTTTGCCCGGTAATCCATGCCGCATCATCACTCACAAGCAGGGCCACGGCACCGGCAACATCTGCTGGAGTACCTATTCGGTTAAAAGGTGACATTCCTGCCATCTGCGCAATCTGTTCTTTGCTCTTGCCTGCTCTAAAAAGCTCTGTATCAACCGGGCCGGGAGAAATGGCGTTGACGGTAATGTTTTTTTCGCCCAGTTCCCTGGAAAGAACTCGCGTTACCTGGTCCACAGCCCCTTTGCTTGCAGCATACAAGCCATACCCCGGCATCATGATTTTGGTGACCGTGGTTGAGATGTTGATGATCCTGCCGCCGGGAGATAGTTTTTTTGCTGCCTGTTGGCAGGCAAAAAAGACACTCTTAACATTGGCGGCAAATAAAAGGTCGTATTCCTCTTCGCTGACCTGTTCAATCGGTTTGGTAAGCAGGATGCCTGCGTTGTTGACCAGGATGTCGATTTTTTCCAGTTTCTCCAGGGTCTGGTCAAAGAGGTGCTCCAGTTGCCCCACATCTCTCACATCTGCCTGGATTGCGATAGCCTTACCTCCGGCCGTGTTTATCAGGCTGCAGACTTCTTGAGCTTTTGTTTTGCTTTGGTTGTAGTTGATAACCACTGCGGCGCCCATTTGTGCCAGCTTGCAGGCTATCTCCCGGCCAATGCCGCGTGAGGATCCGGTGATGAGGGCGATTTTTCCAGCAAGGGGTGTGTCCATGAGCATCCTCCAGTTATGAGCCTGATTTACTTTCTTTTTGTCCAATCTTTCTGTTCAATCTCTGAGCCTGTTGATTTACGGCCTTTTTGCCCGATCTCCGTGTTATATGAAAAAATAATTCTTAGAGCCCCACTATCAATTACATGCCTGTGTTTATGGTGTCGCTATGCCTCGATCTTGAACGAAAATCCCAGCCAATCAATAGGTTCGGTTGTAGGGGGGCAGGGGGGAAGTTATGGAGCCAGGCGATCTATCGTCCACAATCCTGCTTCATCTTTTGTATACAGGAACCTGTCGTGCAAGCGGCTGGTTCTTCCCTGCCAAAATTCTATACTTTGCGGCTCAACCCGGTAACCTCCCCAGAAATCGGGGAGCGGTATTTCACCCTGCAGGAATTTGTTTTTTGCTTTTTCCAGTTCTGCCAGTAAGAGGTTACGCGAGGTGATGATGGAGCTCTGGTTGCTGATCCAGGCTCCGAGCTGGCTCTCTCTGGGGCGGCCGGCAAAATATCTTGCCGATTCAGCAGGGGATACTTTTGCAGCAACGCCAATGATGGTAACCTGCCGTTCTAGCGGTATCCATGGGAAAAGCAAAGATACGTGGGGGTTTTCAGCCAATTCTTTTGCCTTTCTGCTTTTGTAATTCGTAAAAAAAACAAAGCCATTCATGTCAAAAAACTTGAGCAACACTGTTCGTAGGCTTGGGTGGCCTGCAGCGTTTGCAGTAGCAAGCGACATCGCATTGGGTTCCGCAATGTTCTTGTTACATGCATCATTGAACCAGAGCTCAAATTGTTTAAACGGGTCCGGATGAAGCATGTGTTTTTGTAACACCGGACTTTTGTAATCTTTGCGGAAGCCTTTGATATCCATGGTAAGCCTTTTTATTCGTTGTCTTTTTCTCACTGATAGGTCTTTTCTTGAGAGCGGTCAACTGAAATGTTGCTTTTGAAGTGAGTAACAGCCTAATTTTGTATGCAAATTAAAATTTCGACCGCGGTCGAAATTTGCTTGCTCTTTTGTTGACATGTGGTATTACAGCGACCTAAAACGTCACGATACCTTAAAACAGAAGAGACTATGTCTGGACGACGAGAAGAAAAAAAGCAGTTAACCCGTCAGGCAATCCTGGATGCCGGTATGCGGCTCTTTAGCGTTAAAGGGTATAAGAATACAAGTATTACCGATTTGGCTGTTGAGGCAGGAATTGGTAAAGGTACCATTTACTCCTACTTTACAACCAAGCAGGAGATCTTTTTAGCATTCTGCCGAGAACAACTCTATCTGATCAACCAGGATATAGTCCGTTCTGCAAGCTGTGAAGACCATGTGGTCGACCAGATGATGGCGGTTTTTACCGGCACCTTTCACTTTATAAAACAGGATAGGGAATTTGGACGGCTTATGCTGCGTGAGTCTTTTTTCCCAACTGAACATAATCTGGAACAATCTCAAAAAATAGAAAACCTCTATATAGATATGCTTGTTCCTATCCTTCAACGTGGCCAGGAACGTGGTGAATTACGCTCTGAACTCGATCTCATTCTGGTTATAGGTCATTTTTACGGTCTATTTCTTATCACCATATCAGCGTGGTTTACTGAGCGGCTCGCATCAGGTGATGATTTTCTCGAGACATTAAAAACAATGTTTTATCAAACCATGTATGGCCTTGCACCTGCATGAGTAATGGAGAGTGATGCATGGATAGTAAAAAGAATCCCAAAACATTGTCTGCAGATCCCAAACGATCCGGGCTCCTTTTCTTCATATGGAATAATTTGCCCCGGCTTGCATTGGTTATCTTTATTGCAGTCATTTTTTCCCTTTTTGGCACCATAGGCGAGAAAAAAGCCAAACTGGAAGCCGCAAAAAAAGAGGAGCATGTTGACCGGAAAAAATTAGTTAACGCTATTTTGCTGCAGCTTCAACCGCGTACCATTCATGATGTGATTAACCTGCCGGGGACGATTGAGCCGTGGTCCACGTTAGAGCTTATGGCCAAGGTCCAGGGGGCCATTGTTGAGGTGTTGGTGGAAGAGGGTGACTCGGTGCAGGTCGGCGATGTGCTGGCACGGATAGAGGAAGATGACTACCGTATCGCCCTTGATGCTGCTAAGGCCGCATATACCCTGGCAAAGTCCGAGTTTACCAGGAACCAGGCCATGCTGAAAAAGCGAGTCATCCCTTCGGCGAGCCTGGAAACCAGTGAAACGGCACTGCTCAAGGCGAAAACGGACCTTGAAAGGGCTGAACTGGAGTTGTCCCGTTGTACTATTACGGCCCCTATTGACTGTGTGGTCAAGCGAATAGATGCTAAGGTCGGCGCCTTTTTGAATGTTGGCGATCCTTTGGCCCAGTTGCTTCAGCTGGACCGGTTAAAAGGGGTGGTAGGGATACCCGAATCTGATGTGGCGGCCGTACGAAAAGTGCAACAAGTGGATATAACCATCAGCGCACTGGACAATAAGCATTTCATGGGTAAAGCCCATTTTTTCGCACCAGCGCCTGAGACAACAGCCTATCTTTATCGGTTTGAACTAGCCCTGGAAAATGCAGAGCATGAAATTTTACCCGGCATGTTCCTCCGGGCTAATATCATTAAAGAACAGGTTGATAATGCCATTATGGTTCCTCTGTATGCAATAATAAGCCGCAGTGACGCCCAGTATGTCTATGTGGTTGATGGTGACGAGGTGCGCAGGCAACCTGTGGAACTGGGAATTATCGAGGGATGGCAGATTCAAGTGACCAAGGGATTATCGAGCGGTGATAAAATACTTATTGAGGGGCACCGTGACGTGGAAGATGGACAGCAGATCAACATCGTGAAAGTAATTACTGATCCTGCCGAGCGTTTGTTATGATCATATCTGATACTGCCGTAAAAAAGAGCATAACGGTTGTCGTTCTGGGCGTACTGATTTTAGTGTTCGGTACCTACTGTTATAAAGTGTTACCCCGTGAAAGTGACCCTGATATCACCATTCCCAATGTATTTGTTTCTACCAACTACAGGGGCGTATCTTCCACGGATATTGAAACCTCGGTTACCATTGAGATTGAAAAGAAGCTCAAAGGGTTGGACGGATTAAAAAAGCTGCAATCGGTGAGTACCGAAGGCGCCTCCAATATAAATGTTGAATTTGTGACAGGGACTGATATTGATCAGGCCCTGCAGGATGTTAAAGATAAGGTTGACGAGGCCATGGGCGATTTGCCCACTGACCTGGACGAGGATCCCTCGGTTTTTGAGGTCAACTTCTCCGAAATGCCTATCGTGGTTTTTTCTCTTTCGGGAACCTGTGGTCTTCCTTGCCTGAAAAAAATTGCTGATGACCTGGAAGATGATATCGAGGCCGTTACCGGTGTGCTCGAAGTGGATGTTACCGGTGGGTTGGAGCGTGAAATCAGAGTTGAGGTTTTTCCGGAAAAGCTTGGATATTATGGTCTCACTTTTAATACGCTGCAGCAGGTCGTTCAGAGCGAGAATAAAAATACCTCCGGCGGCGCTATTCGGCTGGGTTCAGGTCGTTTCCTGTTGCGGGTACCTGGAGAATTCAAAACACCTGAAGAAATATATTGGCTGGTGGTAGGGATTCATAACGGTGAACCTGTTTACTTAAAAGATGTGGCCAGAGTGGTCGACAGTTTTAAGGAGGAGGCCAGCCGCGCTCGCCTGGACGGTAGAAGTGCCGTTAACATAGCTATAAAAAAGCGTTCTGGTGAAAATATTATAGATATCAGCCGCGAGGTTGATCGAATAATCACTGAACGGCAGCAGACCTGGCCTCTGGGAACCCAGATAACCAAGGTCATGGACAAGGCCAAAGATATTGAACAAATGGTTGCCGACCTGGAAAATAATATTTTATCCGGTCTTGTTTTGGTGGTAATTGTTATTTTTTTTGCCATGGGGATTCGTAATGCCATTCTGGTCAGTATGGCTATTCCGTTTTCCATGCTACTGACCTTCATTGTGCTCTATGTTATGGGAGTGACGCTGAATATGGTTGTATTGTTCAGCCTGACCCTGGCACTGGGGATGTTGGTTGACAATGCGATCGTCATTGTTGAAAATATTTATCGTTTTATGGAGCAGGGCGCCTCGCGGGTTGAGGCGGCAATGAAAGCCACCTCAGAAGTTGCTTACCCTGTGATTGGCTCGACATTGACAACCCTGGCAGCTTTTTCGCCAATGCTTTTCTGGCCTGGCATTATGGGTGAGTTTATGAGTTATCTGCCACTCACCCTCATTGTGACGCTTAGCTCAAGCCTTTTTGTTGCCCTGGTCATCAATCCGGCACTAGCTTCTCTTTTCATTAAAGTAAAGGGTGATATAAAGCAACCGGCAGCAAACGGCGCTTCTTTTGAGCAGCCTGTGTCGCTGGATTCCCCATTGTTGAAGGGATATTCAAAGGTACTTCGATTTGCACTGCACAAGCCGTTTGTTATTATTGGATTTTCCATCTGTGTTTTGATTCTAATGGTGCAGGGCTGGCTGTTGGTGATAGGGCTTGAAAAACCGGTGGAGTTTTTTCCAGAGATAGATCCCAAGGGGATGTATGTCAATGTTGATGTGCCTGAAGGGGCGGACCTGGATTACATTGACCGGGTGATGAAGCGGGTTGAAATGGTGGTGGCCGGTGCTGATCAGCAAGCTATTGCTGCCGATAGCTTTAATCATGACGATTATGTGCAATCCCTGGAACCCAAGGAATATGTGGACGCTTCAGGAAAAAAATACTTTGGCCCCAGTGATCTGGAAAATATTAAAAACCTTTACATCAAAGGTGTGGTGACCGCTGGGCCTGGATCAGCCTTTGATCCAAATTCACCCAACCATGTAGGGGTTCGGTTTATCGATTTAAAGGATCGGCACCGCTCTACCCACGAAACCGTGGATGATATTCGAGAGCGGGTCAATGACATTGCCGGAGGGAAAATTACCATTGCCATGGAGGAGGAGGGGCCTCCGACCGGGGCGCCCATTAATATAGAGATTGCCGGTGATAATTTTCAGGTGCTTGGAGGGCTGGCCAAAAAAATTAAAAATATTCTTGCCGATGTTCCCAACGTCAAAGATGTCCGGGATGATTTTAGTGAGGGAACACCATCTGTAAAAGTGGTCATTGATCGGCAAAAGGCAGCCCTGTTTGGGTTAACAACCGATGCCATTGGGTTTGCCTTGAAAACCGCTTATAACGGACTTGATGTATCGTCTTACAGGGAAGGAAGTGATGATTACGATATTACTGTTCAGCTGGCTGAAGGTGATCGGAAGGTAGTCGATGTGCTCAACGAGCTGATTATTCCCGCTCCAACGGGTGTGTTGGTGCCGCTATCAACCCTTGCCAAATTTCAATTTGCAGGTTCTTTCGGCGATATTACGCGAATAAATAACGAAAGGGTGGTCACTGTAAAGGCCAATGTTGATGAAACCAAGACCACCGGCCCCGTTATACGGGCAAAGGCCGAGGAGCTGTTGGCGGCACTCCATTTGCCTTCAGGATATTCGGTAAAGTTTACCGGAGAATTTGAGTTTCAACAGGAGTCGGAAGCATTCCTGACCAAGGCTTTTATTATTGCCCTGCTGCTTATTTTTCTTATCCTGGTGGCGATGTTCAACTCGGTTGGTCAGCCGTTTTTGATAATGAGCTCGGTTATGCTCTCCCTGGGAGGTGCATTTCTCGGCCTGATGCTGTTTAAGCAGCCTTTCGGCATCATCATGACCGGTGTCGGTGTTATTTCTCTTGCCGGCGTAGTGGTTAATAATGCTATTGTTCTTATTGATTACACTAACAAGTTGTTGGAAAGAGGCTTTTCACTCAAAGATGCCGTTATCTCTGCAGGTGCAACCCGATTACGACCAGTCTTGTTAACCGCTGTAACAACGATTCTCGGCCTGGTGCCGATGGTTACCGGTGTCTCTTTTGATTTTCACCTGTTGGCTATCTCATGGGTGAGTGAATCGAGCCAGTGGTGGCGTTCCATGGCTGTGGTGGTCATTTTTGGTCTGGTTGTGGCTACCTTTTTGACCTTGATTGTGGTTCCGACCCTCTATTATCTGCAAAAGCGTATCATTGCCCTGTCCGGCGAGTTTCGACAGGTCGTGCATGATAAATATTGGGGTGTGTTTGATAAACTGACTGGACACTAACCCGGCTTTCTCATGAAATTTTCGATTTTAAACTCAAATAATTGATATTATTGCTTAATGAGTAATTGCATAATTGAAAGTCTGTTTTTTGTTTTAAATCAAAAATTTCCCCCTTCGGGTCAATAGATTTTTCCGCAGGATCTGCGTTACAAACCACTTGTGGTAGTTTACTACCGGAGTCTTCGCTTACCTGCTGCGCGGCTTGTGCCTTGCCCTGCGAAAAACTTTATTGATGAGAAATCCGGGCTAAGACCTGAGCTTCATTCAGCGCTATTGGGACAGGGCTTTTTTTTGAGTATCCCTTATTACACGGTCTCGCAGTTAAATATTTATAATAAATAACAAAAGTGGTATCCTCTCTCTGTATAGAGTCTGGAGTAGCCGATTGCAAAATGCTTACGAGGTGGTAGTGGAAAAACAAATTCTGGTAACAGTACTGTTTACCGTCTTTACCGCCATGCTGGGGGTTGGAATCATTATTCCGGTGATGCCTCTTTTTGCCACCGATCTGGGCGCAACCGGTTTTACCCTAGGTTTTATCATTGCTGCTTTTTCAGTAACCAGAGGGGTGCTGCAGCCTGTAGTCGGCAATTGGTCTGATGCGTGGGGTCGCAAGGGGTTTCTGATGGCCGGCCTTGCAATTTTTGCCATTGTCGGCCTACTGGTCCCCAAGGCGACCAGTGTTCTCGATCTTATTTTTATTCGATCTTTTCAGGGAGTAGGCTCTGCTATGATTATCCCCATTGCCATGGCCTACATGGGGTCGTTAGCTCCAGAAGGCCATGAAGGTCGTTACATGGGGTATTTGAATATAGCCTTGTTCTGCGGGATAGGATGCGGCCCTGTTATCGGTGGGGCCGTTGCCGATCAGTGGGGTTTATCTTCGGTTTTTTATGTAATGGCGGCGCTAAGCGGCTGTGCCCTTACTTTGGTAATCGTCAATATGCCGTATAACACGCAGCATGAGACAACCGGTCCGCTTGGCCTCTTTCGTAGTCTTGGCAAGATGGTTGGGCGTCGAAAAACCATGGGTATGTTGATTGCCAGATTTTCTACGATGATTATGATGGTACCTACAATGGCTTTTTTACCACTTCTTGTGAGCAGCCAGCACAAGGCAACGGGCATGCAGATCGGGCTGATTATTGCCTGTCGAACACTGGTAAATGCTCTGTTGCAGGTGCCTTTTGGTAAATTGGCTGACCGCCACAGCAAGGTTTTACTGTTGGTGATCGGCTGTTCGTGTATGGGCGCTGTTATCCTCGCCATTCCTTCGGGCCGGTCAGTATCCATGATGGTGGTACTGTATATGCTTCTTGGTTTAGGAGAAGCTGTTATCTGGCCTGTTCTAGGAGCACTAGCCACAGAAGAAGGACGTGCCCATTATGGGCAGGGAACGATGATGGGGGTTTTTAATCTGGCCATGAGTGCAGGTGTTTTCTCCGGCGCTATCTTGGCCGGAGTTTCCATGGATGTATGGGGAATACAGTGGGCTTTTTACGTCAGCGGTGCAGCTGTTCTTATTTTCACCTATCTTGGGGCCTATATGATAAGCACGGCCACCTGATACGGAATTCGGCACCGACCCGATTGTCGCATGGCCATTGTGTGACTTTACTACATTGGTTGCTTTTTTTTTGTTATGCGAAGTCAAAGAGAGCTGCATGTTTTCGCATGGTTGCTGAATGTTAGTGAGATCCGCTAAGTCTTTCTGGCTATGAATAGAGGTTTATTGGTGTAAACATTGAAGCTGACGCAGCCTGAACTGATGAAAAATACGGGTTAAAACGTTGGCAACGCTTTTTTACCGGAAAGTATATCGTAACTCTTTATCACGTCTAAATTTAACCAGCGGAATTTACAGCCTAACTTCTTAAAGTTGTTGTGAAACTATATTTTTTTGATAATGCACTACTTGACGTGTGCAACTATGTTGATTATTAGTACTCGGTTAACGCGAAAGTGGCGGAATTGGTAGACGCACTGGATTTAGGATCCAGCGAGCATAGCTTGTGGGGGTTCGACTCCCCCCTTTCGCACCATCTGTAAATAACGCGAACAAAATATCGCTGATCATTATAAATTATCCTGTGAACTAATATGACAGGACAACAAAGGAACTGCAGTCCATGGAAATCGTAGTCGAAAATGTCTCTGATTTGACCAAAAAACTGACCATTACCCTGCCTAAGGAACTCGTACGTAAGAACCTTGACAAGGCCTATAACAAGGTAAATAAGGACGTTTCACTCAAAGGGTTTCGTAAGGGTAAGGTGCCACGGACTGTATTGGAGAAAAATTTTAAAGAGCAGGTTCAGGCTGAAGTCGGCGAACAACTTGTACAGGAAACCTACTTTGACGCTATTGAGCAGGAAAAAATAGAACCCGTAGTACATCCTGAAATTACAGAGCATTCCTTCCCGGAAAGCGGAACATTTGTTTATGTGGCAATGGTTGATGTAAAACCGGAATTCGATCTTTCCCAGTATAAAGGGATTGATGTCGAAAAGCCCGTGACCAAGGTTTCGGACGAAGAAGTCGATATCGAGATTAAAAAGTTGCAGCGTGAAAATGCGGCTCTGCAAACAGCTGAAGAAGGACACGGTATAGCTGTGGACGACATGGCTGTTGTCGATTTCCAAGGTTTTCATAATGGCAAAGCCATGCCGCAGGTACGTAATGAGGACTACAGTGTAGATGTAGGACTTAATAAACTTGGAGAAGAGTTTGAAGAGAAATTGATCGGCCTGAAGAAGGGCGATAAAACACTCTATGAAATTGACTTTCCCGGAGATTACCCGAATCCAATCCTTGCTGGTAAAAAAGTAGAGTTCAAGGTTGAAGTGAAAGAGGTGAAAGTGCGGTTGATGCCTGAACTCGATGATGAGTTTGCTAAAGATATCGACGAGAAACATGCTACCATCGCTGACTTGAAAGCTGAGATCAGGAAAAATCTTGAAAAGGCCAAGGAAGAGACCATGCAGGGAGATCTCGATGACCGGCTCATGAATAAACTTATAGAACTCAATGAGTTTGAAGTTCCTGAGCGCCTTGTTAAATTCGAGATTCAGGAAATGCTCAAGCAGACCGAGGAAAATCTCAAGCGAAGCGGCCTTAGTTTCGAATCGGCTGGAATTAATCTGGAACAACTGGTCGAGTCGAATCGTGAAATTGCAGTGAAAAGAGTGAAAGGCGATTTCTTGCTTAAAAAAATAGCGGAAGTTGAGGATATTAAGGTCGTAGATGAAGACATTCAGCGCGGATATCAGCGTATTGCTGATCAGTACAACATGACCGTTGATGAGGTTAAGGGGTACTTCAAACGCCGTGAGGAAATCCTGCCTTTTATGAATGAACTGCTGAATGAAAAAATTCTTGGCTACTTGCGTGACGCAGCTAACCTGATTGAGGTGGATGAAGTCACTGACGGAAAGGCAGAGGAAGCTGTTGAGGTAAAAACAGCAGAATAAATGAGTCTGTTAATTTACTAGGGTTTTCGTTCAAGGTCAAGGCATGCTTAAAAAATAACCACAGGCATATGGTTGATATTCCGAGGATTATTTTTTCAGCATAACGAAGAGATAGGGCGAAAAGACAGTAAATCAACGGGCTCATAAATTGGCCTTTTGCTTCTGCCTCTAAACAGATGTACCGTATTTTGGAGATACTCGTATGAATTTGGTTCCAATGGTTGTGGAACAAAGCCCACGTGGTGAGCGGGCTTTTGATATATATTCACGCCTCTTAAAAGAGCGTATTATTTTTTTGGGATCACAGGTAAACGATGAAGTTGCCAGTGTTATCATTGCACAGTTACTTTTTCTTGAGGCAGATGATCCGGATAAGGATGTAACTTTTTATATCAACTCACCCGGTGGTGTCGTCACCGCCGGGATGGCTATCTATGATACAATGCAATACATTCGTTGTGATGTGGCAACTCTCTGCATGGGACAGGCCGCTTCAATGGGTGCGCTGCTGCTTGCCGCTGGGGCGGCGGGTAAGCGCTTTGCATTGCCTAATTCCCGCATTATGATTCATCAGCCCATGGGTGGCTTTCAAGGGCAGGCAACTGATATTGATATCCATGCCAGGGAGATCCTGCGCATGCGAAAGGATCTCAACTCTATTTTGGCTCACCATACCGGTAGGACAATGAAAAAAGTTGAGGCTGATACAGAAAGAGATAATTTCATGAGTGCTGAAGAAGCATGTAAATATGGGATTATTGATAAAGTGTTGACCAGTCGTGAGGAAATCGACGGGGAGAAATAATAGTGAGTGAAGAATTCCATGATGAGCATGGAGGCAACTGTACCTGTTCGTTCTGTGGAAAAAGCCAGGAGGAAGTAGGTAAGCTGATTGCAGGGCCTAATGTCTATATCTGCGATGAGTGCATTGACCTCTGTAATGAAATAATTGTTGATTCCGCTGGTGAGGAAGAAATCACCACGGACGCAGAAAAGGTAGTGCTTAAGCCAAAGGAAATAAAAGCACACCTTGATGATTACGTCATCGGCCAGGACTATGCTAAGCGAGTGTTGTCAGTGGCTGTGCATAATCACTACAAGCGTATTGATGTGGGTCCGGTTAATGAGAAGGACAGTGTTGAGTTGCAAAAATCAAATATTATACTCATTGGCCCGACCGGTAGCGGTAAAACTCTTGTTGCGCAAACTTTGGCCAGGGTCCTTAATGTTCCTTTCACTATAGCTGATGCGACCACGCTGACAGAAGCCGGCTATGTGGGTGATGATGTCGAAAATATCCTGGTCAGTCTCCTTCAGGCAGCTGATTACGACATTGATCAGGCAGAGCGCGGTATTATTTATATCGATGAAATTGATAAAATTGCCCGAAAGTCTGATTCCGCATCTCTTACCCGTGATGTTTCCGGTGAAGGCGTGCAGCAGGCACTGTTGAAAATCATCGAAGGTACAACCGCTTCAGTTCCTCCTAAGGGAGGAAGGAAACATCCTCAGCAGGAATTGGTACGTATTGATACCACTAATATACTTTTTATTGTTGGCGGAGCCTTTGTCGGTCTGGATACAGTGATAAAAAGGCGCACCGGCACGAAGGCAATCGGCTTTGGTGCTAAAGTCGTCAGCGATTCTCATAAGAGTGTTGGGGAAATTTTAAGCGGTATCCAACCTGAAGATCTGCTTAAATTTGGTCTGATTCCAGAACTTGTCGGTCGGCTGCCCGTTATTGCCACCATGGAAGAATTGGTTGAAGAAGACCTGATACGTATTTTAAAGGAACCTAAAAATGCCCTGACCAAGCAGTATATGAAACTGTTTGACCTGGAAGGGGTTAAACTGAGATTTACCGAAGGGGCTTTGGATGCTATTGCTAAAAAGGCCTTGGAGCGAAAATCAGGGGCCCGAGGGTTACGTTCTGTTATGGAGGAAGCCATGTTGGAAGTCATGTATGAACTCCCCTCTGATAAGAACGCTATAGAATGTGTGATTAACGAACAGGTGATTACCGAAGGTGAGTATCCTGTTATCTTGTACGATAATTCAGAAAATAAAAAGAGTGCCTGAGCAGTTTTATGGATCAATTTACCACTGAAAGACTTCCTCTCATGCCCTTGAGAGATATTGTGCTGTTTCCGGGCATGGTTGCTCCGCTTGTTGTTGGCAGAAAAAAGTCCATTCTGGCATTGGAAACTGCCATGGAAGACAACAGTCTGGTCTTCTTGGTCACTCAAAAGGACGCTCTTGTTGATGAGCCCGAGCAACGTCATTTGTATACAATCGGTACCATAGCATCGGTGATGCAATTGTTGCGTTTGCCTGACGGTACAATTAAGGCATTGGTCGAAGGGAAGAGTAGGGCCCGTATTGTTGATTCCAAACTTGAGGGGAGTGGAGAAGACGTTTACTATTCTACTGCCTTGGAGATGATTGAAGATGTCGATGCGCAGAGCCAAGAGGTTTATGCATACGTACGCGAATTGAAAAAAACCTTTGGCCTGTTTGCCCAGGATAATAAAAAGCTTCCCAGGGAGGTCTATAACACTGTTACCGCTATCGAAGACCCCTCCAGGTTGGTTGACCTGGTCATTTCCCATATCCAGCTGAAAACCGAAGAAAAACAAAATGTTTTACAGGAAGCCTCTGTACCGCAAAGGATTTCAATGGTTCTTGAAATCCTTAACAGGGAGATGGAGCTCTCTGCCTTGGAAAAGGATATTCATACCAAGGTAAAGAAAAAGATGAGCGCTACACAGCGCAACTATTATCTTTCTGAAAAAATGCGCGTTATTCAAGATGAGGTCGGCCAGGGTGAGGGCGGCGACGATCTGACTGAACTTGAAGCGACGGTAGACAGGAAGAAATTACCTAAAATTGCCAAAGACAAGGTTGCCAAAGAATTAAAAAAACTTCGTCAGATGCCCCCTATGTCTGCCGAAACTACAGTGGTGCGCAACTATATCGATACTATCCTTGATTTGCCGTGGAGAAAGAAGTCGCGGTCGAAAATAGATATCGATAAAGCGGAAGTTGTCCTTGATGAGGACCACTACGGTCTTGAAAAACCAAAAGAACGTATTTTGGAATACCTTGCTGTGCAAACGCAGGTTAAAAAACTTAGAGGCCCGATTCTTTGCCTGGTCGGTCCTCCCGGCGTTGGAAAGACATCTGTATGCAAATCCATTGCCCGTGCAATGGGGCGCCGGTTTATCAGGCTTTCCCTCGGCGGTGTAAGGGATGAGGCTGAAATTCGCGGTCATCGTCGTACCTATATTGGGGCAATGCCGGGGAAGATCATTCAGTCGATGCAAAAGGCAGGGGTGGTTAATCCTGTTTTCTGTTTGGATGAGGTGGACAAGATGAGCGTGGATTTTCGGGGCGACCCTTCTTCCGCGCTGCTTGAAGTGCTTGATCCGGAACAGAATTACGCCTTTAACGACCACTATCTTGATCTTGATTATGACCTTTCCGGTGTTTTTTTCATAACCACTGCCAATAATTTGCACGGTATTCCCCTGCCATTGCAGGATAGAATGGAAATCATTCAGCTCAACGGGTACACAGAAGAAGAAAAATTGCATATTGCCAATGATTTTCTACTCCCTAAACAGCTTGAAGCCAATGGCTTTGCCGAGCAGCAGATTATTATTGATCAGCCGGGCATATTAGAAATTATCCGTCGATATACTCGTGAAGCAGGCGTTCGTAATCTGGAGCGTACCATTGCCGGTATTTGCAGGAAGGTAGCCAGGGAAGGATTAAAGAACAAGGAGACTGGCAAAAAATACCAGATAGGGATAGATGGTGTTGCCCATTATCTCGGGGTTCCAAAATATCGATATGGCCTTGCTGAAAAGTTTGACGAGATCGGCCTTACTACCGGTATGGCGTGGACGGAAGTTGGGGGAGAATTACTGCAGATCGAAGCGACTATTATGCCGGGATCGGGCAAGATGATCATCACCGGGAAACTTGGTGATGTGATGCAGGAGTCTGCCCAGGCAGCTCTCTCCTTTGTGAGATCGCGCTCAATGCGTCTTGGGCTTGAACCCGATTTTTATAATAAGATCGATGTCCATGTTCATGTCCCCGAAGGAGCTATCCCAAAGGACGGACCCTCTGCAGGTATAACCATGGCCACTAGTATTGTCTCGGCAATACTTAAATTGCCGGTAGATAGAAATATTGCCATGACCGGTGAAATTACGCTGAGGGGCAGGGTGCTGCCTATTGGTGGATTGACCGAGAAACTGCTTGCTGCAAAAAGAGGCAATATCACCAGGGTTATTATTCCAAAAGCCAATGAGCCTAACCTGGAAGATGTTCCTCAGCAGATACGCGATAGCCTGGAGGTTGAACTGGTCGATAACGTGAATGATGTCTTGCAAAAAGCGTTGATTTCCAGAGAGGGCGAGTCATTGTTTAAAGATGTGTCGCTCGATTCCATCTATAGTGACTTTACTCTCTCCTCACACAATACGCCTGCGCAATAAAAGGACAGGGGAGTTGATACGCGTAACGTTTTAATTCAAGAATACTTAACTTAGAGAGTTTTTTTTCTTGACTGGCAGGACGTATCCTGCTAAATACCTTCTTCATCGCTGGGGGCGAATAGCTCAGCTGGGAGAGCATCGGCCTTACAAGCCGGGGGTCACAGGTTCGAGCCCTGTTTCGCCCACCACAGCAAGGGATCGTAGTTCAGTTTGGTTAGAACGCCGGCCTGTCACGCCGGAGGTCGCGAGTTCGAGTCTCGTCGATCCCGCCATAAGGAAATATAAGGGGTTAGCCTGATTAGGCTAACCCCTTTTTTTTTTGTTTTGCAGGAAGTGCTCTCGCAAGAAGCCCACCTTGCCCCTCAACGGAGAGTAAGTTGTTACGCCGGCCAATATGTTAATGGTACCCTTTCAACTTTGTAGAGAAGTCTTCTATCGGTCACAAGGGCATGTGTAGAGATGGTTGAGTGATGTCTCGGAAGCTGGGAGGTGGCAGAGTTTTTTTTATGATACCGTTGGAGATAAGGGTTGCTTTTTTGTGACATCGCCCGTCTAAGCTGTATTGTGTTTAAAATGTTATTTTAATAGATAAAGTGCTTGACTGACAGGGCGTATCCTGCTAAATACCTTCTTCATCGCTGGGGGCGAATAGCTCAGCTGGGAGAGCATCGGCCTTACAAGCCGGGGGTCACAGGTTCGAGCCCTGTTTCGCCCACCACAGCAAGGGATCGTAGTTCAGTTTGGTTAGAACGCCGGCCTGTCACGCCGGAGGTCGCGAGTTCGAGTCTCGTCGATCCCGCCATAAAAAATTCAGGGTAGTTGGCAATCAGCCAACTACCCTTTTTTTATGTGGTAATGCATTTCCGCATTACCTTCTTTTGTCTCTTTCGTGAAACCTCTTTATCAAACCTCCGGCTCTATGTAAGAGGAGGTGTTGGCCCTGATAAATTCGAGCTAGATAACTGCAGTCCTTCTAAGTTCCTGGGTCAGGAGGTCGAAATCGACATCAACGAATGGTCTGTGTTCAAGGATTTCAAGACAAAATTTCCTCGCGACCACATACCGACTAGTCAGGGCTTCTATTTTTTTTGCAATATTTGGGGAAAGTCCCGACATTCTCCAAAAGTCTTTGCCGGTTCCGATCATGATGATAAACATCAGGATTATAACAGACCAGATCAGCCTGGAGTCGGGACCCGTAGCAGAGTGTATGTACCAGTAGGATAACAGCATACCCGCGGTAAATCCGCAGACCACTCCGACCCAACGAACACAATCAAGATGTCTTTTTAGATCGTATTTAGGGTTATCAGACTGCACAACGTCGAGATACTTTGGGATCTGTTCCAGCTTGATGAAAAAATGAACTATAGTCAGGACGTAGCCAAAGGTTACCCAATTTCTAACAAACTTCATGGTTTCTTCTGAGTAGGTGGCCAGTAAAAAAAAGGCATCTCCCGTTTCCCAGGCTTGGATGAGAATGGTTATGAATGATCCGTAAACAATTGCCTGGCAACAGCTTGTGAGGTAGGAGTTTCTGCAGACCTTGGTCAGTGACTTGAGCTGGGATTGACGTGAAAAGAGCCTTTTCATGATAATTCCCTATGGTTAAAAGTGCAAACAGCGGATGTTAAGCGCAGGAACGGATAGTCGCATTGGATTTCCCTGCTGCTTATATTTAAAAACTAATCATTATTATTTATTTTTCCGGTATTGTTTTAAAAATCACTAACCAGGCAGTAAGAAAATATCTCCGTTATATGGTTTGCGTTGAATTCTTTCCTGATGTATCCCTCTTTATTATTTGATTTTATTCGTTTTATTTTGATAGATACTCGACTGCAAACATGTAGGGGATGTGGAAAGTAAGCATTAAATTCCGTGTATGCGTGTATCTAGCCGATACATTATCCCCTCGTCGAGCTTTGCCTCTTCAATTCTTTTTGGATATCTCTCGCTGGTAGCCTGTTTGTAACCTCCTTCCTGTCTCTGTCCTTGTAAATATCTGAATAAGTGCAGTTCTGTTGGTATCATTTTTTAATGGCCCCTTGCTGCTCACCTTTATGTAAACCTCTGTTTGTCTTTCAAACTTTGCAAGAGCTTCTTGTACAGTGTTTCGAGACCCATATAATTATTTGTAGGGTTTTTCCATCATTAATGCTGATACAAAGAGAAGAAAATGTGCAAAGTGTGCGTTATGTGTTAAGTGGTTTTGCCTAAGTGCAGGGGTTCGTTTGCTGCAGCAATGTATGCTGTGTGCATGCCGGATTCCTGGGAAGGATCTCTTGACGTCTTGATGTTATTGCTTCTTTTAACCATTTAGTCTGCTGAAATGTTTATTAAAAATGTATTACTTGTAGGGTTTTTGGTTGTCGCCCTTGCAGGGTGCCGATCCGATAAGGGATGCCGGGGAATTCTAGTAAACAAATGCAGCAGCTGTCATGGTCTTTCAACCAGTTGTGCAAAAGTGGGCGAAGGTTATGGCCGATGGTTGGGTATTATAGATGCAATGAACACATTACATGCAGACGTATCTGAGAAGGAGCGTAAGGTGCTTGCAAAATGTCTTAGTGAACCTTCAGCGGTTACTGATGATATTTGCAGGTGAAAATACGTACAAATGCTATAGGCGCTGTCGCAGCAGGGTTGCGTGCGGGCCGGTAATCAAGAGAGAGAGTATGAAGGAACAGAATTTTAGGCAAATTCAGGAAAAATTAAATGGAGTCACGCGCAGGGATTTTATGAAATTTTGCTCTGCAGTCGCTGCGGGCATGGCTTTACCCGAAGCTGTAGTGCCGAAGATAGCACATGCTATTAGCAGCCCTCAGCGACCGCCGGTCATATGGCTCCATGGCTCTGAGTGTACCGGCTGCAGTATGTCTCTACTCCGGTCAGAGCACCCCTCAATAGAAAAACTGATTTTTGACCTCATTTCGCTCGACTTTCACGAAACCCTCTCCGCCGGAGCAGGGCATCAGGCTGAGGGCGCTTTGCATCAGGCTGTGGAGGAAAACTACGGTAAGTTTATCCTGGTTGTTGAGGGAGCGATTCCACTCAAAGACGGGGGGATTTACTGCCAGGTTGGTGGCAAAAATTTTGTTGATAGTGTGAAAGAAATTGGTGCCCAGGCCGGAGCCGTTATTGCCGTTGGTTCGTGTGCTTCGTGGGGCGGTGTTGCTGCGATGGAGCCGAATCCTACCGAGTGTGTAGGGGTTCAGTCTGTCCTGACCGATAAAACAGTGGTTAGTATTCCTGGTTGCCCACCTAATCCGTACAACCTTCTTTCAACCGTGATCCATTACCTCACTTTTAATAAGCTGCCTAGCCTTGATAAGAAAAATCGACCAAAATTTGCGTATGGGCGTTTAATTCATGAACATTGTGAACGGAGACCGCATTTTGACAACGGGCGCTTTGCCCGTCAATTCGGTGACGAAGGCCATCGTCAGGGATATTGTTTGTATTATCTTGGCTGCAAGGGGCCGGTAACCTATGCGAACTGTTCGACCAGTCAATTCGGTGATGCAGGATCGGGCTGCTGGCCGGTGGCAATCGGTCATCCCTGTTTCGGCTGCGCAGAACAAGGGGTTGGCTTTCATATGCCTCAGTTTTCTACCAGCCCTGTCCTTCACGCAACTCCAGCTGCAGAGCATGCCCCCATCACGGTTGAACGTGGACAGGGCGTATCCGCCGGTTCGGCAGCTCTTATGGCCGGTTTAGGCGGTGCTGCAATAGGCGCCGGAGCAGTTTTTACCGCGAAGCTTGGAACCAAGGGGTCTGCAGATGAAGATGAAAAGGCGTGATTTTATTAAAGGAGCAGCCGGTAGTCTGGCCCTGTTAACTCTGGATGGTCAAGTTGTTGATGCCAGAACTGTAGAAGCACTTCCGCCGAATGCTTTGGGTATTCTTTATGATTCGACCTTGTGTGTGGGCTGTAACGCCTGCATGTCGGCTTGTAAAGACGCTAATTCAATGCAAGCTGAACTTGGCCAGGGTAATACCATCTGGGATAAGCCTCAGGATCTATCTTCGAAAACGCTCAATATTATCAAGAAATTTTCCAGTGGTAAGGGGGTTAACAAAGATGTTGTCGAAGACGGGTATGCATTTATTAAGCGCCAGTGCCTGCATTGTGTGGACCCATCCTGTGTGACGGCCTGCCCTGTAAGCGCCCTTACCAAGGATAAAGAAAGTGGGATTGTGAGTTACAATAAGGATGCCTGTATAGGTTGCAGGTATTGCCAGGTAGCATGCCCGTACAATATTCCTAAATTTGAGTGGGATGATCCGTATCCGGAAATCGTCAAATGCCAGCTTTGTTCTCATCTTATTGCCAAGGGCGGTATTTCCGCCTGTTGTTCGGTGTGCCCAACTGGGGCTTCATTGTTTGGTCCTGTGGAAAAGCTGATTGAAGAGACCCGGCGTCGGCTGCAAATGAAACCCGGCAAGCAATATGATTTTCCCGTTTCCTCCATTGATTCAGGAAAGAGCCATGTCTTTAAGGCACCCAAATATGTACGTCACGTGTATGGCAGGGAGGAACTTGGCGGCACCCAGGTAATGTATATGTCCGCAGTGCCTTTTGAGAAGTTCGGCCTGCCGACCTTTCCCAAGGAATCTTTTGTTTCCATGGCCAGTGGTATTCAGTACGCCATCTATAAGGGAATGGTGTATCCCCTGGTAGTTCTTGCCGGACTTGTATTCATGGTGAAGAAAAATAAAAATGCAGAGGAACAGGGAAAAACCGAAAAAAAAGATACCGTCAAAGGAGATACTCATGAGTGAAGAAGCAAAACCCCTGGGCGGTAGAATATTTACCCCAACTTTTCTCGTCTGCCTGATTATTGTCGGCATCGCAGGTTACTTTGCGATTAAACGTTTTGTTTTTGGGATAGGGTCTATCTCAAATATGAATGATGGGTTTCCGTGGGGTATATGGATAGCCTATGACGTTGTTGTCGGTACCGCCTTTGCCTGTGGTGGCTACGTGATGGCTCTGCTTGTCTATATTTTAAATAAAGGTCAATTTCATCCTCTGGTAAGACCTGCGCTCCTGGCATCCATGTTTGGTTATACTCTTGCCGGTGTTTCCGTTTTTCTCGATATCGGCAGGTACCTGAATGTCTATAACCTTTACCTGCCTTGGCAGATGAATTTTCATTCGGTCATGTTTGAGGTGGCCATGTGCATCGGGACCTATATCTTTGTCCTGTGGTTGGAGTTTACGCCGGCTTTTGTTGAAAAATGGAAGTTAAAAAATTTCGGCAAAAGACTCAATCGAGTGATTTTTGCCTTGATTGCCCTTGGAGTGCTGCTGCCGACCATGCACCAGTCTTCGCTGGGAACAATGATGCTCATGGCAGGGTATAAACTTTCTCCCCTGTGGCATACAAGCACACTGCCGTTACTTTTTTTGCTTACTGCCTTATTCATGGGGTTTGCCATGGTGGTGTTTGAAGCGACCATTTCTTCCCGGGTCTATGCTCTTGGCGATGAGACCAATATGCTTTCCAAGGTCGCGCGGATAATGTCCTGGGTTTTAGGGTTTTATCTTATCATCCGTTTTCAGAATATTTTCATGCGCGGCGAGATGGCCAATGCCTTCTCAGGCACTTTCCTCGGCAACATGTTTCTTGTCGAAAACTTGATGCTTCTCATTGGCCTTTTCATTTTAGCCTATCCAAACTACCGCTCTAATCCGCGATTGCTTTTTGTTGCTGCAGTGGCGGTGTTGATCGGTGGTTCCTTGTTCAGATTCAACACCTATATCATTGGTTTTGATCCTGGAACGGGATGGAAATATTTTCCATCCATCGGTGAACAAATGATTACCTACGGGCTTATTGCCTTCGAAATTGCAGCGTATACACTCTTTGTAAAAGTTTTCCCTGTTTTCAGCGTTCATAAGTCGGCTGAATTGAATTAGTAAGGAGTTTTGTCATGTCTGAACAAATTGTAATAGATCCTATAACCAGAATTGAGGGGCATCTTCGCATTGAGTGTGAGGTGGAAAACGGCCAAGTACTGGATGCCCGATCCATCGGAACTATGTGGCGCGGTATTGAAACCATTTTAAAAGGCAGGGACCCGCGTGAAGCCTGGCTGATCGTGCAGCGCATCTGCGGGGTATGTACCACTGTCCATGCAATGGCTTCCGTACGTGCTGTTGAAAATGCATTGGGCCTTGAAGTCCCTGTTAATGCGCAGTACATCAGGAATATGATTGTTGGTGCCCATTGTCTTGCCGATAATATCATTCATTTCTATATCCTTTCCGCAGTTGACTGGGTAGATATTGCATCGGCAGCCACCAAAGCAGACCCCAAAACAGCGGCGGCTTTGGCCCAGAAGCTCTCTCCCTGGAAAAATAACAGCTACCAGGAGTTTAAACAGACCCAGGATAAACTAAAGAAATTTATAAGCTCGGGCCAACTGGGTCCTTTTTCAAGTGGCTATTGGGGCCATCCGGCAATGCAGCTTGATCCTGATGTTAATCTTATCGCTGCGGTACATTATTTCCAGGCTCTGGAGTATCAGCGAAAAATAAACAAGGTTGTGACGGTGCTAGGATCAAAGACACCGCATATCCAAAATCTTGCTGTGGGCGGGGTTGCCAACCCCATTAATCTGGACAGCCCGGCTACGCTGACCATGGAAAGACTGTATTACATCAAGACCCTGATGGATGAGGTGCGGGATTTTGTTCAGCAGGTGTATATGGTCGATGTTGCTGCAATCGGGGCAATGTATCCCGAGTGGTGTGCTTATGGTAAAGGTAACGGCAATTATCTTTCTGTTCCGGAAATGCCTATGGATGAGCAAGGCAAGAACTTTGCCATGCCTGGCGGCTATATAAAAGGCAGCGATATGGAGAGCTTCAGAAGAATAAGCAGCTCTCAAGACCCATTTTTTGAGGATAATGTCAAAGAAAGTGTTAAGCATTCCTACTATGCAGGTGACTGGACACGGCATCCTTATGTAGAGGAAACAGAGCCTAACTTTACAGGGAAGGAGGCGGATGGCAAATACTCCTGGGTTAAATCACCATCATTTCAGAATGAACCGGCCGAAGTCGGCCCGGTGGCGAGTGTGCTTGCTATGCTTGCAGCACGGCATGCGCCTGCTGTTAAGTATACCAACACGATGCTGGAAACAATGGCGTCTATTGGTCAGACCACATTTGATACGGATATTCTTCCATCAACCATGGGGCGCCATATCTCAAGGAGCATCAGGGCGGCAGTGGTTCAGGATGCCATGGCCGAGCAGTGGGAGGCACTGATTTCCAATATTGATTCCGGCGACAATACAACCTTCAATGAGCCTCATTTCCCAGAAGGTGAGCAGCGCGGTGTCGGCATTCATGAGGCCCCAAGGGGTACCCTCTCGCATTGGATCGTGATTGAAAACGGCAAAATCAGGAATTACCAGGCAGTTGTTCCGTCCACCTGGCTTGCTTGCCCAAGGGGAACCAATGATGAACCCGGATACTATGAGCGTTGCCTGGTCGGCAACCCGGTTGCTGATCCGGAAAAGCCGCTTGAAATCCTGCGGACCATTCACTCTTTTGACCCATGTATGGCTTGTGCCGTGCATATGTTAAACCCTGAAGGGGGGAAATTGTCCACCATCAAAGTGATGTAGGATTTTTCGCACGGCTGACAACCAGCGAGACTTATTGTAACTCGGCTGCCCCATCACTTGATTTCCTGTTACATTGGTTAAGTGGTGGGGTTGTCATCTTTTTAAGGTTTAAAATATGACCTGTTTGCACAATAAAACCATTGGCATACTCGGCATCGGTAATTTGCTGCTGGGTGATGAAGGTTTCGGGGTTCACTGTGTGCAGCACATTGAACAGTGCTATGAGATACCTGAAAATATACGTGTTTTCGATGGCGGTACAGCCGGCATATTGCTCGCGCCGTTTATAGAGCAGTGTGATCGACTTTATGTTTTGGATGTGATTGATCTGGAAGACGATCCAGGTTCTGTTCATCTTTTTACAGAGGAAGATGTCAGGGCAGGGGATGTGCAAACGAGAATGTCACCCCACCAAATAGGAATGCTGGAGATTCTTGATATCTGTAAGATCAGAGGAAAGGTACCAGAGCAGGTACAGTTTATAACCGTTGTCCCGCAGACTCTGGAGCCTGGAATGGACCTTTCCCCGTTGATTGCAGAGCGCGTTACCGATGTTATCGACATTCTTTTGCAATCGTTGGCAACGTTATCTGTATCGCTGACTGAGAAAAAATAACACCGTAATTCTCGCCCTTGCTTTGGTTTCCCGTTGCGCGGCGAGGGTAAGAGCGCGGCAGTGGTACAGCAAAATCTAGACTCAATGCGGTACTGTTGCTGATTATACATAAAGCCTGTAACTGCTCACTGGTGCCTCATCTTTGGACAGGCGCGATTTTTCGCTATAGCCACTCTATGCGGGAGATCGTGACCGTCCAAAGAGGTAAGCGACCAGCGGGAGACTCCGTGGGATGCCTGTGAGAAGTTACTTTTCTTTTTGCGGATTGACCCCTTGTTTGGCTTGATTAATCACCCTGCCGCACCTGGGGCAATCGATCACCAGCCTGGCATTGGAAAAGCCGGCGCCATATTCAGCCTTCATTGTTGCCCTGGCGCCGCAGAGATCACAGACGGCGGGCATAATTCCTTTTCGGATTTTGTTGCAGAGGAATGCAACGACAGTGCTGAGCGTCGCAAAACCGACAAGGGAGAATTTTTCTCCTCCATTAAGATAAATGATGGCAAGAAGGAAAACAATGACAGCCGTTACAATGCGTAGCTTATGAAAAGAGCGGAAATTTAAATACATTTTATATGGATATGTAAAGGGGATCTAGAGCCAAAAAAACAACTTTCATTTCTGGGCTATTTACCCTGCTTTCGGCATTTATTGAACTGAAATTACATGTAGCTATATCTCAAGCGATAGGTTTCCAGCAGCATGCGTCCTGCCTGGTGCTTACCTGTAGCCCCTCCGGCTGATACTGAATTGTTATTCAGTCCCATAGCATAAAATCATTGACAATTTGCAGCTCCGGCGTTTATTTAACTCCCTATTTTAGATACTAACCCGGATTTCTCATGAGTTTTTTTATTTCCGAATTAACCTACTGATATTGATAAAAAATACGGCAGCACTAAATAAACAGACTGTTTTTTTCGTCGATAATCAAAAAACTCACCCTCCGGGTCAGCGGATTTTTCCGCAGACTCTTTGTTGCAGGCCATTTGCGGTAGCTTACTACAGCTGCATGTCCTGCGCCTCGATCTGCGAAAAACTTCACTGATGAGAAATCCGGGCTAAAGGTATTGGATTATCATCAATCTCAAGGGGGTATGGATGCAACTCAAAAAAGTAATTTTGACTGTGGCGGCTTTGTTTTTTGTCTCGACTGTCACGACCACCAGCGTGCTGGGAGCTGATAAATTTGTCTGGAAAATGGCTACATCATGGCCGGATGGGACAATTCTTCAGGAATCTGCTACTTCTTTTGCCGATCAAGTAACGAAAATGAGTAATGGTCGGCTGACCATTAAAACCTACCCTGCCGGAGTGCTTATGGGTGCGTTGGAGGTAACCGATTCGGTGCGGATGGGCGTTATCGATGCTGCCCACTCCTCGCCAAGTTACTCGGTCGGCCAGTTGCCTGCCGCTCCTTTGTTTGGCTATATTCCTTTTGGCATGGAAGCGATTCCGTATCTTACCTGGCTGTACGAAGGGGAAGGGAGTCAGTTACTTGATGAATTGTATGCGAAATTTGATCTTGGTTATGTTGCTCCCTGTGGTATTATCCCCAGTGAGAATCTTGCCTGGTCCAATAAACCCATTACCAAGATGGAAGACTTCAAAGGGCTGAAGTTTCGTACTTCCGGGTACTGGGGTGAAATCTTAAGCGAAGCAGGCGCCTCTGTGATGATGCTTCCAGCCGGTGAGGTATACGAAGCACTGCAACGGAAAGTGTTGGATGCCGGAGAGTTCAGCATTCCCAACATTGATAAGGATCTTGCCTTTTACGAAATTGCAGATTACCTGCTGGTTCCGGGCATTCACCAGACAAGTACCATTCTTGACCTCAAGATTAACAAGCGTTCCTGGAATAAACTTCCTGAAGATCTTAAAGAGATCGTTCGTGTTGCTGCAAAGGCTACAACCATAGAACTACTAACCAAATGCATCGTAAGAGATGTGCCTGCCCTCGACTTTTTCAAGGAAAAGGGTGTGAAAATTCAGTACCTCGATCCGGAAATCCAGAAAGCTTTGGCTGTGAAGGCCGCCGCATTGATGGAGAAAAAGAGCGCAAATGATCCTTTCTTTAAAAAGGTGTACGAATCCCAGAAAAAATTCCGCACTGGATATGATCAGTACAAAGCACTTATGACTCCCTCCTTTAAATAATAAAAATATATTCATTCATTAAAGGAGCCGCCGGGCATACCCGGCGGCTCCTTTGTTTGTTGGAGCACAGGTTTTTCCGAGATGAAAATAATACGTAGTATTGTGAAGGCGATTGATGCCATCAGCGAAACTTCGGCTAAAATTATCATCTGGTTGGTTATGCTGCTGACCGTTGTTATTGGGTATGAAATTTTTTCCCGTTATGTCCTGAATCAGCCGACAAAGTGGTCTTTTGATCTCAGCTATATGATTGGCGGTACTTTTTTCCTGCTGGGCGAGGCATGGACGCTTAAGAAGAAACACCATGTACGGATAGATATCTTGTACAATCGGTTCTCACCGAAAACAAAGGCGCTGGTCGATGCCGTGCTGTATCTTGTTTTTTTCTTTCCGTTGTGGGGTGGTCTGTTTTATGCCTTGCTTCCGTATGTGGCGTTTTCCTGGGAAATCGGAGAAAGATCGATGCAGGGGTATTGGCAGCCCATTATATATCCCTTTAAAACGGTGATGCCCATTGGTGTTGGTTTACTTGTATTGCAAGGTTTTGCAGAGTTTTTGCGCAACATTGTTTTTGTCTGCAATGGCGGTGAGATACGATGAGTCCTGAGATATCTGTTGCACTGATGTTTGCAACGCTGTTTACCGGAATTTTTCTCGGTTTTCCCACGGCATTTGTGTTGGGTGGAGTGGCCTTTCTTTTTGGGGCCAATTTTATGGGAGCCGATATTTACGGCCTTTTTATTGCTCGATTATTCGGGTTGATGAAAAACTACACCCTGCTCGCAGTGCCCCTGTTTTTGTTTATGGGGGTATTTATGGAAAAATCCGGGATGGCTGAGCGTCTTTTTAATGCGATGCACATCTTGTGGGGTCGTTTCAGGGGTGGACTTGGCATCTCTACCATAGCCATTTCCGCTATTTTTGCTGCTGCAACCGGTGTTGTCGGAGCCTCTGAGATTACCATCGGCCTCATGGCACTGCCGGTCATGCTTGCCAAAAAATACAATAAATCCATGGCGTGTGGTGCTATTTGTGCCGGTGGTACCTTGGGCATCCTCATTCCGCCGAGTGTCATGATTATTGTCTACGGCCCCATTGCCCGGATATCCGTGGGCAAGCTCTTTCTTGGGTGTCTTGTCCCTGGCCTGTTACTGACCCTGCTCTATATGTTGTATATTGGCATTCGCTGTTACTTCAGGCCTCAAGATGGCCCACCAATGCCGGTTGAAGAACGCCAGGCAACGGTTAAGGAAAAAATATTAATTTTGACAACTTCTGTCATTCCCCCGGCGCTCATTATTTTTTCTGTGCTGGGGAGTATTTTTTTCGGGATTGCTGCTGTTACTGAAGCTGCTGCTGTGGGCGCTGTTGCCAGTATGGTCCTTGCTGCTTCCTATGGTAAGCTCAATGTCGGGGTCGTAAAAGATGCCTGTCGACAGACCCTGAGCATTACAGCCATGATCATGATGATCGCCATTGGCGCGACTTTCTTTTCCACTGTTTTTGTAGCACTTGGTGGAGACGAGGTGATCACCAGTATGTTTATGAACCTGCCCATAGGCAAATGGGGCATTCTCTTCACGATTATGCTGCTTTTGGTATTTTGCGGCATGTTCATCGATTGGATGGGTATTCTGTTTATAATCGTGCCCTTAATAACCCCCATTGCAGCAGAGCTGGGTTTTGATCCGGTATGGTTTGCAGTGTTGGTGATGGTGAATCTGCAAATTTCCTTTCTCACCCCGCCTTTTGCGTATTCCATCTTTTATTTAAAAGGCATTGCGCCGCCAAATGTCGAGACCATCGATATCTATCGCGGGGTGATGCCTTTTGTCGGGCTGCAGGTGCTTGCTATCATTCTTTTAATTATCTTTCCTTCATTAATTACATGGTTACCATCCCATCTTATATATTAAGCGAGACCTACAATGCAGAAAAAAGATAACGTCACCCTTTTTGTGCAATGTATTGTGGATACGATGTATCCCGAAGTTGCCGAGTCAATGGTTGATGTGCTTGAGGGCCTGGGCCTGCATGTTGACTGTCCCACTGAACAAACCTGCTGCGGGCAGCCTGCTTTTAATGCCGGGCACCAGCAGGTTGCACGTGCTGCGGCTGAAAAATTCATCACCATTTTTGAAGGGGCGCAAACCATTGTCTCCCCATCAGGTTCTTGCGTGAATATGGTGAGAAATCACTATCAGGATTTATTTAAGGATGACCCTGCAATGCTGGCCCGTGTCAAAGCTATCGGTGAACGGACCTTTGAATTTACCGAGTATATAGTGGATGTGCTGGGGGTTGAAGATGTCGGGGCACGATTCAACGGCAAGGTGACCTACCATGCATCGTGTCATCTTAATCGATTTCTGCATATTGACCGGCAACCGCGAGCGTTGCTTGCCAATATAAGTGATATGACACTTGTCGAAATGAAAGATGCGGATAAATGCTGCGGTTTTGGCGGCACCTTTGCGGTCAAGTTTTCAGAGATATCCGAGGCGCTGGTAGAGGACAAGGTCAACAATATTATCGCTTCAGGAGCCGATGTGGTAGCTGGTTGTGATATGGGATGTTTGATGAATATTGAAGGGATGCTGAGCAGAAAGCAGTCGCCGGTAAAGGTTATGCATATTGCAGAGCTGCTTGCAGGAAAGAGTTATGAGTGAAATAACATCAGCAGAGTATAAAAAAGTAGCAGTCGATTCCATTGCAGATCCAGTACTGCAGTCTGCACTGGAAAGTCTCCAGTCCCGGCTTGGCCCGGCAACGCAGAATCTTTATCAGAATCTTCCCGAAGGGCAGGAATTGCGGAAAACAGCCCATGGGTACAGGCGTAAGGCAATCGATAATTTAGATATCCTTCTCGAAGCCCTGGCTGATAATGTAGAGAAAAATGGCGGCACGGTACATTTTGCAGCAACGGATAAGGAAGCTGTGGATATCTGTCTAAACATAGCCCGCGACCACGATGTAAAAAAAGTGGTTAAAGGCAAGTCCATGGTCACCGAAGAGATCGGCCTCAATCACGCCCTTGAAGAGGCGGGTATCGATGTTGCCGAAACTGATCTTGGTGAATTCATCATCCAGCTTGCAGACGAAAAGCCGACCCACATTGTTGCTCCTGCCATCCATAAGACCAGGCAGCAGGTTGGGAAACTTTTTTCAGAAAAACTGGGTACCCCATATACGGAAGACCCTCCCACCTTGACCTTTGACGCGCGAAAGGCCCTGCGTGAGAAATTTTTGACTGCTGATATGGGCATTACAGGCTGTAATCTAGCCTGTGCGGAAACAGGACATATTACAACGGTTTCCAATGAGGGTAACATCAGGATGTCCACGACCTTGCCCAAGGTGCATGTAGCCTTTATGGGCATGGAACGGATCGTTGCCAACCTGGAAGAGCAGCAGTCCATCCTCAGGTTGATGTCCATGGGCGCTGCAGGTCAACAGATCGGTGGCTATGTGAGTTATATAGGTGGGCCGGCAGCAGAAAATCACTGCGACGGGCCACAGGCTTTTCATCTGATTATAGTGGACAATGGCCGGTCAAAAATTCTTGCAGATGAAGAATTTCGAGAGATGCTTTGTTGCATTCGATGTGGAGCCTGTTTAAATGTCTGCCCGGTGTACGGTAAGATTGGCGGACAAGCGTATGGATCCGCCTATTCCGGACCGGTTGGTGCGGTGGTCACTCCACTTCTTTTTGGGGTGAACAATGCTGCTGATCTCTGCACCGGCGAGACGTTGTGCGGAGCCTGTCGGCAGGCATGTCCGTTGGAAATTAACCTGCCAAGGATGCTGTTGGCCTTGCGTGCGAAGCTCTCTGAAGGTGATGCCAAGTGGGGGGTGCAGCCCAAAGGAAAGTCGGAAAAACTGATGTTTGAAGCATGGCAGAAAATCATCAAGCGGCGCAAGGTGTATGACCTTTTTTTAAAAATCGGCTATGTGCTGCAGAAAATATTGCCTGCACAGGATGGTATGATCCGTCGTCTTCCTTTTCCATTTAACGGCTGGACCAATAATCGCAACCTAAAGCCTTTGGCTGCCAAGACCTTTATGCAGAGATGGAAAGAGCGAGAGGGAGGAAAACAGTGATGCCGGGGCGAACCGAGTTTATACAAACCATTGGTAAGGCACTGGGAAGAGGGGCAGGGAATGCTGGTGATGCAGATATCTTCACCACAACAGCCTCGCTGGAGCAGGAAGCACTGCTTGCAAGAATCAAAACACGATCAGCAGCTGAGAGAAAACAGTTACGGGGTGTGATTGAGCAGGTAGCAGGGCCGCTGCACATTGATTTTCATCCTGAGGACAACCTGGACGATATTGCAGGCGCCATTGGCAGGTTGATTCTTGAAAAAGATCCAGAGTGGGGGACAGAGAAAAGTGTTGTTCGCTGGGACCATCCACTTTTGAGCCGGTTGCACCTGGAATCCCTTGCCGAGCTTGATGGAGTTACTCTCCATACAACCGATTGTGTGTCAGGAGGACAGGGTGCAAAGGTTTCAGCAGCTGCGCAGCGCTCAGCTATAAGGGAAAATGTTGAAGCTTCTTTCATCGGCATCACCTCTGCCGATTATCTTGCTGCTGCTACTGCCACCCTGGTCATGCGAAGCAGACCTGGCCATGCCCGTTCAGCTTCTTTGGTGCCGTCCATTCATATTGTGGTGATTGAGGAAGAGAAATTACTGGCCAACCTGGAAGAGCTGTACACGCTTTTGAAGTGGGATCCGGAAGAACAGGCTCAAGGGTTGACCAACTGTCTGTCGCTCATCTCCGGTCCAAGTAAGACTGGAGACATCGAGTTGGTCATGGTTCATGGTGCGCATGGACCAAGGGAATTGCACCTGTTTATTGTAAAAGGAGAAGCTCCTTAAGAAATATCCCGGAGCAATACTACCTTTTTTTTTCAATCACTTCTTCACACTCGGTAAACATGAATATCCCCATTTATAGACAGATTTTTTCACCGCGGATGCTGGTGTCCTTTCTCATGGGGTTTTCTTGTGGAGTGCCATTGCTGTTGACCCTTTCCGTACTTCAGGCTTGGATGAAGGAAGAGGGGGTTGATCTATCGGTAATAGGTCTTTTTTCGTTGGTAGGCTTGCCCTATACCCTGAAGTTTCTATGGGCGCCGGTGCTGGATCGGTTCACCTTGCCGTTTTTTGGCAGAAGGCGTGGTTGGTTGCTGGTGTTTCAGTTGTTGCTTATGGGGGCTCTGGTCCTGCTTGGGATGACCAATCCCAGTCAAGCACCATGGTTAGTTGCCTTGGCTGCCCTTTTTGTTACTTTTTTCTCCGCGTCCCAGGATATAGTGGTGGATGCCTATCGCCGGGAAGATCTCGCTGACAACGAGTTAGGGTTGGGAAGTTCGCTGTATGTCAATGGGTATAGGGTGGGGATGCTGCTTGCGGGCAGCGGTGGTTTGATCCTTGCTGACTATTTTTCTTTCGCCCAGGTATATTTATTTATGGCGGCGAGTCTTGGGATCGGCATTATTACGACCTTCCTGTGCAGAGAACCACAGGTGGAGGAAGCTGCACCAACCAATTTTCAAGAATCGGTGGTTCAACCTTTTGTAGAATATTTCAGCAGGAATGGCGCTTTACTCATCCTGCTCTTTGTCCTGTTTTATAAAATAGGCGACCAGATGGCTTCCACCATGACCATTCCTTTTTATCTGGATATTGGCTTTACTAAAACCCAGATCGGCGCGGTGGCTAAACTGTTTGGTTTTTGGGCAACTATTATCGGCGGTTTGGTTGGTGGATTGGTCATTTTACGAACCGGCATTATTCGAAGCCTTTGGCTGTTTGGTATACTCCAGGCTATTTCTACTGCCGGATTTTCTCTGCTTGCCCTTATCGGTCCCAGTCTCAGTGGGTTGGCAGCCGTTATAGCTTTTGAAAATTTGAGTGGTGGTATGGGCACGGCAGCGTACGTTGCCTATATGGCATCGCTGACCAATAAAAAATTCACAGCTACCCAGTATGCGTTGTTATCCAGCCTGATGGGAATCCCCCGGGTACTTGCCTCCGCCCCCACAGGATTTATGGCCGAGTCAATAGGGTGGGTCGGATTTTTCTTTTGTTGTACAGTAGTTGCCATCCCCGGCCTGTTTCTGTTACACTGGGTGGCAAAGCTGTATCATTATAAATGAGTGCTCGTTTCTGTCGGTATTTAACGTAATCGTGTAACTACTGTGTAGCTGTGCAGGTACGTAGGGTGGATAAGCGCAGCGCATCCACGCGGAATTGATGGCTTGCATTGGTGGATGCGCTGCGCTTATCCACCCTACGAATACAGATGATACTTTTCCGCCGATGATTGCAATTTTTCCCGACAGGTCTTACACATAGATTAATATACTGTAACTGGTCAGCAAATTATAAAAATAATCACTCCTTACTTTCGACCTGTAACTATTCAGCAACACCCTACTTGCTTGACGCAGGTGGGGTGCTGCTGAATAGTTACATTAAAAATAGCCGACATTGCCCCTATGCCTTTACGAATCTACAACACCCTTACCCGCAAAAAAGAACTGCTGCAGCCCATAGAAGACAATCACGTGAAGCTTTACGTTTGCGGCATTACCTCTTACGACTACTGTCATATTGGTCATGCTCGGTCAGCACTTGTGTTTGACATGGTGGTCCGTTATTTACGTTATCGGGGCTATAAAGTGACTTTTGTGCGCAATTTTACTGATATTGACGATAAAATTATCAAACGAGCCAATGAACAGGATATTGACTCCGCAGCCTTGGCGTTGAGGTTCATTGACGAGTTTTATACGGATATGGACGCTTTGGGCACGGTGCGCCCTGATATCGAACCAAAAGCTACCGAACATATCGGTGAGATGACAGAGCTCATCCAGACTTTAATTGATAAGGGCATGGCCTATCCATCTGGAGGTGATGTGTATTTTAGGGTGGAGCGTTACGACGGATATGGACGCCTGTCCGGCCGTTCTTTAGAAGATATGCAGGCTGGTGCCCGTATTGAGGTGAACGAACAGAAAGAAAATCCTATGGATTTTGTGCTGTGGAAAGCTGCCAAGCCTGGAGAACCAAAATGGACGAGCCCTTGGGGAGACGGGAGGCCTGGTTGGCATATAGAATGTTCTGCGATGAGCAAAAAATACCTGGGTGCAACGTTTGATATCCATGGTGGTGGTAAGGATCTTATTTTTCCCCATCACGAAAACGAGATTGCCCAGAGTTGCGGTGCCTCGGGAATGGAGTTTGCGAACCTGTGGATGCATCATGGTTTTGTGACCATCAAAGATGAAAAGATGTCAAAATCCCTTGGCAACTTTTTAACCATCCGTGATGTACTGCAACAGTACAGTGCAGAAGAACTGCGACTGTTTATTTTTTCCACCCAGTATCGCAATCCTTTAGATTTTTCCGAACATGCATTACAGGACGCTCGCGCCGGATTGGAGCGGATGTACGATTGTTTAGCCAAGATCGAACAGTTACCAGCCGGGGACGAGCAGGGGCCGCAGGTTGTCGGCAAGAAGGATCGGGATAAGCTGGAATCACTCGAAGAGCGTTTTCAGCATGCCATGGACAATGATTTTAATACCGCCCAAGCACTTGGTCTGTTGTTTGATGCGGTCAAGACCTTGAACAAGGTTTTGCGAGCTGCGGGTGGTCAAGTTGCTGCAGATGATTATAATTTGCTTACCACTACCGCAGCGACCATTAAACAGCTTGGTGAGGTGGTTGGCATTCTTCAGCATGACCCTGTTGAGGTGATGCAACAGAAGAAAGAACAACTACTGGCAGCCATTGATCTCTCTGAAGCAGAGATTAGCAATTTAATTGAAAAGCGCAACCAGGCAAGGGCGAATAAGGACTGGGCCACCAGTGACGAGGTTCGTGACACATTGCTGGCAAGTAATATTGTGCTGAAAGATGGTCCGGATGGAACAACCTGGGATGTAAAATAAGTCACCTGTTTGTAGGTGAATGGATGCAGCTATCGCAACTATGAGGAGGATGTATGATGCGCAAACCAGTTGTTGCCAATCAATTTTATCCTGGAGATCCTGCGCAACTTGAGCAAACCGTTGCCGGCCTCACCCCTGTAGTTGATGAGAACAAGAGAATAGCCGCAACGGCGGTGATTATGCCCCATGCAGGGTATGTCTATTCCGGCGCAACAGCTGGACTGACCATCAGCCGTGTCCAGGTTCCGGAAACGGTTATCATCCTTGGTCCCAATCATCATGGTCGTGGTGCAGCCGTTGCCCTGGGTACTGTTGCCTGGCAGATGCCCATGGGAACCGTGCCGATTGATCAGGAATTGGCCACCCAGCTTTTACAAATCTCGCAGATTATCACGCAAGATGAGCAGGCGCATAGCAGCGAGCATTCTTTGGAAGTCCAGGTGCCGTTTTTGCAGTTTATGCAAAACAACCTGCATATAGTTCCTATCTGTGTATCGCATATTCCCTACGCTGAATGCGAAGAGGTGGCTAAAGACATCGCAAAGGCCGTACAAGCAGTGTCAAGACCGGTGCTGCTCGTGGCATCCACAGACATGACCCACTACAAATCAAGGGAGCAGGCCTCAGCTCAGGATCATTTGGCCATTGAAAATATGCTGGCTTTTGATCCTAAGGGATTGTACGAAACAGTCCATGCACGCCAGATATCCATGTGCGGTGTAGTCCCGACGGTAATCACCCTGCTGGCATCAAGAGAACTGAAAAGCGAGAAAGTTGAGCTGGTGCGCTATACCGATTCAGGGGAAGCCAGTGGCGACACAAATCAGGTCGTCGGCTATGCTGGTTTAATTGTCAGTTAACCTGACTTTACCCACTTATTTTTGTTGACAAGAAAGGCAAATTCATCTATTTTCACGCCACCTTTTTTTGCCACTGGGAGATGGTCTAATGGCAAGACAGCGGACTCTGACTCCGCTTATCGGGGTTCGAATCCCTGTCTCCCAGCCAGCTTTCTTTATATTCTCGCATTAACTCCTTGCTTTTTTTCTGCTTTTTACAATAATTGAACCAAGATAACCAGTTCACTTTTCTCTGTGAGGGATCTGCCTTGGGAAAGAATCACGAATACGCGGTAACTGTTCTCCTTCCTGCTTATAATGAAGAGGAGGTAATAGGAAAAACAGTACGCAAGATACGTCAACTGCATTCAGACTTTGAAGTCCTTGTGGTTGATGACGGTTCAACCGACAATACTCTGCAGGAGGCCCTTGCGGCCGGTGCCAATGTTTGGCCCCATCCTTATAATATTGGGAACGGAGCAGCTATAAAATCTGGTCTTAGGGTCGCTCAAGGTGACTGGATTATAATGATGGATGCTGATGGGCAGCATAATCCAGAGGATATTGCACGATTACTTGAGTATAAAGATCGGTTTGACATGGTGGTTGGGGCAAGGACAAAGACTTCGAAGACATCCTTGCATCGTGACCTTGCCAATTATTTTTACAATAAGTTTGCGACCTATGTCACTCGGTTCAAAATAAAAGATCTTACCTCAGGTTTCAGGCTCATTAAGAAAAGTACCGCTGAACAGTACATCTATTTGCTGCCCAATACTTTTTCCTACCCCACCACTCTTACCATGTCGTATTTGCGTAGTGGGAGAAGTCTTAAATACATTCCAATTGAAGCAAAAAGGAGGGTTGGCAGCAGCAAGATTCGGCTTGTTGAAGATGGTATTCGCTTTTTACTTATTATTTCTAAGATTGCTACCCTCTACTCGCCCTTCCGTATTTTTATGCCGGTCAGTTTCGTCTGTTTTATAACGGGTCTTTGTTACTATGTTTATACGTATTTGTCTTTGGGGCGCTTTACGAATATGTCGGCACTACTTTTCTCCACTTCTGTGATTGTTTTCATGATAGGCTTGGTGTCAGAGCAAATATCCCAGTTACGCTACGATAGAGTCAAATAAACACGTCTTTATCATGAAGCCTAAGGTCTTGGTGTTGACAACAACTTTTCCGCGATGGAAAAATGACATTGATCCTCCATTCGTTTATGAGCTCAGCAAGCGCTTGGCTGCATCATTTGAAGTTCATGTATTAACCCCTCATTATCCAGGGGCAAAGTACAAGGAAATGCTAGGTGGGATATCTGTTCGCAGGTTTCCGTACTTTATTGCACCATGCGAAAAGCTAGCTGGTTCGGTAGGCATCTTGCCTACCTTGCAGCGAAATAAATTCTATTACTTGCTCATTCCTTTTTTTCTTATTGCACAACTCATCTTTTCCGTTATCGCGGTGAGAAAAATCAGGCCGGATGTAATTCACGCGCACTGGATCATTCCCCAAGGGGTTGTTGCGTCGATATTGCAAAAAATATTTGGAGTACCCGTCATTGTAACAGCTCACGGGGCAGACGTTTTTGGTCTGCAGGGCAAATTTTTCCGAAAACTTAAACAGGCTGCGCTAAAAAGCGCATGTCAAATCACTGTCGTAAGTAAGGCCCTTGCATGTCAGGTAAAATCAATTGATTCAAACCTTCCTGAACCTATTGTGCTGCCCATGGGTGTGGACGCCTCTCTTTTTTCTCTTGAGCATGCATCACAATCCATAAGGAAAAAGTATACTATCAGAGGTCCCTTTCTGCTGTTCGTAGGTCGTTTGACAGAAAAAAAAGGTGTTATTTTTTTAATTGATGCAATGGTAGAGGTTATACGTCTCTTCCCCGACGCAAAATTACTCATAATAGGAAGCGGTGAACTTGCACCTTTACTTCAGGAACACGCGATCCACCTCAATCTTTCCAGGCATGTTGTATTTCTCGGTGGTATTTCTAACCATATATTGCCGCAATATTACGCAAGTGCTGATGTTTTTATTGGCCCTTCAATTCAAATAAAAAAAGGTGATACAGAGGGGTTTGGCCTTACCTTTGTAGAGGCGGCATTGTCCGGATGCTTGGTCATTGGCACAAAAGTTGGTGGGGTTGAAGATATTGTGGCAGACGGGAAAACTGGATTTCTTGTACAGCAGCGTAATGCTACAGCTTTGGCACAAAAACTAATATGGATGCTCGAACACCTGGCAGACCTTGATGATGTAAAGGAGAAAGCTAGGGAGAGATGTCGAGAAAGGTTTGACTGGGAGGTTGTAAGCGCTAAATACTTGGCCTTGTTCAATGAGTGTATAAATGCGGAGAAACAAGACTAGCATGATCCATTGCTAATGGTTTCCCCATGAATGGGATAAGGGGCCTAGTTTCGAAACGCCCATCAGTGATTGATGTGAAAAAGTTAACAAGCAGAGAGTGTTATAGGAATGAACAGTGTATCTGAGACTATCATTATTACCTTTGGAACATTTGACCTTTTCCATATCGGGCATTTGCGAATTCTTGAGCGTGCAGCAGCGCTGGGCGATAAACTGTACGTTGGCGTGTCAAGCGATGCGTTGAACTATGGCAAAAAAAAAGCCTATCCTACGTATAATCAACAGGATAGGATGGAGATTGTTCAGGCTATCCGTTGTGTTGATATGGTTTTTTTAGAAGAGAGCCTGGAGGAAAAGCGAGAGTACCTTTTGCAGCATAATGGATCTGTGCTCGTCATGGGGGATGATTGGAAGGGCAAATTTGATGAATTCTCCGATATTGTTGAAGTCGTGTATCTTACTCGAACCGCTCTCATTTCGACTTCTGCTGCAAAAAAACGAATTGTAGACGAAGCACAGAAAATTTATGACCCTGCTTTCCCCTGTTCTTCCTCATTATAAATCAGTGTTTGTTTTTTAGTAATATTTTCAGCCGTTCAAAGTATCTTTCAGTGGCTTTTCCGTCTGTAGTGGCATCATATACAATCCTTTTTATTCTCTGATATGCTTTCTTGTATTTCTTCTCATAATTGTCTTCAAATAAACACGCTTCAGTCAATGAATCAATGAGCTGCGGTAGATCTTTTACCCGGTCTCCAATACGATAATCAGGTGGGAGAGAAAAGCCGTTTTTAAATGGTGAGGGGACATCGAGGAAAATTATTGGTTTGTCGAGCACCATCATATCAAAGGCAATGGACGACCAGTCAGTTATCAGGACATCAGTAACAGCTATAATTTCTTCACTGTTTGGATGCTTTTGGAGGGGTAAGTGGAGAACATTTTGATTGTCAAAGCTTCCTCCTTGTTTGGAATTGAGATGAAAGCGGATAATGAGACATGCGTTATTCTCGACCGAAAAGGCCTCCAGACTGTTAAGAAAGTGTTCCTGAGTGAGGTTGAAGGGAATCTCGTCCCTGTTTTTTGTGTCCTGTTTCCAGGTGGGGGCAAAGAGTATTACTTTCTTGTTTTTAGGTATGCTAAGTTTCTCTCGTACCTGTACCTTATTTGCACGGTAGTCAAGTATCAGGTCTGTGCGTCCATATCCTGTTACATGCACCTGGTTGTTGTTAAAGCCAAATGTATCAACGTAGAGTTTTTTCAAACAATTCGAAGATACCCATATTTCATCATATTGGTGTTGGGTAGTGAAGTCAGCAGGGATAAATCCCTTAAAAGGAATGCCATGCCAGACATCAACAAAAGAAAAATCCGTTAGTTTGAAGAGCAGCTTCAGCGTATGCAGGCCATGGTCGGATATAATGGTATCCGCCAGAACAACTCTTTTCAAATCAAATGGATTTAATGCGAAAAGGGTATTGGGTTTATTCTTTATCTCTCTATAATATTGAGGATCCATGGTCAGGAAAAGAATCCGAATATCATGAGTGGTGTTTTTATGTTTTAGTGAGAACTCATAGATTGCATTCAGGTTGCCATGGAGTTTGTGCCCATAAAGAATAACAGTTTTGATTGTTCTTTTTTTGGGTATCAGGCGAAGGGGGAGAAAGAAAAGAATTAAAAATCCACCCCATGCAAGATAGACCCAGTGGAGCAGGTTTTTCTTGTTTATTTTCATATGGGCTATATTCGTGCTATCGTCGTTCAGGAGATTTTTGAAGTCGTAGTCGCAGGTGTTCGAAAATCCGAACTGCTCTGAGTAGGGATGCAACCATAAGAAATTTTAAGCGATTTAAAATGGATAATTCTGTTCGGGTGAGTAGCCACAATATAGATTCCCAAGAGGTTCTTCGTGGCGCCAGTTTAGGATGTTCTGCCGTTCCAACTAACCCGAGTTTTTGGAACTTGTATCTGCCACCGGCAATACGACGAGCTTGTGTAACAGCAGCTCGCAGGCTTCTTCGAGGTGCTGTATGTACAACAGCTGATGGGCAGTAGATAATTTTTATGTTAAGTTTTTCTGCCCTCCATGACCATTCTATATCACCACCTGATAATAAATTTTCATTAAAATAGCCAAGTTGATGAATGTATTCTAACCGCACAAATAAATTGGCTGTTACTGAAAATTTATTTTTTTGAATATTTCTCTTTTGGTCAAAACCTATCGAGTATTGGTAAAGTTCAACAGTCGTTGGCTGCGCTGAAAGTGTTAGTGCGACTTCGCCACCAACGATACAAGGTAAATTACTATTAAGTAGTGTTTGCGTGCCTTTTTCCAGCCAAGTTCTCTCTGGCTTACAGTCAGCATCCAAAAATACGATTATATGTCCTTTTGCCTTTTTTATTCCTGCATTGCGAGCCGCGTATGAACCTGGCTTTTTGCAGATGATCAGGGTATGTCTGAAGGGATATGGCTTCTTAATACATATTGATGGGGAAGAAGCATTATCAACAATAAGAACTTCAAACTGTGAGGTTGGGACGGTTTGGGATTGAATATGTTGTAGGCAGATGTCTAAACCGTCTTGGTCATTATAAACAGGAATGATGATTGATGTGTGTGGAAGGTCATTAGTGTTTAACGGGCATTTAGATTGATTTTTCATGTTGATACCATTTGTTAATCACTGGTGCAATTTTCTTTCGGTAGTGGGCGGGAAGCATGATGGTTATTGTGGCTCATGCGCCCCCGCTAATTGACTGGTGAATTTACTAAACGTTCATTTTCAGGTGCGTTATAGTTAGGGGAAATTATTTTTTTTCTTGGACTATTTCATAGAGGAGACGCATAAACATTGACGGGCGAATTAAATTTGGGTGGTTAAGGATTTGACGTGAAAAAAAAGATGCTTTATGGAGTAGTGAAAATTTTTCCCCTTTTATCATAGCGTCTCGCTTTTTGTATTTATAGACTGAGTAGTTGAAAAAATTATTTTTCCAAATCTTATAGTTAATGAGATTGATTTGCTCATTAGGCAATTTGTTTCTTTGGGCCCATTCTAAAATAGTGTTGTATAAAAGTTCACTGCTGGTAGAATAATCTGTTGCTATTTTAGAGATTCTATTGTGTCCATGGACTCTTCGGATAGCTATTGGTGTTTTTATATCTCCTGGTATTAAAGTCCCGATTGCTGCCATTTTAAGCCACATTGCTGTGTCCTGATGTAGGCGTAAATGTTCATCAAATAAACCAGTTTTTGAGAATATCCTTCGTTTTATAGTGATGGCATCAGTGGTGAAATGTCCATGTGTGTGTAATAAGAGGTGCTTAAATAACGCATTTGGAGAGATATACTTGCTTAGTGTAGTCAACTCAGAATTTATTCCACGTTTATATAACCATTCATTTTGACATTTTTCGTCCTCATAGTGGATTCCTGTAGCACCATATACACCATCAACTGTTTTATTTCGTAAGAGATTACAAGCTGTTGTGAAATGGTTAGGCGTGTATAAATCATCAGCATCTAAAAAAGAGATAAAATCGTATTTAGCATTGATGATTCCAACATTACGGCTTGCCCCAGCACCTCTGTTCTCACCATTTGGATGTCGTAATAATCTTACTGGGGCATGTTGTTGAGCAAGTGACTGACATAACCTATAAGAATTATCTGTTGAACCGTCTTCAATCAAAATTACTTCAGCTGTTTCTGGTTGCATCAGAGCTGAATTGATAGCGTGTTCTAGATATCTTTCGGCATTATAAACAGGTATTATTATTGAAACTTTCATTGATTTTAATAGGAAGATATATTTTAAGTAAACCTGAATCCTGAAACTTATCTTGGCAGGACCACAAGATGGCGGCTGCCGGTAATTTTTAAATATATAACAACTGGTTACTGCGCTAAGGGAGAACAAAACTTGCTGAAGTCATGTGATTTTTGTAAATCTGACGAAAATCGCTAAAACAGGGAACATCTTCCTAGCAATTGGTCAATTGAGGGAGGAAGAAGGCTAAACTTCTGTCGATAATCGGTCATATCTAATTTGTAAATGCCTAATGGGCAAGACAGCACTTGTTAAAGCGTAAACGTAATCTACGACCATTTGTTATAAAACAAGCAGCCGGATACCTTAAGAGTTTTCCATGCCAATCGTGGCCGCTACTTCGTCGAACAGCTCATCGATTTCCTCCTGTAGTTGTGGGACAGTTTCCAAAATTTGTCGCCCGATCCCTTCTCTCTGCCCCCACGCACTTTCTACTAATGATAGCACGGAATTGGTATCCAGCCGATTATGGTTAACCACAAAGTCCTCCAACCCAAAAGATCTGAACAACTCACGATACTTGTGCGACCAGCCAATCGCCAGCACTGGTACTCCTTGTGACAGGGCAAACACAAGGCTATGAAACCTTGAGGCAATCAGCAGATCCGATTGACCTAGAATTGCCTTGATGGTCTCACTTGGGTAATACTCGCGTATCGTATAGCAATGTTCGGACTTACGAGTGCAGGATTCGATGATCCCGCAGAGAAATCGGTCATCGGGCTTGCCAGAAGTCGGAACATTGATTTCGTTGGGAGCCAGCAGCACGCTGGTTCCAAGGTTCTCAATGCAATAATTGGTCAAGGCAACCAGTAGATTCACATACTGGTTTGATGCACCTGTCTCGGCGGTACGTTCGTAAACGCGCATATTAGGGACAAGGGTAATTACAGGCCGTCCTTCTTGCGCCAACCCAAGATCACGGAAGATGGTACGTCCAACAGCCTCTGGCGCACCTCTAAAGCGGAAAGCGATGTCCGGCGCAATTCGGACGTCGGAACTTGGAATATTCTGAAGTTTTGCAAGATGGTTAGAAGACTCGTCATCTCTAGACAAAACAAGAGTTGCATCTTGGCAGATCCTTTTTGCCCAGAATGAAGTCTCTTTTTTTTCAAAAGAGCCCCAGGCCTGAGGCAAAAAAATGTATGGTTTCTTCTTTGCCAGGCAATATTCGACCCAAGCCCAAGTATTTTTCAGGTTATTGGGGCCCCAGGAGTCACTGTAGGCAAAGCCACTTACGTCAACCACACCATCTACATGCCCAATGGCATTAATTTCAGAGGCAGTTTTCTGGCTGGTTTTGATAGCTCTGGAAAAATCTGGGTCCCGAAGAGATATAAAAATCTCTTGTGCTTTTGAAACAATTGGTACGGAGCGCAGTCTTTTTAGGCGGGTGCTTGGAAATGTAATGACAGGTGAGACTCCCGACCTGTTGGTATAGGGTGCATCCAAAGGTGTCACTGTTGCATGAAAGCTGGCCTCCGGAATGCGTATACCTAATTCCCTCTGCACAACCCGCAACATCGCCTCAGCCCCTTTGTTCTGAAACCCTGCACCACGAATGAGAATTTTCATATTTATAGTTTTGTCCGAGTTATTTTCTGGTAAACGCCAACCGCCCATAAGAATAGTATTCGCGGAGATCTTTAGTCCCACCTGAAACAGCCACCATGGCCAACAAATAAACAACCAAGCTTGCAACGAAGCAGATCGCCAAAACAAAAATATCATCACCAGCCTTCATAGAGTTCTGCAAGAGAAAACACACTATCCCCATAGCGAGGCTTGCCGTAAATGGTTTATAAATTGCAGCGAAGAAATCATTAACCCTGAGGTGGGAGTTTTTAAAAACATAAAACAAGGAGGGGTAGAGAAGAAGGTAGTTGGCAGTGGCATATGCCGTCGCCACACCCTTGGCCCCCCATGGAAGGCCTAGGATAAAGGAGATGGTGGTCACAATTGCATTTCCCGTCCCCCACCAGAGGTACTTCCTGCTTTGTCCGGTTGAGAGTAGCACGACACCCCTTGTACTCAAAACTGGTTGGATAAAGGCGGCAAAGGCAAGAATTTTGAAAAGTTCATTTGCCCCGATCCATTGAGATCCTAAGACCAGCCTAATTATGTTTTCTGAACAAGCGAACATGAATGCCACTAAAGGCATGGACATAAAGGCGAGGAGGGATATGAATTTTATGTAATAACTGCGATATTTTTCCGGCTCGCTCTGAAGACGACTCAAAGATGGGAGGGCCACCTTGTTTAGGGGTTCTCTCAGGTTCGCTATCGGAAGCATAAGCAACTGGTAGGCCTTGCTGTAATGGCCGAGAGCCAATGTACCATAATAGCGCCCTATGAGGATATTGTCCAAATTCCTTGAAAAATAATTGATTATGTTAAATCCAGCAATGTCCGAACCAAATCGAAGCATTGGGCGAACTCCTGACTTGCGCTGAGGCAGGCCCGGTCGCCACTTGCACACAAACCAGAAACAAATGACATTACAAGCTGATACGGAGAGCGTATTGAGTACTAAAGCCCAATAGCGGTAGCCGTGCATTGCCATGAAAACGGCAACGGTTATACCTAAAAGCGTTGAAAAAATCTGGATCTTGGCCATGGTAAAAAATTGCATCTGTCGGGTAAGGAGTGCTCTGTGTTGAATCGCCAGTCCGATAATTAGAAAGTTCAGTGAAAGTACTGCTGTGATCGAAAGAAGTTGCGGAGTCTTGTAAAACCAGGCAACGGCTGGAGAGACTGCTGCAACGATCATCGTGATTACTGCCCCGGTTCCTGCATTAATCCAGAATAGGTTACTGATCTGCATATGATTGATGTCTGCTCGCTGAATAGTCGCTGAGGACAGGCCGAGGTCACTGAAAATTCGGGCGAATCCAGTTATGGCGGCAACCATCGTGATCATCCCGTAATCCCGCGGCGTCAACAGTCGAGCCAGGACCATAGTCGACCCAATGTTGATCAGGAAGATAAGTCCCTGAGAGGTCAGTGTCACTGCGCCACTACGCAAGGAGCGTTTCTTGAGGTTGGTGGCCTGGTCCTTCGTATCAAAAAAATGATTTTGTTTCTTATCGCTTTCCATGAGTAGAGCTAGGCGAACTATTCCAATAGTTGGAAATTAAGAATGAGAGTTTACTGATAACACGCTTTGAGAACCTAGCAGGAAAAAGTAGTGTCTTTATAAGTTGTTTCTTTTTCAAACTTGCTTCTACATAGATAATCAGTTCATCACGTGATAAAAAATTATCCTGATTAAATGAGCTTTTGAGATCCTGTAAATATTTTTTCATCTCAGCTGGGATAGGAGTATGATTTTCCACCATATCACAATAATTGGGTAGCTCTCTTCCTTGTTTTTTCCACGCTAATACATATCCAGCCCACTGCTGCCTTTTTTTATCAATTCCTTGGCCTTGGAAAACCTGTTCGTACGCTATCGTACGTACATCTATCACCTTCTTATCCTTCGTGTAATTGAAAATTTTACGGCCCTTTTCCGTTCTAACTAAAACCATAGATTCGCCATGCCTTTGGTCTATACCATCCAGGCCATGGGGGTCGCCCACGGTTATATCGGAGAAAACATTCATCTTGTCAAAGCATATTCTGCACCTAGCAGGGGTGAAGTAGTCCTTGATCCGCATTCTGGTTGCAGCAGGCATAATAACTGATCTACCATTCTTGGAAAGTACATGGACATCTCCTGGGTAGCTGCTTACCGCCTTATCTCTAAAGTGAAGTATAGAGGGAACACTTTTGTCGCTCCTAGCTTTGGAAAGCAGGTAGTCCAATGCTGCATAAGTCAATACTCTGTCACACACAAGCCCTACAGTAAATGCAATTTTATTCTGCAACTTTGGCATTTTATCCAACACATTATGTAGACCGTGTAGTTGACAGGGGGTGCACACAACTGCCACCGGGCCGTCTATTTCTTTCAACTCTCTAAAGAAACCAAGTAGTGGGACAGGACAATACTTCGATTTTTGAGCCACATAAAGTTCTGAAACACTTCGGGCAATCCGCACTATCGGGCGAGGGGGGCTACCCGACTCCATGGATACGATGACCGCACCTTTTATGCGACCTGTTTCTAGGCTATGAGACAAAAGTGCGGTAACAATACCGCCGCTTTGAGAGTTATCAAAAACCTTCTTATCGGTGGCCTTGCCGACAAAAGCATCTAGGACAACTCCCGTAAAGGGGTCAACAGGCATTTGTGAGATAAGTGTGTCGCCAAAATGAACACCAGGGCAGACATCAAAGCATAATCCGCAATGAGTGCAGGCCTTCTCGTCCACCACAGGTAAATAATAACCACCGCTGGTCTCCTGGTAATCAATAGCCTGAGTTGGACATATACCGTAACAACTGCCACAGGTATTACAAAGTCTCTCAGCGGCTACGCTTGAAATATTTTTTTTCTTTTTCATTTTCAAAACCAAAACAGGGAGAAAGGTTTAGGTATGAGAAATCATTAAGGCCAGGTTTGAGATTCAGACATTGTCCTCATACCACTCCAGTGCCTTATTCCGGCTCTATATGATCGTATGTGAGATGCGTCCAACTATAAATGATGAAAAAGCATATTCAATGAGTTCAGGCTCTTGCAGTTCCTGTTTCTGCGCTTCTCGAAAGATGCCGCGGATTTCTGTCGGCCATTGTTCAATAAGGCCTAGTTCACGAAAGAGACGGGCTATGACATGATGTTGTATTTTTGACATGCTTTGCTTCATGTCTTCAATCGTCAACCCAGACTGGAGGATATCTGGATTCTCAATTCCTATTCGAACGTAAAGGAATACGATTATAATTGGCGAATAGATAGGGGACAGCCCCACTTAAATATTTTCGTAACCATGAAGCTCTGGCGGTATCTTGCAGAAATGTTAAGCAAAACAACCACTAGGCGAATTCAAGTGAATTGAAGAGATCCGTGACCATCAGGGAAACCAGCGTACAGGGATTTTCTATTACGGATTCCGGGGCGTAGATGGTCTCCTTCAATTTTAATGTATAATCAGGTGCCATTTTCTGAACTATCCCACAAAAGCATCGTGCCGGGTCTGACAAGGTGGATTTAAGGGATTGAACTTCTTTTTCACTCAATACAAGGCTTCCGATTTTTTTTTTTTTGATGTACATCTCTGTTTTTTGTGTCAGATCATTGAGGTGGTACTGGTCGATGTTCCCTACTAAAACCAGGTCGATGATCCCGCTGTCTTTACCCTTTGCGTAATCGTCAATCAAAAAGGCTTTTTTCAGGTAGCCCAAGCGATTGATCATCGACTTCAGGATTCGGTCCATGCCTAATGCCTTCTGCACCATGGATTGGAGTTCGTTAAATACTGGGTGTCCGCTGTTGGCTGAGAACAGTATCTGTCGTCCGTTTTTTGCGACTTATGAGCAAGTCTGCCTCTTTCAGTTGGTCCAGTTCATTTTTGACGTGACTGGGAGAGGCGCCGAACTCGTCGGCAAGTTCACGCAGGTAAGCATTCCTTTCCGAATTAAGGAAGAGCCGCATGAGGATTTGGATACGAATTTTAGAGGTTATGAGGCCTGAGAGCATAAAATTTTGTCATATTGTTCGGAATTACGTTCTGTTTATTAGAACTATTTTGCCATCTTTTTTTTGGGTAGTAAAGGGGACGATGAGAAAGGGGACGATGAGTTTTTCCTTTCCTGCTTAAAAGTACGGACTCCATTTTATCCCTGGCAATGATATGATGTAAGCCCGAAAACCTGTTGAAGGTTCAATTGTTGAATGAATACAATGGGTTTTTGTCTCGATATGCGGTTATTGTCACGGTTTTGTTAAAGTTGAGAGAAAAAGATTTTTATGTGCTGTTAATATGTTCTGGAAAACAGGTCGCCAGTGAATTGCTCTTTCTGTAGACAAGTTTCAAGGTGAAGAGTTAAAAATAGTAAAAATGTTCATCTTTTTCTATTTCGGAATTAATGAGCTAATTCGACAAAGAATTGTGTTATAGTAGCCTGTTGCTCGTATATTTTTGATTTGATAAGTTTTTTTAGGGGGTAACATGATGAGAGAGGCTCTTTGAGCCTTTGCTTGTTTTGGATTGTCTATGAATTTATGAGCTAACAGCGTGTTGAGATATTTTATTGTCGGCAAATAATGTCTCTTGATTTGAGCTTCTTGCAAAATGATCAATTTAAGTGTTAACGACAGACGGGGGTATTGACATTAGCCGATCGTATTGGTCATGTCGCCTCAATACTACCTAAATCCTGCAATTAATCTTTAGAGCGGATCACCTAGCCAAGAAACGCCGCTTTTTGGTTGCACTCGTTGCCACATTGAACAAATTTATGCAGAAATGTGCTCAGGAGGCGACTTAACACGGGAATTTTCGTGTAACATCGCCCTGGTTGCCTTGAAGCAAGGCATATTTTTTCGATTCAAGGCGCACCTTTCCCTTCACTTCGTTAAAATGCATTTTGCAATACCGCGAAGAAAGGGGTCAGCTTTCTCCTACAGCCACCCATTCATCCCATTGTCTAGAATAGAGCATTCTTTCTGGAGCCGTTACCTTCTGCTGGCGACTACCTGTTGTAAACTTTGCTGCCATTCGAACAAGAAAGGTTCGTATCGTCGCTGGTTCCCAACGCCGCAGCAACTTGTTTCCGCTCAACAAGGCCATCCAACGCACAGTGTTGTATGCTAAGATTGAACTTTGGAATAATATACTGTTGGCCCAGAAATCATCCGTCTTAATATGGGCCAAGGCTGTCTGGTTTTTGGCCTCCTCGATCCACGTCTCGCAGGTGGCACGTTGCCCATACTGTTTATGAATTTCCCAGGGATTGTCGTTATCAGTGCTAACGTAGCAAAAATAATCGTATTCCTTTATCTCAAACAAGGTGGCTGCTTTTTTAGGATCTACTGGTTTTTCCATACGCACCGCAACAAATAGCCGAGCTGTAGCCCACGTTGTGCATTGATGAAAAAATAAACATTGCTCCCATCCAGCCTGTTTCGGAACTGGTTCCCACTGTTGTCCACCAAGCAAATTAGCCAGTCCCTTAAGTTTAACCTTAATCAAATAACCATGGCCGCCATGATCCAGTAGGTCAAGCAGGGCTCCCACAAAAAAATCCACTGTCGCCACGAAATAGAATACGAGTTCGATTAGGGAGATGTGCCAAAAGTTGCTTGGTAAATTCAACTACCCCATTGCTTGTATAGGCATTACCGCATCGTAGCCAGCCCTGAAGTATCTCTTTGGTCTCAGTGCAAAAGGCAAGCAATGGATGATATGATACCGCGCCGCACTTATGTGGATTGTACCCTTTCGCGGTTCCTTCCTGTGAGCCATAGACAGTCTTTTCCGTCGAATCCACATCAACCACCTTACTCAGAATGACGCTTACTTTACTTTTTCCGGATCGAAGAGCTTTGCGCCATAGTCGTCCACGGAGTCGGTGGTTCAATACTTCCATGTCATTTACGTGGCATTGAGAAAATGATCGAAATAAACGACCAAAGGTTGTTTCGTCAGGAATGCTCAACCAACCGGCAGCACGACAAAGGACACTGTCTGACCATACGGTGACAATCGCTCGGATTGAACGGGCACCTCCAATAATTGCGACAAGCGGGAGAAAGATTGCATCAACTGCATCATAAAGCGCATTAGCTCCTCGTTTGTGATTTACGGTATCCCTCACAAGTTCAACAATCCCTTGATTTTGCAGAAATTGGACTACTGGTTTTAGGCCTGCTTGCGCTGTAAGCCCTTTCGCCCCCTTGGTGAACTTAATTTTTTTTGGCGATACTCTGGCAGATCGTTTATGCTGTTTTTTCTTCATGGAAATGGTGACTCCTTATTGTGGTAATTTGGTCGTTAACATTTTAAGGATATTGCCATTTTCATGATTTCTTTTCAACTATCTGCAGGATTTAGGTATTACATTTTGTTGTTAAATTATGGCCCCATAGGCACACTTACTTTGTAACGATGTAACAATTTTTGTGTTCTTTAATACTCTGTTAAAGTTGGCGCATGAGCTGATCGGCGAATAAGACTATCACTCCGAACATGAGATGTTGAGTTACTTTGCAGTGCCCTTTTACCATGACATTGCTGGCACCAAAATCTTCTTTTAATCGACCGTTAGCCCATTCTACAGACGATCTGGTTTTGTACCGTTCTGCTTCATGAGGTGCCATTGGAATGACTTCTTTGCCCCGAGCATTCTTATCAATGATTGGGACATGACCAAATTTCCTGCTTGTTTCATTGATCCGTTTGGCATCGTATGCAGCATTCATTAGATCATAGAGATAAGTGACTTTACCGCTGGTTTGCTTTATCAATGGAATAGCAACCTGGCTGTCATGTAATGACGCAGAGGTGACGAGGGCACTGACAGGTAGGCCCATATCGTTAATATCCAGGTGTAATTTGTAGCCATTCCAAGATGTTTTGTATCCCTTTGCATTCTTTTTGGTGCCTCGGTCGCAAAGGGTTGGCAGTTCCAAGATTGCCTCTTCCGCAGACAAAGCAATCTGCCGATCAAGTCGTTTTACTGGAGCTGGTTCCCGTTTTTCGCCCTTCGCAGGCCGTCCCCTCTTACGAGGCTTTTTGGGCATTTTCACCTTTTTGGCAGGCCTCTCCCTGCCGATGATAGCTGTGGAATCCCGGCTGATATGTCCGAGAAGTTCATCGACCCAATATTCCTGCACTAGAGCATTATGCGCCTGCGTACCAAGCCCACTGACAGCAAATTCTGTGAATGCACGGGAAAAGGTGGATTCTGACGGGATGTTACCCGTAGCCGAAAATCCACAAATACGCCTCAGGTTCTTTGTTGCCTGAAGCGCGCGAATCAAATCACTAGTTGTGGGGATGCGATAGAGTGTCTTTGCCACAAATGCTCTGGCTAACGATTGTCGATCAGGAGGCTTGCGCCCTCGCCACTGGTAGACTGCAGGAGTAGAGATATATTTTTCTACCTGAACGATTTCAAGAATTGCTACCAATCGTTTTTCCTGCTCAGTAAATGGATTGTCAAAGCATTCGTCCAAGTGAGGAAATAAACTTTTTTGGACACGCCCCATTAACCATGATATCTTGTCGTTGAGCTTTATTGGCATTCTCCTTGGTTTTGCTTTTGGTGGTAAAAAACAATACCATGAAGTGGCAGTGAAGCTCAATTATTTCAATACATTACCTTGGAAATAGTTTCTTTTTCTATTTTGCAAGAGGCTCGATTTAATAGTTATAATTGTTGGTTTCTAATGTACTTATCCAAAAGGTATGCTTGCTTTTTTATCCTGGTTCTAGCTGTTGGGCTCTCTATCTATAGGAATGTGTTTCACGTTCCTTTTCTTTTTGATGATGCCCGCAATATTCAGCATCCTGAATTAAGGATTAATGAATTTTCAAAAGATACCATTGTCAATGCGCTTATTGGTGGTGAACTTGGCGAACGTCCTGTCTCGAACCTAAGTTTTGGCTTAAGGGAATCTCGAATAAATGGTTTATTCCCCAGCGTCTTTAATTATGCGATAAATATGGAAATCAGGGTCAATTCAACATTTAAATTTTCGTGTTTTTGGGGTTGCAGCGAACAACTCAATCGCCC
>NZ_JAFFQD010000220.1 GCF_016918565.1 Desulfogranum marinum
CAAATACTCTGCGTTTGGTTTGGCACGCGACCTGACGAATAATAGGCAGATATTCTCGCAACTGTTTGCAAATATCGACTGCCACAGCTTGTTCAATTATGGAACTTCCCACATAATTCTGTAAACTGTGCACCCCCTTTTCGGCGTAGCCTATTGTCTTCTCTGTGAGTTCTATAAGTTTTCTATATGGCTTCTGCCTTGCCGCATTATTC
>NZ_JAFFQD010000221.1 GCF_016918565.1 Desulfogranum marinum
CGTCATCAAGAAGTCTGGCCAGAACACGAACAGAATCGAAAAGCAATTCAGAGTCATAGGGTGCATGAATATTGGTTTCAACAACGGTGCAGTCTACGCGCACCTTGCGGCCTTTCTCAATACCTGCGTCCTGGGCATAGCCGATCAACACCCTGTTGATCTCCTCCCATGTGGCTTCGGATATAGCTTTGATTGTTTTTTGCAGCG